>JAIOHL010000250.1 GCA_019913005.1 Anaerolineae bacterium | reverse complement strand
CCATTATGAAGCTACCCTGCCCCCCCAACCCACCGGAACGATTGTGCGCTATAAAATCGGCGCATGGCAGGAGGGTCAAGCGGAAATTTTTGGCGATTGGCCGAATGTGACCGCCACCGCCGAAAAAGCCGCCAGCGCGTTTTTTGCAGGTGAGCCGCTGCCCGAAGATTTTCGCCCCGGCAACCCTGCGGTTGGCGATACCTTCGCTTTTCATGTTGATACCCTGTCCGCACCTGCTTGGGCCAAAGACGCGATTATCTATCAGATTTTTGTAGACCGCTTTTATCCCGGCAATGGCAAAGACTGGCTGCAAACCGAGGATTTAAATGGCATCTGCGGCGGAACGCTGTGGGGCATTATTGATAAACTCGACTATATCACTGAGCTAGGCGTGAATTGTATCTGGCTCAGCCCAACATGGGTCAGCGATTCGCATCATGGCTATGACGCTACGGATTACGACCATGTAGAACCACGCATGGGTGGCGACGAGGCCATGCACGCCCTTGTCGAAGCGGCCCATCAACGCGGCATTCGCATTTTGCTTGACCTTGCCTGCAATCATATCTCGAATGCGCATCCGATTTTTGTGGACGCGGTTAGCTCCCCCAATAGCCCCTATCGTGAGTGGTTTAATTTTGATGATTCCGAAATTGGCTACCGCACCTTCTTTGGGGTGGCGACCATGCCACAGGTCAATCTATCACACACCCCGGCCCGCCAATGGATGATTGATATTGCGACGTATTGGCTGCGCGAATACAAGGTGGATGGCTATCGTTTGGATTATGCCAATGGGCCAGTCCCCGATTTTTGGTCGGATTTCCGGGCCGCCTGCAAACAAGTCAACCCCGATTGTTTTATGTTTGGCGAGGTGATTGACGCACCGGATGTCATTCACAGTTATATCGGACGGCTGGACGGCTGTCTGGATTTCCATTTGAGTGATGCCATTCGCCGCACCTATGGCTGGCAAACATGGTCGGAAGCCGATTTGAAGCGCTTCGCCGAACATCACCTAAATTATTTCCCCGATGATTATCTGATGCCAACCTTTTTGGACAGCCACGACATGGATCGGTTTTTGTATATCGCCAAAGGGGATATCGAGATGCTGCGCCGCGCCGCCGAGGTGCAAATGAGCCTACGCGGGATGCCGATCATTTTTTATGGCACAGAGGTGGGTCTGACCCAATCGAAGGGGATTCATGACGGCATGGGGTTCCACATCAGCCGCACGCCGATGCTGTGGGGCGATGAGCAAAACGCCGAATTGCTGGCGCATTACAAGCGGTTGATTCGTGAGCGAAAGGCGAGACGGGGCTAGGTGGCTCGCTGAATAATAGTGTTTTGGGTACTTATTACACAGGAGTATCCGTATAATGTCTTGGAAGTCAAAAATACTATCCTGCGGAGTAATAACCTTACTTGCATCAACAATTGTCCTGTTCACAAAAAGCGATGGTCTTGCAGCTACTTCGAATGCGCCAGACAACCCTACCCCAACAGGGCAAATGACAAATCAATATCCCATTATAACTATCCATAATATTGATCTAATATCGGAAATACGACAGGTGGAATTGTATAATCCCCTCCGTGCAATTGCTTGGTCGCCAACATCCTATGGTTTAGCGATAGCCAATGGCAACGACATTAGCCTTTACGATTTTGACAATGGACTATCCTTACTTGGGAATCATGACCAACCGATAAATGCAGTTGCGTTTAGTCAGGATGGGAAAAAATTAGCTTCGGCAAGCGATGATGGAATAATCAAGGTATGGGATATTGATGGGAAAACTTGTTTGACGACAATCGCTAATCACAACCCGCCATACGGCGAAGACATACTCACGCCAGTCTATGATCTGATTTTTGCTGATACCGATGACTTTTTGATTTCGGGTGACGCAGCCGGCATACTAAAGATTTGGTCCTTAGTAGATAATACAGAACAAAATTTGGGAGAAATTAAGGAGGGTGGATTTATTCACTCTGTGGCTCTTAATAACGACGAGACAGTTTTAGCTTTTGGGGGTGGATGGAAAGGGAATTTGTACTTGCTCAATATGGTGCAAAATAAAGTTTTGCTGAGTCTTGGAGGACATACTGACTCAATATATGATGTTTCCTTCAGCTCGGATGGCAAACTTGTTGCTTCAGGAAGTTGGGATGGAACAATTCGATTATGGGAAATCGAGTCAGGTAGTCCGAAAGGACTTTATAAGGGCCATGAAGGTTGGGTAACTGGAGTAATTTTCAGTGTAGACGAAACGCTTCTATTCTCAACAGGGCTTGATGGAACAATGAGGGCTTGGGATCCCTCCAATGAAGATGGCTCCGTGATACATATGGAACAAAGTCCCTTATGGGCAATTGCCCTCAACCCAGAAGGAACTCTTTTGGCGTTCGGTGGCGAAAGCGGAATTCTTCGCATTTGGTCTGTAGAGTAAACATAAGTTATCCCACATTTTGCCTCAATGGATATCGAGATGCTGCGCCGCCGCGATTCAAATGAGCCTGCGTGGGATGCCGATCATTTTTTATGGCACGGAGGTGGGGTTGACCCAATCGAAGGGGATTCATGACGGCATGGGGTTCCACATCAGCCGCACGCCGATGCTGTGGGGTGATGAGCAAAACGCCGAATTGCTGGCCTTTTATAAGCAGTTGATTCGGGAGCGAAAAGCGAGACGAGGAGGGGCTAAATAAAGGACACGGGGCTAAAGCCGCCGTGCTGAAATTAGGGTGGATCACCAGTCATCACGCTGAATGCACCACTAGGACGGTTCACACGCTGCACGGCCCGGAAACAGCCTAGATTGAGCACGGCGGCTTTAGCCCCGTGTGCGCGAATGCTCAAAAACCGCCCTAGCCACACCATCCAACACAAGAATTCCGAATTTCCTCCACCAACCCCTTGACCTCTAGTGTACTCTAGGTTCTATACTGTTTTTTGTTGGGTGAAAATTGCACGAAGGAGCAGTAAACTAAAATGAATAAGCGTACTTTGGGCCGATCCGGAATCGAAGTTTCACCGTTGGGCATGGGCTGTTGGGCCATCGGCGGCATTTGGCAGTTTCTTGATATTCAGGCGGGTTGGGGCGAAACGGATGATGCCGAATCCCTCCGCGCGTTACAGGTGGCGTTGGACAAAGGCATCACTTTCTTCGACACCGCTGCCAAT
This sequence comes from Anaerolineae bacterium, assembly GCA_019913005.1. Lineage (GTDB taxonomy): Bacteria > Chloroflexota > Anaerolineae > Aggregatilineales > J027 > CFX10. The sequence continues at coordinate 96,792 of JAIOHL010000250.1, read as the reverse complement.
TATGGCACAGGTCACAGTGAAAGCTTGGTCGGGAAAGCATTTGTGGGTAAGCGCGATCAAGTGGTTATCGCCACGAAGTTCGGTTTTAATGTCAACGCCCCCGCCAAACACGTCGCACGCTATGACCGCCCCGAAGCAGTGGTCAAAAATGTGCGGGCCGAATGTGAAGCCAGCCTGCGCCGCCTCAACATGGAGACGATTGACCTCTATCAGTTGCACGTTTGGGATTACCCGGTGGAATTTGTCCCGACCCTGTTAGATCAACTTGAAGCACTGGTACGGGATGGCAAGATTCGCACCTACGGTTGGAGCACGGATTCAGTCGAGGGGGCACGTCTGTTTGCCAAAGGCGAACACTGCGTCGCCATCCAACACGATTTGAATGTGGTCAAGGATGCGCCGGACATGCTGGCCCTGTGCCAACAACTCAACCTCGCCAGTGTCAACCGCAGTCCTTTGGCACGCGGGGCGCTGAGTGGCAAATATACCAAAGACACGACCTTTGGCGCGACGGATGTTCGACAGGATCAGTGGTCAATGGAAACATTCTTCGTCCCGACATTGGCCCGCTTGGACGCGCTGCGGGATGTACTGACCAGCAATGGACGTTCGTTGGTTCAAGGGGCACTCGCATGGATTTGGGCACGCAGCGAAAAAACCGTGCCGATTCCGGGCATTCGCACCGTCGCGCAGGCCGAAGAAAACGCCGGAGCCATGCAGTTTGGCCCCTTAACCGCCGACCAGATGGGCCAGATTGACGAACTGCTGCGTCAGCCTGCCTAGAGCGGTTTTCAAGCAGATTGGTCTATTTATGACACGGGGCTAAAGCCGCCGCGCTGAATCTAGCAGGTCAACCAACCTGAGAATCGCTATCATGGTGAACTTCGCTTGAGGTGGGGAGTTGGACGGTGAAGGTTGTGCCAACCCCCTCCTCACTCTCACAACGGATCGTGCCATTGTGCAAATCCACACTCTCTTTGACAATGGTTAATCCCAACCCCGTCCCCTTGATATTGCGGGTGTTGCTGGCGCGATAGAAGGGGTCATACAAACGGGCCAGACCTTCGGGGGGAATTCCAATCCCTTGATCGCTTACCCGGAATGTGACACTACCATTGCTGCGGAGAACTTCTAAACGCACCTCACCCCCATCTGGTGAATACTTGACGGCATTCGAGAGCAAATTGACCAAGATATGCTGCAAAAGTTTTGAATCGAGCAATACCTCGCCCATGTAACCATCCGAGACAAAATTTATGGTGTGCTTGCCATCATCTACCGCTTGGATGCGCTCGATGGTGGCCTGACAAAACGCAAGGAGATAAAAGGGAGCCGGATTAAATTCAAGTCGGCCCGCCCGCGCCTTATTAACCGTCAGCACATCATCTAGCAGCCCTACCATGTAATCCGCCTGTCCCAAAATCTCGTGAATCTGCTTAAATAGGCGGTCAGGGGTCATGCGTTCATAATAGCGGTGCATCATCTCGGCGGCGGTATAAATGACAGCCAGCGGAGTCCGAAATTCATGGGATACCACCGAGACAAACCGTTCCTTGAGTTGGAGGAGTTCGCGTTCTTTTTCAATCTGGGTGCGCTGACGTTCGGCCTCGCGTAGTTCTTCTTGCGCCTTCATGCGTTCGGTAATATCGCGGTTCACGGTGACAAGGCCGGTGCGATTGCCAGCACTGTCGGTGATATATGAGGTTGAGGCCAATAAATGTACCGGGCTGCCGTCTCTACGGTGATGGGTGGCCTCGCCGCGCCATGACCCTGCTCGATAAAGTTGTTGAATCAATGCCGCGTGTGGGGTATCGGAATAGTTGCCTCGCACAATTTCTTCGACGGGCTTTCCAATCACCTCATCGGCTCGCCACCCGTAAATCAGTTCGGCGGCTGGATTCCAACTGCGAATCTTAAAGTCGAGGTCGGTGGAGATAACGGCATCCGAGACATGGGCCAGCAGCATAGCGTGATAGCGCGTCTGCACCTCCAATTGCCGCTGATCGGTGACATCATATAAAATGCTTACGACGTGCGGCACATCCCCAAAAGCGATCAACTCAGCCGAGACCAATAGGATTAGGGGTTTGTCTGAACGAGTGCGACCATGAATTTCATGGTTATGCAGACTTCCCGTTTTTGCGATAGACGCCACCGCCTCAGCACGTTTCTCAGGATTGACCCACAAACCGACTTCGGGTGTTGTTTTTGCAATGAGATCATGTCGTTCGTAACCCAGCATCTTGGCTAAGGCGTCGTTGGCATCCACAATAGCTGCATCTTCAAGATGGGTGATAACAATTGGCACTGGGCTGCGATGAAAGATGGTACTAAAACGGCTTTCAGATTGGCGCAGCGCATCTAGGGTCTTGTTTCGTTCCAAGATGTCCTCTTGGAGCGCACGATCTATCCTGTCGCGTTTGAGTAGCTCAGTGTGCAGTACCCCATAAAGCGCCGTCGCCGTAACCGCGACAAATCCCAAGCCCTTCAAAATACTAAAGCCCGCCAGTTTGGTGACATTACCATTCAGAAAGAGGGCTAAGAAGCTATCCGATAAGATAATCCACAACGTTGCAATGGTCGCGTACACCATGCTTACCCGAATGTCGAAGCGTTTGATTGATGTGTACATCGCACCCTTGCCTATCCTATGAGATTTACACTTCTAACAGATTATATTCTAAGACGCCTAGAGGAAAAGTCCCCTGTTTCGGTGGAACGGTCTATTATGACGGCCTAATTGGGTACAGCAGGGGTAATCATTCAATTGGTTCACGCACGCTGGTTTCAAGCAGGCGGGCCAACAAATCGCGCAGCACCAGAAAACCATCTTCGCCTAACAGCGCGATATATTCGGCCTCAATCGCCTGTTTGATATGATAGGCATCCTGCAAAAATCGTTGGCCCGATTCGGTAAACTGTACCAAGACGGCCCGTTTATCGTCGGGGTCGGGCATCCGTTGGACATACCCCCCCGCTTCCAACTCCCCTACCAACTGCCCCATTGATTGTTTGGTCATACCTGCCCGTTCAGCAAGCGTGATAATCCGAGTCCCCTTGAGGTCAATATACATGAGCACCGTTGCGTGGGTGGTGGAGATGTCCTGATAACCAAGTGCCTGCAATTTTTCGATGCTGCGGAGTTGAAAGTCGCGGTGGGCACGGATGAATAGACGACCAATATTGGTGTTGCGGGCTTCCTGAATTTCGCTCTGGCTGGGTGGCATGGCAGCATTTTCCTAGTTGACAACTTAGACAGGCAGCCTTACCATTATCCAGATAGACAAGTTACCTGACTAATTAGAGGAGACCGATTATGACCATTGTACCCGAAATCAACGTGCGTCTCACGGTTGGCAGCACCGCCCCCGATTTTAGAACTGAGGCTACCACTGGTGAAATGATTGACCTAAAGCACTATCGTGGTAAACCCCTGCTGCTGTCCTTTTTTCGCAACGGGGCATGTGCGCTGTGTAATCTGCGCGTGCATCAATTAATTGAAAAATATCCGACCTATCATGCACAGGGTTTGGAAATGTTGGCGGTGTTCGAATCGCCACACAGCAGCATCTTGGAATATGTCGGCAAGCAGGATGCCCCGTTCCCCATTATCGCCGACCCAACAGCGGCCCTTTATCAACTGTATGGGGTGGAGGTTTCAGAGGAAAAGGTCAACGCAACAATGGCCGATCCATTGGGACAGCAGCGTATCCAAGAAGCCGCCGAGCATGGATTCAGGTTAACGCCTGAACCGGGCAGCAACTTCTATCGAATGCCCGCCGATTTTCTGATTGGGCCGGACGGCAAAATCGTGGAGGCCTATTATAGTGATCTCGTCGGTCAGCATTTGTCGTTCGAGGCGATTGAACGTCATCTGCGTGGCTAGAGTGTGCCATTTTTAAGCCATTGATGCTGCGGAAATCGAAGCTACGGCAATTCTGACCCGACGCCGCTAATCCTACGTTTTTCTTGCTCCCAAAATGAATAGTCGTACAAAATCCGGTACGCGGTATAATATGATTAACGGGGGGGGTAATTTTAAATCCAAATAGTAGCGTGGAGGGGAAATGCAATATGTTCAAAAAGCTAAATTTTAAGATCGGTCTTACATTCCTTGTTGTCCTTGTACTACTAGTTGTCGCCATTGGCTATATCCGCAGTATATCGGATGCCGATGAAGTGAAATCCGCTCGTCAAAATTCAGGAGGGACACTGGTCGAATCCGATGACGTGGTGGTTGAGCGGGCAGGCAGTTGGACAGCACAAGAAACCAAGTCCGCCAGCAGTGGCAGCTATCTGTACAGCAGTGGCAGCCCCGATGATGTCTTGATCTTGACCTTTGTTGGGTCGCGGGTGGAGGTGATTTACATCACTGGCACCAATTTGGGGACGCTGGCGGTGGATGTTGACCACACGGTCCTGCGAACGGTGATAACTGCCGACCAAGCCACCCAATATCAAGAACGCACGGTAGTAGACTATTTGGATGACGGCCTGCATACCTTACGGGTCTATGCACAAGAGGGTGGAGTCATTGGGATTGATGCGTTTCGGGTCGCACGTGACACGAAACAAGTCATGATTGTGAATGAGAATAAACTGGCAGAAGGACTACTTGAAGCAGCACAAACCAACGAACGAACATGTGTTGCTGTCGTCTTGCAAGACCCTGAGCCGATTTCGAGCAGGGGAGCTAACCAATTCAGAAATCTAGGACTTATCACCCAAGTACAAAATCAAGTTTTAGACAGTTTGCAGGTAGGTAATTTCGAAATCATCTATAAATATGAAAGTATACCGGGTCTTGCGGGTTACGCTGACCTAAACGCACTTCTTGAGTTACAAGCTAATCCCTTAGTAATCTCCGTTGGGGTCGCATGTCAACCCATTCAACCTGCTTTAGGCCAAAGTGTTCCCGCAATCCAAGCTGATTTAGTTCAATCATACTACGGCATTACCGGAGAGGGGATGGTTGTCGCAGTCATAGACACTGGGGTTGATATAGATCATCCTGATTTGAGTGATGACATAATATATCAGGCGTGCTTCAGTACATTCGGTCTTTGTACATCCCAAAATACTGCCCAAGATGCAATTGGGCACGGTACTCAGATGGCGGGTATCATTACATCTAATGGAGTCACCTCCCCAGTAGGGACGGTGAGAGTTGGGGTGGCTCCAGATGCAAAAATAGTTGCTATCCATGCAGATACCGAAATAGACGTTGCTCAAGCCTTAAACCATATTTACATCACCCCAAATTTAACCTATTCGGTTCATGTTGTGAATATGAGTTTCTCCCTTTTTCAACATGCCCTCTTTACTTCAACTTGCAACTCCAATCCCTTATATCCAAATTTATCGCTTGTCGCTAGCGGAGGAGTCCAACATTCATTCACAAGGGATTATCGCCTTCGCGGCGAGTGGTAATAATGGTAGTACATCGGGAATTACTGCCCCGGCTTGCATTGAAAATGTGATTGCCGTTGGTGCTACTTATGACGGCCCCTTATCCCGTGAACCCGATACAGGTGCTTACGATCAATACGGTGTGCCATTTCCCAGTTGTTTTGACAATAACACAAGCGATAGCACCATTACTTGTTTTACGAATAGAATCACCAGCATAGGTAAGCCTGATATGCTGGCACCCGGCGCAAGGATTGTTGCCCCGAATAACGGGGGTAGCAATATTTCAAGTTTAGGTACATCTCATGCTACTGCCCATGCTTCAGCGGTTGGGTTACTTGTCCAGCAGGCTGCTGAAAACCCACTAAGTGATACTTTGACAGGAACTCCGCCGACCCAAACATCCCCATTTAGAGACGCTATGCGCTTTGGGGCTGCAAGTACAACAGATTCCAATGGTAATCTGATGCCGTTTCCTTTGGTTCGAATTAATGCCTTCACAGGGGTATCCAGCATTCTGCCCGATGGTCAAAATCCATATAGTGCTACGCCACCGCCTCATAACGATTTGTTTCCAGGTCATCTCATTCCTTATGTTGCCGCAGGTGTACCCGTCGAGTATATCCAAGACCCATTTGGAGCAACTACCAGCCCGACTGACCCCGTCGGAAGTCAACTATGCGGAAAAACTGGCATCAACAACACTGTATGGTTTCAATATATCAATAATGGATCACCCCAAAGAATGGCAATTAGCACCACCGATAGCACGTATGATCCAGTAATTGGTGTCTATACAGGGAGTTTAGGCAGTCTCAGTTTAGTGACTTGTAATGATGAAATCTCTATGTTCAATATCACGTCAGCCGTAAACTTCACGGCAGACACAGGTATCTCTTATTACATAATGGTCGCCAATACTTGGACGTCGCTTATTAATCCCAGCGGTTTGCACCTTTGGATTAGTGCGTCGGCCACCAATAACCCCGTTGAAGCAGGCGATACATTGGCTCTGTTTGGGGCAGGTAATGGGAATGCAAGCAGTCTGTATGGTACAGCCCTCCCCAATATCATTGTATATGCCAATCTCATTGATACCCAATTGGACTCGCCATCTATTGTCAATTATGCGACTTATCCTATTGGGTATCCGGCAGGGGTTGCGAATACAACTCAATGGGTTATGGGTGATTGGGACGGCGATGGGGATGACACGCCGGGTTTTTATGCGCCAAACGGTGTTTTTTATACCACCAATATCACCGGAACAGTAAACGGCGTTGGGCAAGCTGTTTGGCAAGGGACTTGGTTCGGGTTACTTTCAGGAGTAGTGGGAAATTTCGCAGTTGCGGGAAGATTTGATGCCTCAGTTGGGCATGATTGCGTAGGAGTTGTGGATAGCGGGAACTTTCCACCGTATGGGGTAGCGTTCGCCATGTATTTCACATGCGATTTCTCAGTACCCAATCCCCCTAAAACCTATCAATGGTTAAGCGTCTTGCTGCCTGATTCACAAGGGTTTAGCGGGCCATTTGAATTTGAGGCTGGTGATTTCGGGAGATTCGACAACCCAAGCAATCTTGGGCAAGCAGATTGGATTGACACAATCGCAGTGAGGCGTAGTGACCGAATTGCTTTTACCAATACTCCGCCTACCACCATATCTTCGGCTTTTGCCAGCGCCCAATATTTTCCAGACCCATGTGCAGGTAGCTCGCATTTTGTGGTAGGTGATTGGGACACCGACAATGTGAATGACAGCACTGATATAAATGGCACTGACAGTTTTGGGTTATATTGCCCAAGTGGAAGTTTTTATTATCGCAATAATCTCGATTGGAACACCCCGCCTATTTACAGCCAAACCGGAATTGATGAACGCATTACCGTCGTTGGAGTCACCAGCTGGCGCAGAAATTGAGGTTATCGAATTATTGAAATCAAAAGGCCGCCCCTGAGTTTGTCAAGGACGGCCTATGAATTTCGCAGTATTTCGATGGAGGTGGAGGGACTTTTCATCCCCCCAACCTAGCGAGATAGACTATTTCTCTGCCGAGGGGAGTGACCGCTGACGGCTGGCATTTTCTTCTGCCGGGGCGTTTTGCGGATACTGATCGGCGTTCGGGTCGGTGGTCAACTGCGCGGCTTCCGTTTCCACCTTGAGGGCGGGCGCGTCAATCGGCAGTGATTCCACTGAGAAGATGTTCGGGTCACCCGTCACATCGGATGTCCAGACGATGGTGGTGGATTCGCAATACCACGTGGGGGCATAGTCTGGAATAGCATTGTCAGTCAACAGGCGGGTCTTGCCGCTGCTGAGTTCATAGATGTAGATGTCGAGGTCGCCATCCACGTCGGATTGGTAAGCGATCACTTCGTCGCCGGGTGAGAACACCGCGTTGGTCGCGTCGCCCGCCACATCCGAAACCAGTTGGACGTTGGTGCCGTCAGCATTCATCATGTAAACCGCGCTGGTCTGCGCACCGTCACGATACGAACGGAATACGATCTTGGTGCCATCGAAGGAGTACGAAGCATCATGGTCGTAGCCGAGGCCATCGCTCAACTTCACGACATCACCTGTCGCAATGGTCAATTCATAAAGTTGCCAGATTCCACCGTCGCGGTCACTCTGGAAGAGAACCTTGCTGCCATCGGGATGCCAGAAGGCATTGATGTCGTTGGCGGGGTTATCGGTCAAGCGCGTTTCCACACCTGTCGCAATATCCACCACATATAGTTCCCAATTGCCATCACGCGCAGATTCATAGACGATGCTGCCACCATCGGGCGACCACATCGGGTCAACATCAATGGCGTTAGGCGTATAGGTCACGCGCTGTTGGAAGGTGCCATCCGCCGTGCCAACATAGATTTCCCAGTTGCCATCACGGTTGGAGGCAAAGGCAATGTACTTGGCATTGGGTGAGCGGGTTGGGGCCATGTCATAAACACGTGGGCCAACACCCTTCGACAGGTTTGGATCAGCGCCGGGGCTGTCGGGTAGTTCGCCGAGACGGAACACTTCCCAGTCGCCGGTTTGATTGGTGTGATAGACCAACCAGTCAGGGCAGACCGCCGGAGTATTTTCCAGTGGCGTCCAGTTCTTGGGCAGTTCTTCGTTGGAGCACATTTCAGGATTGGTCATCACCACAATCGGGAAGCCGTTGGCATCTTCGATGGTGTAACCGCACTCAGGCTTGGGTTCCTCAGTCGGGATTTCAGTGGGCACTTCGGTTGGAACCTCAGTTGGAGGCTCGGTTGGTGCTGGCGTTTCGGTGGGCACTTCCGTCGGAACTTCAGTGGGTTGTTCAGTCGGGATTTCAGTGGGCACTTCAGTCGGAACCTCAGTCGGCACTTCGGTTGGTACTTCAGTAGGTTCTTCGGTTGGCTCGATACAAATCGAGGTGACAACAATTTCGTTATCGCCGATGGTGAGGGTCAGAGTACCCGGTACATAGGGATAGTAGAGCGGTAGTGAACCACCCGCACCCAGTTGGAACTGACTTTGGTCAACATTGGAGCCGAGGAAATCACTCAAGACCGTGTATGCCAAAGGTTTGGGCATATCACCACCATTGTTGGTGATCTGGAAGTAGACACCAGAACCGTCTTCCTTGCACAACCCGACGGCTTCAATTTGAGGCGGATTGGGTTCTTCAGTGGGTTGTTCGGTTGGCTCTTCCGTCGGTTGTTCAGTCGGTTCTTCCGTAGGTTCTTCGGTGGGTTCAACGCAGGTATAGGTAATTTCTATCTCGGCGTCGGGAATCTCAAGGGTGATTTCACCATAGAAATTCGGGATATGGATTTCCAGCGTGTTGCCAAAGTTCGGCGAACCCGCCTCACCCAAGAACACGGGGCCTGTTTGCAGCACATTGCCATCGCCATCGGTGACAACATACGTCAGCACAGTTGTCATTGGGCCACCGAGATTGGTGAGGATGAAGTACGCGCCAGTGAAGTTTTCTTCTTCCTTACAATAGCCGTCTGCTGTGAGGACTGGCTCTACGGGTTCTTCCGTCGGCTCTTCAGTAGGTTCTTCGGTTGGAACCTCAGTGGGTACTTCGGTGGGTTCTTCCGTTGGCTCTTCAGTGGGTACTTCAGTGGGTTCACCGCAGCTTAATACCGCATTAGGATTGCTGCTGCCGGGATGACCAATCTGTTGATCGGCTTCCAAGCGAACTTCACTACCACCGGGCCAGCGAATTTCCATTGTGCCACCACCGGGGAGGTTGACTTCACCCGTCCAGATAATGGTATTGGTCGCCACATCAATCAAGCGCCATTGGGTTGGCGCACGCATGTCGCCATCACCCGGTTCACCCGTGTTGGTGATAGTGAAGACGGCTTCATTGGCTTCGCAGACACCCGTCACTTCCAAGCTGGAGCAGTCGAGGCGGTCTGGATTATTGGTTTGGCAGCCCAACGGGGGTTCGGTGGGTTGTTCAGTGGGTTCTTCCGTCGGAATTTCCGTTGGGATTTCAGTCGGTTCCTCAGTGGGTTGTTCGGGCGGTTGGCAATTTTCAGAATAGCTGTAGCGTCCACCATCCACTGTGAGGGTCAGCGGGCCGTAGATATTGGCGAGGAAGATTTCAAAGGTGTTGCCGAAATTGGGAGCACCCAGCGCCAAAATGTAGGCCCGACCTGAAGCAATCATCGTGTTGCTAGAATTCGTCACCAGATAGTCAACATCAACATCCACTTGGCTGTTATTGATGATGATAAAGTAGGAGCCAAAGAAGTTCTCATAGCCTTCTTCACCATACTTACAGTGACCGCTCAGGAACAGGTTCACTTCGGTGGGCGGCTCGGTAGGTTCTTCAGTGGGTTCTTCGGTTGGAACTTCAGTAGGCACTTCGGTGGGAACCTCAGTTGGAACTTCAGTAGGTTCCTCGGTTGGCTCTTCGGTTGGAACCTCGGTAGGTTCTTCCGTAGGCTCTTCAGTCGGAACTTCAGTGGGTTCCTCAGTTGGCTCTTCGGTAGGTTCTTCAGTTGGAGCTTCGGTGGGTTGTTCGGTTGGCACTTCAGTGGGAGCTTCGGTAGGAGCTTCTGTCGGCGAACCGCAGTTCAAAACAGCATTGGGCCGACTGTTGCCGGGGTGTCCAACCTGTTGATCGGCTTCCAAACGAACTTCACCACCGCCTGACCATTCGATAATCATCTCACCGTTGCCAAGCAGTTGAACAGGGCCACTTTGGAGGACAGTACCCGTCGCCACGTCAATTAAACGATAGGCCGTTGGGGATACCATATCGCCATTACCCGGCTCACCCGTGTTATAGATGCGGAAACGTGCAATGCCGTCCACGCATTGACCTGTTACTTCGAGGCTGGAACGATCCGGGCGTCCGTCATTGGGCTGACCCTGACCGCCACCTTCTTCGGTTGGCACGGCTTCGGTTACAACTTCGGTTGGGACTGCTTCAGTCACCACTTCGGTGGGTACGGCCTCAGTTACCACTTCGGTAGGCACGGCCTCAGTTACGACTTCGGTGGGTACGGCCTCGGTTGGCTCACCACCTTCACCACCGCCACCTTCTTCAGTTGGCACGGCTTCAGTGGGTTGGGCATTATCATCGGCATTGCAGGGGTCGCCAATGCCATCGGGTTCATAATTGGCAACGGCAGGACACGCATCGTCGGCATCCTTAACACCGTCACCATCCGCATCAGGGCAACCTTGCGCGGATTCCGCACCCGCTTCATCCGGGCAAGCGTCCCGATCATCTACGATTCCATCTTCATCGCGGTCATTGCCACCAGCAGTGCCAGCGAGGTCGTCGTCGCCGCCGCTAAAGATCAGCAGCGCGCCAACCACGATCAGCACAAGTGCCACTGCGATAATGGCAATTTGCTGCTGTTGGCTTAACTTCTTCCATTGCTCCATTGAACTAGACTCCTTCGGCTAAAAATATACGTAAATGGGTCACTTCCGCCCGTCCTCAATAGCACATACTCCTTTGCTACGACAACGATTGCACCATTAGGTCTTCTTTTTTGTCGCATTTCCGTGTCAAAGAGTGTCGGGTGAGGTGAATATTTTTCGGGGTTGGTTCAGCCCCCCATATCCATCATAGTGGAAAACCGTAATTGCGCAAAAAAAGTCACGCATTAGGTTTTTTGTTTCGGAAATTTCTACAAAATTCATAAATACAAGGCCAACAGAGTGATGACCTTGTACGTTTTTAGGTTGAAAATAGGGGCGATTAGGCGAGGGTGTCTAAGATGATTTTGCCACGTGTGTGTTTGCCTTCAAGCATCTCGTGCGACTGGCGTGCTTGGGCTAAGGGCAGCACCATACTCACGTAAGGGGTCAGCTTGCCTGCTTCAATCAGCCGGGTGATTTCGACCAATTGGGCTTGATGCAATTTCACCAAATGCGACTGGACACGCACCCCCATTTGTTGGGCTAATTCGACAGGAGGATTCCAATCCACAATCGAGACGGCGATGCCACCGGGATTCAATAGTCGCAGCGAATCGGCTAGGATTGCACCCCCAAGCGAATCCAGAATGACATCCACCCCATGCACGGCTTCATGCAGCGGGGTTGATGTGTAATCAATCACCTCATCCGCGCCCAATTGACGAACAAAATCGGTGTTATGTGCCGAAGCCGTCCCGATGACGTATGCGCCATGTTGTTTGGCAATCTGTACCGCCAGATGGCCCACACCACCCGCCGCTGCTTGGATCAACACGCGCTGGCCGGCCTGCAACCCCGCCACATCAAACAGCGCCTGCCAGACGGTGAGTGCCGCCAAAGGAACTGCCGCCGCTTCAACATGGGTCAAATTATGCGGTTTCAACGCCAAATCTTCCAACGGTGCGGCGACATATTCGGCATAGGTTAACCCCGGATTCGGAAAGCGGATCATGCCGTAGACCGCATCGCCAATTTTGAGATCAGATTGCGGCGCGTTGATTTCCTCGACCACCCCCGACATATCCCAACCCGGTATCATTGGGAAAATGGCATGTTCAGGCGGTGTGCGACCTCGACGGCGTTTCCAATCGGCTGGATTGACGCCAGCGGCATAAACCCGAACCAACGCCTCCCCTTCGGCTGGAATGGGCTTTGGTGCGTCCTCATAAACCAACACATCGGGGTCGCCAAATTGATGATACTGGACTGCTTTCATTGATACGGCCTCCCTAAAAATTTATACCGAATTCGGGTAATTAATGGGTTTTTGGAACAATGGGTTTAAACCCATTGTTGGAGCGAAACACCCATAATCCAGCCGAATTTCGTTTCGATTATCTGACTTTCATTGTAGGCAATATGCGCTATCATTAAAAGTATGCACATTTTTTGTATATAGTATCGAAAACGATACTATTGGATGGAGGCGGGGATATGACATCCACCTACGGGGTTTTTAGTTGCAGCGTTGAAGCGACGATGGATGTAATTGGCGGCAAGTGGAAAGGCACGATTCTGTTTTATTTATTGGGGCAGACGCGCCGTTTTGGAGAGTTAAAACGTCTAATGCCCAGCATTACCCATCGCATGTTGACCAATCAATTACGCGAACTAGAGCGCGACGGGGTGATTCATCGTAAGGTGTATGCCGAAGTACCGCCCAAAGTGGAGTATTCACTGACCGAATTTGGGGCAAGCCTTAAGCCGATTATTATGTTGATGCGCGATTGGGGTGACCAGTATATTCAAGAGGTCTTGGCACGGCGGGAGCAGAATCAGAATGAGAGCACCGAGATTGAAGAAGGGGCAGAGGCATAATCCCCCCACCCCTCCGTTGAGCCATGTCCCCTATGGCTGTTCGGTGGAATCTACTGACACAATGCGGAAGCCGATATGATGATCTTCATAGTGCGGCGGGTCTTCAAAATGGCGATAGGCGCTGCGGGCGGTGAATGGATCAGCACCCCACCAGCCGCCTTTTTCAATCTTGATGTCGCCATTTTCTGGGCCTTGGGGGTCGTCGCGCTCCATCAAGTCGTAATACTTAAAGTCTAGCCAGTCCTGCACCCACTCCATCGCGTTCCCTGCCATATCGAGCGCCCCAACCCAACTCGCGCCATCGGGATAGCTGCCGACTGCCACTGAATGAGTCGCCCCAACCATGTTCAACAACAATTCATCAAATTCGTTGCCCCAAGGATAGGTTAGCGATTCCGGCCCACGCGCGGCATATTCCCATTCGGCCTCGGTGGGCAGGCGTCCACCCCGCCATGTGGCATAGGCTTCAGCTTCATACCACGTAATGCAGGTGCGCGGCTGTTCGGGGGTCTGCTCACCATCACAGGCGAGTGGCAGAGGGGTTTCGGTCAGCGGGTGTGTACGCCACGCCCATCCTTCGGTTGACCATAAGGCCTCATTTTCATAACCGCCTGCCTCGACAAAGGCATCAAAAGCGGCGTTGGTAACTTCGGTTTTATCAATCCAATAGCCCCGACTCAGACAAACTTCATGGGCGGGGCGTTCGCTGCGAAATTCACGCGCGGCCCAGAATGGACGGTCAATCATTTCGGCGGCTTCTTCGGTTGTGCCACGCATAAAACAACCCGCCGGAACCCACACCTGTTCGATGCCAAATTCATCCACCCGTGTCTCCCCGGCTGGGCGTTCGTCTGGCGATTGGGCGTGGGTGCGGCTCGACCACACTGCCCCAGTCAACACGGTAACACACACACTCAATCCCAATAGTGTCCTACGCAACATGCTTTGACTCCTTGATAATCATCAGCGTATCCACCCAAAATAACGGGCGCGGTGGACAAAGGTTCGTAAGAAATTCTGAGAAAATGTATGGTTGGGGATTATATTCGGAAAAGGCTGTTGGGGAGGTGACGGCGCGAAAACCCTTATTTAACGATAAGAATATTCTACCGCAAGCCGTTTAAACATGCCAACAAATGGGGATTTTTTGGATAGGACTTTGACGTATGCTGGGGTCATCACTGGCGGACACATACTATATAAGGAGAGCAGCAATGCCAGATTTGAAGGGCAAGGTAGCAATTGTCACCGGGGCAAGTCGAGGAGTTGGCAAGGGAATTGCATGGGGACTGAGCGAGGCAGGCGCGACGGTCTACATTACAGGCCGCACCGTCGTTGAGGGCACGCATTGGCTGCCGGGTAATCTTCACCAAGCAGCCAAGGAAGCCAATGAACTCGCCGGGACGTGTATCGCGGTGCAGTGTGATCACACCGATGACAAACAGGTCGCGGCACTATTTGAACAGGTGATGCGCGAACAGGGCCGGATAGATGTCTTGGTCAATAATGTGTGGGGCGGCTATGAGATTTTCGGGGAAACAAACGGCGGGGAAACATGGTTCGCCCCCTTCTGGCAGCAGCCTATCGAGATGTGGGACAAGATGTTTTCGGCGGGGGTACGTGCCCACTACACCGCCAGTCAACATGCGGCGCGGGTCATGATTGAGCAGAAAAACGGCCTGATCGTCAATATTTCGTATTGGGCGGGGCAGAAATTTATGAACAACGTCAGTTATGGCGTCGCCAAGACTGCCACTGACCGCATGGCCCGCGACATGGCCCATAATCTACAACCGCACAATGTTGCTGCCGTCTGCCTCTATCCGGGTTTGGTTCGGACGGAAAGCGTGATGGGGGCGGCGCAGTTTTTCGATCTTAGCAACTCGGAGTCGCCTCAATTTGCAGGGCGGGCAGTGGCACATCTGGCGGCTGATCCCGACATCATGACGAAAACGGGGCAGGTCTTGGTCATCGCACAATTAGCGCTGGATTATGGATTCACCGATATAGATGGCAAACAACCCACTCCGCTGACGTTGGAAACTGCCTAATCAGAATGAGGGCCGATCTGGGGAAGGTCGGCCCTTTTACAGCGGTTTTCAAGCCTATTTCACACGGGGCTGAAGCCACCGTGCTGAATTTAGCTGGAAATAGGGGTCAACCATTATGAGAATCGCTGTAATTATTGCTGGGTTCAGGAATGGGCAAGTCCTTCAGCAGGGAGGCTTCCATCCAACTATGTTTGGCGTCCTGTAACATTTCCAATGCTTCGGCAATAGTATCTCCCGCGCCAATACAGCCGGGAAGTTCAGGAATCGAGGCGCTCCACCCATCCGCTTCGGGCTTTAGCACAATTTCGTAACGCAAGGATAAGTAGTATTCAAAGTTTTTGTTGAACATCATATTCAATGAACTCGTAAGAATCACTGACCCATTCCCCCATTTATACCCCTCAACCATTGCCCACGCATGTAGTGAGTTTGCACCGTAACTTTGGACGAATGTCATTGTCCCTACGAAACCAGCGATTTATAATCCAATCATCGAACAAATGAGCGAGGAGATGATTCAGTGATGGTCAATCAGGCGTTCATGAGTTGGTTATTGGAATCCTCGATTCCGTCCATTCGGTATCAAGCCTATACCCACTTAATGGGCCTCCACGAAGATCACCCCGATGTTATCCAAGCCAAACACGCCATTATGGAAACTGGCCCTGTCCCAGCGATTTTGGGTCGTCAAACCGAGGCGGGTCATTGGAAGATTGATAAAAGTTTCTACACACCCAAATACATCAGTTCGCATTGGAGTATGCTGCTGCTGGCTGAACTCAGTGTTGAGCCAAGCGATCCCCGTTTTCAGCGCGGCGCGGAGCATATGTTAAATGCAACAGAAACCAAATCCCCGTCATGGCTGCAAAAGGAGCGTCCCGGTCTTGCCTGTTTTTGGGGTGATATGTTGCAGTATGTAGCCTATGCAGGCAGGATTGATGAACTTCAATCCGTCATCCAATTTCTGATTCAGGAAGTCACGACACGACGCGGGGTGTGTAACCATAATGGCGGATTGCCATGTGCATGGGGGATTGTGCGGAGCTTATGGGGACTAGGAGCAATCCCCCTGACCCAAAGAACGCCCGAAATCAGCCAAGCCATTGAAACAGGCATCACGTTTTTGCTCGATAACCATTCACTGGTCGAGGCCAATTATCCCGTTCCTGAAAATGGCAAAATACATCCTCTGTGGTTTGATCTGAGTTTTCCACTCTTCTATCAGGTAGACATCTTATTTACACTGCGGGTGCTGGCTGATCTCGATGTTTTGAACCACCCCAGCGCAAAACCCGCACTCGATTGGCTGGAACAACTCCAACGTGAGGACGGCCATTGGCATGGACACAATCCCTATCGCCAGCGTACCTATAAACAATTGGGCGATGCGGAGGAGATTCATCGGTGGGTCTCGCTACAGGCGGCGCGGATTTTGCAGCAGGCGGGTCGTCTGGAATTACACGCATGAGATAAGTTTGGTAGGGGCGAGTCGCCGTGCTCGCCCGGTCATAATTTGAAATGCGGGATGGCACTGGGCCACCTCCTACGAAACATGACCGTGTTCAGCCGTTTTGTTTGGCGTGGATTGTGCTTACCGATTGAAACGATAGACGGAGAGATAGTGACCATCGGGGTCTTTTGCCATGAAATAGCGCCCAAACGGTAAATCTACCGGGTCGGCGATGATTTCGACACCCTGTTCCTTCCACCGTGCCCATGTGCCGTCCACGTCATCGGCCTCAAAACTGAGTTCGATAGTACCGGGGTGTTCTTCAAAACGCGGTGGGAATTTCGCCGCCGCCTTGTCTTGCAGGGCCACAATGGAACCGCCGCTGGGCCGGAGAGACACGAAGGTCGGGCTGGAAATCGCTTCGATGACCGACATGCCCAAGACTTCGATATAGAAGGCTTTGGATTTCGCCATATCCCGCACGTATAACACCACAAATCCGAGGTTCATGTTCTGCTCTCCTGTTGGTTGATCGGTTCATTTTTAGGATACAGGCGATGTGTGACAGCATTATGTCAGTAGTGATTTGCCCGGTTCAAAATTGCCGCAAGCCTCTGGCGATTTTCAAGTAGGTTGACCCATTCCATTAGTACACGGGGCTGAAGCCGCCGTGCTGAATCTAGCTGGAAATACGGGTCAACCGCTGTATAGCAAATTTCCCAGTAGGCTTTGACCAATCGGGGCAAGTGCGCTACTCTACTATCTTTCCGATCCATAGCTTACATAGAGGAATTTAGCGGTGTCCACCATTCCAGCCCTTGATTTGCACACCCCCGATTGGTCGCTGCGTTTCGCCGAAAGCACCCGCCAAAACAAAGGCAGTGCCATCCGCGATCTACTCTCGGTAATTGGCAGCCAGACGATTTCATTTGCTGGTGGCCTCCCCGCCCCGGAAGTGTTTGCCGTCGAAGAAGCCGCCGTCGCTGCTGATGACATTTTGGCAACCGAAGGCCGTTCGGCGCTGCAATATGGCCCAACCGAAGGCTACCGCCCTTTGCGTGAAGCTCTTATCGCGCAGTGGCAGGCACGCGGGGTCAACATCGGCATCGAAAATATCTTGATTACCAGCGGGGCACAGCAAGGCTTGGATTTGATTGGACGGATCTTTTTGGAGCCGCATGACCGCGTGATGGTCGAATCCCCCACCTACGTCGGCGCGATGTCGGCATGGTTTGGCTGCCAACCACATTATTTAACGATGCCAATGGATCACGACGGCTTGATCGTTGAAAGCGTGGACGACCTGACCGAACGGCATGGTTCAGCCAAATTCGCCTATTCAGTGGTCAATTTCCAAAATCCAACAGGCGTGACCCTCTCCCATCCGCGCCGCGAAGCCTTGATTGAGACGGCACATCGGCTGGACATGGCCCTGATTGAAGATGACCCCTACCGCGCTTTACGCTATACGGGTCACGACATCCCCGGTTTGATCGAAATCGAGGGACAGATGCTCGGCAGTGAATGGAATCATCGGGGACGGGTCATTCATCTCGGCACATTCTCCAAAACCTTGATGCCGGGGCTGCGCGTGGGATATGCGATTGCCCCCGCCCCGGTCATCCGCGCGATGGTGATTGCCAAACAGGGTTTTGATCTGCACACTTCGATGCTAAATCAGATGATCGTGGAGCGGCTCATCACCGAAAAGACGATTGAACGCAACCTGCCCAATTTGATTTCCCTCTATCATCGGCGGCGGGATGTCATGGACGCGGCCTTAAATGAACATTTTGCGGGGCGTGCGGAATGGGCTGTGCCAGACGGCGGGTTGTTCCTTTGGGTCAAACTGCCAGAGGGCATGAACACCGAAAGCCTGCTGCCTGTCGCGTTGGAAAATCAAGTGGCCTTTGTGCCGGGGAATGGCTTCTTTGCCGTTGAGAAACAGCCCAACACCCTGCGCTTGAACTTCTCCAATCAGCCCGAAGACCGTATCAAAGAAGGGGTACGGCGTTTGGCCTCGATTCTGCGATAGGATACCCAGTCATGACCCACCTACTGGTTGCCCAACTCCGTTTTACCCGCAGTGAATTGGTGCGGGCATATGAAGGCGTCTCAGCGGAGGATGCCAGTCGTCATTTTGGCCCGATGAATTCCCTCAGTTGGATTGTCGGGCATCTAGCTTGGCATGAGCAGTTGTATTGGGTAGAACGGTCTCAGGGCAAAGTCCTTATCCCTGAACTACATCAATATGGATACGGTGCGCCGCAAAGCACCCCACCCCTTGACGCCATGTGGCAGGCATGGTACACCGTGACCCTTGCCGCTGATGCCTATCTGGATACACTGACACCCGAACTTTTGCAGGGGACATGGATAGCCCCCAACGCCCCGACGGGTGAAAATATTGGCACACGCCCACTGCGGATGATTTACCACTACTGGTATCATCTGGGAGAATCACAGGCCATTCGCCAACTATTGGGGCATGATGACTTGCCCGGTTTTGTGGGCAATATCAGCGCATATCCCTATCAGCCGGAGTAAACCCAATGGCCGACTTCACGCCCCTCGATCCCCACTTTGCTGACCGTGTGCGTGAAAATTTCAACCGCCAGACGATGATGCACACTATTGGGGCAGCTATGACGCGGGTAGAGCCGGGGTTGGTGGCGATTGAACTGCCGTTTCGCGCTGATCTGTGTCAGCAAAACGGCTTTTTACACGGTGGAGTGGTGACGATGATCGCCGACAGCGCCTGTGGATACGCCGCCTCGACACTCGTTCCTGCCGATCAAGATGTACTGGCCGTCGAATTTAAGGTGAATTTGCTGTCCCCGGCAGTCGGTGACAAATTAATCGCAGTGGGTCGGGTCATTCGCGCCGGACGCACGTTGACCGTTTGTGCTGCCGAAGTGACGGCATATACCAAAGATGTAAATAAGGTGATCGCCATCATGCAAGGCACCGTCATCCAGCGCTAAATAAAGCCAGATTGCCTGCTTGTCGGCCAATTTTTAAACGCCCCCGTTATAGCTCTCCTAATAAGACCCCGGTACTAAAGCATTGAGGTTTCGTTAAAATCCTATAACCACCCGTAATGTTCCTAATTTTTTGACGGTATACCGAGTGACAGAGGAGTTGCTGTCTTGATGGTGCTTTGTTATTGCCGCGCCATCAAGCAGCAAAATCAATCATCACAAGGAGAGGTATTATGAATTTTTATCGGGTCAACCGGAAGCGAGTGTTTGGTCTTAATCTCGCGCTGGTTTTTATAGTAGTCACCACATTGGTTTTAGGCAGTACATGGGGAGTCGGTGAGGCCGCCCAACGCGACGACACCAACCGCACCACCCTGAATCGCATCCAAGAAAAAGATCGAAACAACACCCTTGCCTGCCAAAAGAACAACCCCGATCGGGTAGATTGTTCGAGTCTGGAAGTCAAGGCGGTGTGTCGCGCCGAAGATGGCGTGGCCGTTTTCACCATCACCAACACCGGTGAACCGGGTGATGGCGATATGCTGCTGGCGACTGAATGGCGTATTGTAGATCAAGACGGCAATGTCCTCGCTAGTGGCCCCGTTCTGCTCAAAGGCGGCGAAAGCATGACCGTTGAGTGGTCGGGTGGCGGCACCGTCACCCTGTATGCCGATCAACAAATCGGTCACCCCGGCACCAGCCAGCCGCAGGGTACGCTGTCCTGTGTCCCCGGCGAAACTGAAACCCCAACCGAGACCCCCACTGAAAAACCCACCGAAACACCGACTGAAACACCGACAGATGTTCCAACCGAAACACCTACCGAGACGCCCACCAGTACGCCCACTGAAACACCGACTGAGACGCCTACCGAAACTCCTCAAGCCCCAACATGGGATGTTTTGAGCGTGTGTTTGACCGAGCAACCGGGCACCTATTTCTTGGTGTGGAATTTGGGGGATACCGCAACCGACCCCTTCACCTACACCGTCGTGAATGAGAATGGCGATGTCGTGACCTCCGGTACATTTGTCCTCGGCCCGTCGGGCAGCCCAGATGCCGTCGTTCAAATTGATACCTTTGCGACAGGCACCCACACTCTCTATCTGGAATATCATGGTTTCACCTACGAATATGTGGCAACCTGTGGTGTCGTCGTCACCGAGACCCCAACTGATGTCCCCAACGATCCCATTTTGGAATTGGACACCCGCTGCTGGTATGACGATGGCATGGGTGGCACCTATCTCTATATCTACAACTTCGGCGGCGCGATGACCGAACCCGCGACCTACACCGTCACCGACTCACTCGGCAACATTTTGGAACAAGATACTTTCCAGTTCGACGCTTCCGGTACTGGCTTTGCTGGCCTCGAAATCTACCTATCGGGTGTGTTCGAGCCTGTGACGCTGACCGTTGAGTATCAAGGCGTTGTCTGGACGCTGACGACTGATCTCTGCGCAGCGCCAACTGAGCCACCGACACCAACTGAAACACCCACCGAGCCTCCGACTGAGACGCCGACGGTTACACCAACCGAGACGCCCACCGAGACACCGACGGAGAAACCAACCGAACCGCCTACCGAGACACCCACGGCTACCCCCACCGACACACCGACTGAAGAGCCGACCAATACCCCCACCCCTGAACCGACTGGCACCATCGTCTATGGCTGCCAAAAGAACAACCCTGATCGTCTCGATTGCTCCAGCCTCAATGTCACGGCAGTTTGCACAGCGGATGGGACAGCACTTTTCACTATCAGCAATTCGGGCGACCCCGGTGAAGGCAATATGGTACAACCCACCCCATGGTGGATCATTGACGCGGACGGCAATCTCTTGACCTCTGGTTCTGTGCTCTTGGAGGGTGGCACCAGCATGACCGTCGAGTGGACAGGCGGCGGACAGGTCACCCTGTATGCCAACCAGCAAATTGGGCATCCCGGCAACAGCGATCCCCAAGCGACCATTGATTGTTCCCGATAACTCTGTACTGATGTAGGGGTGCTGGCAACGCCTCACCCTTGCATCTTCGTTATATCCATTTTCGAGAAAGAGACGACCATATCCTGTATGGCGTTTCTTTTTTTGGGTCGCATTTAGATAGAATGAGTTTTGATGGCCTACTTGTGGGCAATTTCAATTCATTGTAAACTGTAAGTGAGTAGTATCCCGACATAGATAAACAAATTTATTGAGATGAGGCCGGGATAAACAATTCGGTGGGGGGTTTTGATTTTGCGCGGCGCATTATTTTCTTGGTCTCCCTAATACTTCCCCCTCCCAACATTATTTGCTATTTGTGGCTGCATGGTGTAAAAGCAGGGTTACACCTGTTCTTAAGCGTGGCGGAACGCACTCCTTCTCCGTAGGAAATTGGTCATGGAACTCATTGAGCAGCTTCAAAAAACCCATGTATTAAAGGGCGTAGACAAGGCCGAACTCGAACTGCTGATTAGCAAAATGGAACGTCGTTCGTATCCCAACGGCACGATCATTTTCGAGCGCGGCGATCCCGGTAATGAGATGTTCATTATTTTGTCGGGCCTGATTCGCATTTTTACCTATGATGAATATCATAACCCCCTCACCCTGCGCCATTATGGGTCGGGTGAGATTTTTGGCGAACTCTCCCCACTCGATCAACAACCCCGATCAGCGTCGGCATCCGCAGCGGAACCGACGGAAGTGATGATGCTGAGTCGTGACCAACTGTTGGCGTTTGTCTACGAACGTCCCGGCGTCGGCCTTTCGATGATGCGTTCGTTGGCCTCGCGGGTGCGCTATACCACCGACTATCTCACCAAAGTCATGGAGTGGGTGCATCGGCTTTCCAAAGGTGAATATGAAGCCGCCATCAACGATATTGCCGCCAGCGAATGTGATATTGAAAACCTTATCACCTCATTTTTGACGATGGTTCACAGTGTGCAAGCACGGGAAAACGAGATCGCCGCGCAAGACGAGTCCGAAGTCATGCGGATTGAACTCGACGACTCGGCCCGTGATCAACAGGTCAAGGCCATCAGCGAAACCCCCTATTTTGAGGAATTGACCGATACTGCTCACCGTCTGCGCGATACCCAAGACGTGCCCATTCCACCCACCACACAGGGAGAGGGGGACGAATAGCACCCATCAAACCTTGCCACTTTATTAAGAGGACAAAAAATTCCCGTAACCCTTTTTGCTCTGTCCTCACGACACAAGATATGAAGAACTTAAGCAAGCCAACAAGCGGAAAGGAATTAACCGATGAAACTCAACCGTCGTGAAGTAACTGTCCTGATCTCTGGCCTTATCGTCGGATTGCTATTGGGCATGGTGATGGTCAGCCTTGATGAAGACCTCGCCCTGTTTGGTACGGCTGGCGGCAGTGGCAGTTCCGGCCAAAACAAAGATGACAAATCTTCCGTACTGTACTATCGCGTGCCCCTAACCGAAGCACAGGCATGGCTGGGTGAAAAATACCCTGAACTGACCGAAGAAAAACAGCAGGAATGGACAGACGCCTTCGCCAAGATTGATGCCCTCCCCACCTCCGCCGATTTCTTTACCGATGCCGACGTGCTGCGACTGGACATCAGCGAAAACACCGCCAGCAACGTTTTGGATGACTTCTATGCCGCGCTGACGGGAGTCGAGGCCGATAAGCTGGATGAAATCAGCCAACTCGACATTAATGAAGGCATCAGCACTTGCCTCGGTCTCTATGACGACCCCATGGAAGCGGGCATGTACCTCTACCTGAAAGTAACCAACGAAGAGGCCAAGAAGTTGGAATTGCCAAAGGAATGGGAAGACCTGAAGCTCCAGAAGCCCGCTGAAAACGACATTCTGTGGATAGACATGGGCTGCTTCCCGAACGTCGAGGCCCAATAAAACGAAAAATGTAAAAAGCGTTGAGCATGAACAAGTTTTTAACAAAATGCCCAACGCTTTTTTAATCGCCGGGACGACACAATAGATGTCGTGTCGGTTTTTCCTTTGAACCGCTTGACACCTTTACACCCCCTGTGACTCGCTAGAAGGAGGAATGACCTATCCAATAACCCTCATTGTTTTTGCCATGCTTCTCATATACCTGAAAATTAGGGAGAATTTCTATGGAACGATGGAGGAAATTAACTCGCAACCAACAAATCGGTATCGTCGCAGCCGCGCTCGTCTTGATTATCGTCGGTGCCCTGCTCATTTTTGGGGGTGATGACGATCTACAAGGTACGGCAGGCGGCAGTGACCGCGATGGTGATACGGTTGCGGACGAATCAGATCGCTGCCCGGATGATGCAGGCGATCCCAATTTGGCAGGCTGTCCCGATGGGGATAGCGATGGCGTACCGGATATTGACGACGCCTGTCCTGCCGATCCGAATGATGCAGTGGGCGACCCCTGCAACCACGATGAAGACGGCGATGGTGTACTTGATGTGGACGATGCCTGTCCGAATCTAGCCAATGACGGTATCGGCGACCCCTGCAACCCCGACGACAACGTAGTGCCGACAGATGTCCCCACTGAAGTGCCGACGGAAGTTGTGCCAACGGAAGTCCCCACCGAAGTCGTTGTCCCCACAGAAGCCCCAACCGAAGAGGCCGTACCGACTGAAGCACCCACTGAAGTAGCTACTGAGGTCGCCACCGAAGTGCCGACAGAAGTACCTACCGAAGCCCCGACTGAACCCGCTCCAACCGAAGTTGCTGCTCTGCCCACCGAAGTGCCGACTGAAGAAGGTGGTCAGGCTGGCGCGACTATCAATGTAGGCTTTGAGGCCTCCATTGGTGTAGACGGCGCGGTGACGTTTACCAACACCAGCAGCGGTGATACCTTCGCAGGCTTTAGCTGGAATTTTGGTGATGGTTCAGCGGGAAGCACCGAAACCAGCCCAACCCACACCTACTTAAACGCAGGCACCTATACCGTAACCTTGACGGCGACCACCAGCGACGGGCGCACCCTTACCGCGACCAGCGATGTGGTGCTGACCGAAGAACAATTACCACCTATTTCGTGCGCGTTTAATATTGTAGTGGTTGGTCAAGCCGGCCCACCCTATACCCTGCCGTTGGAAGTGCAGTTTGTTAACAATAGCCAAAATGTGGCTTCCTATGTGTGGACGTTTGAAGATAACTCCACCAGCACCGACACTAACCCCGCCAACCGTACCTACAGCGTGGCCGGTTCGTATCCGATTAAGCTGGACTGCATCAGCCCGCGTGGGAATCTGGTTGCGAATGGCAGCGTCAATGCCACACAAAGTGGCGGTGGCAGCCAAACCTTCCGTGCTGGGTTCACGGCCAGCCCTGGTAGCGGCGAAGCACCCCTCACCGTTCAGTTCACCGACACCAGCGTTGGCGCGGTGTCATGGGCATGGGATTTTGGCGACGGCAGCCCCGTCAGCAATGACCAAAATCCGACCCATCAATACACCACCGTCGGCGTATTTAATGTGACCTTGACCGTCTCCAATGGCACACTGACCGCTGTGGCGACGGGTTCAATCGAAACCGTGACTGCACTGGCACGTCCGATTGCCGATTTCAGCGTGACGCCCCAAGAAGGCAATGCCCCCTTGACCGTCACGATTACGGCCAATGTAACGGGCGGCGAAGTCACCACTTATGAATGGAACTTTGGCAACGGTCAGACCAGCAATCAAGCCGGCCCGCATACCATCACCTACGACACCGCTGGCACGTATACCATCAGTTTAACGGTCAACGGCCCCGGCGGCGGCAGCAATCGCACCAAGCAGGTCTTGGTTACGACATTGGGTGATCGGGTCGCGGCGATCTTCAGCTATCGCCTCGGTGAAACCACCCCCGAAGGCAAACAGGTCTGCTTCGACAACGCCAGCACTGGCACCATCACCAGCTATGAATGGAATTTTGGCGATGGCAGCCCGGTCAGCAATGAACAAGCCCCTTGCCATGTCTACGCCAGCGATGGCAGCTATACAGTCAGTCTTAAGGTCGTGGGCGACGACAACACCAGTTCAACCGCCAGCCAGACCGTGCCTGTGGTATCGGGTGACGTAGCTCCCGTAGCCAGCTTTACCGCCATCCCCTTGACAGCCCGTGTTGGTGATACGATTAGCTTCACCGATACCTCGACGGGTGTCATCACGGATTGGGAATGGGACTTTGGCGACGGCAACACCAGCACTGATCGCAACCCCAGCCACGTCTATGCCAGCAATGGCACCTTTATTGTCACCCTGCGTGTGACTGGCCCCGGTGGCACATCCGAAGCGGCCCAAGCCAGTATCACCGTTGAACTTCAGCCGATCACCTGCGATTTCAGTGGCACAACCAGCCCCCTACTCCTTCAGACCGTGAACTACAGCGGTTCGGTGAGTAATCGGCAGGGACGCACCGTCACGACCTATCGCTGGACGATTGACGGTAATGAAGTCGCCTCTACGCAAAATCTGAGCAGCTACCAATGGATGTCGTCTGGTGCATTCCAAGTCACCTTCTATGCCCAGACCGCCGATGGCGCGGAATGCTCCAAGACCAAGACGGTCACGGTCAACACCGCCAGCTTTACCTGCTCGGTCACAGCCCCCAGTGGCGCCCTGCTTGGACAGGCTGTTTTGTTGGATGGCGTGGTCAACAATGTCGGCGGGCGTACCGTCACCTACGTGTGGACAGTCAATGGCGCAGAAGTAGCGACAAGCGAGGATTACAGCTTCGCACAAACGACGGCTGGCCCATACACGGTCACATTCGTTGCAACGATTGAAGGCGTATCCTGCTCGGCAGTCACCAAGACGATCACCGTCAGCGGCAACGGCATTGATACCTGCAAGATTTCCAGCGGGTCGGGCAGTTTGCTGCTCAATCAATCATCGGGTTACAACAGCAGCGTCAATAACCCCGCCAATCAAACCCTGACCTATACATGGCGTTTGGTTGGGCCAGCAGGCAGCGGGATTGACCTCACCAGCACCACCCAGAACTTTAGCAACTATCAATTTACCATTCCGGGTACCTACGCCCTGACGTTAACCATTACGCCCACGACGGGCAACGGTTGTTCTGCCACCAAGACCATCACCGTCAGTCAAAACGAACTGACCTGCCGGATTGATCAAGGTTCGGGCAACATTACCGTCGGCGGCAACTCGAACTATCGCGTGAGCTATAGCGGTAGTGTCACGGGCGTGACCTATCTGTGGTCAAACAATGCCACTACCCGTACCGCCAATTACGTATTTGACACGAGCGGACAACAAACCGTCAGCGTGACAGTCAGTGCGACCAACAGCGCAGGCGTAACCGTGACCTGTTCGGCCAGCAAGACTGTGACGGTCAACCCGGTCAACACCGACATCTCCTGCGATTGGAGCGGGCCACGACTGGTCATGCTCAACGCGACGGCCAACTACAGCGGCTCAGTCAACAATTTGAACGCCGTGCCAGATCGCACCGCCACCTATCGCTGGTTGGTTAACGGCCAAGAAGTCGGCACGGAAATCAACCTCGCTTATCTATTCGCCAGCGTCGGCAACTTCACCTTGAGGTTTGAAGCGACGGCCTCGGATGGCAAGACGTGTGCCAAGCAGCGCACGGTTGAAATTAAGGAACAATCCCTCGCGGCCAATGCCAACCCGAACGCGGGTATCGCCCCGTTGACGGTCAGCTTCACCGGCATTAGCACCAATATCTATCCCGACAGCTATGTATGGGACTTCCCCGGTGGCGGTCATGCCTATACCAAAGACACAACCTATCGCTTCACTGTACCCGGCGAATACACCATTGTGTTACATGGGAACGGTGATTTAGGGGCCATGGAAGCCACCGTTATCGTGCGTGTCGGCTCGGCCACCAACATTCGTGCCGAATTCACCCCCAGTCGCTGGAATGGCGTCGCCCCGATGGAGGTCTGCTATACCGACCAAAGTCAAGGTGACCAGATCAACAGTTGGGAATGGGATTTGGATGGCGACGGCAATACCGACAGCACCGCCCAAAATCCGTGTTTCACCTACACCACTATCGGCACGTTTGACGTAACGTTAAAGGTCAAGAACGTATTCGGTCTGGAAGCCAGCGCGACCAACCGTATCCGCACCTATGGCCTAAGCGAATCCGATTCCTCGTTTGGCATTGAAGTCAAACCCGGCGGCGAAGTCTGCTTTACCAGCTACCTGAGCGCAGGCACCACCCTGACCTCGTGGGACTTTGGCGATGGCAACACTAGCACCGATTTGAACCCCTGCCATACCTACACCGAGAGCAAAGAATACACCGTGACGATGCTGGTCAATGCACAGGGTATCCCCGGCGCGATTGTCCGCAAAGTCAATGTCAATGTTTCAACCTCGCTCGAACTGCCCAATCTACGGGTGGAGGGCGTGTGTAATGAAGACGGCTCGGCAACCTTCACGATTTACAATGAAGGCGGCGCGATGCCCAACACCGATACCTATCGTATCACCGACGCCAGCGGCAACACCGTTCGCAGCGGCGATTTCCAACTGGGCGAAGATGAAAGCCTGCCCATCACGGTCAATGCTCGCGGTGTGTTGAATTTCAGCACCACCGACAGCAAGCTCTCTGCCAGCACCGAATGTCGCAAACCGACCAACCTCAAAGCGGAGGGTGTCTGTTTGGAAGATGGCAGCGGCGCACAGTTTATGGTTACGAATGTGGATGGCGGCCCAATGGACGGCCCAATGAGCTATACCATTTCCGGCGGCTCATTGGCGACTCCGATCACGGGCAGCTTCCAACTCGACGGCGACCAAAACAACACCTTCAGCGTTGACGTACCGGATGGCTACGGCGAAGTCACCTTTGAGGCCACCGACGGTAAGATCACCTTAACGGCCAAGACCGACTGCGTGGAAGCCCCCGATATAACGGTTGAGGGTCGCTGTAAGGAAGAAGAAGGCTTCTCTGGCACGTACTTCCTCCTCGTCAACAACGGCGGCGCAATGGTTCAACCTGCCTCCTACAGCGTGACCGACGAAGGTGGCAACATCGTCAATCAAGGGTCGTTCTTGTTGGCAGAAGCGGTTGCACCCAACTTTGCTAATACACTCGAAGTCTTCCTACCCGGTCTCTATGGGAACTTGACCTTTAACGCGCCCGATTTGGAACTGACGGCGGGCAGCGAATGTGCCCAACCGCCCAAGATTGAAGCGTCTGGCGTCTGCTCGGCGAATGACCTGACCAGCAGCACTGTGACATTCACGATCACCAATACAGGCGGGGTCATGCCCACCTCGTTTAACTACTCGATTGACGACAGCCGTAATCAGAACATCGAAAACGGCACCTTCCAACTGGGCACGAACGAAAGCACGACCCTGACGGTGACGGTCCCAGCAGGTTATGAGAGCGCCATTTTAACCATCCGCGACGGCAACACTTTGGTCGTTTCCGCCTCGGTTGGCGAATGTCTACCGCCCATCCTGCCGTTTAGGATCATCTCGGTCTGCAATGACGACTGGCTCAATACCCGCGTGTGGGATGTGACCAATCCGAATCCGTTCCCGGTGAACTATCGCTACACTGTGGACGGCAGCACTGAAATCGGCAGCAATACCATCGAAGCCAACTCCACCCAACGTATCACCACCACCGCCGTCGCAGGCAGCAATACTTTGCGGGTGGTTGTCTCCGTCCCGGTAGGCGTAATCGAACTAGCCTCAGCCTCATCCGCTGGCCCATGCGATGCGGCGCTGTCCGTCAAGGCCGTCTGCGCGAAAGATGGTTCAGCGACCTTTGTCATCACGAACACGGGTTACCCGATGATTGCCGCGCAGCCCTATTACGTGGTCAACATCATGACCGAAGTTCAAAATGGCACCGTGCCCGCACTGGGTCGTAACGAATCCTTTACCGTGACTGTCCCCGGTTGGTACGACTCGCTGACGTTACGCACTGGCTACAGCACGCCCGATGCACAGGGTCAAGGTGGCCTCTTTGCCGAAACGACCACCGAATGTGCCCAACCGCCGAAACTCACCTATCAAGCGGTATGCTTGGAAAATGGACATGCCCAGTTCACCATCACCAATGAAGGTGGCGACATGCCCGAACCCAGCACCTACCACGTCACCGACAGCAGCAACACCGAGGTAGATTCCGGTGAGGTCAACCTAGAGGCAGGCGAAAGCCAGACCGTCGAAATTACCGACACCTTTGGCACCCTGACCCTCCGCGTGGATGACTTTGAAGGTTCAGTCACCACAACCTGTTATGAACCCCCGACCCTCACGTATGAAGGCGTGTGTTTGGAAAACGGCGAGGCCCGCTTCACCGTCACCAACACAGGCGGCGACATGAGTTTGGGCAATCAGAGTTTGTTATATTGGGTCTTTGACAGCGAAGGCAATGAAGTTACCAGCGGTATCATTACCCTCGGCAACAACCAAACGCTGCAAATCCCAGTGGTCGGCACCTATGGCCCGCTTGAATTGTGGATAGACGGACAAGAAGGCGCGGTTGCCAACACTGAATGCTACAAGCCCCCATCATTGTCGGCAGTAGGCATCTGCAAGATCAATGGCTCGGCTGAATTCACCGTCACCAACACTGGCGGCGACATGAACCTCGGCGACCAAACGATTGACTACGCGGTGCTGGATAACAGCGATGTTCCTGCCGTCAGCGGTACTTTGGCATTGGGTGAAGGCGAAAGCACCACCATCTTGGTCGAAGGCCGATTTGGACGCCTGCGGTTGGTGTTAGAAAACGAGACCGTTCTCGCTGAAACCAACTGTCAACCGCTACCTGAACTGACCGTCGAGGGTTACTGCAAGGAAGACGGGTCAGCGACGTTCTATATCTACAATGGTGGCGGTGCAATGGACGAACAACGCGCCCAGACTTACACCATCACGGACAGCGAAGGCAATGAAGTCGCCAGCGGCACGATCCAACTACTCAATGGTCAATCCCTAACGGTTGATGTCACGGATGTTTATGGCCCGCTGACCTTCACCTCCGAAGGCCTCAGTCCCTTGACGGCCAATACCGAATGCTACAAACCCCCGGCGCTGGTCGGCGAAGCGACCTGCGTTGAAGGTGGTGTGACCCAGTTTGTCATCACCAATAATGGCGGCGACATGAGTTTGGGCAACCAGCAAGTGGAATATGTCATTAGCTGGGTACAGGCGATCATTGGTGAAGATTTCGCTATCTCCGCGACGGGTGTGATCGAAACTGGCACACTCGAACTGGGTGAAGGCGAATCACAAACCTTTACCGTTGCCGACTACTTTGGGGAAATCTTCTTCGACACCATTAGCGAAGGCGGCCCACACCTGCACATCAGTTCGTTGTGCTACCAACCCCCTGCCCTAACCGCGTCGGGTGTCTGCCTTCAAAACGGCTCGGCCCGCTTCACCGTTGCCAACAGCGGCGGCGATATGCGCTTGGGCAATCAGCAGCAACCCTTCACCGTCACCGACCTTGAAGGCGACGAAGTGCTCACAGGCACGTTGGAACTTGGCGCAGGCAGCAGCATTGACATTCAAGTGGATGGCGTCTATGGCCCGCTGACCTTCACTTCCGAAGGCCTCAGCCCGGTCACGGCCAACACCGAATGTTACAAACCGCCCGCGTTATCCGCCGTTGGTACTTGCGTTGAAAACGGCTCGGCCCTGTTTGTCATCTACAACGGTGGCGGCGATATGGCGTCTGGCAATCAGCAGCAGCCGTATCAAATCACCGACGAAAGTGGCAACGTAGTGCTAGAAGGCACACTCGAAATCGCCGAAAACGAAAGTGTCAATATCTCTGTACCCGATGTTTGGGGCATACTGACGTTTACGAGCGACGGCCTAAGTCCGGTCTTTGCGGACACTACCTGTTATCAACCGCCTGCTTTGTCGGTCATCGGCTTCTGCAAGGAAGACGGCTCGGCTCAATTCGGCGTCACCAACAACGGTGGCGATATGAGCGAAGGCAACCAACAGGTGGGCTATGTCATCAAGAACGAGTTCGGCCAAATCTTTGAACGCGGCACGCTCGATCTGGATGCGGGTGCATCCCAAGACTTCTTCATCAACCGTCCGGGTGAAACGGTGATCTTCGAGACCGCCGACCTCTCCGCGACGGCCCAAACTTACTGCGACACCCCCGGCGATGTCCCGCCCAGCACGCCAGATGAACCGGAACCCGTCTGCGGCTACACGCTTGAAACCACCAACGGCTTCCCGGTGGTCGTCATGACTAACCCCGAACTCTGCTCCAACGAACAGGGCGAACGTGAATGGACGCCGATTGAAGTTGGCCCAGCGGTCTGCCCCGACTGGTTGCTGTATCACACTAATCAGACCGGCGACTGGGAAGTCTTCCGGCTGGGTGATCTACCCGATAACCCCGACGCGGATGAGAACCTGTCAAAGGGTGTCGGCTTCCGTATCTACGACATGGCCCCCACCAAGTCACCCGATGCACAATGGATCGCCTTTGCCTCCAACCGCGATGGCAACTGGGAAATCTACATCGGCTCGGTGGACGGTCTGATCCAACAGCGCGTTACCAATACACCCAACGCCATTGACATTGACCCGATGTGGTCGCCCGACGGACAGTACATCGTGTATGAATCCGCCCGCGACGGTAATTGGGAACTGTACATGGTGGACGTGGCGAGTGGTGTCGAAACCCGCCTAACAGATGATGCCGCCAACGACATTAACGCCTTCTGGCATCCCGATGGCAGCAAGTTGATCTTCCAGAGTGACCGTGAAGACGGCCTGTGGCAGATTTACGAACTGACCATTGCGACGGGTGAAGTGGTTAAACTGAGCGATGGCGTGGGTTACGACCATGACGCCTCCTACTCGTTCAACGGCGAAAAGATTGTGTTCCGTTCGTACCGCGATGGTTCGGACAAGAGCGCGATCTACGTCATGAACGCCGATGGCACCGATGTGCAATTGATCTCCGATGTCGCTGGCGATGCCACCAATCCGGTGTTCTCGCCCGATGACAGCGTAGTGGCCTATCAATCCGATGTGGACGGCGACCTCGACATCTATGTGTACGAGTTCAGCAGCGGCATGACCCGCCTGTTGACCGACAACGTGATTCCCGACTATGCCCCCACTTGGTATTGCGAATCCACGACGATTGTCTGGACATCCGACATTACCGAAGACCCGAACATCTTCTCGACCAACGCCCTGCCGATTGACGCCCCGGCGATCAAGGTGGAAGAAGAGGCCAGCCAACTGACCTTTGACCCCAACGCCGACCAATATCCGCAGAACGCCCCGTCGGAAGAAAACGCCAGCCGCCAGCGGTCACTCCCCTCGGCTGAGAAGTAGCCCTTTCGCGTGATGGGATAGAGGGCATCAACCCCCTCTACCCGTCTCAAACATTAGCCCTCAGCTTGAGATGTATGCAGGTTGGGGGCTTTTTGATTTTTGATAAGGGAGAGTTTAGGGAGGATTAGGCTTCAAAGTGCCCCGGCATACACATATCAATCCGTATCACCTCTGGCATTGCCTGTAAATCGAGCAGCGCATCATAATCAGCATACCCTCCAAAACCCGCCACAGTTGTGAGCCTCAGACTGAGATCAAAACGACCATTTCTGATGCCAGATAACACCATATCTTGAATCTGTTTAATCGGTTCGGGGTCGGGGAGTTGACTCGGAGGCAGGCTGTCAATCGGCTGGGGTTCGACCAGCACCACATCTATACATACCCTGATTACGGGCGGCCTCAAGCACTTCGGGGTGCAATTTGCCCTCGTCAATAATGGGGGATTCGGCTTGACTACCTTGCGCTGCCTCAAAGTGAAGCGGAATACATGATAAACGAATACTAAGTACCAATGGATTGACTTGGAATTCCAAAATTGCGTTGGCGTCAGCGTAACCAGCCATAATAGGCATATGTGAAATCTTCTTAATTAACTCAAAATGCCCTGTTGATATTTCTGACAGGACTTGATCTTGCATCTCCGTAACCATTTCTTCACTGAGTAGTCCGTTAGGCGACTGGTTAGAAGGCGGGTCAGGGTCTTGGAGCAAGATTGAGATACAAGTTTTCCCCTGCCTACGGGCAATCTCAAGTAGCTAGCGGGGATACAGTTTGGATTTGTTAATGTGAACACGGTTTAGCCCATCAGGTACATTTGCACTTCCGCCACCACTCGAATTCAACTGAATAAATTTCACTTCTGGTAGATTTTGTAATTCGAGAATTGCATTGAAATCAGCGTCCCCCGCAAAACTTGGAAGGGTTTTATATAAATTAGATACTTCAAAATGACCAACAGCAAGACTGTCTAAGACATTTTGCTGAGTTTGCTTTATGTTCTCCTTATAAACAGCCTCATTGGAATAATGTACATTGGGTTCTTGCAGCAATATAATGATTGATGCACCACTGTTCGTTATGGCACTTTCGAGTACATTCTCCCCAATTTTTGTCATGTTTATGGGCATTGCAGCAAGTTCAGCGGTAGGTGGACGAGATATTCGAAACGCATCAATCCCAATGACCCCGCCTTCTTGAGCATATACCCGTAACGTGTGCAGGCCGTCATCCAAATTATCCACCATTGTGCGCTCTTGATATTTGGTGGATTGATCTGCGGTCATCACAGTTCGCAGAACAGTATGGTCAACATCCACCGCCAGCGTCCCCAAATTCGTGCCTGTGGTGTAAATTACTTCCACTCGTGACCCGACAAAGGTCAGGGTCAAGACGTCATCAGGGCTGCCGCTGCTGTAGAGATAGCTGCCACTGCTGGCGGACTTGGCTTCTTGGGCCGTCCAATTGCCTGCCTGTTCAATGACCACATCGTCGGATTCAACAAGACGGCTCTTTAGATTTTCATCATTGGATTTTGAGGAATTTGAAAGGAGAGCCTGACCTAAAATGACAATTGCGACACCTGCGATTACTGCAAAAATGAAAATAAGGACTGGTTTCAATTTTAGTTTGGTCAACATTGGCTATTCCTTCACCCATTAATTTATTTGTCCAATAAATTACCCCTCCGTTAATCCCAGTATAGCATAGATTAAAAGGTCCCCCACATTTGTGTGACATGGGAA
This sequence comes from Anaerolineae bacterium, assembly GCA_019913005.1. Taxonomy (GTDB): domain Bacteria; phylum Chloroflexota; class Anaerolineae; order Aggregatilineales; family J027; genus CFX10. The sequence continues at coordinate 62,109 of JAIOHL010000250.1, read as the reverse complement.
ATAAAAAGGCCGTCCATTTTGCAGGGCGGCCTGTCAATCCGTTACACGGCTACTATTCCTTCTTCTCCTCGGCGGCACGATCAGCATCGCGTTTTTCGAGGGCCTGCTGCACGCGCAAGAACATCCCGCTAATCGTCGCTGGGGCATCCTCATCCATCGCCATCGGGTCCGGGGCATTTTCATCCGGCAGTTCGCTCACTGGCACCACCTTTGCGGCGGGGACTTGCTCCAACAGATTGGCTTTATCAAACTCGCCTTTCTGAATTTGACTGGCCCAGTTCGCGCTTTCTTCAAGGGTACGGGTGGTGAAACGCACTTTCTCCGCCAAGAAACGCAGCACTTCCAAAATGACTTGGGGGCGCGATTGGATGAACATATTAAACTGTTGGCGAGGCAGCATCAACACCTGCAAGCTGCTGGTCGCACGCGCACGGGCCGAACGGGGCTGCCCATCCATCAAGGCCAATTCGCCAAATGGCATCCCGGCTTCAAAACTGCGGATATATTTTTCGCGTCGTTCGCTGTCAATCGCATAAATACTGAGACTGCCCTTCTCAATCAGGTACATCGCGTCGCCTTCATCCCCCTGATCGAACAACACCTGACCATCAACATAACGACGGGGTACAAGGGCGCGGCTTAGATTTTCCAGTTCTGGGAGGGGCACACTTGAAAAAATGGACACGCGCTTGAGACTGTCGGCGCGACGTACCAATTCTTGAGGGTCAACCGTCTTGGTGCGCTGCGACAAATTCATAAATACATCAAAGCGGTGGACGTGTTCGGGGTCATATTCGCCAATACCATCCGTCAACTGATCCCAGATGCCTGTATCTTCAGGCGGGAACACATTGCGGATAAACGACATAATGTATACGCCGAGTTCGTTGCGGATTTCGTCAATTTCCTCGCGCAGTTTGGCAATATCGGCTTCCCACGCCTCACGCAATCGGTCAGAGGTCGGATTTCGCAGATTATTTCTCAAAATCCCGATGTTGGCTTGGGCAACAAACAGGCGGCGAATCGGTTTGACCTTTTCTTCACCGAAAAATTTGCCCAATTCAGACAGCAACTGCTCAATTTGCTGACTGCCGAGTTTTTGCACGGCTTTGGTTTCGGCGGCGGTGACTCCGACACTTAACCCCAATGTTTCGGCAAAACGTTTCTTCTCTTGGCTCAAGCCCTGACCAATCAGGTTGGCAATGAGGAAACCACCCCCCAAGCCAATCCCTACCGCGACGAGCAGCATCAATGAACCGGACAGCGAAAGCACGGCATTGTTAAACACGACATGGATAGCAATCGCCGTGATAATACCGACGATAGGCCATGTGAATTTTTCACGGTCATGCGAGCGGCGGATACGACCTAATGAAATCCCGACCATCGCGCTGGCAGTAGCGTGCATCAAGGAGGCCGATAACACGCGACTGATGGCAAGTGATAGGCTGGCTTCGGTGCTAGAGAGATAGCTGATATTTTCGGCGACGGCAAAACCAATGCCCGCGCCAAAACCATACGTCGCCCCATCCACGACATAACGGAAGGTGGGTCGCTGAATCAGGTAAATCAAAATCAGGGATTTCAGGATTTCTTCGATGACCGGGGCCCCAAACCGCACCAAATAATTGAGGCCAATATCCCCGACAATCGAGGTATTGATGTAGTAGGCCGCACCAAACGCACCAATCGCCCCCCACCCAATACACATCAGCACAGTGCTAATCTTGCCCGTGCCGAAAAGGTCAAACGCATCAATCATGTAAATCGCCAAAACGGGGATACCGATGGCAATGATGTACGCAATCAGTTCATTGGTATTCATAATCAGGGAGTCGTCCACAATAACATTCGGTCAATGCCAAAAAATTAGGGAGCGATTTGCAGTCACTCCCCCACTATTGTGAACAATCTCATCTGATTTGGCAATTTTTAGCCCATTGCCGGTGTGGGTCTATTACCGCTTACCATCGGCGCAGTAACACACCTCATCTATGAAAAATTCCTGCCCCCCAATGGAAAAGGTGTTGACGACGCCAACGAGGACAATCATGCCCGTGTCATTGCCAAACCCATTACCGACCAAGACGGTGACTCCCCCAATCACCTGATTATGAATCTTGGCAAAGTCATCCTCATTCCGAAAGTCTCCATTGATTTCGATATTCACGTTGCCCCCATATTCGCCGAACCGGAGTGAGACAAAGCTGACTGGGCTGCCAAAATCGAAGGCGATACTGACATTGTTCACAATCAGTTCTTGGCCGCTGCCGCCTGCTGCACCAGAAGCACCTATCTCAGCGAACCCCCCGCTGGCAACCCCGCCACCAGTCCAATAAAAATCCACGACGGTCATGTTGACACCAGCATCGCTAAAGGTATCCCCCACTACGAAATTACTGCCGAGGGAGAGGCTTTCAAAGTTGACACACTCACCGGGAGGAGGTCCGCCGCAGGGATCATCGAACCAGAATTCTTGCCCCCCGATGCGGAAATATTCAATCGTACCTTCGAGAATGAGTCGGCCTAGCGTTCCATTGATGTCATCTACGTAGATGTTGACGCCCCCAAGCGACGCTCCATGTAGACTCGGAAAATCTGGGGTGTTGATGAAATCACCATTGATTTCCAAGTTTAGATTACCGCCATACGCGCCGTATAGCAGGATTAGGCCATCAACGGGGGCATCCAATTTGAACTGCAAATTGATATTGTTGGTGTGGATTTCATAGCCATTCCCACCTGCCATGCCACCATTTTCGACGGTGGCCTCGCCGTCAGGGAAAAGAGTGCCATCAGACCATTGAAACTCCTGCGCCTCAACCGTAGCACCCGTTACGGCGAAGCTATCTCCGACATGATACGTCATGCCGAGGGGTAGCCGTTCAAACTCAAAACAGACTGGTTTGATTTCGGGGAAATCCTGTGCATGGGTTATTGGCAAACCCAGCATCAAGATCGAGAGGATGATTGTTAACCCGACGAATCGTACAAGCGATTTCATGCGTTCCCCTTCCTTTTTTGCGTTTGAGGATCATTTGAAGTCCTATCCATGCACTTGGCTGTCTATGATTAATGAACGCAACTTGGTCTGATTTATCACAGATGGGGGATAGAGGGGATATACGCAAAAATCAACAAAGGATTATCTCCCTTGTTTCAGTGATTAAATGGCTAGATTGAGATCAAATAACCCCAATTCCCCGACAATCAGAAAGGGGGTCATTTGAGGGGATTCGATTACCGTCGCCGCTTCATCAAAAGCAACACCGCGCTTCCCAGTCCGACTGCGACTACAGCCAGTACAACTATCGCAACGAGGCTTAAGGGGCCATCGCCTGTTCCCGGTAGGCGGCTTCCATCATCTCCACCAGAATACAATATACCAATCCCCAGCACGACAATCAGCGCTGCTGCCATGCCGACCAATTGCACCATGCGTTGATTGGGCCATTTGCGTACCTTAGGGCGTTGCAGCAAATCAAATTCCTGCCCCAAGCGCCCCGACAGCCGCATACTATAGCCGGGGTCAGGCGGCGTATCGGGGTCAATGACATCACGCAGTTGAATAATCACCCGTTCCAAGTCGCGGGTAGTTGTTGAAGCGCTCATCGGTCTTCCTTCCAATACGGCATCGGTCAGAGCCGCCAATTCATTGTCTCGTTCGGTGTTTGTCACGCCGCACCTCTTTTAATGTATAGTTCCACCGACTTGATCCCGTAGCGCTTCAATCGCCCGCCGATACAGCGATTTAACTGCATCCAAAGTTTGTCCCCGTTCATCCGCAATTTCTTGGAAACTCAGGCCATCGGCAAAGCGCAGCATGATAATTTCCTGATAATGTTCGGGGAGGGTATGCAGCGCTTTTTGGATCAACCCTCGTTCGCCTAAAGAATCCGTCTCATATAATCCTGCCCGCGCCGTATGTTCAACATCCTCAAGACTGACTTCGCCACCCGGATTGCCACCCTTGCCCCGTCGGCGGTAATAATCAGCAATCTGGCGGTTGACGATAGTGTAGAGCCATGTATTGAACTTGGCCCGCCGTTCAAATTTTGGCAGGGAGCGCACCATCGCTACAAATGCCTCTTGTGTCACATCCTCCGCATCTTGAGGTGGCACTCGGCTTTTGACCCGATTAAACACCTTTGCCAGATAGCGGTTATAGAGGGCTATAAACGCCTCTTTATCACCTTGTTGAGCCAGCGCTACCAATTGCTCGTCGCTGGCATCTCGGTTAATCATTTTCTTGCTGTTCCTTTTGTCGTAAAAGCCAGCCAAAACGGGTTGCAAAAAGTTGGAAATTTCTAAAGTTCATAAACAATTCAAAAACTTTACAGTAATTCTCCTCTTGACTATCCCAAATTGGATTGAGCACGTAGCAATAGACCCATCTAATTGATAAAGTGCTCCCTATATGTCAAGCGAGGTAAACTGCTTTGCAGATGGTATGAAGTATATCCGAGATTAGCCATGCACAAAAATGCCTTTTTTCTGCAACAGGCAACAAAAAAGCCACCCCGATTGAGGCGGCCTTTTGACCACTTCCAACGTGCTGAGATTATTCGGTTGGCGGCGCGAGAACCGTATCAATCAAATAGATGATGCCGTTGCCTACGCGGAATTGCAGCACCAGATTGGCGATCCCATTGACCGTAAATGATTCTCCGGGAGTATAGGCAACATCCAGTGTCGCTCCATTTAGCGAGGTGATGGCGTGTTCACCCACCAAATCATTGGGCGAAAGATATTCCGGCACGATATGGTAGCTCATCACTTCCGCCAATGTCGTCGGGTCATCCAGATTAAATAGACCATCGGTTTGGGCTGCAAAGGCGGCATTGTTGGGCGCGAACAAGGTAAACTCCCCTTGGTCGAGAAGTTCCAGCAACCCCGCCGTCGTCAACAAATCTACCAATACCGAAACCCGGCTTTCCGGTAGGGCGGCACTAGCAAGCAGATAGTCCGGCATATTGTCCTGTGTGGACGTGAAGAAATTACGCCGAATATCGGGGAACGTACCCGTTAAATAGGCAATCGCGGTGGTTCCCGGTACAGCAAAATACTCGGACTCAAACAGCACACTGTCCGGCTGACCGACTGCCGTCGCACCCGCATGAAACAGGCCTAATGGCGCTGCGGCGATTCCATATTCTCCAAACCCCAACTCGGTAATCACGATAGTGTCCACAAAAAACACATCCACAGGCGGCGCACCCGACCCATTTTGAATAATAATGGCATTGCTGCCCGTGTCTTGATAATTCGCCAGCACTGTCGTTTCGTCAATGACCACCAACTCCGGTGTCGGGGTTTCATATTCACCCATCGTGGCAATTGTATATAGATGACCCTCTTCCACTTCGAGGTCAACCGATGCGATTGGCTCAGTCGAACCTGCGGCGGAGATAGCGATGATATGTGCCCCCGGCTCAATCACTGCCGAATCGGAGGTGATGACATAATGGAGGCCAGACCAAATGACTTCCCCATCAAGCCAGACATCGGCTTGGGGCAAAATCATCTGTATGAGACGGAACTGGGCATCGGGGGTGGTTTGGCGGGCGGCGGCGGGCCGATCTGTGGGGAGAATGACAACGAGACTGAACACTACCAATAGGAAAACAATAGACTTCTTCAACATAGGGGTATCCTCTTAATGATTTAGGAACGACGTTAGGTTTCCCCACCTATGCTGAACAGTCTATTCGAAAGCTGATATGAGCACAAGTCAACTATTAACTTTTCACATACAGGCCTGTACGACCTCCAGTATTCTGTATCAGGATAGGATCGTCCTGTTTTTGCCATGTAGTGCTGTTGAACACGGTCTCTGCGGTCAAATTTGGTAAGGAGCGCACCACCGCCACAAATGCTTCCGGCGTCACATCCTCCGCATCTTGAGGTGGCACTCGGCTTTTGACCCGGTTAAACACCTTTGCCAGATAGCGATTATGAAGGGCCATAAACGCATCTTTATCACCCTGTTGAGCCAGAACTGCCAATCGCTCTATCTATGTCAGGCGAGGTAAGCTACTTTGTACATGGGATGAAGTATATCCGAGATTACCCACGCACAAAAATGCCTTTTTCCGCAACAGGTAACAAAAAAGCCACCCCAATTGAGGCGGCTATTCGACCACTTCCTTTTTTCAGTTGGTGCGTCAACTACACGACCTGTAGATCGCATGTGATTTAGCCGTTAGTTGGTTATCTAACACCTTCTATCCCGGCGATTCCCTGATGAACAAGGCCCTTTATCATCATGAGAAAAGCGTATCCGAGGCGCTCTCAAACCATTCATTCCACGCCATACCGGTTTCATCATTAGGGGTATCCAATGAACCCGTTGTGCCATTGGGCGTTCCGCTTTGGAACAGATCTGGGTCTATTGGGACTGGCTGCCCACTATTGCGCTCAAATGTCACAACAAAAGGACGATCGAAGGCAGCGCCGCTGGCTTCTAAACGACTCAAGGGCAAAGTCGCTTTTTGTTCCTCTGGCAACCCTGCATCCCCGGGGCAAAAATCAATCGCATCCGCAACGGTGAAACTAATTTCGGTGGTCATGGAGACGGTGGTTTTGCCGCTACCATCCACTTCACGTACAAATACGACATATCCGCTTATCTGACGATAATCATCGCCGAAATCCGATGAGCCAACCCCACCAGCCGTTACGCCGGGAGCTTCGTCCACATGATCATAATTCGTCTGGCGACTTAATCCCTCCTCACCCAAAAAGTCCTGAATATTCATACGGACTTCCACGCCGGGGGGTAAATCTTCCAGTTTAACCTTACCGGGGATGGCCTTTTTGATTTCCTCGACAATTTTTACGACTTCATCCGTTGTATCAGGGGAATAGGCGTAGGATTTTACAAACGCACTCTCCTCATCGGTAAAAAGTTTCGCACCGCTGCTGGGTGAGGTCAAATAGTCTAGATACAACAGAAAAGTATCCATCCCATACTTTTCCAGCAAATAAGGTAATAAAACTGTCGTCATTTTGGCTTTGGCGGCGATTAGTTCCCAATCGGATTCAAAGGGCGTACAGAACCCTTCTGGGGCTTTTTTATCGTCCTGTGGGCCGCCAGCAAAAGGGGATGATTCAAAGGGCAATTCTCTTTGAATGATGCTGCGGTTAACCAATCCTTCGTCTTCCTCTTGGCAATGGTCGCATGTCCCACCACAGGCGCACGTCCGCTGTATTTCCGGCACTGCATTTCGATTGCGTTCAGCTAATACGGTGACATAGCGATTGCCATGTGTGCGCTGTAGCTGCTGCACGAGAGAGGTGGTCAAAGGTGTATTCCCATGCGGGGCAAACTGTAAAAGCGGATTACCCGATGGGTTCAAAGCTGAGGGATGTTTTACGAGGCGGACAGATGGTTCTGTGCCATCTAGTGCGGTTATGGGTCGTCGTTGTCTGGCAAACATAGATTTTCACCTGTCATATTCGACTAGTCTACATTCGGATAGGATTTCTGCTCGACTCAGCTAGATTCCACCCCCTCAATTTACTTCGAATCGGGTTTTTTCAATGGTGCGGTTTTAGGTAGAGCAGGCAGGGTATCGCGCATCGTAGCGGACACATCCCTCGCTTTATCCCCTTCAGTATGTTCCGTTGGCAGAGGCGGCAGCTTGGAAGTGCTACGCATTTGGGCCTCACGGATTTCCGGCACCATATGGTCAATCATACGCAGCGCATTTTCGCGCACAAACGCATCGGGGGTGCCAGCCTCTGGGCGCAATGCGGTAATTTGTTGGCGGAGATTGGCAACCAATTGCAGCAGTTCTTCATAAGTTGGTTTTTTTTCGGACATAGCCCCTCACAAAAAATGGTCCCGGATTTCAGATTACAAAATCATCCCATGCCGCCGTCTGCATAATCGGCACAAAGCGGCGCAGGGTGTTGCTCCCTACTTTTTTGGCAGCTTGCAGGGCAAGATAGGCCTGTTGGAATAATTCCGGCCCATTGTCGGCATCCTGTGGGCAAAAACTCATGCCCATATTGGCTCCAATGCCCACCCGCCGACCTTCAAACGCCAGTTCAATTGCCTGAATCGCCGTCAAGAGACTTTCCGCCCATGTCATGCTGGTGGCAACCGCGTCACCGCCCAAATCGGTGAGTAGGATACCAAATTCATCCCCATCCAAACGACCAATTAATGCTCCGGCGGGGGCAGCGGCCTTCATGATTTCGGCGACCTCGCGCACCATCGCATCCCCGGCGGTGTGCCCCAGTGTCGAGTTGATGCGTTTGAGGCCCTTTAAATCCATCAGCACCAACCCGACACCATGTTCACGCACTTCGGCCCGCAGAATAATCTGCTGAAGACGTTTTTCAAAGCGCCAGCGGTTCGGCAGGCCCGTCAGCAGATCGAAAAACGAATCTTTTTCACCGCGCGGCCTCGTCATCTTAGTAGCTGCCTACCACTTCCCACGTATTTGGCCCCATATTGACCGAATAGAGCCGCAAAACAATCCCCTTGCCGTGATCAATATAGAAGTAGTAAACACCTGTAGTGGGAGGCATATTTTGGATACGCCCTGCAAACGCCGCTTCTGGCCCATAGGCCCACCCCAACGCCTGCCGGATTTGTGGATTCTCGCGCCACACCTTACCGATTGGCCCGGTGGGTTGATAGCGGCCTGTCGGTGGCACGATGCTGGCATCACTTAACGGCTGGCTGGGGTCCCATGTATCTACTACTGTTTCCCAATAACCCGTATTATAGATGATGTAAATCGTGCCACGCGGGTCTGATGCTCCGATGGGTGGGGCATACCGATAGACCCGCCCGCCTTCAAAATCTTGTCCCGTAGCGGCAACGGAATCCACCGCCAGTGGACATAGCCCGGACGCATCGGCCTTGCCCGCCTCAAAGCTAAAGAAAAACGCGGTGGTGCATCCGGTTGGAACCACCCCCGTCGGCTGAATCGGCACAACCGGTACCCGTAACTGCTGACCCGCAAAAATCGAATCAGCATCCAGCAGGCAGTTGGCTTGTACCAAAGCGTCTACGGTGGTATTGGTCAACGTTGCAATGACCCCCAATGTATCGCCAAAGGCCACCACCATCACAGGCCAATCGGTGCGAGGGGTACAGTTGGGGTTGGTATTGTTACCCGTTCCTGTATTACCTGTGCCGCCGCTGAGTGTGACCGTCGCCGTCGGGGTTGTGGCGCGGTTGACCAATGCGGTTGCGGTTGCGTTGGCTTGAGCGACGATGGTTAAATCTGCCGTCGGAAGTGCGGGCCGTAGCGTGGGCGCAGTGCTATTATCATCTTCGGTAAGCGAACAGGCGAGCGTCCCCATCACCCACAACACCATTAGGAATATCAGTCTTACTTTCATCCCACCACCTCTCACAGTTAAAGTAAAAACTGCCCCACCAATATTCTAGCCCTCTTCTATCTATTCGCACAAAGTTTTGATGCTAAATGTCACTCCCATAATGATAGACGCGCCATAAAATTAATATTCAGTTTAGGAGGTAAAATATCATCAGGTTGCACCGGGTCAAGCCTCGTCGCAGCCTTTATTGCGTCACTTTATCTTCAACCTACCCCGGTTTTCATTGTCCTCTTCGCAGTTTCCTTGTGGCTTTTCTAGTTATCTCTCATAAGGAGTTCACGATGTTGAAATTGCATGTTTGGTTTCGCATCGCAGCCACCATCATAGTCATTCTGGTCAATCTCGTTATCGGCTTTGAATCTGCGGCGGGTGCTGTCTACAGCGGCAACCTGAGTTCTGGCCCCGGCGCAAACAACCCCAGCAGTGCTACCTATCAAATCCCGGCACTCGTCGGCGACACTCTCAATGTTACCCTCGACTATTCTGGCGATAACAATTGCGGCGACGGCTGGATTATTGTGAGTTTTAACCGCAGTCCGACATATGCCATTATGGGTGGCTTGGTTGGTTCTTTTTCGGGCACCGCAAGCTATAGCTATACCCCTTATGTAGATGGAGATGTAGCCGTAATGGTGCAGGCGCAGTGTCGGCACGCCACCTCCATCATGCAGGTGATGGCTATGACCTATACGTTGACGGTGACGGTTAATAACCCACCTCCCCCTGATGAAAATCCCTATGCTGCCGAAGAAGCCGCCGGACTCCAACGCCTGCCACCCGGTAGTGAGTTGCCTGTGGTGATCTACACCCCCACCTCTGCCGCCGCTGCCAATGGCGACTTGTTCATTGACATCTGGCAGTTGGATGAGCATGGCGTCGGCCTGCCCTTCCTCTACATTTCCGAAGATGAGTTATTGGGCCTGCCCGAATTCCCCGTCGAAAACATCCTAATTGCCAGCGACGGCCTAGTGAGTGTCTACAAGCTCCGAACGGGTGAGTATCAGGTCAACATTGGCCCGTTGGCAGACGGCAAAATCCACGTCCGCATTTTTGATGACATCCCGCCGACTCACGTCTATGGGTATACGTTGGAAGTCGAGTAGGGTACTGAAAGGCGAAATTTGAATGACAGCTTTGCGTGTTTTGCGATGCGGGCTTGTCGCCGCGCTGATTGGCCTCAGTTTGTTGGGGTCAATTCCGTCAACACAAGCCGCCCCCTTGACCTATAGTGGTTCTGTCGGGACGTTTCTCAGCAATACAGTCTGGACGTATGTAGACACCGACAGCTATACCGTTTATGCCGAAGCGGGTCAGACCGTCACCACTGACCTTGTTTATTCCGGCTCGTGTGGCTTTGCGTCGGCTCGTTTGGATGTTGCGATTGGCACAGTTGTCGGCTCACTCAATCTCCCGCCGGGGGGTGGCAGTGGTTATGTCACCTTTAATGGCACACAGGCCTACTCACGGGTGATGCCAAGCTCTGGCGCAGTCGAAATCAGTGTCACCATTAATTCCATTACGCTTGGCGGCATCCCGTCTGGCTGTAGTTTTCTTTACGATATGACGGTGACAGGCGCGACACTGACACCTATCGGCTCCGATGACCCGACGCTGGCCGCTGAAGAAGCGGCTGGTTTGGCGCGAGTCCACGATTCATCCCTGCCTGTCGTCATCTACACCCCCGCCGTCGCCAATGACACACCGTTTATTGACATCCGCGACTTAGCAGGAGCGCCCTTGCTCTATGTGTCGCCAAAAGAACTGCTGGCCTTGCCCGATTTTCCCGTCAAAAACACCCTGATTGCCAGAGACGGCCTAGTGAGCGTCTACAAGCTGACCACTGGGGAGTATCAGGTCAATGTTGGGCCGCTGACGGATGGCAAGGTGCATGTCATCATCTTTGATGGCATCCCGCGTACCCACACCTACGGTTATACGTGGGTCATCTCGAACAAGGCCCCATGAGGATATCGAGTAAACATCCATGTTGACCCCCAAATCTTTACGCCCATTTTTGGCCCTGCTGCTGGTGAGTACCTTGCTCATCAGTGGCAGCGGTGAGCCATCGCACGTTGCTTTGGCAGCGAGCTATACCTACCATATTAACGATTGGACAACCAGCGGATGTATCAATAGTCCGGGGACGATAGTGACCAAAGCATATCCCGTATACAGCCAAGCCGGGACAACATTGGAACTGGCGATGACCTATACCATCACCGATGTCTATAATCTCGGCAATGGTGGGAGTTTTTGGCTTCAAGTTTCAGAATACGACGGCGCATGGCTTGGCGGAGGTGGTACATCCTATTCACCCTATGTTGGAACCCACACGGCTCGCGCTATCCTGTCAAGTACGGGGGATCGGCAACTTTATTTTACGTATTGGTGTTCTGGTTATGGATCAGTCTCTAGGATAGACTTTGACATAACCATTACCATCACATCCATTGATCCCATTTTGGATGCCGAAGAAGCCGCTGGTTTGGCACGAGTCCACGATTCCGCCTTGCCCGTCATCATCTACACCCCCACCGCGGTTAATCCTGAACGTTTTATTGACATCCGTGATCTTGATGGCAAGCCCGTCCTGTATGTCACGGCGGATGATCTTGCAGCCCTACCCGACTATCCCATTGAAAACATGCTCATTGCCAGCACCTCTGATGGATTTATCAGCGTCTATAAGTTGACTACTGGCGAGTATCAAGTCAATGTCGGGCCGCTGCTTGATGGCAAAGTGCATGTCGTCATTTTTGATGGTATCCCGCGCACGCATACCTATGGTTATACATTTAGCTATCCCGAATGAATCCTAGATGGAGATGAAGGCCATGAAATTCTATTGGATCATCATCCTCTGCCTCATCTTCCTCCTCCCGACTCTCCCAGTCCGGGCGGAGGAAAGCATTACCTTTACCGATTCCATTTCCACAATGGGCAACCCCATCCCCAGCATCATTTTTTGGCGTGACTATCAGGTGTATGCCGAACAGGGGACTACCCTGACATTAACGCTTGACGCTAGTGGTTGGTGTAATTGTCGGATTGGAGGCGGGAATCTGTTTGCCAACGATGTGCTGATCGGGCAGTTTTCGCTGGTCTCCCTACCAACCCCTACCAATATCACCTTTACCCACCAATTCGTATTTCAATACCTTGTTCCCCCGACTGGGGAGGTGCTGCTGCGGATTGACCTCTATGCAGGCTATTCCGGTTTCGGTAGTCCCCCGGAAACCATTACGATGAACTATACGCTGACCGTGAATGGCGTGAGCAATCCAACCCACCTACTCGAACAAGCGGCGGGCGTGCAGCGGGTTGGCACTGACCCGTCGCTGCCAGTTGTGATTTATATGCCTACCCCGGATGCCCATCAAAAGGGCAATCTCTACATAGACATCTGGCAATTGGATGGGCATAACGTTGGATACCCAGCCCTCTATATTTCAAGCGATGAATTGTTGGCACTGCCTGATTTTCCCCGCGAAAACACCCTGATTGTCCGTGATGGTTTCATCCGGGTCTACAAGTTGACTACCGGGGAGTATCAAGTCAATATCGGCCCATTACCCGATGGTAAAGTGCATGTCATCATTTTTGATGGCATCCCACCCACCCATACCTACGGTTATACGTGGTCGCCTACTTCCGATTAAATTTCTGGTTATTGCCAAAAGGTGTGTTCAATATCTCGAATACACCTTTTAATTTTCTTGATTTTCCTACGATAAATTTAAAACAGATTGACATTTTATAGATATTTCTTTTAGAATATTTAACATAGAATTTAATTCTAGGCTTGCTTCAAGGAGTCCCTATGACGATTAGTCCTACGCTTGCCATTACCCTGCGTCACCCCGCCCTCGATGATGTCCCAGCTATCGCCAAGCAAATCAACACGACCCATTTTCATGATACGGGTGTACCTGTTGTGGTCACTGAAGAGCGGCTGCGGGCGCTGTGGGATGTTCCGGGGATTGATATACCGGGCAGTGTCTACATGGCCCACAACGCCGAGGGTCAATGTGTCGGTCTCGCCACTTGTATCTGCTTGTCACCTTTCGAGGAAGTCGAGACCGAAATCACCGTTACACCGGAACTGCGCGGTCAGGGCATCGAAGAAACTCTTCTACAGACCGTCATTGACCACGCCACCCGCATCCATATGCCCCAAGCCAATCCGCACAGCCGATTTGTGCTTAAGGCATCGGCAGACGAACGGGCCACATGGACAAGTCAATTCTTGCAGGCCCACGATTTTCAGGTCGTGCGCGGTTTTTGGAAGATGCAAATAGATTTTGATGACCGCCCACTCCCCACCCCAACATGGCCCACTGGCATCGAACTGCGTCCCTATGAACCTGCCACCCAGTTACAGGTGGTTTACGATACCTTTAACGCCGCCTTTTCGGAGCATTGGGGGTTTCACAGCATCCCCTTTGACCAGTGGGAATTCGTGATGCAGCGTGATAATCCCGACCCAACCCTATGGTTTAATGTATGGGCCGGGGATGAGATGGCCGGATTTGCGATGTGTACCGCCGAACGTCCCGATATACCCAATCTGGGTTATGTCTCCGACTTAGCGGTTCGCTGCGAATACCGCAAATTAGGCTTGGGGCTGGCCCTGCTGCATCATGCCTTTGGGGAATTCCAGCGGCGTGGCAAATTGGGCGTCAGTCTGCATGTGGATTCGGAGAATAGAACCGGTGCAACCCGACTGTATGAACGGGCCGGGATGCACGTGGTTGAAACTTCGTGGAAATATCAGCGGGTGCTACGCGAAAGCACCGCCTAAAGTCATTTTTAAGTGATAGGAGCGCTAATCATGACGGTCACGATTATTTAGCAGCAGTGAATGATGTATATGGTCAGCCGTGTGAGTCATCCCAATCTTTTCGGCACGGCCCACGCTGGACGGTCAAACCATCCAGCTATAGGTAGGGAAAAGCCTCATTGAATGAGGCTACCGATGGCGAAAACCCTATTTTGGGATGATTCGTGTTTTACTCACTTGAACCAACATGCCCTCTATCAGTTTCTCGGTGGTACAAACTGTTCCAATTCCGGCAGCAGCACGACGCTTTCCTGCTCATTCGGATCGGTGCGGGCGATGACGGCGGTACAAGGTTCGGTTTGGCTAAGATTACCGGGCAAATGGGGCATTCCAGCGGGGATATACAAAAATTCACCCGCGCGGATAATCATGTACTCGCTGAGGTTCTCGCCATACCACATCTCCGATTCACCGCTGATGACATAAATCGCCGTCTCGTGGTGTGCGTGCATATGTGCCTTCGCCCGACCTCCCGGCGGAATCACCAACAGGTGCATACAGATCGCCTGCGACCCGACATTCTGCGCCGCGATGCCCTCAAAATAACTAAAGGCTTGTTTGCCTTCATATGTTTTGCCGGGTCGGACGAGTTGACAGGTTGGTTTGGGTGCGTTTGCCATAAATTCCCCCTTATTGTAAAAAGTAAATACCCACAGCATTTTAGTCGTCCATTTTAGGCTGGTGGGTCAAAGGATTTTTGCGATGCCGCATCCTGCCCGCATTGACCGTACTGCCATTTTACAAACTGCCCGTGCCATGATGGAATTGGAGGGGGTAGATGGCCTATCGGTCAACCGTTTGGCGGCGGCGTTGGGGGTCAAGCCGCCCTCGCTCTATCATCATTTTACCAGTAAGGCCGCCCTGCTGCGCGAACTGAATGCCGAAACCAATGCGGGTCTGGTCAAAGCGATGCAGACCGCCCTACACACCACCGACGCCCCCCTGCCCCACAAAATTTTGGCAATGGCGCTGGCCTATCGTGCCTATGCCCACGAACACCCCGTCAGTTATGGCTTGGCCTATACCAATGTGGTGGCGGAACTGCGCCCTGACCCCGAATTTTTGGAAAAATTGGCCCTGACCCTCCAAGTGCATATCGCGGAATTGGTTGGGCCGGGGGAGTCACTGCCGGCCCTGCGTGGATTATGGGCCTTGGTGCATGGGTTTGTGGTGTTGGAATTGGGAGGGCAGTTTCAGCGCGGTGGAAACTTGGATGCTACATTTGAGCAGGTGGTCATGGCCCAAATTGAAGGCTGGCAACGCTAACCCTCGGCTTTGTTAAATTTCCCTGACATTCATGAAATTTGTATAGCGATCTTCAACCGCGTGGTATAATACTTTTAAGGGGGGGGTAAGTTTAGATTCAAATACTAGCGTGGAGGGGAGAGATGCTATGTTCAAGAAGCTAAATTCCAAACTCGGCCTGACATTCCTCATCGTCCTTGCTCTGCTCATTGTCGGGATAGCCTATATTCTCTATACATCCGATTCCGATGACGTAAAATCCGCCCGCCAAAATTCGGAGGGCCGCTTGGTCGAATCCGATGATGTAGTAGTGGAACGAACTGGCAATTGGACGGCCCAAGAAGCCAAATCCGCCAGCAGTGGCAGCTATCTGTACAGCAGCGGCAGCCCTGATGATGTCTTGACCCTAACCTTTGTCGGGTCACGGGTGGAGGTGATTTACACCACAGGCACCAATTTGGGCACACTGGCGGTGGATGTTGACCACACCGTTCTGCGAACCATCATGACCGCCGACCAAGCCACTCAATATCAAGAACGCACGGTGGTGGATTATTTGGATGACGGCCTGCACACGCTGCGGGTCTATGCCCAAGAGGGCGGGACTATCGGGATTGATGCGTTTCGTGTCTCGCGTGCCAGCCAAGAGGCAATGATAGTTGATATGAGAAAAATGCCAAACGGTGCGCTTGAGGCAGTCCAGACGCAAGGGACGATACGAGTAGATGTTGCCTTGCTGGACTCCGAACCTAATGTCTATAGAACGCCGGGTGCCGAGCCTGATTTAGAGGCGATTCAAGATGTTCAAAATCGTGTCATAAGCAGCATAAAAGCAGGCACGGTTGAAGTTGTACACAGCTTTCAGGTTGTACCGGGTTTTGTGGCAGTTGTTGACTTAACTGGTCTGTTGGAGTTGCAGGCAAATCCGTTAGTTAGAACCATTCACGTGCCTATTGAACCGGTGGGGTTACTCGACTCCAGTGCGCCAGTAATTCGGGCTGATTTGGTAAGAAATCAGTATGGCATAACAGGCCAACGTATGGTTATTGCAGTAATTGATTCAGGTGTTGATGTAAGCCATCCCGATTTGAGCGATGATATCATGATGCAGTATTGCGCTAACATTTCAGCGCCATTAGCCAACCGATGCCCTCCAACTGGACAAGATCAAGCAGTGGAGACGATTGGTCATGGTACTATGGTAACAGGTGTAATAGCCTCGAATGGAGTAAGCATCAATCCAATCACTTCTAGATCATTGATTGGCATTGCACCAGATGCCAAGATCATTGCTGTGAGGATGTATAGCAATCTAGGAACTTCAGATTCAACGGATTTGGAAAATGCGCTCCAATGGATTTATCTCACTGGATATCAATACAATATATCAGCGGTTAATATTAGCTTCGGATATGGAGTTCTGCCTTACAATTGTGATTTAGATCCATCAATTCCGCCTAATGTTGTTGGATTGATTAATCTAGTACATGATGTTCGAGGAATAAAGATCTTTGCCGCAAGCGGAAATGTCGGTTATACAAATCTTATAAATTGGCCTGCCTGCTTTAATGCAGTAATTTCTGTTGGTGCAACCGATGATCTAGACAATATATGGGCCTTTAGTGACGCTAGCCCCGCACTTGATTTTCTCGCACCAGGTTTCGATATCACGACGACTTGTACATCAGGAGTTTGTGCAGGCAACGGTACCTCATTAGCGAGTCCTCATGCTGCTAGTGTCGGTTTACTCGTTGAACAAGCTAATTCTACCGCTACTTTGAGTGATGTTCCCCCACTAAATTCTCCCTTTCGAGACGTCCTAGATACAGCTGCTGTATCGGTTTCTGATACGCGGGTGACACCAAGTCCGCCATCTTATTTGAGAATAGATGCTTTAGGGCCTGTACAAAATGTCCTACCCGATAGCACGCCGGGAGTTGCACCGCATAATGACTCACCATCTACCGCCCATTCATTACCATCTATCGGCAGCTTTGCTTACGATTATGAATATATCCAAGACCCCGAAGGTTCGGACAAAACAGTCAATGATATTCCTTTATCCACAGAATGCGGTGGTAATAATTTTACCAACACCGTCTGGTTTCGGTATGGACCCAGCGTTTCATCCTATTTGCTCTCTTTAACGACCAAGGACAGTACGTATGATACTATCATAGCTGTCTATGAACAAACCATATCTAGTGGCAATCGTGTTGTCTGTAATGATGATATTAGCTATACCTACTCTACAACCGACCACAGTTTTACTAATGAACAATCCGCTGTCAACTTTCAGGTGCGACCCAACTTTACGTATTACATCATGGTGGCTCAAAAAGGGACTACGCAATTTACTGGGCCGGAAGGGTTGCATCTATGGGTTAGCCTTGCCCCCGCAGGCGACACGCTGGCTATTTTCTATGGGGCAGATCAGCGCATTCGGTTATCTTCCACTTTGCGCGAATATCCTGCGCCTGTAGATTATTCATTCTATCCAACCGGGGCGCCAGTGGGGGTTTCCAACCTAGATCGTCAATGGGTCATGGGGGATTGGGATGGTGATGGTCAGAAAACGCCGGGTTTCTATGATAATGCGGTTGGCATGTTCTACACCACCAATATCATCGGAACTACCAATAATCAAGGTCGAGCAATTTGGACTAACACTTGGTTTGGCCTCACCCAAGGCGTACCGGGTGTTGGGGTCTTTGCAGTAGCAGGACGATTTGACGCAACAGTCAATCATGATTGCATTGGCGTGATTGACAGTGGCAACTTTCCGCCTTATGGAGTTGCCTTTGCAATGTATTTCACCTGTGATTTTAGTATTGTAAATCCACAACCAAAACCCTTCCAATGGTTGAGTGTCCTACTACCTGACAACGTAGATCCCGAACTCCCCGGCAAAGCATGGCAATTTGCGGCAGGCGATTTTGGTACTGAGGGCAATCCTGTAACTAACCTTGTGCCGGATGGTATTGACACAATTGCGGTGCGACGAGGTCATTTTGTGGCATTCTCCAATACCCCACCCACTACTGTAAATTCTGGATTTCCATACGCTCAGTATATTGGTTTCGCCAGTACAGGGTCGGCGAATGCCTATGGAAGGTTTGTGGTAGGTGATTGGGACAGCAGTAAGTTAGATAGCTTTGGCATTTATTACAATACCACCTCTGGAAGTACCTTCTATCGCCGAAATGACCTTCAATGGAATAGCGGAGAAGCGATTTTGCAGACCTTAACAATAGATTTCCCAAGTAGCCACTACAGTGCCGCCAGTTGGCGTGAAACAACCCCCATATGGCCCACCCCGTAAATTGCGATAACTAAGTATAACGGAAAAGGCTGTCCCCACCACTGAGGATAGCCTTTTTCAATTTCGTCTCGGTGAGCACCGATTAATGCCAATCGGGATAGGCGCTCCAGCCCGCCAGACCCGCCAATAGATGTGAGTCGCTACCATCGGCCTGCATGACATACAAATCAATGTTGGGGTGCATCAGACCCTCCGGTACATCGCCCAGCAGGACATAGGCAATCTGTGTCCCGTCCGGCGACCATGTAGCCCCAAAAACCGATTCGGCACTGAGTTGCTGGACATTTTCGCCATCCGTATCCACCACATAGACCCCACGTGCCGTTTTGTCCAGCGTCGTGAACAACAATTGGCTGTCATCGGGCGACCACACCGGGCCAGTCATGCCTTTGACGGCATCCGTCACCAAGCGGCTGTCGGAACCGTCAGCCTGCATGATATAGAGGCCACCTTCCAACACATAGGCGATTTGTGTGCCATCGGCGTTGGGGGCAGGCGAATAGCCCTCGACACCCAGCGGGGTCTCCGTGCCATCATTCAAATCAAGGATAACGAGTTCGCCGGGTCTTATTCCCGATGTATAGACCAGATGCTCATTATCGAGCCACGCCGGACTAGAATCGTATACCTCGTTAAATGTCACACGGGTTTGGTCGCTGCCGTCTCGATTCATCACATAAATGTCGGTTAGGGGGTTATCGCTGCTGGGCCGATCCCGATCCGAGACAAACGCGATTTGGCTGCCATCGGGCGAGAAGGCCGGGTCGGTGTTGCGGTAAAATTGGCGATCAACCAAGTTTTCGGTCAGCTTGTTAATCTCGCCGCTGTTCACATGTAGCAGAAAAATGTCAGGGTTGTGCCCGGTAAAATCGGCAACATCGGCTTCATAGACAATCCAGCTATCTGAATCTGTTTCCGGGTCTTGCGCGTGGGCCATGCCGAAAACTGCCATTGTCAGCAGCGCGGTGGCAAGCAGGGTTTTCTTGATTTGACTGAACATCAATATCTCCTCATCTTGGAATCAGTTCTACTCAAAGACGGCAATGATGAACGGGAAGTTCCAGACCCAATAAATCAAGAAGCCTATCCGGTGGGGGATAGGCTTCTGAGAACCGATGAGGAGAAGTTCTTGGAGATTTCAGGAGGAGCTATTTGCTCAAACCTCTGAAGCTAATCAGGTCTAACCTGTGCTTGCGCTAATCTCGAAAAATCAATCTTAACCTCATTGTATACTCATTTGAGAGATTCGGGTGGTGAGTTTTGGCCTATCTTCTGTGTGCATCTGTCATCGTTATCCTGTTGCAATTAACCCAATCGCCGTCATCGCACATAGCACCCCTACCCCCTGCCAACGGGTCAACCGTTCCTTCAAAATGACCAGCGCCAGCACCACCGTCGTCGCCGGATAGAGCGAGGACAGCACCGAGGCCACATCCACCCGACCCGCTTCCTCGGCCAGCGCAAAAAACACATTGCCGCCAACGTCCATCACCCCGCAAAACATAATCAAGGGGATATATTTACCGGTTGGGGCAGCCAAACGGCGCATAGAAAAGGCTAGAATCAGCATGACCGTGATGGAAGCTATACGCGAGACCGCCAGCGACCAGAAAAGAGCCTCATCACTTAAGAGGGCCACCAGCGTCAAGAATCCGCCAAAACCCATGCCCGCAATCAAGGCCAACCCTAAGCCATCGCCGCTGATATGGCCCGACCCCGGTTGCGAAATCAGCCACACCCCGACCAATGCCAACCCAAACCCAAAAATCGTTAAGCCACCCGGCAAACCCTGTGTCACAATGCCAAAGGTCACTGGGAGCAGCCCTTGTAAAACCGCGCTTAAGGGGGCCGCGATGCTCATCTTGCCAATCGCCATCGCCCGATAGAGCGCCGCCAAGCCAATATCCCCCACGATTCCGGCGGCTGCCCCAATCAACAGATCATGCCGTGAGGGGGCAGGCTCGCCAAACGCCAGTGCAAAGATAATCAGTGTCACCAATCCGGTGATTTGCGAGAAAATCAACACCGTGAGGACGGGGGTACGTCGTGTCGAATAGCCCCCACTGAAATCACCCGATCCCCAACTGGCGGCTGACATCAATCCATAGGCTACTGAGGCCATATCTGACCCAAAGAGGTTCATGGCTGTTCCTTTGCTTCAATTCCGATTGATAAAAAAGTGGTGGGGGCACTCAAGAAATTCAGATGAGTACAAGGTGGATTTTACCGTACTTGGCGGATTAATTCTAAAAGCGCCTCCCGACTGTACCAAAGTACAGGCCCAAACTGGTCTCTCGACGGTAGGGAACGGGCTTGATTAGGTGCATCCTAGAAGATGAAATGATTGTGGGGGAGATAGACTACCAATGAACCATCAACAGTTTGAAACATGGGTCAAAGCAATCGGGGCTGCATGGGTTAACCGCGACCCACAGGCCGCCGCCGATTTGTTCACCCCTGATGCGACCTATCAGGAAAACCCATTTGAACCACCGCTGCAAGGTCGCCCTGCCATTTTGAAGTATTGGGGCGATGTCAGCACACAGGAAAACATCGCGTTTCGGTATGAGATACTTGAAGTCACCGAGTCCATAGGCTTCGCGCACTGGTCAGTGGAATTGACGCGCATCCCCAGCAGTAGACGGGTCAAGTTGGATGGCATCTTTGCCGCGTCGTTCCGCCCCAACGAAACGCACTGTCATGAATTTCGGGAATGGTGGACACGGCAAGAAGGCCCATCGAGTCGGCGCGTGGCATTGATTACCGGGGCCAGTCGTGGCTTGGGGGTGACACTGGCAACCTGCTTGGCGGGGCAGAATTTTGATCTGATTTTGACGGCACGCGGCGCCGAGAGCCTTGAACAAACCGCCCAACAATTGCGCCAGTATGGAACGACCATCATCGCGCTGGCCGGGGATATCGCTGAACCCGCCCATCAACGCCGATTGATTGAGGCCGTCGAATCATTGGGCCGATTGGATGTACTGGTCAACAATGCGTCGGAACTTGGGCCAAGTCCCATGCCGACCCTTGCCCAGATGCCCCTTGCGGCCTTCCGCCATATCTATGAAGTCAATGTCATCGCGCCATTGGCCCTTACGCAAAGTGCCCTGCCCCTCCTGAAAGCTAATTATGGCTTAGTGGTCAATCTCAGCAGTGACGCCGCTGTCGGAGGCTATGCGGGTTGGGGTGGGTACGGATCGAGCAAGGCCGCGCTAGATTTGCTGTCGCGTACATGGGCCAATGAATTGGAGGAGGCAGGCGTCGGTGTGGTCAGTGTTGACCCCGGCGATATGCGAACAGTCATGCACCAGCAGGCCTTTCCCAGTGAGGATATATCAGATCGCCCTGAACCAAGTGTGACGCTGCCCTTTTGGATGTGGCTGTTTGGTCAAAAAGTGACGGACATCAGCGGCCAGCGATTTCGTGCCCAAGCCGAACAATGGGAGGTGGTGCGATGAAACGCGATGAATTGATCTTCCCGCGTCCATTGGAATTACAGGCCAATACGCCTGCTACCGAGCGCGGTTTGACCCGTGATGGGGTGCGCCTGATGGTGAGCACCCTCGAAAACGGTATGCCCGTCCATCAACACGCCCATTTTCATGAGTTGGGGCGATTTCTAAGCGCGGGGGATTTGCTGGTGGTGAATCGCAGCGCGACCCTACCCGCTAGTTTACCCGCCCATCATACCGATTTAGGCGATTTTGTCCTCAATCTTTCAACACGCTATGGGCCAAATTTATGGCTGGCCGAACCCCGTTGGAGCTTTGCCAAACCCGGCCCATTACCCCTCAAAGCGGGGGACGTGTTTGATGTCGGAGGATTGACAGGTCGCCTCATTCAGCCCTTCCCCGGCCTTGACTGTCTGTGGTTTGTGCATGTCTGCTGCGATTTGATGAGCATCATGGCACAGGTGGGCCGTCCGATTCGCTACGGCTATGTGCAGACCGAATATCCGCTGGCCGCCTATCAAACGGTGTTCGCCACCATCCCCGGCAGTGCCGAAATGCCCTCGGCGGGGTATCCCTTTACAGCAACTCTCCTAGATGATCTAAACCAACGGGGCATCCAGATCGCCGGGGTGTTGCTGCATACCGGGGTATCCAGTTTGGAGGTCGAAGTCGAAGAGGTCGAGCAGCACCCGCTGTATCCCGAATATTTTGAAGTGCCTGCCGAGACCGCCGAAACCGTTAATCTGGCCCATGCGGAGGGGCGGCGTGTTGTTGCGGTGGGGACAACCGTGATACGAGCACTGGAATCGGCGTGGGAGGCCGACGGGGTGCATCCGGCAAAGGGTTTCACGCGCTTGTTTGTGCATCCGGCACGGGGACGACTGCAAGCCGTGAATGGCTTGATTACGGGATTGCATGACCCCATCACCAGCCATCTTGCCATGTTGTATGCTCTGGCAGGGCAGGGCATGATTCGCACCGCCTATGCCGAAGCGGTCAAAGAGGGGTATCTGTGGCATGAATTTGGCGACAGCCATCTGATTTTGACCACCCCGCCCAAACAACCGTAACCAATTGACAACATCACCGCACCAGTATCAAAGGCTGTCTCTCAAATGAAGGGACGGCCTTTTTCTTGTACATATTCCACCTCTGGGTATGGCTAGTTTGGCTCGGCAATTCTGAAAAATTTATGAATTTCGGATTTACTCCTATGCGAATTAGGGCGTATTGATGCGGCGAAATTGAAATTTGTAAAATTGGTAAAGATTTGCCCCACATTTCCTGACGAATTATTGACAAAGATTCTCCTTATACTGACGTTTGGGAGCATTTTTTCCACTCACGTTAAAATAAATTCGAAAGGTTTGCTATATGTTTTCAAAAGCAATAAGGCATATCATTGCATTATTGTTGGTTTTAATAGTAGTATCCTCCTTCATCCTTCCCATACATCGTCAAACAGCACACTCTCAAGACCCAACAACCTCCCAACGAGTTGAATCGGATGATGCTCGTGTAGATCGAAACGGAAACTGGGCAAGCCAATCCGCCAGTGGAGCAAGCGGCGGAAGCTATTTGTACGGCGGGGGCGGGGAGAATGACTCGCTCATCCTGCACTTCTATGGTGCCAGCGTTGAAGTAATTTATGTCAGCGGGCCAAAGTTGGGAACCTTAGCCATCGAAGTGGATGACACGGTACTGCGCACGGTCATCACCGCAGCCGACACCACCAGCTACGGGCAAAGCGCCAAAATCAATTATCTGAGCGAGGAATGGCACAGCCTGCGGGTGTATGCCCAAGAAGGCGGCACGGTGGCGATTGACGCCTTTATCGCCAATCTGGACGCCCCACCCCCAACTTTTGTCGAACCCTCCGACAACCCAGATCGCCCAGCGGGCAGTGCGGCTGGGGTGCGTGCCCCAGTGGTCGAGACTCCCGTAACGGAAGACACCACCCACCATGCCCCGCGAGTCGCTGAATTGACCCACGTCATTATGAATGAAATAGACCCCAACGGCCCCGACGCGGTTGAATTGTTCAATCCTACGACCTCGGTAGTGAACCTGACCGGATGGCAACTTCATATTTTCAGCGGTGCTGCGCTCGAAACCACATGGACCATTCCGGCGTTTTATCTGGTTCCGGGGGCGTATGTCGTCTTGTATGAGAGCGCTGGAACCAATACCTCTACTGCCCTCTATTTTAGCGACGCCACTGGCATGGAGGCGGATTTCAACTATGCCGTCGCGCTCAATAATAATGTCGGTCAAGGCGTAGATTTTGTGCGCTGGGGTGGCTCGACGATCTTGCCCTCCGCACCCGATACATGGACTGGCAGCCCGACCTTTGTTTTTGATTCATCCCGAACCATCGGGCGCAATGAGCAGAATGATGATGACGACAGCAGCGCTGATTTCTTCCAGCAATGCCCCACATTGGGCAAGGTCAACAACGCTTGTTTGGTGTTAAATGAATTCTTCACAGGCGACGTCGACGCCGTTGAGATCTTTAACCCGACGGACAGGACAACTATCCTGACTGGTTATCAGTTTACCTCCTATTCCGGTGTTAACACTTTTGACCTAACCTATACCTTCCCTGTTGCGAGTATTCCAGCGGGTGGATATGTCGTCCTTTATGAGGGTGCCGGAACCAATACAAGCACGGTGTTCTATGCTGGCGCAGGCCAAAACTTCGCATGGAATAATGACGACGGAGCGGGTTTGTTAACAACTGGTGTAGGTGGTTCGGTGGTAGACTTTGCGCGGTGGGGGGTTACCACGACTGCCCCGGCTGGCGCAAGTTGGTTTGGTGGGGTACTGCCAGTTGGCCCGAATGACAATACCAGCGTGCAACGGAGGCCCAGCAGCGAAGACGGTGATCGCACCAGCGATTTCTGCGCCCAAGTCCCGACACTCGGTACACTCAATCGGCCTTGTGTGGTCATCAACGAAATTTACGCCAGCGACCCGGACGGCATTGAAATCTATAATGCCTCGCTAGCGAACTACACCCTGACCGGCTTTAACGTCCAGTTATATGACTGGGATGGTACACTCGCTGTAAATTACGTCATCCCCGCATTTACCCTTGCAGCCGGGGCCTATGTGCGTGTGGTTGAGGGCACGGGTACCAACACCAGCACCTTGTTGTATAGCGGGGGAAATCTGGGGTGGATAAGCAATGACCCCGGCGCGGCCCGCCTGTTCAACGAAGCTGGTAACGGGGTAGATGTTGTGCGCTGGGGCAGCAATACCGAGTTGGGAATCAATGGGGGGTTCATGACCAGTCCCAATGCGCCCGCCTTCCCCAGCAATACAGGCACCACCTCCATCGGACGCAACACCAACGGCGGCGATAGTGATCGTGGCTCAGATTGGTGTCATCAACCCATTACGACAGGCACACGCAATTATGGCTGCCCAGCACGTTTGGCCGTCTTCGCGCCTGCTGCCAATCAGGTCAGCTTGATGGACACCCCGGCCAGCCCGCCTCCCAGCTACTTCACCTACAATAGTGGGCTACCCGCCGCTGGCACCAATGGGCAATGGGTCATGGGCGACTGGGATGGCGATGGCCGCCAAACCCCCGGTGTGTATGGCACCAATGGTGTATTCTATTTCACCAATGCAATTGGTCCCATCCCATCCACCGCTTGGCTGGGTATTTGGTTCGGCTTGTTGGCTGGGGTTGTCCCCAATGCGCCTGTTGCGGGTCGCTTTAATGCTGCCCTGCAAAACGATTGCATCGGCGTGACCGACAGTGCCAACTTCCCACCCTATGGCGTGGCTTTTGTGCTCTACTTCACCTGTGATATGACGGGTGGCAATCCACCCAAGACCTTCCAATGGCTCTCGGTGGTGCTGCCCGACAATCAAGGCTTTACAGGCACCTTCCAGTTTGGTGCGGGTGATTACGATAGTAATGGGGTAGATTCCGTTGCCATCCGACGCGGTAATTTCATCGCCTTTACCAACACCAATCCCACCACCACCAACGCCGCCTTCGCGCTGGCTCAATACTTTGAACCACCCATTGCCGGTACCAGCCAATTCATCGTTGGGGACTTTGACAACAATGGTCTCGACAGCTTTGGCTACTTCTTCCCGGCAAGCGGGGCCGCTTACTTCAAGAATGACCTCGACTGGAATTCCGGCGCTACCCCCGGCAGTATGACTGTCTGGTTCCCGCTGGGTACCGCCACTACTGCCGATACGTGGTCTGGTTATTGATCCATAACCACTCAAACGGTTATAACTGGGGCAGATGCTTAGGGGTCTGCCCCTTTTTTATAAGTTGCCCCAACAGCGGTTTACAAGTAGATTGGCCTTCTATCTCATACGGAGCTAAAGGCTCACCCCCATCCCAAACCCTTCCCCTAACAAAGGGAAGGGCTTCAATAGGGTGCTTTCTCCCCTCCCTAATGCTTTGGAGAGGGGTCGGGCGAGGGTTGAACGGATATAAATTACCCGAATTTGGTATCAAAACTTCGGCAAACACCTGTGTCACCCGAATTGAAAATATTGCCCGGTATCGCCAACTAGACTTAACAAGAATCAAAGAACCGCGCGGTAAGTCGCCTATTCAGCTTTACGGCGCGGTTGGCTTGGGTCTAGGTGATGAAACCAATCAAGCAGAACGCAGCGCAAGACAGAAAACAACAGCCCAATACTAGGAACAGCAGGCAGCCAAAGACCGACCCGAAAATATCGCCCACAGCATTAAAGATGTCCATTGTAGAACCTCTTGTATTATCATTCCAACATGAATAGACATCATTTATTACGTGAAACCATCGTCACTGTTGCACGTTTTTACCCCCCAAAAATGAGGAGCTTCACCATGATACATATCACCGATCTTACGACCAATCCATCCACCTATATCGAGCAAGCCGCCGCGATTTTGGTACAGGCCTTCCGCGAACATTGGCCGGACGCATGGCCCACTGTCGAAGACGCGCTGGAAGAGATGCACGAAATGTTGGCCGAAGATCGCATCTGCCGCATCGCCTTGCAGGAGATCAAGGGTGAAACGCGGGTGGTCGGCTGGATCGGCGGCATCTCCGGCTATGATGGCTTGGTTTGGGAACTGCATCCGCTGGCAGTTGACCCGGATTTTCAGGGACAGGGTATCGGAAAGGCATTGGTACTCGATTTTGAGGAACAGGTGCGGCAGCGGGGTGCCTTAACCATTCAATTGGGCAGCGACGACCAAGACAGCATGACCACATTGGCGGA
This sequence comes from Anaerolineae bacterium, assembly GCA_019913005.1. Lineage (GTDB taxonomy): Bacteria > Chloroflexota > Anaerolineae > Aggregatilineales > J027 > CFX10. Next base: position 34,643 of record JAIOHL010000250.1, on the reverse strand, counting down.
TACCGACCTGTACGAAAACTTGTGGGAGAAAATCGCCAATATCCGCAATCTTAAAGGCCACCCCTATGAGTTTTATCAAAAGTTGGGATTCTCAATTATTGGCGTGATTCCTGATGCCAATGGGGTTGGAAAACCCGATATTTTGATGGGAAAACGGGTTCGTCATTAACATCATCCTTAAGTTTATTCCCCGTTTGAGCATTCCATAAAATGCCCTAAATAGACATTTTCAGCAATATCTCCTACTAGGTTTAAGTTTGTTTCTAGTCCGGAGAACATGTTGTTGTATTTTACTTTTTTAATGTCTATGAATATTGGGTAAATTCATGAATTATTCCGCAACTTTTCCTTTATTCTTGTCGGTAGTATGTGATAAAGTGGAAGCATGACGTTGGATATTCCCTATGACTCACATCCAACGTCGAAGTGCAGAAAGGCAATTATCATGAAACGTACACGCATCTTCGCTAGAACTCAACGGGCACAGGCCCTGATGGAATATCAGGTCCTGATTCCAATTGGGATTCTCATTGCGCTTATGGCTGGAGCTATCGGCGCGTTTTTGACCACCAGTTTTCAAGAGACCGCCGACGGGCTGCAACCTGAGACGCAGGATTGCGAAGAAGGCGATCCCGGCTCGAATGAAAACGATACTCAAGGCCCAAGCTACGCAACCATGGCCGGCCACAGCGTTACCCTGACCAGCCATGTCTATAATGAAACAACCAATACGACGACCATCACCTACCGCGTAACTTCCAGTGGCGACCCGGCCATCAGCCATTGGATTCTCGCCCTACCCGCCAATATCTTAAGCAAGTTGTCATCGGCCAGCGAAGCCTATGAAATCGGCACTGACCCCACGACTGGCGTAACGGGTATCAAATTTGATCGCGGTTATGATAGCGGTGGTTCTGGTAACAAAGGCAACGGTAACAAACGCAGCGACGCTGGTATCGTTCTGGTCAGCGCCCCACGTCAACCACGCTACGCCGAAACCCGCGACATTATGATCATCCTCGTCGGAGACTTTGAATGGAACGGCGTCACGGTTGCGATCAAGGCTGGTACACAAACCTATAGCTCAACCATCACCGCCCCTGTGCGCGTCAAAGAAGACAATAGCTGCGACAACGACGGCTCTGATTCCTAATCGGTAGGCAGACGGAATTAAGCATACGAGAAAGGCTGGATGCCATGAAACTGAACAACCGTAACCAATACCCGTATTCCTATAACCAGAAAAATGCTGTTGATTCCAGCAATCTGGGAATTCTCAAACTCATCTTCCTGATGATTGGCGAGCGGGCGTATGAATATCTACAACCTGTGATCGAGCGCATTCAGCAAGTCAACCCACGTATCCGAGCGTTGGTACTGGTTACAGTCTCAAGTGTCGTGGTACTCTTGCTGAGTATGTGGTTCTTCACCATGATCTTCAATATGGGCGACGAAGAATCCATCTCTGGCGTACCGAGTGCCCAACAGGTCTTTGCCGCACCCTATGACATTGACCAGCGTCAAATGCCTGTGGATGGAACCGACCCCAATGCCTTTTTGCCACAGACGATTGGGGATTCGTATGCCTTTGTGACCACCAGTCTGCCGATTGATTCCGGTACACAAAAGGTCAACCCCAACGCTGTCGGGACACTCAATTTGTGTATGGTGGACTTTGATAACTCATGCACTATGCAGTATACCCCTCAATATTACACGCTTGGACGCTATACCGATGTTAACCAAGACGTGGTACAGGTGTTTGTTGGCAACTACTGGACACCGGAAACCGCCCACATTACGGTAACGGAACTCATCACCCGTTTACGCACCGTTGGCTACATTGGCAATTTTGTCTCCGGCGGGCTTGGCGCGATAGACTACTTCTATAGCACCAGCAATGGTTGGTACTCATTCACATGGACACGTGGCGCTTGGGTGATTTCTGTATCTGGGAGATCACGCGAAGCCCTAGAAACCGCTATCCAAACACTCTCGATCTAAACCGTCTGCCGATTCTCGTTCAATTCCTCCTGACAAGCCTCCCCTTTCACAGCGGGAGGTTTTGTTTCCATAATCCCGAAGCACACTATAATACGAGGGTTACTCAATGGACTTAAAGGAGAACCTTGTGCGTAAATGGATGGTTGGCTTTGTGACAATGGTCTTCGTCGGTGGATTATTTTTAACACTGAGTTGGGGTCAGGCATCGGGCGCCGCCCGCTTGCAAGCCAACACCCCCACCCCAAATCCCGAAGAGGTCAATAGCCCCGGTCATATCACCTATGTTTTGGATGGGCATTTGTATTTAATCGAAGCCGTTGAGGGTGCAGAGCCATTCGACATCACAGCGGCATGGGACGAAAGGACCCCCGGCGTGGATGCGTGGCTCAATTTATCGCCGGATGGGGCATGGTTAGTGGTTTCAACTGAGCGCTTCGACCCCGAGTGTAACGGCTGGGCGTGCCTCGTTTTGACTGACCCTAATTTAGAAAATATCGCGGTGATTCATGTGGGGGGTATGGTGTTGCATCCCGAAGGGGGGGCGGTGGCATCAGGGGGCAATCTGATTGTGTATAGTGACAGCGGCGGCCCACATGAACGCGATTTATGGGCCATTACCCGCGATGGGGAGGCATGGTCAGCGCCGCAATTATTAACCGCCGATTCGCCCTATGGTTTCAACATTTTCCCGGCCTTGAACGACACAGGGGATAGGGTCGTTTTTAATTGTACCGATGACCCCTATGCAATTGAGGGCGCGGCGCTGTGTGAGGTCGAGATTGAGACATCGGCCCTCCAAATCCGACTGACTCCTGAACAGGGGCTGGATGGCACAGCAACCAACACCACCATTCATCCCGATTATGACGGTGAAGGCAATATTGTGTTTGAGGCCGATTGGCAAGGCGAACAGATTTGGCGACTGACTGCTGCTGCGACCACCCCTGAATTGGTGAATGGCGATTTCAGCAATGACAACTCCCCGTGTGTCCTGCCACATGGCCGAATTGTGTCGCTGTGGTTAGGCCGCCCAAATACCGAGGGCTTGCATGAACTCAAGATCATGAACGCGGACGGGTCAGGTGATTTTATGCTGGTAGTTGACCGCGATATTGTGGATGGCGGCTTGGGGTGTGGGGCATGACCACGCCGCTGGAACTGGCTCAACGCATCGCTGACCGACTTGGCACGATTGAGGGTATCTCGGCGGTGGTACTCGGTGGGTCGTATGCACGTGGGGATGCCAAACCAGATTCCGATATGGATTTGGGAATTTATTACGACCCCACCCACCCCCCTGCCCTTGAATCGCTGCGGCGGTTGGCGGCGGAACTGGACGACAGTGGACAGGGCGAGGCAGTCACGAATTTTGGTGAATGGGGGCCTTGGATTAACGGCGGGGCGTGGTTAAATGTGCAGGGCCAGCGGGTAGATTGGCTGTATCGTGACCTCACAAAAGTTGCCTACGAAATCAGTGAATGTGAGGCGGGGCGGCCCAAAGTGTATTATCAACCGGGCCACCCACACGGTTTTTGGAATCATATCTATCTGGGCGAGGTCTTTTATTGCAAGCCGCTATTCGAGCGTGACGGGGTGTTGGCCGAATTGAAAAATCGAGCGTACCCACCCCTATTGAAAAAAGCCTTGATTGCGGGACTCTGGGAGGCAGGGTTTTCAATCGCCAATGCTCATAAACCAGCAACACGGGGCGATGGCTTTATGGTAGCAGGGCATCTGTTCCGGTGTGCGGCGGTGATGGTGCAAGCGCTTTTTGCACTCAATGAGCGCTACTGTATCAATGAAAAAGGCGCGGTGGATTTGATTGAGGCCATGCCGCTCCACCCACCAAACTTCGCACGGGTGGTGCATGAAGTCTTAGGGAATTTAGGGAAAACACCCACCGAATTAGAAGCGAGTGTTGGGCGATTGGAGGCATTGTTAGAGGGGGTGCAGGAATTGTGTGATGGGGAAGGGTAGGCGTTGGAAGTCCTACCCTGTTGTCTATGGAGGTTAGTGCTTAGGCGGTGAATTTGAGACCGCGCAGCAGTTGGGCATTCAGGGCGACAATCACCGTGCTGAGGGACATAAAGACCGCCCCCACCGCAGGCGAAAGCAGAATCCCTAATGGCGCTAAGACCCCGGCGGCCAGTGGCAGAACCACCACGTTATACCCCGCTGCCCACAGCAGGTTTTGGATCATCTTGCGATAGCTGGCGCGACTGAGTTCCATAATCTTGACCACATCCAGCGGGTTGCTGCGGGCCAGAATGATGTCGGCGGATTCGACGGCCACATCGGTGCCGCTGCCAATCGCAATGCCGATGTCGGCGCGGGTCAGGGCCGGGGCATCGTTGACACCATCCCCCACCATCGCCACCCGCTTGCCTAGCTGTTGCAATTCCGCCACCTTGTGGTCTTTGTGTTCGGGCAGGACTTCGGCAAACACGCGGTCAATGCCCAGTTCGTCGGCAACGGCCTGCGCGACAGCCCGGCTATCTCCGGTCAGCATGGCGACCTCGATACCAAGTTCATGCAGCCGCTGAACCGCCGCCTTGCTTTCGGGTCGGATGACATCCGCCAGTGCAAAGCCAGCCACGATTTGCTGATCCACTACCAGATAGATCACGGTCTGGCCCTTGCGTCCGGCGTCATCGGTAAAGGATGCCAACTTATCGGTGGGACTCAGATTCAGCAATTCCAATAGGCGTGGGCCACCAACATAAACCGCTTGCCCATTCCATTGGGCCTGTACCCCCCGACCCTTGAGGGCAGAAAATTCGCTGATGGCGGGCAGGGCCAGATTCAATGATTGCGCCTTTTCGCGGACAGCACGGGCCGTCATGTGTTCCGAATCACCCTCGACAGCAGCGGCTAGGGCCAGTGCATCATTTTCTTGCCATGCCTCGGCGGTGACGATAGCAACGACGCCCTGCTCCCCTTTGGTTAATGTACCTGTCTTGTCGAAGATAATCACATCCAGTTCGCGGGCCGATTCAAGCGCTAGGCGGTCACGCACCAAGACGCCATTGCCTGCTGCCAGCGAGGTGCTAATCGCCACGACCAGCGGAATTGCTAGGCCGAGCGCGTGCGGACAAGAGACAACCAACACCGTGACCACCCGCTCCAGCACTTCCACGTTGAACCCTTCGGCGATCACCCATGCAATCGCGGTCAAAATGGCGACGGACAGGGCGACATAAAACAACCACCCGGCGGCTTTATCGGCAAGCATCTGTGTGCGCGATTTGCTTTGTTGGGCCTGTTCGACCAACCGCATAATCCCGGCGAGGGCCGTTTGGTCACCCGTCGCCATGACGCGGATTCGCAGACTGCCATCGCCATTAATCGTACCCGTGATAACCTTTTCACCCGAATGTTTGTGGATGGGGCGTGATTCCCCCGTAATCATGGCCTCGTTGACCTCAGATTGGCCGTCCTCCACCACCCCATCGGCAGGGATGCCAGCACCGGGGCGCACCAATACAAGGTCACCCGTCTTAAGTTCAGTGGTGGCAATGGTGGTCGTGCTGCCATCAGCATTCAGACGTTCGGCGGTGTCGGGCATGAGGTTGGCGAGTTCGCGCAATGCCCCCGATGCCTGTCGAATACTACGCATTTCCAGCCAGTGGCCCAGCAGCATAATGTCAATCAGGGTCGCCATTTCCCAGAAGAAGCCGCTTTCGGGGTCAAAAAACGTAGCGGCAAGGCTATAGGCAAACGCGACGGTGATCGCCATTGAAATGAGGAGCATCATCCCCGGTTGGCGATTTTGGATTTCAGGGCGGGCCATCCCCAAAAATGGGATGCCGCCGTAGAAAAAGATAACCAGCGAAAACAGCGGCGCGATGAGTTCATCCCCGGTGAATTCTGGCACGGAGAAACCAAGCCATTCTTGAATCATGGGGCTAAACAACACAACGGGCACGGTCAACAGCAGCGATACCCAGAACCGATTGCGGAACATCGTTTCGTGTCCAGTGTGATCGGTATGGGCGGCATGTCCAGCATGACCTGTATGGCCTTTATGGGCATCGTGATTGGCGTGCGCGGTATGTTCAGTATGATCGGGATGTTGTGCTTGAGGCTCAGTGCTTTCGGTATGGTGAGTGTGATCCTCATGAGTTGGGCGATGATGAGAGTGTGTGGCCTGCATGAGGGCCTCCTTGATGATGGGTTTGATTCTATGTTTTACCCACCCCCATATGGGAGGGGGTATATATACAGTATAATAGATAGCCCATTCTGTCAAGCACCCAAAATGCAAGATTTATACCCCCCCCAACCTTGATAGTCATTTTTGAGGTGTGAATACTGCGAGAAGATATGGGGCGACCCAGCTAGGGAATCACCCCGTAGGAATGCTGAGGTTACTGTGCGGTCAAAAGGTCAACGTGGGTGGTCATGATACTTGCAAGTGCCTCCATTGCGTTTTGTGCAAGGGCACAATCGCAGTTAAACAGCACCACAACACCGAGTTCCGCCTCTGGATTAAAGGCCATCCATGTCGTCACACCGGGGTCGCCACCCGAATGACCAATATCCCCCGGCTCTGGATAATTCAAAAACCAGAACACGCCGATGTCGCTGGTCACTTCGGGAAGCGCGGGTTGCAGCATGGTTTCAACAGTCGCCTCATCCAAAATCCGTACTCCGTCCAGTTCACCGCCATTCATGATCGCCGCAAGGAAACGGGCGATGTCGCTGGGACTGGTGCGAAGTTGACCATCGGGCCACGTCGGATATCCAAAATGCTCCATTGGCTCACCATCGCTATACGGCACGGCGATTGGGCTAAGGTCGGCGAAATCCGCCAAGTGCCAACCGGTATGGGTCATGCCCAACGGCCCAAATAGAAAATCCTGTGCATAGTCGTCTAATGGCATATTGGTGACCTGCTGCACGATGTACCCGGCCAACGCCGCCCCTACATTGCTATATTCAGAGGTTACACCGGGGGTACGCAGGGCGAAATTGTCATCGGGACTGTACCACTGGCCGCCTTCAACCAGATAGCCTGCCAAGAATTCGCCCAACTCAATGGGTGAATCTCCCGGTGTGTAGAGGTCGGTATAGGTGGGATAGGCATCAAGAATACCGGATGTATGCGTAACCAAATGGCGCACTGTGATCACTTCGCCGTCCACATGCGGGTTATCCACCACAAAGGGCAGGACATCATTAATCGGCGTATCGAGGGTGAGTTTGCCTTCCTGAACCGCCCGCATCACCGCCGTGCCCGTAAACGTCTTGGTTACGGAGGCAAGCATAAATGGCGTATCAGAAGTCACCGGAATGCCCGCTTCGACATTGGAGAAACCATAACCGCCTGTCCACAAGACCTTACCCGGTGCAACAAGCGCCAATCCAACCCCCGGAATGTGGGCCTGTGCTAGGATTTCATTCACCAGCCCATCAAATTCGGCCTGAGTCGTGATGGGGGTATCTGGGAGGTCGAGGGTCATTTCGGCAGTCTCGGTGCAAATGTCTTCTCGGCTCTCAGCGGTAGTCAGTGAAATGAGAGGGCTTCCTTGCTCCAAAATCACCAACGCCCCCTCATCCAGTTCTAAGGTATAGACCTCGATACCCTCTGATAATAACCGACTGCCATCCAAATCAAGCTGCCCGTTCAAATAACAGGTGTTGCCTTCCGCCTGCCAAACGGTAACCGTTGTTCCATCAATCTCGACCACAACCCCTAATAAATCGTTCCACCACACTCCGTCAAATGACTCATCTTCTTGGGCCGCGACAAGGCCACCCCCGATGCTCAAAATGAAGGCCAATCCCAACACAAATCGCAGCAGACGCATGTGCTTTTTGCTCCTTGTTTTTGCGAGAACTCACAAGGCATTACGTGAACATGGAAATGCAGTTGCAGCTTTCCATACAGATTGCCGTATTATCACACGGGGCTAAAGCAACCGTGCTGAATTTAGGCCAACCAACATAAGAATTGCTATAAAGCAACAAAAAAGGCAGGAAATGATCTACCTGCCCTCTTTAGGGAAATTTCCCTAAATTTTTACCTGCCCGCCAGCCATGCTTCAATGATGACACGATGCTCATCCCAGTGTTCATAGGTATTGTTGGCAAGGGTGTCATTAATCGTCTCACCCAACCACTGCTGCAAGTTGCTGTTCGGCATAAATTCGGCATCGGGAATCGAGTTTACGGCGTCAATAATACTTTGCACCGACTGACGCCAATTGCCAAGTACCACATCATAGGGCAAAGTACGGTTGGCCTCAACCTGTTGGGCATTGAACAAATCCACATCGGATGGCGCGGATGGTTGAGGTTGCCCCGCAAAGGCGGCCTGCAACTCGCTTAGGGCGAATTGTTCCCAGCCAATCAGATGAGCCAAAATATCCTTGACCGACCATGTACCCTCGACACCCGATTCCATCGTTTTTTGGGGCAGGATACGGGTAAGCAATTCACGCAGTTGGCGATAACTTTCATCGAGACGACGGAGCAGTTCTTCTTTGTTGACAAATTCGGACATGCGACTGTTCTCCTCAAAATCATCGTGCGGTTCTATAAATGCAAGGCGTTGCGAATGGCGGCGGTGGTTGATGCGGCATTGGTCAATGTTCCACGTGGATCCACCAGCCGTTTGGAGCCAATCGGCTCGCCGGGATAACGCGGCAGCAGTTGAATATGGAGATGGTTGATCGGGCCATCACACATGGTCACCAGATAGACTTTTTCCGCTCCTAATGCCTGCTTAATGGCCTGAATCACCCGAACACACATCTGGAAAATGTGGGCGGTTTCATCGGCGGCCAATTCCGAAACATCTTCGCGGTGCGGCTTATAAAGCACGATTGTATGTCCGACCATGCGCGGATGCAATTCCAGCACCACGCGGAAATCAGCATCTTCATAAATGACCGACTGCGTGCCAAAAATTTCACCCGTTTGCAGGTCATGGCAGACATAACAAATCCCTTGTTGGCGGAGTGTTTCGATTTTCTCTTTGACTTCATCACGGGTGGGTAATACATTCATAGGGCTGGCCTCCTATTGTGTACGGCACACAACTTATGGAGAGTTATGGAGAACACATAGACCCCTCATGCGTGTAGAGTTGAAGGGTTGCCACATCGGCTGGTAGATAGTATACCACGCGGAAACGTGGGTCAGCGGTGAGCGGCTCGGCGGTGATGCGAAACTTCAGCTTCCCCCCAATTATTGGGGCTATTTCCAATGGGACAAGTGGACGGGCGGCTACCACCGAAGGAGGCTTGGAGGTGGTGACATCCCAATGGGTTTTGAACAAGGGCAAGTCTTGGAGGAGACCCTCTATCAAGCTAATACACCATGCCTCATGCTGGAACTTGCTGATTTCATGCCGCAGCGCCTGTACAACGGCAGCTAGAAACTCAGCAGGGTTATGGATAGAAGGCAGAATCCCTTCAAAAAAGAGATGAAAAATCGGGGCGGATTGAAAATCGGCCAAATTCTGAATACCGACTTGTCGAAAAAGCGCTTCAGCGGCGACATTCCACGCCAATAGATGATGGGTGCAGGTCAGCAGATAGGCCGGAAAACAGACCTTATGCAGCATGGGGTCGGTCTGCTGGGTGGCCCAAGCGATGTCATGAGGGAGGGGCGGCGTGATAGTAACGATATACCCAAATGTTTCCAGCACATCGCGGCGTTGGGCAAAGGTAGCCCCCAACGCATCCAAAATTCGTTCGAGGGTTTCGCGTTCCGGCTGCTGCACCCTGCCGGATTCGACTCGCTGCAAATAGCCGGTGCCCAAGCTGGCTTCCAATTCAACCGTTAATTGGGTAAGGCCGCAGGCTTGGCGTAGCGCACGCAATTTCGCCCCACCCACTTTCCCCACATCGAACGGAACATGCCCATTACCTGCCATCGAATTCGACTCCAAAGTCTATGACAATGCCAAACTTTGTCCTTAGAATGATAACAGATTTGGATTGAATCAGAGGAAAGGGACACGATGGCACAGCACATCACGATTCATCGGGGTTATCTGCCGGGGGCGATTGGACGGATCACCGAACTGCACGGCACGTATTATGCGGCCCATTGGAATTTGGGGCTGTTTTTTGAAGCAAAGGTCGGGAGCGGCCTTGCAGAATTTATGGGGCGATATGACGAAACCCATGATGGGCTGTGGTTGGCGTTGGACGGGCAATGTATTGTCGGCGGAATTGTCATTGATGGGGGCAGGATCAGAACCGAAGGCGCACGATTGCGCTGGTTTATCATTGACCCGTCCTATCAAGGGCAGGGCATCGGGCGGCAGTTGATGGATGCGGCTGTCGCTTTTTGCAGAGAGGCCGGATTCAAAAGGGTCTATCTTACGACATTTGCGGGCCTTGATTCGGCGCGGCATCTCTATGAACAGGTAGGGTTTACGCTGATTGAGGAAGTCACCGGAGAACAATGGGGTAAAGTGCTAACCGAGCAGAAATTTGAATGGCTTCTGGAATAATTGGGCGGGTAATCCCAAATTCGGGTAAAGACGCACCCCATCCCAAACCCTTCCCCTAGCAAAGGGAAGGGCTTCAATACAGGGCTTACTCCCCTCCCCATGCTTGAAGGCGCGGGGTTGATTTACTACGATTTGCTGCGTAAGGCTTTGGGCAAATCTTTCAATTTCAGCGCGTTGTCGAGTGTCAGCAGGCTTTGCACGCCGAACAACTTACCCGCCAGCCACAGCGCCCCGACAATCATGACCACCATGCCCCCGATGCTGACCAATACCTGCCATGCCGGAACGTCTGAGATGGCAATCCGCATCATCATGGCAATCGGCGCGGTCATGGGGAACATGCTCATCACCGTCGGGATGGTCGAATGGGGTTCTTCAACAAATAGGGTCAGGAAGAACATCGGTGAGATGGCAGGCAGGGTGATCGCGGCTGTGTAATTCTGCGCCTCGCGGGAGGTGGTATTCATCGCGCCAATGGCCGCCATTAGGCCACCAAATAGCAGATAGCCTAAGACAAAATAGATGGCAATCAGGATGATCTTGCCAAGGCCGATTTCGACATCACTGAGTGAATCGGCGATACTGCCCGCCTGTCGTCCGATAAACATGGCCGTCCCCATCAACATGGTCACTTGCACAACACTGACCACCCCCATCGCCAAAATTTTGCCCACCAGTAGAGCGCGGGCCGGGACCGAGGACAGCAGGATTTCAATGATGCGCGACTCTTTTTCCTGCACGACACTTTGCATCAAATAGCCCCCACCCCAAAAGAGGGTCATGCCCAACAGAATGGCCGTGACATAGGCCACCACAAAATTCTGATCCTCGTTCTGTTCCTCCGCGCCTGTCTCTACGACACGATGCTCAGTGACGGCGGAGGGTTGACGCAGACGCAGATAGAGCAGGTCATAGGTGGGGCCGCTGGCATTTTGCAGCATACTGGACAGCAAAAAATCGGTAAACAGGCCGGAGCTATCCGAGGTGGCAAGATTAAATTCTTCGGTATAGAGCGACACCTCACCTGTTGCCAGATAATTCGGCTCGACCACAAACAGCATATCAATGGTCTTATCCTCAAGCGCCGCTTTGCCAACGGTCAGATCAGAGTAGGCATGGATGCGCCCCGTAAAACATTTGGGTTGGGTCACTCGTTTGATCGTGCCGGGGGTAAAGGGTGCATCGGGATCAAAATTACAGTCGCGGGCAGTTGCGGGGCCATAGGTTTCCGGCGCAGGGAAAAGCTGTTGTGCTGTGGCATCTATGTAGCCGATTTGCTGGTCGTTGGTCGTGGTGATGAGTTCTTGTTTTTCCTCCGAGCGATCATCCCGGCTGGATTCATAGGTGCGATAGGCCCCAAAGATCACCAATGCCAAAACGGGTAAGCCAAAGGTCAGCAGCAGATAGGCTTTCCGCCCAAACTGGCGCTTGATTTCAAATACAAATACTTGATACCAGTGGGTCATTTGTTTACTTCCCTATCCGAGTTTGTAGGCCGCAAAATCTCTCGCCAATTGCGAACCGCTCCGAAACTAAGGATGATCCCTATCACCCCAAGCCACATGACCGCCCCCACATTATCGCGGTTAAGGGTCACATCGCTTTGTCCGGCGTTACGTGGATTGTCGGGGTCTCGATTTAGATGATATTCGCGGCCCGTGAAAATCCCCACGAGAATCACGATCACGAATACAGCGGAGACACTCAAAAACACTGTCCAAAGGATGAATTTCATTCGGGCAGCACCTCAATCACGGGCGTGCTTTGGTTTTCCCGCAGGGCCTGCCACAACAATTTAGGTGTCAGCACCTTGCCGTACATCAACATACCCAAGCGAAACACCACCGCCGCCAACCACAAGACTCCCACCGTTGAAGCAATTAAGATGACCATGCTCACGGCAATCTGCCACGTCGGGACGGAGGTTAGGCCGATGCGCATGATGATTGCCACCGGGGAGGTCATCGGGAAAAAGCTCAAAATTACGGGAATCGGGCCATTGGGGTTAGTAAAAAATAGGGCATTGGCAGCAATCGGCAGTACGGCGATGAGGCCAATGAACCCCGCTGCTTGGCGACTTTCGGCCTCGGCAGTGACAGCAGCCCCTATCCCCAACATAATCGCCGATGTCAGGACAAAATCGAGGACAAACAACACGATCATCAACAGAACATCGCCCGTTTGAAATTCTGCGCCGGAGAAAAAGTCACGGCCCTGTTCGGTGGTCAAGGCAATCACAGCACCAGTCAGAGTCCAAAAAGCGATCTGGGTAAAGGCGAGGCCGCTCAACCCTAACAATTTGCCCACCAGCAGCTCCAATGGGCGCACGCTGGATGCCAAAATTTCCATTAGGCGGTTTTCTTTTTCTTCGACCACGCCGCCCATCATAAATTGAGAGGTGGTGGAGGTGGCGATAAAAAAGACAAACACGAAGATGGTCGGCAGCAAAAACCGCCCAATCAAAGCCGCCTCACTCTGACGTTCATCGGTATCAAGGGTGCGAAAAACCATGTCTATTGGCTCAACAAGACGCTCGACAGGCACTTGTAGATCGTCGGCCTGCGCGACTAGATTGTCGCTGAGAAACCGATCCATATCCTCTTTGAGCGCCACGGTGACGTTTTTCTGTGAATAGACATCTACCTGCCCGGTCAGGGTATAGTTGGCATCAATCACAAAAATGGCATCGGCCACGCCGTCTCTTAGCTGCTGCTCGATATAGGGAACAGCCTCTACTTCCGGCACGTCCAGCGCAAAATAGCCTTCGGGAGCTTCAACACCGGATTGGATGATCCCCGCGTTGTCTACATAGGCCACCTTCTGAAAATCATCGGTGCTGGTTTCCCGTTCGATGATGAACTGGGTGATAAAAAACATGATCCCCAGAATAATGAGCGGAAAGGCAAACGCCATGAACAGAAAGCCGGGGCTGCGAAAATTCACCCGATATTCACGGCGGGCCACAATCAACGCTTTGGCAAGATTCATCAGTGGCCTCCCTTAATCGGCTGCCCGCACATCATTAAAACGGGCTTCGGCGCGGCTGCCATTCCCGCCCACGACCTGAATAAAAATCTCGTTTAGGCTGGGTACGGCCAGTTCAAATCGGCGCACAGCGTAATCTTTGCGGCTGGCAAGAATTTGCATCACATCATCGGGAGTGAAGCCGGGGGCGAGCATCAATTTGGCTTCTTGGCCGTTGCGCCCCGCCAACACCTCTTTGACGCCGGGGACGGTTGTCCAATTGCCCTCGCCCTCCACAATAACTGCGTTCTGGGCATAGGCCTGGCGCACTTCCTTGACTGGGCCATACAACACGCGCTGGCCTTTGTTAATCATCAACAGGCGATCCGCCATTTCTTCGACTTGGTGCATCTGATGGGTAGACATGACGATAGTCACGCCTTCGGCCTTCATTTCGTACAGCAGGTCTTGAATCAACTGGGTATTCACGGGGTCGAGGCCGGAAAAGGGTTCGTCAATAATCAGCAGGTCAGGTTTATGCAGAATCGTGGCAATCGTCTGGACTTTTTGCTGCATCCCCTTCGAAAGCTGACTGATTTTGCTCTTGGTGTTGTCGGAGAGACCAAAACGCTCCAAGAGATCGAGGGCACGCACCCGCACATCATGGGTAGACATGCCCTTTAATTGACCGAGATAGATCAGCATTTCCAGCACTTTGACGTTTTTATAGAGGCCGCGTTCTTCGGGAAGATAACCAATACGGTCTTTGGTCGCATCGGTCAGCGCACCGCCCAATACCTGAATTTGACCGTCGTCAGGGCGCAAAATATCCAGAATCATACGGATGATGGTCGTCTTGCCCGCCCCGTTTGGCCCAAGCAGGCTAAAAATCTCGCCGCGATTAACCTCAAAATTTACATGGTCAACCGCCATAAAATCGCCAAAGCGTTTGGTGATGGCTTGTACAAAAATGGCGTGGTCAGCAATGGATGAATTGGAACTGTTTGTGGTCATGCGGTGGGGTGTCTCCCTTCCCTCCACTTGGGTCAATAGGATAGATGACCCGATGAGATAACTCCCCTATCTCACCCCAAACCGCCTAGCCTGTCAATAGAGACTGCCCCCAATCCGTCAAAGCGCCCCATTTTTTAGGAGGATTTTCCCATAAATAGCAGCACGGTCACGCCGGGATACTCCCATTGCTCAACCCATGCCAGACGATTGGCCCGCATCCACTCCGACAGTTTGGAGCCGTCAACGGCAAACGGGTCAAATTCGTCCATCGCAAAGGGATAATGCAGACTTTCGTTGGGATTACGCACCATCACCCACATCCGTTGACCTGCAACGAGGGGAGCAGGTTCATCAAATTCGATTTCGATGGTCGGGGGGTCAAATGAATCATCCGTATAGCGGCGAAACGGAATCAACGATGAGCCATTCAGCACCATCAGTTGATCCCCCGGTTGAAAATTGCGCTCGATATATTGAGAGGCAGCCCGCCAGCCCTCCCGCTCTTCCTCATGATTGGCGATACGAATCAATACGGTGGCCGTGCCAAAAATCAGGACGGCAACCAGTAAAAATGAGGCCCATTGACGCCATTGCGCCTGCTGACTCCCCCGCAGCACCAAAAGCAGGGCGGCTGGCAGCATCACCATAAAATAGCGATCATGATAGACGGCGCGGAACTGCGAAATCAGCGCCACCGGCACCAGCGCCCCCACAATCACCCAAAAAGAATAAAGGGCGGGCACGTCGGCACGGGGATGGCGGAGGGCATATACCATTCCCATGAGCAGTAAGGCTGAACCTATCACAATAGCGGGCAGATACAAAATAGAATCGTGGCCCATGTAGCCAACCAGCAGATTCCATAGCGTCACAAAGGGGTCGGCAGGGGTCACGGGTGGTATCCATGCGATGCCAAACGAAATGACCTCTTGCTGCGTCAGCGCCCCAATCCAAATCAGCAGCGGTACCCCCGCAATCAGGTGACACACGAACCACTTTCTAAAGAAATCAGCTTGACCACGCAGCACAAACGCCAATGTAATGTACTGGGCCAGCGGCAGGGCAATCGCAAAGTAATGGGTCATGTAGGCCCCCATTGTGGTCAGGGTAAATAGTAGCCACAACTGCCATGAACGTCGGCCTTGCAGCAAGCGCAAAAAATAATAACTGGCAGCGAGGGCCAACAAAAAAAACAGAGCATAGGGTCGGGCCGAACGCGAATACCAGATGTGGTAGGGATTAAACGCCAACAGCGCCCCCGCCCATAATGCCAAGCGTGTGTTGCCATACAGATGATTGACTACGCCCATGAGTACGGCAATACTCAAAATCCCAAAAAACGCGGAGGGCAGGCGCAGCAGAAGGTCGGGTTCAGCCGGAAAGAGTCGCATCACCATAAAATAAAACGGGACATGTACACCGTCAATAAGCAAAAAGTTAAAAAAATCTTTGGCCGGGGCATGGGCAAAAAACGAGGTGAAATTTTCATCCGTCCAAAGGCTGGCATGGCTCAACTGCCAGAGACGCAAAAACGCCCCACCCACCAGCAAAAGCATTGCATAAAGATAATACCGCGATGATCTTTTCATGATACGCCCAACTCCGGTTCGGTCATGGGATAAACTGCCTATAACCTTAACCCAGATTGGGGATTTTGGGGAAATTACCGTGACTCTCAAGATTGACCCATCATGACACGGGGCTAAAGCCGCCGTGCTGAATCTAGTCTGAAACCCGCTATAGAAAGTAGGTTAAAAGGGGCAGATTTGGTAGCCTGCCCCTAAGCGACTCTATGGGAGGTCGGCGGTCAGTGTCCCGACATAAATATCGGTTTGGTTCTGATAGTTGCGCTGGATTTCAAAATAGCCATAGTATGTGCCGTCCCGATATTCCAATTCCGAATACCAGATACCGCGCAGATTGGTTTC
The DNA here is from genome assembly GCA_019913005.1 of Anaerolineae bacterium. GTDB lineage: Bacteria > Chloroflexota > Anaerolineae > Aggregatilineales > J027 > CFX10. The sequence continues at coordinate 18,266 of JAIOHL010000250.1, read as the reverse complement.
GTCGGAGGAAAAGACCGGGCCAGTTCCGATCCGTTCCCATGTAATGCCGTCCTGACTAATTGCCAGCCCAAACGCCATATTACGGCCATTGCCCTCAAACGTTCGATACAACATTACCAAACCATCGGGGGTCAACCGGACACGCGGCTGATGCACCACCCGGCTGTCCCATGCGCCTTCTTCAGGGGAGGGGAGAAACACCGGGTCACTTTCGGCATAGGGGGCCGTTGTCGTAGCGGGGTCATCGTATTTCGTCCATGTGATGCCGTCCGGTGAGGTCGCCATACCGATGCCACCGAACCCACCAGCACCGATGTCAAATCCGGCGTAGAACATCAGATAGCCGTCGTCTGTTTTGACCACACTCGGGGCACTGACGCCGCCACTGTCCCATTCGGACGCTGCTGCGCCGGGGCCAAGGCTTATTTCGGCATCCATCGTCCAAGGGCCTTCCGGGGCGGGAGCAGTCGCACGGGCAATCGAGCTGGGGTCGGTGCTGCCAAATTGGTGCGGCCAGAGGTAGAAGTAGAGTACCCATGTGCCATCCTCCTCGACCAGTGCCGACGACGCTAAAGCGGCCTCGACATTAAATGGGGCATCAGCGGTGTAAAACACGGGGTCGGGTATGACCTCTGTCCAATTGATGCCATCATCGGAGGTCAAATAGCCGATTTCAACCGAGGCGGGCCATGCCTGAAAGCCATTGCGGAACATATGAAACTTGCCATCATGAAAAATGACCGTGCCGGGGTCGGTATAGGTGCCGTCCCATTCGCCTGATTCGCCATGTGGCACCGCGATTTTTTCAACATCAATTGTAAAATGGTGGTCGTCCTCTTCGTTGCCCTGCCCAACCGCGATTTTTGGTATGGCGACCAGACCGATCAATAATACGGCGGCAAAAATCTTTTTCAACCCCATACGCCTTCTCCTTGTAATATTCATGATAGTTCCGAAAGGGGCGAACTGCGGCGTCCACCCCCGGAAGGATACGCTATGGCTTGCATCGTAAGGGGAATAGGAAGTTGACTCAAGCACCACTTTGCATGAGAGGGATAGTACCAATTTTGCGATGACCAAATCACTGCCCGCCTCGTTTATGCTCTCGATTATCCGCCTCGAAAGCCAACTGCCGACTCCCTTATATCGGCAAATCTATGAGGCCTTGCGTCAAGCCATCATCACGCGCCATCTGGATGCCGGGGTGCGCTTGCCCTCGACCCGTGACCTAGCGGAAGTGCTATTGGTCTCGCGCAATACAGTGATTAATGCGATTGACCAACTCATCGCCGAGGGCTATTTGGAATCACGGGCTGGGTCGGGCACTTTTGTGACCAGCGAACTGCCCGAAGAATCGCTGTCGGCTTTTGTCAATCACACTCCACCGGAACCCTACCCCCTGCCCAAACGCGACCTCTCCGAACACGGCACACGCTACGATTGGCTGGCCCAGCGATTTTCAATGCCACGTGTCAGCCCACCACCGAGTTCACTGGCGTTTAATGTTGGTGTGCCAGATTTACGGGCCTTCCCATTTGAGCAGTGGGGGCAGATGGCCGCACGGCATTTTCGGGATAACCCGCCCCTCGCCATTGGCAGCGAACAAGGCTTGGCGGGATATATGCCACTGCGCGAGGCCGTCGCCGAATATCTGCGCGTGGCACGAGGGGTACGCTGTGAGACCGAGCAGGTATTTATCACGGCGGGGACGCAGCAATCGCTCTATATGGCGGTGCGGCTCTTGTGTAATGCGGGGGACGCGGCATGGGTTGAAAATCCGTTGTATTCGCCGGTGCGGAATGTACTGTACACCGAAAAAATCAGCCTTGTGCCGATTCCGGTGGATGATGAAGGCTTGGATGTTGAGGCAGGCATCCATCAAGCGCCCCATGCCAAATTGGTCTATGTCACCCCCTCGCATCAATTCCCGACGGGCAGTACATTGTCATTGGCGCGGCGCATGAAACTCTTGCATTGGGCCGAACAAGCCGGGGCGTGGATTTTGGAGGATGATTATGATAGCGAATTTCGCTATAGCGGCTATCCATTGGCCTCGCTGCAAGGGCTAGATGTGCATAACCGTGTGATTTATATGGGCACATTTAGCAAAGTGCTGTTTCCCGGTTTGCGTCTGGGTTATGTGGTCGCACCACCGGATTTGGTGAAGGCATTTGTCGGGGCGCGGGCGGTGATGGGTTATACCCTGCCACTCGAACCGCAGGCCATTACCACCGAATTTATCCGCGCAGGCCATTTCACCCGCCACATACGCCGGATGCGCAAATTGTATGCCGAACGGCGCGATGTGTTTATGGAAGAAGCCACCCGCTATTTGGGGGGATTATTGGAATTTGGGCCATCGGAGGCGGGAATGCACGTCATTGCATGGCTGCCAGCGGGGATGGATGATCGGCAGGTCTGGGAAGCCGCCGCCAGACAGGGCCTTCGCACGCCACCCGCCTCCAATTTTTATGTCGGCAACACCACCCCGCGACACGGCCTGCTATTGGGATTCAGCCCCATCACCCCCGATGAAATTCGCGCTGCGATACCCAAATTGGCACAGGCGATTGAAGAGGCCTTTACCCTCTCAGCAAGCCCATCGTCGCCCTCGCGCTAATCTGATGAACCTTCCTTGACGGGCGATTGTTCGGCCTCCATACGGGCCAGTCGTTCCTCATAGCCGGGAAGTTCCTTGAGCGAGCGACCGATGGTTTCATAGTGGGCCTCATCTTCCGCAATGGCGGCGTCAATTTCGACTTGATGGTCAGCATAATACGACCACGCGGCATAAACTTGTCCGGCGGTAAGGTCATGCCAACGACAAACCTCCTCGACTGGATAGCCTCGCTTGAGGTATCCGGCAAGAAATTGAACCGTAATGCCTGTGCCAACCACTCGTGGCTGTCCGCTGCGATGGGTTGGATCACTTGCGATATGATTGATGGGTAAAATCGGCATTTCATACTCTCCAAAACTGGTTGTACAAATCATCCTCGACGCTGCACGCACCTTCTTGAACCGCTTCACAAAGAAAAATGAGTTCCCGTACTATTACACTAATACCGCGTTCCCCTTCACAATCCTCATTCTGCACGAAGATGATTCCGGCATGTTCTCGACCTTGCTCAAGCCACGCGAAATGCAACTGCTGTTCTATACGTTTATCACATGATACCATTATTCGCCCCTGCTCAGTGGAAAAAACGAGATGGGCTTCATCTGAATCGTCTTGTTTGCCTAGTTCCGCACAATGAATTGCGTCTATGCCCTTACGACGAAGTTGTATTGCCGCTTCTTTGCTGATATGCGAATCAAGATAAAATTTTGGCAATAAATGGGACAATCTCAACCTCCCCAAAACGGCATTAAATAAAAATCCAGCAGGTATAGTAATGAATCATATACAAAAATCAACGGCCTATCCACTGTACTGCCCCCGATGAAATCCGCACCGCCATGCCCAAATTGGCACAGGCGATTGAACAGGTGATACAACAGCCTGTATAGGGGTCTAACCATATGTGAGCCGTCTAGCAGCGAGGTTTGATTTGGCCTATCATCAAGTCATCACACAATTTGACTTCATTGAGAGGTTACTCATGAAACGCTACCATCCTGCTCGTTATGCCATCACCGGGTTGGTTCTCCTCTTACTGGCGAATATCGCCCTTGTACCGCATCACTATGCCAATGCCGCTCCCAAACCGCAAGCGCTTATTCCCTTTGAAGACCGCAGCGACCCCGTGCTGCTGATTCAGTCCTACTACAACGCCATCGTGCTGCGCGATTATGCCCGTGCCTATACCTATTGGGATAGCGCTCCACAGGGTCAAACATTGGCCCAATTTTCAGCGGGATTTGCCCAAACCACTGATGTATGGGTAGTCGTCAGCACGCTGATTCGGGAAGGGGTGGCCGCCGGAACAACCTACGACGCCGTGCCAACTCTGCTGATTGCCTCGCAGACCAATGGCACCGTAAAAGCCTATGTCGGGTGTTTTACCGCAAAGGTTTCGCGGGTCGAGACAACAACCGATACTAACGTCGCCGATAATCCTTGGTCGCTGGCGAATGAAACCAGCGGATTTGAGGAAATCGCTCTAGATGAGGTGGATGTCAATTTGATGCGAACCTCCTGCAATCCACCTGCGCTGGGTGATCTCGTGGTAGATTCGCGTGACACTCCGATTTGGCTGCTGCGCTCCTATTTCAACGCTGTTCATCTCAAAGACTATGCCCGCGCCTACAACTATTGGAGTTCACCCCCCAATGGCCTAAGCTTCAACCAATTTGTACAGGGCTATGCCAACACCACCGATATTTTTGTGGCGCTGCTGCTGGGGATTCAATATGACGGTGCGGCGGGGAGCACCTTCGTTTCTATGCCTACCATTTTGATTGGCACAGAAAAGAATGCGGCCCCGCAACGCTATTATGGTTGTTACGTGGCCCGAAGCTCGAATGTCGGGTCTGGCCCAACACCGCCGCCGCCCTTTTGGAGTTTTTACAGCGCCTCGATCAAGGTTGCCCCAACAGACGCCACCGATATTGAATTGCTGACTACGCCGTGTGAGCTTTAGACGCAGGGCACATTCGATTTTTCACACAAGGGGTGAGGAAGGGTTTCTCGCCCTTTTTTGTTTGGCCTTTGGACGGTGCATGTTGGATGGAACAATCCTTCACATTGAACTGTCCTAATAGACGAGCGACATTCTTTATTTGCCTGATTTGTGAAAGGCTATCCTCATGAACCGACACTTTTTCTATGTGTGTCTTATTCTTGCAATTTTCACCTTGTTGCCCGCCAGTGGTTTGCAAGCCCAAAGCGGCAACCATGCCCTCCTTCCAGCAGGCCTTAGTCCGATTACCCCCGCCAACGCCGCACAAATGCAGGAGGTGGCCCAACTCGGCAAGGGGCGGATATTTGGATTGGGTTGGATGGATCATCAGATCGGGGTCGCCACATCGCTGGGGGCATGGGTCTATGACGCGGAAAATCTGGCGGAAAGTAACTGGCCGAACGCGCCGATCATCCCAGCACTTACCGATCAAGCCGATGCGGGTGCGTTTAGTCCAGATGGGCGATTCTACGCCAGCAGCGGGATGAATGGTGAGATTGCCTTATTCAATCTAACGACCCACGAACAAATCGCCACGCTGGAAGGCCATACCGCCGCCATCTTAGACGTGGTTTTTAGCCCCGATGGTAAACTGTTGGCGTCTGACGCGCGGGATGCGACAGTTCGCGTTTGGGATACCGCGACTTTTGGCGAAGTGGCATCCTTTCCCAAAGGTGAGACGCTCGATGCGCCCATGACGTTCACCCCGAACAGCCTAAGTTTTATCTGGGGTACCAGCGAATCCGTCGCAGCCGAGGTGGGCGGATATACCATCCATGAATGGAATCGCAAAACAGGCGAGGAATCGGTATTGGTCAAGCGAGAAACGACTCAAACTGGCACGTATCTTTCGGCGCTGGCCCTCAGCCAAGATGGGCACCATTTGGCAGTCGGGGCGAATTATGAACTGCATGTCTGGGATGTGCAGACCAATGAAATGTTATGGGTTGTAGATAACCATGAGGAATATCTTGTCAATTACTCACTTGCCATCAGTCCGGACAGTCAATGGGTGGTGAGCGCGACGACGGATTTGGGCGGATTGGCCGAAGCAGTCAGGGTATTTGATCGCGCAACGGGTGAATTGAGCAAGGCTTTGGACGACTACGCCGGGGTGGTCAATCATGTGGCGTTCAGTACCGATGGCACATGGCTGGCGGCAACTGGGTACGATGGCACTCTCCGTTTGTGGGACGCTGCCACTTTTACCGAACAGGGCCGTGTAACAGGGCATTATGGCGCGGCTGACCACTTGGCGTTGAGCGCCGATGAGGGGCTGTTGGCGGCGGGCGGTTTCGACCATGTGGTGCGTGTTTGGGATACCGCTACGAGTACCGAACTCCCCATCCTTGAATCCGGTTGGTTTGCTTCAATTGAAGGGGTCGCATGGCATCCCAATGGCTTACAACTCTTGGCGATTGCCAACCACGTCGTCAGTGATTACAAGGTTTGGGATACCGTCACTGGCACGGAAATGACGGTTCCAGCGCAGAATGGGGATCGTGTTTTCAGTGGGGTGTTTTCGGCGGACGGGACAAGGATATGGCTGGCGATGATGCAAAACGGCGCGTTCACTGTGCTGCAAATCCCAGTGGACGGCAGCGAGGCGGTCACGCAAACATTGGTCTCAGCGCCCCCTTCCGCAGCCCTTCTCACTTCCGATGGTCGTCTGCTGGCGAGTGGCGACGAGTCTGGGACGATTCATCTATGGGATACGCTGTCGGGCAAACCAACCGAGGTGTTTTTGCAGGATGGCACGGTGAAGTCGCTTGTTTTTAGCCCCGATGCAACATCACTGGCTTCGCTTGGCAACGAGGGGCGTATTTGGATTTGGGACATAGCGACAGGCGAATTGTTGGCGGAACTGCCAGCGAGTACAGGCAATACGGTGAGCATGACGTTTAGTCCGGATAATCAACTGCTGGCGACGGGGAGTGAGAACGGCACGGTACACGTGCTTGATATTGCCACCCAAACGGAATTGGCTGCGCTGACCGGGCATCTGGATGATGTCACCAGTTTGTTATTCAACGCCGATGGCACAGTATTGTTCTCAGGCAGCTTCGATAGTACGGTGCGCGTGTGGGGTGTCCGTCCCTAAAACCCATTACCCAAAACCCATCAATTTTAGGCTACCCGGTGCATGTAATTTTTAATGTACAGATAGCCTTGTTTTTCTTTTATTTAAGCCATAATCGGGTCAAAATGGGGTATAATTATGGGGGAGGAAATCATACCCCATGACCGATTCAAATACCTCATCCTTTGACTTACGTGAACACGCTCGCAGACGCCCCGGCATGTATATTGGTGGCATAGATGCGCGGGCACTTCATCAACTGTTTTTTGAGGCTCTCGATCATGCAATTGATGAGGCAGTCATAGGCAGATGCGACCAGATAGGGATTACCCTCCTCCCACATAATCAGGCGGTTATCCAAGATAATAGTCTTGGCTTGCCAATAATCCATGTGGATCGAGAAAACATGTCTATGATGGAAGCTGTCTTGGAGCGATCTGGAATATTCCGAGACCCACATGGGGAATATGAAGCGACGGGTAGCTCATTTGGGGCCGGGTTACGTGCGGTCAATGCGCTGTCGTCGGAAATGCGCGTGGAGAATAGGCACAACGGGCAGTTGTGGGCAAAAACCTATCACGAAGGATTGCCCGACGGCCCTTTACAGCAAATAGCAAGTGTTCCAGAATCCGAACACGGCTTGAAATTAACCTTTACCCCTGATTTCAGCATTTTAGAGCCGAACCCGTTTGATTTTGAGCGCATTGTTGCCCGATGCCGTGAACTGGCTTACCTAATCGCGGGATTGAAGATCACTATTCGAGATGAACGAACAACCCCATTTCAGGAACGTGTCTGTTTTGCCCCTGATGGCCTGAAAACGTGGGTTCAAGACCTTAATAGAAGTGCCCTCCCGATTTACGACATGGTACATATCAAGCAACCGCTCTTGATTCCCGTCTCGGAAAATCAACAGTATAAATGCCAAGTGGAATTTGCTTACCAATGCACCAATCATAGCAGTCAGACAAATGTGTTGAGTTTTGTCAATCGAATCGAAACCTCAAAGGGTGGGACACATCTTGCAGCCTTAAAAGCTGGCATTGTCGGTGCTTTAAATGAGCAACTCGTTTCTCACGGCATAGATAGTCAACTTGATTGGCAAGCCATTGCTCATAGGCTAAGTGCTGTGATCGTTTTACACCATCCCGACCCGCAGTTTGACAGTGCCATGAAGCCGCATATGGTGAATCTCGAAGTATTTGGGCCAATAGCAGACTTAGCTTTCACATCGCTCTGGCGTCAGATCGAGAGCATGAAGTCGGATGTTAGAAACCGCTTTTTTGACCATTTCCTTTCTCACAACACCAGCAATTCCCCCGACTCCGCCGTATAATAGACCATGCGTCCGAAAAATGTACCGATGACTCAGTGGGGGGTCATGTCTCACGAAACGACTCTAATCGAGCGGCTAACCACGCTCAATGAAATCGCCGCCACACTCAATAGCGCGGTGGATGTACAAGGTGCGTTGAATTCTGTCCTTGCCCGTCTGGTCGAATTGATGGGCCTGCAAACGGGCTGGATATTTTTGATTTCGCCGAATGCCCAAGAACGCTGGTGGGGCAAAGGCTATGTGCTGGCGGCCTATCATAATCTGCCCCCCGCGCTGGATTTGGAAAGCGCCCCGGCATGGGATGGCGGGTGTGATTGTCAGGGCTATTGCAACAAGGGCAAATTAACCGAGGCTTATAATGAGGTGAAATGCAGCCGGCTGATTGAATCGGGCGGCGATACACGCGGCTTGATTGTTCACGCTTCCGCCCCGCTCCGTATTGGCGACCAGACCCTCGGTATCTTGAACGTCGCGGCCTCGGATTGGAGCGAATTTAACGAGGAGTCGCTGACGATTTTAAACAGCGTCGGCAATATCATCGCGGCGGCGATTGAACGTGCCCGTCTGTTTGATATGCTGCGCGAACAACGCATCCATGAACAGGCCGTGCTGCTGGAATTCTCCAATCAACTCCTGAGCCGCTCCGAACTGCAAGACTTGATGAATTATTTGGTGGAAGAAGTGCGCCGCCTGCTGAATTTCGATGCCTGCGCCTTACTGCTCCCCAGCGAAGACTCGGCATGGTTGGCGTTTAAGGCCGTCAGCGGATGGAAAGCCGACCCCGTCGCCGAGCGCCGCCTACTGCCCAATGATGATCGTACTGGGCCGGGGCGGGCCATGCGAAAACAGCAGCCCGTCGTCACCGAGGACATCTGGAAAAATGACACCCCGACTTTCCGTGCAGATTGGTTAGCCGCCGAGGGATTTCGTGGGCATGTGATTGTGCCGCTAATTGTGGATGGGCACTCGATTGGCACGCTGGTCTTGGATATGCGCCACGTCTATAGAATGGATATTGATAAACTGCGCTTTTTGCGGTTGATGGCGAATCAGGCGGCTATTGCTATCGAGAAAGCCCGCCTGCTGCAACAAGAGGCGGAGGGTCGGCGGCTGGAAGAGGAATTGACACTGGCCCGCCAAATCCAGTTGAGCCTTTTACCCGATTCCTGCCCGGTAATTGAGGGCTGGCAGATGTGTTCCTTTTATCAAGCGGCGCGGCTCATCGGCGGTGATTTTTATGACTTTTTCTGGCTGGCGGGTGAAGGCAAACGACTTGGCATGGTCATTGGCGACGTAGCCGGCAAGGGGATTCCGGCGGCCCTGTTTATGTCTATGAGCCGCACCATTATTCGCTCGGTTGCCAGCAGCGGACGGCGCACACCTGCCGAAGCATTGGTACGTGCCAACGAGGTTATCATTACCGACGCGCAAAGTGATGTGTTTTTGACGGCATTTTATGGGGTGCTATATCCAAACGAGGCACGCTTTGTGTTTGCCAACGGTGGACACAATCCCCCGTTGTGGTGGCGGGCCGAACACGGCGCATTCGAGACCCTGCACGCCAAAGGGATTGTTTTGGGTATGTTTGAGCAAATCCGCCTTGAGGAAAATCAGATCATCATGCAAGCGGGGGACATCATCATCTGTTATACCGATGGTGTCACCGAGGCAATGGACGCGGCAGGCGATTTATTTGGCGAGGCACGTTTGCGGGCCGCCGTCGAAGCCCACGCTAGTGAACCCGCCAGCAATATTTTGGACGCGATTGTGGATGCGGTCTCAGGCTTTACGGGTGAACTCCCCCAATCAGATGACCTGACCCTATTCGTCGTGAAGCGGCAAGTGTGACAGGGCGCGAAACCCATCCAAACATGACCCTCTCGCCTAACTTTCGTTAGCGTTTATCCCCACCGAAGGTCAGGGCTAAATTCCGCACCTCAGTCAGATGTGTATTGCCCCATTTACGCCTATCCTGAAAACATATGCAAGGAAGTATACAAATAATCCTGTTGATTTGTTCTAAGGAGAAACCTCAATGCGTATCAAAGCAACGCTATCATTGATTATTGCGATTATGATTTTCGCTGGGGCGGGTTCTCGTGCCCAAGCCCAACCTTCCCGTGAGGACGCTGTTGCCCTCACCTACGTTGGCACCATCGAAGGGGAACCGGACGTGTTTGTCGGGGTGGGATTGGTTGGCGAAGAGGCCACCGTCTACATCTGTGATGGGCAGGCCGATAAAAACACGGTCAGCGTCGCCGAATGGTTTATCGGGCCAGTGCTGAACGGTCAGGTCGAAGTTTTGAACGAATCCGGCAATCGGGTCGAAGTTTCACTCACTGAGGATACGGGCAGTGGTCAATTCACCTTTGCCGATGGCACGGTCAAGACCTTTACATTGGAACTGGTGGAACTTGAAGGCCCCGGATTGTTCCGCTCCGAATTTGCCTTCGGCGACAATCTATTCATTGGCGGTTGGATTATTCTCTCAGATGGCTCGGCTCGCGGCGCGGTCTTTCAACGTCCAACCGCAACGGCCCCGGCGATTCTTGTGCCCGCCAGTTTTGTTCAGTTTAACGGCATCACCATCAAAATCACCGAGTAGCCCGAAATAACATCACCCCACAACCGAGACGGTAGAAAAAAGGACGGTCACATAACTGTCCTTTTTTCGGTTTTCAGTCCAGTTATCGCCGCGTAATCGTAAATATGTAAAAAATAATACGGTTAATAATTTTCATGCTATACTAGAGCAAGGTTTATTAAGAAAAGTACAAAATTCATGGCGGAAAGCGAGGATGGAAATCACTCATTAATTAGGAGGCAATTTGATGAATCTTGCCCGTTTTAAAACTCTCTTTAAGGCTTTGCTGACTTCACTTCGCACGGGCCAATATAAGGCTCTCCTCAAAGAATTTCGACGCCGCTTCTACTCGGATTGGACACATTTTGGCCTCGCCCGCGACCTAACACAGTCATTCGAGGCCACCCCAGCCAAAATCCCGATTACCATTCGCCCCCTCAAGGATACCGATGTTCCCGGCCTACTGGCGATGGATGCCCCCGGCATTTCGGATCGAGGCCCCTATGTGCGGATGCACCGCCTCAATTTCCTGAACGCCCAGATTGGACAATGCTATGTCGCAGCGACGGAAGATGATACGCCGTGTTATATGCAGTGGCTAATGAGTGCCAAAGACAACGAGGCCATTCAGCACTATTTTCATGGCATTTTCCCGACGCTACAACCGAATGAGGCCCTCTTGGAATATGCCTTTACGCCAGAGACCTTTCAGGGCAAGGGCATTATGCCCTATGCAATGGCCCAGATTGCCGAAAAAGCTGCTGAATGTGGTGCCAATCGGGTAATTACGTTTGTAGATCACCAAAATATCCCCGCGCTTAAGGGCTGCAAACGGTCTGGATTTAGCCCTTATCTGACGCGCACCGACCAATGGCGATTTTTCCGCCGCCGCTATGTGTTTACACCGCTGCCCCCCGGCACCCCCTATCCCTTTGATGTCGCCACCCCTACGGCTTAATACCGCAGTGGGCTTTCTCGTTCGATAGTTGGTAAAGACGTGGCCGTCATCGCCGCGTCAAGACAAGGGATACCTATATGACACCAAATCTTTGGAGCCAGAACACCCCGGATTTGTTCTGGCAATGTGACCCCAACCCAACGGCTGAACAATGGCAGGAAGCCATTCAGAAAAAAATCTCGATTTTAGGCCTGCCCAATCCTCCGCCAGACAGCGCGACGCTCGTTGAACAGATACTCGGCGAAGGACAATTCGGGCCAAGTCGCTGGCACTTGAGCACCGCCAAACGCCTCTATTATGAAGTCAAACCGCTGATGCCGCGTCCTGTCATTGTCGCCCTTCGTAAGATATACAGTCGTGGGGCAGAAGACGAAACACCAGCCCAATGGCCGATTGAGCCATGTTATGCCACGTTTCTTTGGGAAGTGCTAAGCGAAGTCCAAGCCATGACCGGCGGGATTTTACGACATCGCCCCCTATGGCCCAATGGTCATCCCTATGCCTTTGTGCTCACCCATGACATCGAAACAGCAGCGGGCCAGTCCTTTATGCGGACGATTGCGGATATTGATGAAAGTTTCGGCTTTCGCTCATCCATCAACTTTATTCCAGAGCGCTACAAAATTGATTATGGCTTGATGGATGAACTGCGTGAACGCGGCTTTGAAATCGGAGTACACGGACTGAAGCACGACGGCAAGGAATTTCAATCCAAACAAGTCTTTATGCAGCGGGCCGAACGCATCAATCAATATCTCAAGGACTTTCAGGCGGTTGGTTTCCGTGCCCCCTTGATGCACCGCGAACCGGAGTGGATGCAGGTGCTTGAAATAGATTACGACTTGTCCTTTTTTGACACCGATCCCTATGAGCCGATGCCGGGGGGTGTCATGACCATTTGGCCCTATTTTGTTGGGCGTTTTGTTGAACTCCCCTACACATTGGCGCAAGATCATACGCTGGTCAAAGTCTTGGGCGAAAAAACGCCGCATCTGTGGCTGCAAAAGGTTCATTTCATTGAGCAAAATCGCGGGATGGCACTCATCAACACACATCCTGATTATTTGATGGACAGCGCGGTGATGGAGGTCTATATCAGCTTTTTGCGCCATATGAAGGCGCGGGGCGGTTTTTGGAATGCGCTCCCCCACGAGGTTGCACAATGGTGGCGTCGCCGGGCATCCGAAGAGCCACTCGATGAATTTTCCGGGCTAACTGGCAGGGCGGTGGATGTGCCGATTATCCCGAAACAGCAAGGTCAATTTGCTTAAATATTATGGGGCGGTAGGGATGCCGCCTCGCCTTTTGCCTCGGCTGAGAAATTATATTACTCTATATAACTATAATATTTTATAGAAATAGAACTTTATCAATCTAATCACCTGCCCCAACCGCCCATTCTGGCAGGGGTTCGCGGTGCTCGATCCACTCCGATGGGATGCCCACCTGCCCCACATACAAGGCCACAATGCCCCCAACTATCGCGCAGTTGGTGTCTATGTCCCCATAAACGGAGGCCGTTTGCCACATGGCCTCTTCATAATTACTCAGATATACGCCAGCACACCACACACAAAACGGCACCGTGTCTTGGGCTGAAATCAGCAGGCCGTTCCCTAACATTTGGGCAGCATGGGCCACTTGATTGGATTGAATTTCACGGGCACGGCGCAGACCGCTTTTGACCTCACTTTCCGGCACATAGGGCAGCACCATCTCGATAAAATCTTGGCGAGTGGGAGGAGGTGTACCGCGCAGCCGACACGCCATCGCCGCCGCCACCGCCACCGCGATACCCCCCGCAATGCCTTCAGGGTGGGCATGAGTAACTTCCGCAGTTTGAGTAGCTACCGCGATAACCTGCTCCATGTCCTCGGCGTAATATCCACCCACCGGCGCCACCCGCATGGCTGCTCCATTCCCAAATGACCCCTGTCCGCCAAACAGTTCATGTGAGGCTTCACGCCACCAATGTGCTTTCGTCCCGATTTGCCGTAGCAGCCGACCTGCCCCCGCGCCATATCTGCGTTCGGGGTCGTAGTGAGCAGCAAAACTGATGGCGAGGGTATCTTGGTCTATCTCGCCTTTTTTACGCAGCAGGCAATAAATCGAAAGGGCCATGTTGGTGTCATCGGTATAACGCCATTGACCCTCCGGCAATTCGCGCCGTTCAATTCGTTGCCCCAATGAATCTTTGGGGAAATGGAAAAAGTTTTCCCCAAAGGCATCCCCAACCGACAACCCATCCAGCGCCAAACGTGCGTTTTCCAGAGAGGGCATTTCTAAAATTCCTGTCGAATGTCAATCGTGTTATGATGAGGCACCAGCGTATACCCCCGTTCGGCAAGTGCCCGATCTACCAATGTAATATAATTTGGGGCCTCTTTGCCGAGCAGTTGACCTTTGAGGTGTTGCGGTACATCCAATCCTAACCAATCGTGCATCACATCAAACATCCACTGAGCCGACTCATAGGGGCCGGGCCGCCGCTGTTTTTCCCAGACCATTACGCCAAATAGGGCCAAGACCGAATGTCCCTGCCGCCGCAGATAGGTGTCGAGCAAAAAGAGGTCGAGGATAGGGCTGCGGCCACCGCGTTTTTGCTGCTTTTGCAGCGCACGGGCTAGATAGTAGGTCAGGAACTGGTTGGGGTTTTGGCGGAACATAAATTGATTGTAGCAATACTGGTTGAGGGATTCGCCAATTAACCGGGCATCGTCGGGGGGGCAGGTCGGGCTGGGATAGAGTACCGACTTAGCACGGCCCGTCCAATTGGAGGTGGTATAAAAATGGGTCAGTTCGTGGGCCAACCCATCCTCCAAAAAATAGGCATAGTTATCATGCTCGAACAGCTTCCACAGGTAGGCCGGATTTTGGGGGCCATAGACGATGATGCCGTTGGGGACATTTTCACCCGTCGCAAAAGTCCGCCCGTCGGTCTGCTGCTCAAAATCGTCGTGGGCCTGCAAAATCAGAATATTGATGTCTTGTTGACCGCGATAGGGCGCAACGGAACTCTCAATCCAAACCATAAAACGCTCTATCATGTTCCACAATTCATAGGTATGCAGGGGAATCGTTTTGCCGTGCTGCACGACTAGATCAAAAACCATGACGCCCTTTTGTGCAACATAAGTATGCTCTTCAGGGGTTAATCCTTGGGCGGCATAGACAAAAAAACCTTCCAGTTTGGTCGGCTCGATCTGTCCTTGCATTCCATTCGAAAAAACATTCCAACCCGCCGGAACGTCCTTGATCTGAAACTGCACCTGCAAATCATTGACCCATTCGTGCAGGGGTGTGGGAACGGGGACGCTGCCAACCCCAAAAAATACCTCGTGGTCATTGATAAAGGGGTACATCAAGTAAACATCGCGGTCAGCCCCCATACAGTCGGTATAGGTGGTTTCTAGATCGTAGTCCACCAAAAATCGCTTGGCCGGGAGGGTCAGTTTTTTCTCGCTTATGTTACAGACCAGCGGATTTCCCCAACCATCCTGCGCACGTAGATTAGAAACCTTTATGCCGGGGACATTGGCAAGGGCTTCGAGCAGAAGGGTCATTTCATCTTGGAGCGACTGGCCCTCAAGAGTGATGTGCAGTAGTTTTTCATTGACTTTTGCCAAGCTAATCGTAATTGCTAGGCGCATATTATCTCCCGGTTGGCGTGCTATGCTGATGGCCCGGTCTGTCCTCTATCCCGAGCCGAATTTATCATGAGATATAGTCCAAGAGGTAAGAACAGTACCGTAACAAAGAAATAAACCCATAGGTTCTTGTAATTGTTGTAGCCACGAATAGCTGACAAGCGGGGATAGTCTTTAAAATAGACAATAGGTATTTCCTCACCCTCATGATCCTTGACAGATTCGTAGTAGGCATCGTCAACCTCGCTGTGACCTTGGCGGGATTGTCCGTCTACCTCGTATTGGTACAAGATACGAGCCTTATTTTTGGGTCGAGGGGCACGGGCCTCTGTAATGTAACCTAAAGTCTCCACTCCCCGCTGTTCGATTCCCCAATAGCGGACAAAATTCCACAGAAAGGCAAGCGCTATTCCAATGCCGAGCAGCAGCATGATAAATGCCACAAGAAAATCGGACAAGCGCTTTTTTCGCTCATGCCTAGCCGTGGTCATAGTTCACTTCCTTCGGCTGTTGTGGGTGAAAGTTAGGAGATGCACTCCTCCGTGCTGCACTTTGGTACTGGATTTCATCGTAATCCACAAACAAGTCACTGCAATCTTGTTTCGCGCCACAGTTGGGGCAAATAATCTGGCACTTCCAATGGAGTTGCCAACTTGCCCCACACCAATCGCAGACCTGAACTTTTTCGGCCATGACCGTCCCTCTTATACTTTGGGCCGATCCGGAGGAGTCGGGATGCTCGACAAAAATTCGTACATCTCTTGTACCCACAGTTCCAATTGACCCAGCGACGCCTTGACTTCTTCGACACGATCCTTGCCCAACAACCACAATACGTTCACTTGGGTGGGATCGTAGCGGGTGAGCCGAGACAGCACATCCGTAATGTCCGCCTCCATTTGCACCGCCAAATCTTTATCGGGATTGCGTGTGCCAGAGGTCGGAGCAGCCGGACGTTTTTCGACGACGCGCGATTCACCCCCAGCATTGATAACCATATGGGTCGCGGTGCTAAATTTGTCGTCCTCAAAATCTTCCCCATTTTCGGGTTCAACAGATCGAGGGGCACGTTCGGTTTTGGATTTTCCGGCGGTGGCCGATCCAATACGGCTCACGTCACGCACTTTACCATCTTTGCCAACCACCTGTGACCGATCAACTTCTAAATTCTTTGAAGTTGATTGACTGAGTTCACTCAAAATGCTATTCACCCATGAGGTTATGGTCGGCTGACTGACTCCCAACTGACGTGCCATCTCGTTATATGAGACACGCGGGTTAAGTTTTCCGTCGCCGCTCCACTCGAACCACGTCCGACCCTGTTTGATACGACGGAGCAAAATATTTTTCTTGTCCTCGTTGGAATAGGCTAGGCCGTGTTCAAGGTTTGCGTTCTCGGCATATTCGTAGGCGGCCTCATAGCCCCCCTTTGAAACATAGGCTCTAATGTTATTCCGTCCGGCACGACGATAGGCTTCGACCCGATGAAATCCATCCGCTAAAAGGTGGTTTCCATTCGTGTCTTGGAAAACGATAACGGGGGCCATGTCTCCACCGTTTTCAATCACGATGGTGTACTGCTCCACCCGTTCTTCATCAAGTCCATCCACGCGCACCTGAATCTGTTCGTCAATGACGATTTGCGATAGATCCAAATCCACCGGACGGCCTTCACCGGGATGTTGCGTTGCTAATTCCAATGCCTCCAGAAACGTTGTCGAACCAGCAGCACGTGGAGGTCGGCGGCTGTTCGGCTTAGACCTGTCCATAGGGTACTCCTTCAACGGCCTTCAAAAATCGGTCAATCAATTTCCACGCAGTATCCACAGCGGAATGACGAGGGGCGTAGGTGAACACTGTCCGCGCCGCATCGGACGCTTCTTTCCAGACGGTGCTTAATGGAATTTCTTCTCTGTACCAGACCCTGCCGGGATAGAGTTCTTGGAGTTCGTCCAAGCGATCTTTGTGTTCACGGGTGTTGGCGCGGGTCATCATCGGAATGATGCCCAAAATTTCGGCGTCATGCAGTCCCGCTAAATTGGTCATCATCTGGGTGATTTTTTCCAACCCGTCGAGGCTTAGGCGTGACATCTCGGTGGGGCAAAGCACAAAATCGGCTGCCGCTAAAATCGCCGGGGTAAAAAGGGAGGCTGTCGGCGCGGTATCAATCAACACAAAATCGCACATGTCCTGCAGGGGTTTCAGGGAACGTTCGACTGCCCCAAAATCCGCCCCATCGAGTTGGATATTGATCGCAGCCAACTGGGTCTTTTGTCCACCCGGCAAAATGTAAAGCTGCCCACCGGGTTGCCGCTGAATGGATTCATACTCATCAGTAGGGGCCATCATCAACACCGAGTTTAGGGGTTCACCATTGACCAGCAGTTCAAAAATGCCCTCGCGTGGTCGGCCCACTTCGTCTACCAGCGCGAATGACATGGCAATATGGCCTTGCGGGTCCATGTCCACCATCGCTACCTGATAGCCCATCGCCGCTAATCCAACCCCGAGGTGGATGGTCATCGTGGTTTTGCCAACGCCACCCTTTTGGTTCATAAGCGCAATTGTCGTACCCATAAAAATTATCTCCTCACGTCATTTCACATCCAATGACCCACACCACAGCATCGAAGGTCATTGGTCGCACTGGATGTCCGCACGAATATTTTTCGGTTACTCGTAGTATACATCGCAAAACTTTGTCTGTCGGTAGCGATTGTTATAGTTCGGTTCTAAATCGCTTCCCCAAGTCGAATTTGCATCAAAACAATCCGTCGGAGCAAGGGGTTAATGCTCTTTAACTTTTAATTTCGGTAATACATCCTCACCCCCCGACCCTTCTTCACTGCATAGCGAGGGGGAGTAAAATGCCCTCTTGAAGCCCCTCTCCATGCAATGGCTGAGGGGGCGACAGTAGCAAAAAGAGGTGGCATCGGTCAAACTCGGAGGTGAACAAAACCAAGGAGGATGACCGATGCACCTAAGGCAACTATACCAGTGGATTAACAAAGAGGCCAAACAATGGAGCGGGCTGACGCG
>JAIOHL010000249.1 GCA_019913005.1 Anaerolineae bacterium | reverse complement strand
TTAAACGGACATCCATTACCCGAATTTGGTATCAAACGGTCTCTTAAGGCAGGGGTGGCTGAGAAGGATCAGACAAAGAACAAACGTCATTACCGCTTAGACGCTCTTAATTACACTTACAGTCAAAAAATCATAAGTGGCTATGCCAGCAGCAATCCTGATTACTATAAATTACTTGTGAATGATTTCCTTAAGAGCACCCCCCTATTTTGCGGGGGGAATGATTTCTATTCAGAACACCCGTGCTATACTTTAGATAGATTCCGCTGCATTTGATTTCTTGAGAAAGGATCGAAATCCTGATGACCACCATCACTGTTGGTGCAAAAGTTGTGGGTCAGCGCAAAGCCCTATTTAACGATTGGCAAGTTCCCCTTCCTCCTGATTTAGATGGCTCAAGTCGTGTCACCCTGCGTGACCTCATTACGCTTGTAGTTCAAAATGAAGTGCAGGCATTTCGCACCCGCCAAGAAGAACGCAAGTTGGCAAAAGTGCTGTCTGCCGCTGAAATTGAACAGGGGGCCGCTAAAGGCAAGATTGATATGGGGGAGCGGGATTTACAGCAAGAAGTGGACGAACAAGCAGCTATAGGGGCAGCATTACAGGCTTTTGAGGACGGGTTTTATTATGTATTTTTGGACGATGTGCAGCAGGAAAATTTGGAAAGCACCGTTTTTGTCGGCTCGGAAAGTCATTTAATGTTTATCCGCCTCGTGCCATTGGTGGGAGGCTGATTCATGTTAACCCCTGAACAACGCCGCGAAGTCTTGGAACAATATTCCATCAAAGATGCTCAAAAACAGCATCTCGCCGCCATTGCAAAATTACCATCAGCCCTACGCGAGGTTCCCTACTATCTTCTGGGGTACGACAAACATGGAAAATCTCCAGAAAAGAGGAACCCCTACTATGTTTATGACCGAGAGGTCGAAATCTTAAATTATCAAACACTTGAAGCCTGTACTCCGGAACAGCGAATTCAGGTTTTTGGCACGATCTTCCCAACCATTGCTCCCTATATTGAGCAAACTTGGCAGTTTATGAAACGCCTTCCCTACCCGACAGGGTATTCGCGTAAATCATTTCGTGCGCCAGACCACCCCGAAGCAACACTCGATCAGCGCTTCAGTTGGTTGCGTCGAATCTACACAATGACCTTTCAGTTCCAACAAGAGATTGAATGGTTTGCTGCTTATTGCAACTACTTGGGCTACTACACGCAAGATTTTGGCCCACTCTTTGCGGCAGTAATTGAAGAAGGTGGGGAAGCAGGCAAGGCCGTTTTTGATATTCTGGTGGCGTCCGCCAAAGGTGAACATGAAGTTGGCATGATGGGGCGGCATATCCCCCGTGCTCTGCTCTCGGCCTCATCTCCCGAGGGTTGGGAATTTATTGAAAAATTACTACTGGCGGCCCAACGTGAAGAGGGTTTACGACAGGTTATCCTTGAAACGGTAGACGAAGCCAATCTCCAAGCCTTTAAGCGAATCCTGCGGCTCATTCTGGATCATGACCTAGTACGTTTCGCCGCTACGGCCCGTGCAATAGATGTGTGGTTTGGCTTGGGATGGGATTCAGCCAGTACGACCAAACTCAGCCAATCTGCGGCACGGGTATTGGATATTTTGGAAAATGAGTCTGCTCTAGAAGATGCTCTTCAAAATGGCGACGGGGAGCAAGTCTATTTTGCATTATGGGCCGTTGCTTTTGAGGATGCCTATGCCGCGATTCCCCTAGCCATCAATCTGCTAAATGATGGTGATGTTGCCCGTCGTTTTGCCGCTATCCACCTACTGGCCCAATTGAATCTTGATCAAGCCCAAATTGCCCTTCTACCAGCCCTACAAGATGAAGATTTGCGGGTGGCGGTGCGTGCGGCTGAATCATTTTATTATTATCATCGGGAGTTGCCAGCAGGGACTGATTTATTTGAACGCATTGAGCAGCTACTAAAGCGCATCCCACCTAAAACAGAGTCCTTAAAACCCATTATATGGGAATGGATGGCAGTACGTGTCCCACTCGAATCCATTAGCGGCCTGTTGTTAACCAGTTTGGAAAATCGTTCCCCCAAGCGCCTACTTCCCTACATCAATAGTCTAAATGAATATAATCGCTTGAAGGTTGCTGAGAAATTGGCTGAAGGCAAAAAATGGGATGATGAAACCCGGGATGCCCTCTTTAAATTAATTGGAGATCGGGCTACTCATGTGCGCGAAGGGGTTATCAATCTACTAAAGGGTTACACCGTCTCAGCAGAAGAAGCGCGTTATATTGAGGGGCTACTCACCCGAAAATCGGATGAACTGCGTCGGGGTATCCTTTCGATGCTGCTTCGCCAAAAAGATAAAGCTGCTCTCATCAGTGCCGAAACCCTCCTTAATTCAAAAGATGCCCAGCAGCGATTAGCAGGCTTAGAACTGCTCCGACTCTTGAATGAAACAAAACGTTCAGAAAAACAATCCCAAGCGCTGGCGACTTCATTCCAAGAGGCCCGAAGTGAGAGTCTATCCGGTGCTGAGGAAACAGCCCTAAGAGGCATCTTGCAGGCCGAAGAAAAAATCGCCACACTACAGGATGGGCTTGGCCTTTTTAACCCCAAAGATCGCACCAAACCACTGAACCCCCGTAAATTGAAAGTCCAACTCACCACCTCTGCTGCTATTGCCTGCCTTAAGTCGCTTGATGAACTCATCCACGAGCATCGCACCGAGGCAATAACGGTCAAAACATGGCAAGGTGAGCAGGAAGTTTTGCTAGGGGATGCCCATTCGCTGGTATATCCGGATGGCAAACTACCGATACCCGAGCAGGTCAGCAGATTTCCTCTACGTGATGTATGGGAAAACTGGTGGGAAAATCGCGAGAATACGCTGCGGGATACGGATCAATTTGAACTACTGCGGGGCTTGGCCCAATTTTATCTTCCTCAAGAGGGGCAGTATCCGAACCAGACACTCGGACAGACTAAGCTCCGTCTCGCCTATCCTCAACTTGTTCAAAGTATCCTTGTCTGGCTCATTGTGCTGCACCCACATGAACACGCCATCAATTTTCTATTGGATGCGGTGGAGGCCAAATTTGCTTCCATCAGTGGGGATACCCTCAAAGCAGTTTTGCCAAAGGAAGATCGCTATCACCATGACTGGCGCTCAAATTACCACTCCTCCACAACAGCACTATTGCAAACGCTCTACAATTATCGCCATTGGCTGCCCCTCGCTTGGACAGATGAACACCAAATTCGTCTATGGCAATTGTTACGCTGGCTGGATGAACCACTAGAAGGAGCGATTCGCCATTATCCCCCACTAGAAGAGGTGCTGAATGCTTGGCGTTTAGGGGTTGCGACTCCAGCCGATGTTTATGATCAATTGTTAGGCGAACGCCCCACCTACTATGGACGGGGGGATTTCCATGACTTGGCGGCCCTGACCCGTCGTAAACCCCATCAGTTTTTACAACAATTCGCTGGTTTATCCGAGATTGTGAACCGCTGTCGAGATCGGGTTTTAGATATTGAATTGACACGCGGTGATATGCCGACTGCCGCCACCGCACCAAGCCTTCACCTGAGTGCTGTCTTTGGTACGGGCAACTTGATTCGTATTTTGCAGGCGCTCAGTAGTTCGAATATCGAGCGCGGGTATCACTATAACAACCTCAGCAGGTCGGTATCACTCAGTAATTTGCTACGGGTCTCGTTTCCCAATGAACAGGATACGCATGAATCCTTTGCTGCCGCCGTAAAAGCTGCCAAAATCAAATCTCAACGCCTTATTGAAGCAGCGGTGTATGCCCCTCAATGGGCACCCTATGTCGAATATACGCTTGAATGGGAAGGATTTACCGAAGCGGTCTGGTGGGTCTATGCCCATACCAAAGATAGCGGCTGGCGTGTCAACAATGATATTCGAGAAATCTGGCAGGCACAGGTCAATGAACGCACCCCCCTATCCCCCGCCGATTTGTTAGAAGGTGCGGTGGATGTGGCATGGTTTTTGCGGGTTTATGAACAACTCGGTGAACATCGCTGGAGCATGGTCTATGATGCCGCCAAATATTCATCTGGCGGGATTGGGCACGCACGGGCACGATTATTCGCCGATGCCATGTTGGGGCAATCCGACCAAGAGACCCTTAAACAACGTATTTTGATCAAGCGACACCAAGACAGTGTCCGTGCCATTGGGCTACTCCCACTCCCGACCAAAGGGAAAGATGAAGTGGTGTTGCAGCGGTATCAAATTTTGCAGGAATTTTTGCGTGGCTCTCGCAAATTCGGCTCACAGCGACAACAGAGCGAAAAGACCGCCACACGGATCGGGATGGAAAATCTAGCCCGCACTGCTGGTTATCCCGACCCCATTCGCTTGCAGTGGGCGATGGAGGCCCGTGAGATTGCCGATTTACGGAAAGGCCCGGTCATTGCCGAAACTGAGGGCGTGCGGATGGCGTTGAGAATTGATACATTGGGCAAACCCCAACTGGCGATTGAAAAGCAGGGTAAGCCACTGAAGGCCATACCCGCCAAATTGAAGAAATTTCCATCCTTTGTGGAACTACGTGAACGCGCTCATATGATTACCCAACAAGGCTCACGGATGCGTTTATCGCTGGAAGAGTCCATGTGTCGGGGAGACTTATTTACAGCTAAAGAGCTGCGTGATTTGACGACCCATCCAGTGTTAGCCCCAATGTTGAAATCGTTGGTTTTCATAGGCGATGAGGGAATGGGGTATCTCAGCCCTGATGGCAAACAGCTGGTATCCCATGATGGCAGTGAGAGCGCTATTCCAGCGCGAGGCAAATTAAGGCTGGCTCACGCGGATGATTTATACCGTTCCGGCGAATGGCATCTGTGGCAGCGGGAATGTTTTGTTCACGAACGGATTCAGCCATTTAAGCAGGTTTTTCGTGAACTCTATCCTCTAACGGAAGCCGAAAAAGTGGAGGGCACGATTTCTCGACGTTACGCAGGCCATCAAGTCCAACCTAAACAGGCAATGGCACTGTTAGGGCACCGGGGCTGGGTTGTTCGTCCTGATGAGGGTGTGCAGCGAACGTTCCATAAAGAGCAGATTTCAGTTCATCTGAATTTTATAGGGGGATACTTTACCGCAGCCGATGTGGATGGGCTAACGCTAGAAGGGGTGGTCTTCACAAAGATTGGGAATTGGAAGCCCACACCGCTGACTGACATTCCACCCATTATTTTCAGCGAAGTCATGCGTGACCTCGATCTGGTCGTAAGCGTGGCTCATCGCGGTGGTGTTGACCCGGAAACCACTGCCTCTACAGTGGAGATGCGTTCGGCTTTGATTCGTGAGACCTGTGCCCTGTTGAAAGTGCAAAACGTTGAATTGCAAAGTCGCTATGCAGTCGTTAGTGGCAAATTGGGTAACTATACTGTCCATTTAGGCAGCGGTATCGTTCATATTCAACCCGGTGGATCGCTATGTATCATCCCCGTTCATTCGCAGCATCGAGGGCGTCTATTTTTGCCTTTTGCGGATGATGACCCCAAAACCGCCGAGATAATGTCGAAAGTTCTGCTGCTGGCACGCGACTCGGAAATCAAGGATCCCACCATCTTGGAGCAAATTTTTACACGGAACTAAGGGTAGCGGACGGGTGATTTCCCTCGATCACCCGTTCCCGATAAAAAGTTTAGACTATCGGTTTTGGATGTCAATTCAATGGAAAGGAGTAGCCCTTGCACCAAAACCTTATCACCCTGTCTATTTTCACGCGAGCAATATGAAATGGAGGTGTAAGATGACATATACACCTTTGGTTCTCGAAGATAGGAAACGATTCAAACCATGAAGTTGATAAATACATTCAAATTTGTAGTGCCACTAGACGAAACAAGACCCAGCTATCCGGCTCATTTCTTGGGCAGAAGCATTTTCTTTCGTTAGATAAAACAGTGGGGCGCGACGGTTGTCAAGAATTTTCGTCGCATCAGTAGTGCATCCTGCGGTAACCAGAATCAATGGAATGTGCCCAAGTGCGACATTATCGAGCAGTGACCGCTCTGACTCTGGCCCTTGGGGATCGGTTGCGTCTAGAATCAAGAGGTCAGGCAGCATTAGATCAGCTATTTCAACAAACATCTTATTCGCTGCAACCATTTCGACAATATACCCTTCACGTTCAAGTGCCTTTTGCCAAGAGAGCGTAAGCTCCGATTCAGAACACGCTAACAGTACAAACCGAACGTTGAGATTGGCAGAGTCATCATGGGCAGAGTCAAAAATCACCGAACGTCGTGCGGTATGTAATGGGGTCTCATTCGAAACTGTGCTTTTAAGTAAACGTTGCTGGGAAGTAGCAATAGGCAAAGTAAAATAGAATTTGCTGCCTATTCCCACTTCGCTTTCTACCCAGATATGACCCTCTTGCAATTCAACTAACTGCTTACTGATGCTCAACCCCAGCCCACTGCCGTGATATTTGCGCGATACTGTCAGATCGCCTCGGTGAAAACGATCAAAAATATTCTGTCGGGCATGTTCAGGAATTCCAACACCAGTATCTGCGACACAAACGACTAACTCATTCTCGGCGGAAGAGACCTTCACCCAGATACAGCCCTGCTCTGTGAATTTGGCCGCATTCGAAAGTAGGTTGAGCACCACTTGGCGTACATAGATGCTGTCCGCCCATACGAGCGGTAGATTAGCCGGGATGTCCTGATGGAGTTCGAGAGGTCGCCCATGTAGTAGTGCTTGGGTCGTAGAAATAACTTCATAAAGAACACTCCCCAAATCAAAAGCTGTTTGGTTGAGTTTGATCTGGCCCGCCTCAATCTTACTCTGATCCAGAATATCATTAATCAACCCTAACAGATGCTCACCACTTTTGCTGATCGTGTGTAAATCGCGTTGATATTCGGTGGGCAGGGGAATGGGATAAATATTAAGGTTGGAATCTAGCATCGCCTGAGTCAGACCAATGATTGCAGTGAGGGGGGTACATAGTTCATGCGACATGTTCGATAAAAACACGCTTTTGAGTCGGTTGGCCTTATCCGCCTGTTCGCGGGCCATCTCTGCTGTGTCAAATAAATCCGCATTCCGAATGGCAATCGCAAGTTGATCGGCTAGACTTTGCATCACCACCATATCATCTTCACTAAAAGCGTCTAATTGATTGCTTTGCAAGTTTAGCACACCCACAATCTTCTTACCGATGCGTAGCGGTAGCACAAGTTCAGAGCGTGTATCAGGCAGGCCTTGATCGGGAACATACATTGGGTCTTTTGAAACATCGTTGGCTAGCCGTGCATCACCGTGCAGCGCACACCATCCCACTAGACTGATTTCATCCATTGCCAGCCTAATTTCTGGAACTGTGAGTTGGGCGTGGTTCTGAGGGGCGCTGCTGCGTAGGACAACTTCATTGGCCTCAGTATTAATCAAAAAAATCCCTGTGTGGTAATAACCAAATCGTTGATGAATAATCTGCGCGATCTGGGTAAGTAGCTCGTTACGATCCAGAATGGATGTGACACTTCGTGCGACTTCGGCATGGGCTTGCAACTGAATGGCACGCTGTTGGAGTGTTCTGTTCAGACGATCAAGCTCTTGCGCTTGCCGTTGTACCTCAAAATAATTACTTAGTGCCCACACCGCCGGGGTAAGTCTTTCCTCGGCAGATTCCAATATCACCCGGACAACCGCTTCAACTGTGGTCGAGGCGGTGCGGCACTCCGTCACCTTGAGGCCCGCTCTCAAGATTAAAATCCGGTCGGCAATCAAAAATACATCATCCAGATTTTGGGTGACCAGCAGTACCGATCCCTGCCGATCACGTGTCTCACGAATAAGCCGCAGAATATGAGGTTTGTAGGCCTCAAGACCATTAATTGGCTCATCAAGCAGCAATAAATCGGGCATCCAAATGGTTGCCCGGACAAATGCCACCATCTTACGTTGGGCACTGGTCAAATCATTGAGAGGACAATCGAGAGGCGGAATTTCAAAATCGAGGCGCAAGAATTCCTTTTCAGCATAGGCCCGCAAGTTTTGCGTATTCCACCAGCCGACCCAGCGGGATAGGCGATAGCGAGAGGAAGGCGGCTGACCTGCAAAAATATAGGCCAGAGCGCTCATATACTCGGCGATGTTGATGTCCTGATGCACCACCCGTATACCTTGACGAGCCGCACGGTAGGAGGGCGATAATCCTACCCGTCTACCCCGCAGATAAAAACGCCCGGTATCGGGTTTGAGCGTGCCGGAGATCAGTCCAAGCAGTGTTGATTTACCAGAATCTGTATCACCGACGACCCCAATCACTTCACCCGGATAAATATCCAGATCAAGGTCGCGCAGCGCCTCAATACCGCCGTATCGCTTACATAGCCCGATTGCCTTTAAAAAAGGCTGCCTTGTTTTATCCATAGTGGGTATTTTACCCTAAACATCCAGCCCAACAGAGATAGTGGGCTGGATTCATAGTTGAGGTTGTGCTGTGGCAGCAATTCGTTTTCAGTGCAGGGCTTCGCTGGATTTGAGGAAGATTCTTGGATGGCGTGCCAGCTTGAATAGCTTCTTGAAAAACGCAGCAGTACGGGGGTCTTGGCGAGCACGGTCAAGGACGATAGCCATAATAATCACAAAGCCAATCGCCGCTGGTTGCCAATAGGCATCAACGCCGCGCAGATTCATGCCATTGCGTAAAACTTGCATGGTGGCCGCGCCAATTAAAGTACCGATCATGGTTCCTTTGCCACCCTTGACGCTGGCTCCGCCAATAAACACAGCGGCGATAGCATCAAGTTCGTAACCCTGTGCAGCGGTAGGCATGGCAACACCGAGGCGAGCAGTCATCAAGGTTCCGCCGATGCCAGCCATCAAACCAGATAGGGTAAATGCAAGCAGTTTTACACGCCGCGTATTAATTCCAGAGAGTTGTGCAGCCTGTTCATTGCCACCCAGAGCGTAGATTCGATATCCCCAAATTGTGCGAGACAGGAAAATAGTCATGACAATCACAATTATAATCATGATAATGGTAGGATAAGGCAAATTGTAATCTACGAGTGGAAGCTCCAATTCTCCTTGACCAATCTCGCGGAAATCACTATTGAAACCGCGAAAGGGCCATCCCTTTGCCCATCCATAGCACACCCCGCGTGCGATACTCATCATGCCTAAGGTGGCAATAAACGGGGGCAGTCCACCCCGAGCTACCAATAAACCGTTCACAAAGCCAATAAACGCCCCCATAGCGCAACCCGCCAAAAGTGCCACAGGGACATACTGGCTGTCTACCACCATGATCTCTCGACCTGTTTCACTAATCGTTTTGACCGCCCAAGGGGATTGGTCACCGCTGATAAAATAGGCAGCAGCTAAACCAGACAGTGCCATAACCGAGCCGGTAGATAGGTCAATGCCACCAGCAATAATCACGAGCGATTGACCAAACGCGGCAATGGCAATCCATGAGAAAGCGAGGATGACATTACTAACATTTTGAGGCCCAGTAAAGGTATCCGTTGAACGCCACAGATACACGCACATCAGCACTAGGATAACAAAGACACCCGCTTCCTGACCAGATATGATACTGCGCAACCAAAGGCGAGTTGCCTGACGATTGGTGGAAATGGTTGATCGTTGAGTGTTCATACTGCTAAATCCTCTTTAAAATAGTTATTCTCCATCACATCGCTCTGCCCACTGGCATACGCCATAATTCGTTCTTGGGTGGCTTCTTCGCGGCTTAAGATGCCGGCAACACAGCCTTCGTGCATGACGACAATCCGGTCACTCATCGCCAATATTTCAGGCATTTCAGAAGAAATCATGATGATCCCTATGCCCTGTCGCGCCAGTTCAACCATCAATGCTTGGATTTCGGCTTTTGTAGCGACATCAATGCCGCGCGTCGGTTCATCCAAAATCAGGACGCGCGGGTTTACCATAAGCCATTTAGCCAGCACTATTTTTTGCTGATTGCCGCCCGATAGATTCTTAATGAATTGCTCTACGTTGGGAGTACGTACTCGTAGTCGCTCTATATAATTCATGGCGGCCTGACGCGAGGCTCGCCGATTGACCCAACCGAGTCGGGAAAAGCGGCGCAAGGTGGGCAACATGATATTAAACAAGACGGTATTTTCTAACACCAACCCCTGCTCGGCACGATCTTCAGGCACTAGCCCGATCCCTGCTCGCAATGCTTGGCTGGGGGATGATAGGCGGATAGGTTTACCATCAAACCAAATTGTGCCAGCATCACGGCGATCAGCTCCAAAAATCAGGCGCATGGTTTCTGTGCGTCCTGCCCCCACCAGCCCAGCAAAACCGAGGATTTCGCCCCGGTGTAAATCAAACGAGACATTTTTAACCCGCCCTTGTCGGGTCAGATTTTCTGCGCGTAAGATCGGTTCGCCGATTTCGACAGCTTCTTTTTGGAAGATGTCTGATATATCGCGCCCTACCATCATCCGCACGATTTCATCAATGCTGGTTTCTGCGGTTTTGAGCATACCAACGCGCTCGCCATCGCGCAGCACGATAATTCGGTCCGTGATCTCCATCACTTCTTCAAGGCGATGTGTAATGAAAATCACCGCCAAGCCCCGTTGACGGAGACTACGAACAATCTCAAAGAGTGTGTGGGTTTCGTCCTGACCAAGAGCCGAGGTTGATTCATCCATAATGATCACTCGGGCATCCACCGAAAGTGCTTTAGCGATTTCGACCTGTTGGCGTTCAGCCACCGATAATGTGCCCACTATGTCCCAAGGAGCCACATTAGCTCCCACGACCTTGAGCAGCCTTTCAGACTCCTGCTCCATCTTGCGCCGATTTACTAACCGAAAAGGCGCCAGTAGCCCTCTATAACGTGGTTCGCGGGCTATGAAGATATTGGCGGCGACGGTCTGATTCAGTGTGACAGCGAGTTCTTGATAAATGATGGAAATACCGAGCTTTTGAGAATGCGCTGGGTTTTGCGGGTGGATTTCTTTGTTACCCAGAAAGATGTGTCCCGCCTCACGCTGGTACACCCCGGCAAGGATTTTCATCAAGGTGGATTTGCCTGCGCCATTTTCTCCTAGCAAAGCCAACACTTCACCGGGATACACCTCAAAATCAACATTTTTTAAGGCCTGCACCCCTCCCGGAAAGATTTTGGTGATGCCTTCCACGCGCAGGGCCGGTTGCGGTTCCAATGCTATTACCTCACTCAAACTTGAATATTAAAAGTGGGAGTGGGAGAGGCTAAGCTCTCCCACCGCGAGGTTATCAACGATCTATCAGTTTAATACGGAGGAGGCAACGGCTGAGTAAAGTCTCCGCTGTCCCAAGCTGCTTGCATCGCGTCCACATTGTTGATTGTCACAATGTCCATGCCACTGTCTGTCCACGACGCATAGGGATACAGGTTGCCGACATGATTGAGCGACATGAACAAGGTATCATAGCCCCAGCCCCAATACTTCTGTCCGACGAGGGCATCGAGACGTCCATCTTGAACCCATTCGAGTTCGACGGGGAGCGTATCGAAGGCCACAACCTTGAGATCACCGTTCATGGTGGCGTCCTCGAAAAGGGGCATGGCACCATCACCCGCGAAGACGGGCCACAAACCGACAAAGAACCAACCATCAAGGTCAGGGTTGGCAAGCATGGTTTCTTCCACTACTTGTACCCCGAGGTTCACATCGTCATTGCAGGCGACTGTCGTCACAATCTCGATGTCGGTTCCCGCAATGCCATCCTTGAAGCCACGAATACGCTCTTCGAGGTTGAACGCTCCCGGTACACCCGTCAACAGGGCCACTTTGCCCGACGTTCCCATCTCACGGATCAGAAGTTCGGCGGCGGCTTTACCACCGTCGTAGTTACTGACGCCCAGATAGGTGAAACGACCTGAGTCAGGCGAGTCCGAGTCCCAAGTCATGACTGGGATACCTGCTGCAATCGCCGACTGGATCGGATCAATGCAGCCGTCCGGGTCGTTGCAACTCACTGCGATGACATCTACATCTTGGGCAATCGCATCTTCGATCACACGTGCTTGCTCGGCCATGTCAGACGCCACCGACCCCATGTAGAGGCATTCCACTTCGATGCCATATCTCGCACTGGCATCTTCGGCGGCTTTCATACAGCCGTCACGCCCCAGTTCAAAAACCGGATTGTTCAGCGCTTTAGGAATCCACGCGATGGTGAATTTACCATCTTCGGGGGGGTAGGCAAGGGGCAGTGGATTGGTGAAGTCTCCGTTGTCCCAAGCTGCTTGCATCGCATCCACGTTGTTGATGCTCACCATGTCCATGCCGCTGTCTGTCCATGAGGGGAAAGTTTTGCCGTTTACGACATGATCATACACCATGTAGAACGTATCATAGCCCCAGCCCCAATACTTCTGGCCGACGAGACCATCGAGACGACCATCTTTGACCCATTCAAGTTCGACAGGCAGGGTATCGAAAGCCACCACCTTGAGATCACCATTCATGGTGGCATCTTCGAATAGGGGCATGGCACCATCACCCGCGAAGACGGGCCACAAACCGACAAAGAACCAACCATTGAGATCGGGGTTGGCAAGCATGGTTTCTTCCACCACTTGTACCCCGAGATTCACATCGTCATTGCAGGCGACTGTCGTCACAATCTCGATGTCGGTTCCCGCAATGCCATCCTTGAAGCCGCGCATACGCTCTTCGAGGTTGAATGCTCCCGGTACACCCGTTAGCAGGGCTACCTTGCCCGAAGTTCCCATTTCACGCATCAAGATTTCGGCGGCAGCTCTACCACCATCGTAGTTACTGACGCCTAGATAGGTGAAACGACCTGAGTCAGGCGAGTCCGAGTCCCAAGTCATGACTGGGATACCCGCTTCGATTGCTGACTGGATCGGATCAATGC
Organism: Anaerolineae bacterium; assembly: GCA_019913005.1. Classification (GTDB taxonomy): domain Bacteria; phylum Chloroflexota; class Anaerolineae; order Aggregatilineales; family J027; genus CFX10. The sequence goes on along the minus strand of JAIOHL010000249.1, from coordinate 73,819 downwards.
AGCCGTCCGGGTCGTTGCAACTCACTGCGATGGCATCTACGCCTTGGGCCACCGCATCTTCGATCACACGCGCCTGCTCGGCCATGTCAGACGCCACCGACCCCATATAGAGGCATTCCACTTTTTTGCCGGTGGATGCGCTCAATTCCTCGGCGGCTTTCATACAGCCGTCACGCCCCAGCTCAAAGACCGGATTGTTCAGCGCTTTAGGAATCCACGCTAGAGTAAAGGTGTCATCTTGAGCACGGACGTGTGTCGGAGTGTTGGAGGGGCCAATAGTTAGCAGCGCGACGGCTACTAACACCAAAATACTAACAAAACGAAACATTTCCTTCATGTCCTGTTCCTCCTAAAAAGCTTTGCGGGAGATGGACTGTCTCCCATAAACACTTGTGAATTTTATCGCGGAGGATGCAATGAGGACTGGAATAACGCGATTTTGTTTATTAAAACAACAAAATCGAATCTTGTCAAGAGATTGCGTTTAAGAGTGCCCCAGAGAGGGTGCCTATATGAGCATACCGGCATGAGTAATCTCTTCAAGGTGACTTTTATCTCACCTGAAAAACCCACCATTAAAGCGCACATAGACTTTTCTAACTAGAGAATTACAGATTTTGCCAAATCATCCTTATTCAATTTAATAAATCGGATATAATTTTTGTAAACCGACATTTTGCTTGACAAAAACTGGATTACAGCCTATATTTTGTTTTCAATCACAACTAATGTGGTGAGGGATAATGAAACCAAGTGGTGCCGATCTTAGTCTAGTCAAACAACTTAACAGCGCCCTAATCTTGAATCTGCTGTTGTCTGAATCATCCCAATCGCGGGCTAGTCTCGCACAACGAACGGGCTTAAATCGCAGTACAATTTCATCATTAGTTTCTGATTTGATTGCAGCGGATCTAGTGCGTGAGGTCGGGCTGGAAGAAGATGCTTCGAGAGGACGACCCGGCGTGCTGCTAGAACTCAATCCACGCGGCGGTGGCGTGATTGGGCTGGAAATTAATATTGGTTACATTACAGCGATTCTGACTGATTTTACTGCCCAAATCCTTTGGCGAAAGCAAGTTTCATTCACGCATGATGCTGACCAGCATTCTGTCATTCGTCTCGGTGAAGAATTGATATATGCTGCACTGCGAGCCACACAAGCCCACAATTTCAAGCTATTAGGCATTGGCTTGGCGGTTCCCGGCTTAGTAGATCGGACTGAGGGCACGTTGGTCTATGCGCCAAATCTACATTGGCGGAATGTGCCTTTTCGTGATTTATGGGCAACCAAGTTTGCTATGCCATTTTATATTGAGAACGATGGCAATGCCGCTGCGCTTGGTGAACACTATTTTGGTGTAGCAAAAGGCTACCACGATTTCTTATTTTTGGGTACCGGTGTGGGGATGAGTGGTGGACTGATGCTTAATAACCAACTCTATCGAGGTGTCGGCGGATTTGCAGGCGAAATTGGGCATATCATTGTAGAGTCTGGCGGCGACCTGTGCGGTTGTGGGCGGCGAGGCTGTTGGGAGACACTTGTTGGGACACCTGCCGTTGTGCGAGGCGTAATAAAGGCATTAAACGCAGGTGCGCCGTCGCGTATTCCTGACCTTGTACATCACCATCTGGATTTGATTACGATGGAGGTAGTTGTAGAAGCCGCCAACCAAGGGGATCAACTCGCGCTTAATACCCTATCAGAGATCGCCCTACACCTCGGATCGGGTATCACAAATCTTATCAATATTTTCAATCCGGAACTGATTGTTTTGGGCGGCGAACTAATCCTCGCCGGGCACTATTTATTGCCGACGATTGGCAAAATCATTGCCGCTGAAGCCTTGAACGATTTATCACGTATGGTCGCGTTAGCTATATCGTCGCAAACGACGGATGCCTGTGTACGTGGTGCGGCAACTTTAGTGATTGATGGAATTGTTCGCAATCCCATTTTTTGATACCGTTTTTTAGAAAAGATTTATTTTAAAGGAGTCAGAGGATGTCTACGATACTATTGGTTGAAGATAATCAGAATACAGCTGATTTCATGATACATATCTTAGAGGCTGCGGGCTATACCGTGCATCATGCTAAAAGCGGCATGGAGGGTGCTCGTTGGGCACGTGCCAGTCTGCCCGATTTGGTTTTGATGGATATTAATCTGCCTGATGTTAACGGGCGGAGCGTTGTGCTCAGTCTGCGACGCCAACAACCAGCGGAAGCGCTACCCATCATTGCGGTAACAGTCCAAGCGGATGAAGAATCCGTGACACTCGCCAAAGGATTTGGTTGCAATGCCTTCCTAGCTAAACCCTTTCTTCCAGAAGACCTCTTGGATCTCGTTGAGCATTTTCTACCTGCCCAATAATCCATATCCTTAGTTAATTGCAGCAGTCTTATCATTGGGAAACTTAATTTACAGAGAGAAGCAATGGATTTGTGAGGAGTCCCCCCTGTCCTATCCCCAACGACTCCATTCCAAGATGAGGTTGATACAGAATTTTAGCACTGGATTCGGCTTGTGGCGATTGATGAAAACGACTATCCGCTTTTCATACTGTTCGTTTGCCATTTGAGGATTGCTGGGTAATTGGCAGCTATCTGCTCCAAGCAGTGTGTATGCTTACGAAGGTAGGCGATAAATACCTCGGCCCGTTCAGTGTCAAAACAATCAAGCGCGGAAATAAATGCTTGGTCATAGCTCTCAGCTCCTTCGTCGTTTTGCTATCGGGAGGCCATGCAGGCTTGTAAACCAAAACTCCTGTTTCTTGATTTTAAAGCAGGAGTTTTCTTAAGCGTGTTATGTTCTCGGAGTCATAAGGTGAACCAGAGGGTGTTGGTCAAAATCTTGAGTAAGTCTTGTCTGATTCACCTCATATCCTCGACTGCACCAAACCTCGCTTGTTTACTCGCTCTTGATAAAGTATTGCTCAGTATTGGTAGGCGCCGGATTCGGGTAAGTCCAAGAATCAGGCATAGACGCTGGTACGTTATAGAAGTCATTCTGCACAATACCATACCCTGAGGGCGGCAGACTGATACCGATTACATAAAACTCATCCGCCGCGATTTGAATGATTTCCGCCATAAGCACATTTTGCTCGTCTAAATCGGGGGTTGTTTTGACTTGATCGTAGAGCACCATTTGACGTTGGGCTGAAGCGGGTGGTTCTTCTGCTAGTTCGTGATTGGGATTGTTGTACCAGTATTGCCAAGCTTCCGCATAGTTGGACTCGACACTATAGGGGAAATAGTAGCGTGGTTCCAAGGTTACCCCTAAACCACCATCACCTACCCAGACAACGGCATCGTGTTGGTTAGCGGCTTTGCGTTCATATAGCTGATTGCGTTCGACGACGTTCGGGATCATTTCGATACCTACTTGCTGCCAATATTGGGCCACAAGTTCAACTATCAAGCTCCAGTCGTACCGATAAGTTGTGATTACATCAACCGAGAACGAAATCCGGTTCCCATCCGGCCCTACGCGATACCCATCTTCACCAAGATCATATCCAGCTTTATCCAGATATTCATTCGCTAGAGCGACATTATATTCTGTGTACTGGGTAGCGAGTTGTTCATTGTAAAGGTCTGTGTCAGGGCGTGGTCCAGATTGATAGGGAATGCCTTGTCCGTAGAGTACCAAGCTGATAATCTGATCCCGGTTAATCGCATAGGACAAGCCGATCCGAAAGTCTTTGTTTTGGAATATCTCCCGCTTAACAGGGTCGGGGTGGGTCAAATTCAAGCTGATGATCATCGTATTCATGAAACTGGATGGCGTTTCAAAAAAGTGATAATCACCGGTCTCCATGTTATCAGTCAACACGGCTAGGTTGTCCTCGATACCAATATGTCGTGACTGCATATCGATCTCACCGTTGATAGCGCCCAATACTAAGGTTTCTACATCTTCAGCGAGGTCATATGTTATATAGTCAAGGTAAGGGAGTTGGTTTCCTTCCGGGTCTACCTTAAAAAAGTAGGGGTTACGTACCAAACGTACCTGCGTGGCATCTACGGATAGGGGAATTTCGGTCATCCATGCATGAAGGGTTGGCAGTTCAGGGTTCTGCCAGCGCGAACCAGAGTCAATAATTCCCCCACCTTTCAGGGCGAACAGTTCTGTCCATTGAGTCAACCCGGCATCCTGCACCAGCTTGTCCAACTGATTTTGGGGAACATAGTCCGGGTGAAACTGAGACAGGTAGTGCTCTGGGTATGAGACAGGTGAAGTTCCTTCGGGAAGACAGAGGTATTGAAGCAAGAGACCATGAGGTCCACTAAAAGTAAACCTCACGGTATAGTCATCAATTTTTTCGACGACACCAACTTGACCATCTATGACCATCCATGAAGGCGGAGAAGGGAATAGATCGGTGTTACGCGCAATGGCTTCATACCAAAAAAGAACGTCATCAGCTGTAAAGGGGGTACCATCAGACCATTTTACGCCTTGGCGCAGATAGAAGGTATATTCCGATGCATCTGGGCTAATTTCCCAGTTTACTGCTAGATTAGGCTCAATATCCGTCCAATCGGGCGTCCATCGAACTAGGCCCTGATACCCCGCTGTTCGAATAATAAGCGCATGATCGTTGCGTCCACGCATACCCATATGCCAAGTGCCACCGTAAACACCAATTTCTTCGGTGGGTTTGATCACTAAAGGATCTTCAGGTAGACGCTCATCTACCGGAGGCAATTCCCCGGAGGCTACACGTTCAGCCAGCATCGGGGCTTCGTGATATTGGCTGTCTTGGGCGTGAATTATCGGTGCGGAATAAGAGGCGGAAAACAGGGCTAACAGCGCGATTAGGAGAATTAGATTTCCCCCCAATTTCCTCGTATACATAGAACCTCCTAGGCTCAGGATAATATTGCGGTCAAGTCTTGTATTTGATTTCAACTACGAGGGTACGTAGTACATCCATCTCAATTCAAAAAACTAAAGCCAAGTGGAATGTAGCTCAAAATAAAATCTTTCACCCGCTAGGCTCTAAAAATCTTTATCCTATCATTGGGCGGATAAGTTTCTATTTCACGGAAGAACTGAATCAGAACCGGCAAATCAAAAGGTTTGACCACATAAGCGCGTGCCCCAAGCTCGGCGCTTTGTTCTATCAGGTGTGTATCATCCAGCGCGGAAAGCACGACAATCTTTGCTTCGGGGTTTTGCTTATGCAGATATCTAGCCAAGGTCAGGCCGTTCGCATCAGGCAATTGGATGTCGAAAAGGCCAAGATCAAAGCTGGCGTCCCGAATTAACGTAAGGCCATCGGCTCCCGTCCGAGCCTCATGGACTTCGTAAACCGGATTACCAAAGATGATAGACAAAAGTTGGCAGTTATCCGGATTGTCTTCAACAATCAACACACGTTTAGAAGGCATCTTTTCCCTATTCATAATTGAGAACCTCTGTAGAGAGATTAGCTCCCTGTTTCCCAGACTGTGCCGCCTGTCATAATACGCTCAAACTGTTCCGGGAAATGATCAATATCTACGGGCTTACCTAAGAAACCATCAAACCCCAATCTTTTAGCGGTATCTATCTCGCTGGTATGGACCGTATACGCGATAATTGGTGCAGTAACGCCCAAAGAGTCGCGGAGTTTTTGAAGCATCACATAGCCATCCGTGTGCGGCATCTCAAGATCCAAAAAAACCACATCAATTCTTTCCATCTCAGCGATTGTTTGATCAACCTTTGATGGTTGCTGAACAGTGGTTGCAGCTACGCCGATAGAATGAAGCAGTTCTTTTAGGACATCTAGTCCGGTTGCGCTATCGTCAATGATAAGTGCATGAATTCCGCCCATAGTGTTTCCTTTACAGTAGTCAGATAATCCCACTTTCAGATAACTAAACTCATCCATCATACGATGAACCAAACCCGCTCACCGCTGATTATCCGATTTAGCAAATTTGGAAAGGCATCGGCATCAATCGGTTTGGCAATTGTGCCGTCGAAGCCAGCAGTTTCGAGTGCCGCTACTTCTTCGTTCATAACGCTGGCCGTTAAGGCGATGATTTTTGCTTGGGCGTAATCCGGTTCATTACGTAGCATCTGGAGCATCTGGAATCCATCATAGGGTTTCATATGGATATCAAGAAAGATAACGTCCGGTTTTTGGGGCAGGCTTTTGACCTTCGAGATGAAATTCTCGCTATCCTCAAAGACTTGGAAACTGGAGCATCCCATTCTATACATCAGGGTCATCTCCATCACTTCCCGACTCGTTGGATCATCTTCTACATACAGAATAAAAGGGTTTTCTGACATCGGACTCTTCTCCTATATTGTGGGCTGTAGCGCCTCAGACTTCACCAGCAAGGACACGTAAAATGTTGATCCTTCGCCGGGAACACTTTCTAGCCACAACTTGCCTCCATGCGCTTCTGTTAGGCGTTTGGAAATGGGCAAACCCAATCCCGTTCCTCCACCTTTACGAAGTCCGGTTTCAGTCTGCCGGAAGGTTTCAAAAACGGCATCATGATCTTCTGGGGCTATACCCGGGCCAGTATCTTTGACTGCAAAAAGGATTTGCTCATTTTGATGATGAGCACTAATTATCACCGAGCCTGTATCGGTAAATTTGCACGCATTCGAGACGAGGTTGAGAAGTATCTGTCGAACACGTCGGCGGTCTGCTCGGACCAACGGCAAATTTTCTTCTATGTCAACAATAAGCTCCACAGGTTTTCCCTGAAGCAAACTACCGGCATTGCCAATCACGGCTTCTAGTTCTTGGTTGATATTGACATTATCTTCAATGAGCAGCGTCAGAGAGCCAGATTCGATTTTGGAAATGTCCAACACGTCGTTGATCAGGGCCAGCAGGTGTTTGCTGTTAGCAACCGATTTGAGCAATATTTCGGTCTGTTTCTCGTTTACCGTACCCAGCACACCATCGGCGACTAGGCGGGTAAAGTTGATGATGCCGTTTAATGGGGTGCGAAGTTCGTGCGACATACTGGCGAGGAATTGTGATTTTACATGGTTCGCGGACTCGGCAGCTTCGCGTGCAATCTGAGCTTGAGAGTAGAGTTCTGCATTACGCATAGCGACGGCCAGTTGTTCAGCCAACGATTGCAAAACCCGTAATTCGTTCGATCCAAAATGTTTTGGCTTATGCGATTGAAGATCCAGAATACCGATCAGGTGATCTCCTAACAGAATTGGCAAGGCAACTTCAGATCGAGTTTCCGGCATTGATGAGTGAAGCAAATAATCTGGTGATTGAGACACATCATTAACCACTACTGCCGAATGCGTGCGGGCTGCTTTGGTCACGATACTTGGCGCAGTATTCATCGGTAAGTCGCCAATCGTCTCGTGGGGCACAGCATCACCTGCGGCGTTTGCCCCAGCCGCCATGTTCAAAACCTGCTTCTCTTCATCTAGGCGAAAAATAAACGCACCATCAAGGGCAAAACCATCTACAACGAGAGTTACAACTTCTTGCAGCAGCTTTTCGATTTCTAAAACTACTGTGATTCGTTTTGATACATCCGCAGCAACCTGCAATTCGCGTGTGCGGTCTTCTACACGCTTCTCAAGTTCCTGATTGAGTTGGGTCAGTTCCTTTTCTGCTCGCTCGCGTTTTTCAGCCATCGAGTTCACACCACTTTGTAAAACGCCGATTTCGTCAGGGGTGGTGAATCGGGTAATGCGAGCCGATAGATCGCCTTGTTCAATCAACCCCAGAATACCAAGAGCATCCGCTATTCTGACCAAGATCATAAAACGGAAGGAAAGGAAGAGCACCACAAAGGTTCCTAAAACTGTACCGATTGAACCCAAAATTAATAGCCTGATAAGGCTTGCCTTTTCAGCTTCGGCTTCATTTGTACTGGTCTTGATGTATAGGAAATAGGTTGTTGCCCCGCTATTGGGGTCTGAGAGAGGAGTCACGCTAACCATGTAGCTGTTATCCCCTTCTTTAGTGCGCTTCAACGTTTCATGGGGCTGTTCGGCACCAAACCAGTTTTGCTCGACCCCTGAGACGTCTTGAACTGAAGCCCCTGTGTTTTCAGAATTAAAAGCAAAAATCACATTCTGATTTTTGGCGTCTACAATGAGTGCATCAACAATTTCTTCCCCAACCAGTAACTGAAGCGACTCTGAATCCCGGATCGAGATAAGGCGCACAAGTGAACTTTCAACGAGAGTTCCGACAAGTTTCACTCGGTCTTCAATACGTTTGTCAATCTGGTTCGAGAATCGTTGTACATAGAGAAAACTAACAAGACTCAGAATGACAATTTCCGTCAAGACGATCATACTGCCAATCTTGAAGGAAAGTCGGTTAAGGACGTTTTTCTTCATTGTGAATCCCCGATCAATGGAGACGAGTGTTGAGCTGCTTAAAGTCACAGATTCTTATGAAGTTACAGTTGATGTGTTCAGCGATGGAAGAAAGGGTGGAACAAGCCTAATACAACACCTCTCGCATTGAGCAATTATTCTCATCATATGAGTAATAGATAAATAAATTTATTGATAATTGGTAAAAATTGTACAAGCAGGAAACTAGATAAGACCCTTATACATGTACAAGTTATATTTAGTATAGACGATAAAATTTATTTTTTCTGAATAATGAAGGAAAAATTCATGAAAGATTCAGATATAGAATACAAAATAAACTGTCGAAGAATCAGCTCTGAAGATAGGGTTACTGTTACGAAGGTTACTCGGAAAACAAAGAATGAATTAACCTATAGTGATTTTTAAGGTTATTTCAGCGTACATATCTTAATATTTTTATACTGCATCAATGGTTACTTTTGGCTCTTTGTCCAAGACAGTAAGGCTTCTAGGTAAACTGAGGAACTCAATACCGAACTCTGGCGCGATTTTAACGGCCAGTATCGGAAAACCCGCGCCGCATTGGAGCATTTGGGACAGGAAAAGGAATACTTATTAAGGGAGAGACAAGGCAGTTCGACTGCTTGCAAAAATTGGTATACTCCATAAGAGATTGGAGCCAAAACAGAAACGTCAGTTACTACTCTAGCTCATTGAGCGTGTTGTTGTTAACCGTGAGGGGTTGATTGTAAGAATGGATTTGCGGCCTCCGTTTGGATATTCATCCAGCGTTCGACCCGCTGGCGAGAGCGACGGACAAGCCACTCTTTCCGATAACGATAGTATGGAAACAAAAACCAGCAAGATTTCTCCTGCTGGCGTTTCGTCAGAACTACATAGCTGTACCCCATCCGCGACTCGAACGCGGGCCTCTGCCTCCGGAGGGCAACGCTCTATCCACTGAGCTAATGGGGCATTCCCTACTTCCTTATATATACCATTGTTATAGTTTTGTCGCAAGTGGCGATTCGCAATTAATCAGAGTCCGTCTGGCAAATTTCCGGCACAGACGGCATACTGATAACCGTCCATCGTGGGGAGAAAACTATGGCTGAACATGAACATCAACCCGGCTTTATCAAATTGCTGTGGCAGGGCATCAAAGCATTATTCGACCAACTGCTAATGATTTTGGATTTACCGACGGCCTCGAATACGGCGGACACCCGGCTACGTCGTTTACGCAGGATTTATTACAGCGACCCCCAAATCAACACGACCTATCGGCAGGTGCGGGATATACTGCGTGGGCATGTGCATAAAAAGAACTATGACTATTATGACCGGATGCTTTCCACTGAACGACTGGTGGTACGGGCAACCCGCAATATTCGCGGCTCGACCAGTTATGACATTTTAAGCCAGACGCAGCAACTCAGTGCCAGAATTGTGGCGCTGGTGGAGCAACTGGAAGACATTGACGAAATCGCTACCTTGTACAAAAATCCAGCTTCCGACGAAGCGAAAACAATGGCAGAATCCCGGCAATGGCTGGTCAGCCGAATTGAAGAAGCCTTAAATTTACAAGCCAGCATACCAGCCAAGGTCGTCAGTTTTAATACCAGCAAAACGCGCCGCAAACTTGACCAATTAGGCGAAAGCATTGACCGCCTCATGCTGCAACTGGACGACATTTTGGAAAGTTACGAAGAAATAGACACCTACCATCAAGTTCCCTCCATTGAAGAACTGGAATTAGAGGGAATCACCGACGAAATTGAGGAACAGCATGATCGAAGCAGTCATCTTTGATATGGACGGCCTACTCATTGATTCAGAACCTTTCTGGCAAGAGGCAGAAATCACCACCTTTGCCAAAGTGGGCCTCCATCTCATCGAGCAGGATTGCACCAAAACAATGGGCCTGCGGCTGGATGAAGTCGTGGAATTTTGGTATCGCTACCAGTCGTGGAATCATTATTCCAAAAAAGAGATTGAGGACGCCATCAAAACCCGTTATCTGGAACTCGTCCGAGAGCGCGGTGAGGCCAAGACAGGTGTTATGGAAATACTGCGTTTCATGCAGACCCACAATATCCCAATGGCAATCGCATCATCGTCCTATATGGAACTGATTGAATGTGTAGTCGAACGGTTAGCCATCGGGCCATACCTCACGGTGCTGTGTTCGGCGGAACATGAACCCTATGGCAAACCCAACCCCTCCGTCTATTTAAGTGCCGCTGATAAATTAGGTGTGTCACGTCTAAAATGTCTCGTATTCGAGGATTCGTTTCGTGGACTGTTGGCTGCCAAAGCCGCCGAGATGAAATGTGTTTGTGTGCCAGACCCTTCATTAGCAGGCGATCCACGTCTCAGTATTGCAGATAAGGTAATCCCCACATTGGCCCATTTTGATGTGGCACTGTGGTCTGAATTAAATGCGTGAAAATCAAAAGGAAAGCTACTATGACCGATACACAAGCTGTGGTTGCGGCGATTAAAGCGGAAGTCGAAAAAAATCGTGATGTCATTATCCAATTCATGCGTGAACTTTGCGCGATCCCCAGTATGGAAAGCCAAATTAAAGATGTTGGGGAACGCTGTGCCAACGAGATGCGAAAACTTGGCTACGAGCGCATCTGGTTCGACAAAATGGGCAATATCGTCGGGCAGATTGGCAATGGCCCCAAAAAACTGCTCTATGACAGTCACATTGACACGGTAAGTATTGGCGACCCAGCGGAATGGAAATGGGATCCATTTGAGGGCAAGGTTGAAGATGGCATTCTGTATGCACGCGGGGCCTGTGATGAAAAAGGCAGCACCCCCGGCATGATTTATGGCTTGGCAATTGCCCATAAATTAGGGTTGCTGAAAGGCTTCACGGCCTATTATTTTGGCAATATGGAAGAATGGAACGACGGCAGTGCTCCGAATGCTTTTGTTGAGACCGAAGGCATTAAACCCGATTTTGTGGTGGTGGGAGAGCCAACCAAGATGATGGTCTATCGTGGGCATAAGGGCCGTGTCGAAATGAAAGTCACTGCCAAAGGCAAAAGCGCCCATGCCGCCAGCAATTTCTTAGGAGACAACGCGATTTATAAGATGCTGCCCGTAATTGCTGCCATCCGTGATATGGAACCACAGTTGGGCGATCATGAGTTTTTGGGGCATGGACGTATTACCGTGACCGATATGGAAGTCACGACCCCTAGCATTAATGCTGTGCCGAATGAAGCCATTATTTACATTGACCGCCGTATCACATGGGGCGAAACCCCCGAAGCCGTGATTGAACAGGTGCGACAAGTAGTGGGAGATCGGCCTGACATTAAAGTTGATTTGTTGCTCTATGAAGAACCCAGCTATACTGGCTTTGTGTTCCCACTCGAAAAAATCTATCCGGCTTGGTTATTGGAAGAATCCAACCCCTTTGTACAGGCCGGGGTCAAAACCGCCAAGGCGCTGTGGGGTGGCGAACCCAAGACAGGTAAATGGGACTTCTCAACCAATGGCACCTATTGGTGTGGCAAGGCCGGGATTCCGAGTATTGGTTTTGGGCCGGGGGATGAAATCCATGCTCATACTGTTCTTGACCAAGTGTCGCTGGATGACGTAGTACGGGCCACCGAATTTTATGCCCTGCTGCCGGGGATAATGTAATCACCAAATAGAACCTGCTGTTGGGTGGATGAAAGGGAGATGATATGCCATATAACACGTTTAGCCATGCCCTTGTCCGTGTCCCCACCGCAAATATGGGTGAGGGCATCACTACCCAACAGCTTGGTGTACCCGATTTTGAATTGGCCCTAACGCAACATGCGGCCTATTGTGAAGCTCTACGTTGGTGCGGCCTCAAAGTCACGCTTCTCTCTGGCGATGAGGCCTATCCTGACGGGTGTTTTGTGGAAGATGCTGCCGTCATCTATGGTGATCTGGTAGTCATCACCCAGCCGGGGGCGCGTTCACGGCGGGGTGAAACAGTCGCCATCCAACAAGCCTTCAGTCATCAGCCTGTCGTTCAAATGCAAGACGACGAATTTTTGGATGGTGGCGATGTCCTGTTTTGTGCGGATCGCGTTCTGATCGGCCTTTCACAACGCACCAATTGGCAGGGAGCCACCTTGCTGAAAAATGTACTGCAAGATTATGATACCTCGCTGCGAGTGGATTTTGTCAATGTTGGCGGGGTGCTGCACCTCAAAACTGGAATCACCGAACTCACCCCCGGAGTGATTCTTCAATCTCCCGATTTTGAGACTGACTATGTTTTTGATTTTGCCGATGTCTACGTTGTCCCAGAAGCCGAGAAACATAGCGGACATGTTTTACCGCTCAATGATGCTGTACTCATCCACGCGGGCAATCCCAAAGTACGCGATTTGGCACACCATTATTATCTGAGGGTGATCGAAATCCCGCTGAGTGAATTTGAAAAGATGGATGGCGGCGTTACCTGCCTCTCGCTACGTTATGCCTTCTCCGGTGCTTGATGTGTGAGGCCAAGACGTTTTTGAGTGGGCCGATGTTGACCAAAACCCGTTAATACGCCTTCCAAGACTGGACGCATCCGAGCCACTCGCTTGAGGCGAATCATCGCATCCCACATCGGCTCAAACTTCTTCCATCCCCCTGCATAGGCGATATGGCGCATTTTGCCTGTTAGAGTATCTTTAGTAGCCGCGCCCTTTAAAATTGCCGACCAACGATAAAACTCCTGATAGGCTCGCCAGTATCCCGCTTCCAATGCTTCGGGGCTGATTTTGGCGGGCCGATAGACGACATGGCGTGTATCATACAAATCCCAATTGCTATGCAGGATACGATTTTGCGCCGCCATTCGTTCATATAAGGCGGTACCGGGATAGGGGGTCAGAATATGGAAGGTTGCGGTCTCGAGGCCCTGTGAAATAGCCCATTCTATGGTACGGTCAAACACGCTTTCGTCGTCCGCGTCCATGCCAAACACAAAACTGCCATTCACCATCACCCCCAGATCATGCAAACGACGAATGGCGGCGGTGTAGTCTCGATTGAGGTTTTGTTTCTTGTTTTGCTCCAACAGGCTGTCGGGATTAAGCGTTTCAAAACCGACGAACAAACTTCGCAACCCCGCCTCGACTGCTTTTTCCAACAAGCGTGGTTTTAAAATGGACTGTACCGTACCCGCCGCCTGCCACAGCCGCCCCATGCCGCGCATTCCTTCAAAAAGCTCACTAGCAAAATGGGCATTGCCAAAAAGATGGTCATCTAAAAAGTAAAGATGGCGTCCCCGCAGTCGCTCGATTTCGGCTAGGGCATCATCTACCGTCTGAGTATAAAAGCCTTTGCCTCCCTGAAAAAAGGCATCTTTATAACAAAAATCACAGCTATGTGGGCAACCGCGCGATACCACAATTGAATTGGGGACAAGATACAGATGACGCTTAATCAAATCGCGGCGAATGGGGGGCAGGCCAATCAGCGTGCGGATTTTGGATTCATAACGTTTGGCGGGGTGGCCCTGTCGAAAATCCTGCAAAAACGCGGGAAAGGTATCTTCACCGGGGCCAAGAAAAATGCTGTCGGCGTGTTGGGCGGCTTCATCTGGCAGCGAGGTGACATGTAGCCCACCTAAGATGACATGGGCCCCTTGCGCTCGGTAGTGGTCGGCGATTTGATAGGCACGATAGGCGGAGGTAATGTAGACCTGAATAATGACTAACTCCGGTTCATCGTCCAAATCGAGCACTTCCACATGCTCATCCTGCAAATCAATCTCATCATCTACATCCAAATAGCCTGCGAGAGTAGCAAGGCCGAGCGGCGGGAAAAGCGAATATTTAATCGGGCGAAAAAAGGGGCTTTTGGCTTCGGTCAGGGCAGGCAAAATCATTTTGACTTTCATCAGAGAGGCTCCTTTACGCACTGGTCATCGTAAAAGTCACTATACTGAAAAGTGACGGTTGGATTCGACGGCTTAGGTGTAGAGATCGCTGCACTCAGGTGCTTGCCGACTCTTTGAAGGGTGTGTTAGCCTACGAATATGATGAATATACTGCTGGTTGAGGATAATCTACGTCTGCAAGACGGTCTAAAACTTGGTTTTGAGGCTACAGGTGAAATTCAAGTCATCGCGGCCTGTACTACCGGTGAGGCGGCTGTTGATTTCTGTTTTACCCACGAGCCACCGCAGGTCATTTTGATGGATGTGGCGTTGGCTGGGCCGATGAACGGCATTGAAGCCGCCGTCGCTATCCGCCGCGAGTTTCCCCGCCTGCCAATTGTGTTTTATTCCATCCAAGACGATGATGCTTACTATCGGGCCTTCCTTCATGCCCGTATCCTCAGCCACTATGCCTATGTGCGGAAATCCAATTATCTGCTGCCCGAAATGTTGCTGCCACTGCTCAAAGATGCCATCGTCGGACGCAGTTATGTTGACCCCGAAATCGAAACCCGTGTGCAGCAAGTCCGTCACCGTGACGAACACGCCCCGATGGATTGGTTAGAGCCAAATGAGCAGGTGGTGGCCCAAATGATCGCCGCAGGCATGACCAATGAACAAATCGCGGGTCGTTTGGGGTTTCGGGATAAACGCACCATCAGCCGGATTAATGGGCAAATCTATACCGCATGGGGGCTGGATACCAGTACGACAGATGAAAAAGTCGCCCGCACCCGTGCCGCTTTGATTGTCCATATCGGTCAATTGATTGAATGGGACATAGATGGCAATGCGTTTGTCCTCAATGAACGAGGTGAACAGGCCGCATGGCAGTTTTGATTACAGGCATTGCCCTCCTCCTAACGTTTTCGATTGCCCTCTCCATCTTTAATATTGCCCTGTTGCTTTGGTTAGGGTTGACCATATTTTTATCGGCAGAGCGGCGCAGTGAAGGCCTATATCTGATTTTGGCGGGGATGTTGCTTGGGGCACTGTTTTTTACCAGTCACGCCATCATCTTGACAAGTCAATTTACTCCTGACCTTGAACCCTATCTGAATTTTTGGTGGTACGCAGGCTGGCTACCTGTCGTGAGCATTCCGCTGCTATGGTACCTAGTGATTTTATGGTACACGGGCTGGCCCAAACGTCACCGCATCCCAACCGTGCTATTGGGGCTTTTCAGTTTGGTGTTATTGATCCTGCTCATTATTGCCCACCCGCTGCCCTCCTATACTGAAGTCATCATCCTCAATCTACAACATGCGGATTTACTAGAGGGCATCCCGTTAATGTTTGTTTTCTATCCGCCCTATGTCCTTGCGTGCATCATCTTACCATTTGATGCCCTGCTCCATCCCATGCCCTCGCAGCGCATGTTAGGCGATTTGGCCCGCGAACGTTCACGTCCCTTTTTATTGGCGGTCTCGATTTTGCTATTGGCAGTGACGGTCTTGGTGGCGGGGTTTTTAGTCTTGGTGCTGTACGTCGTGGAAGCCAATATTGCCTTCATTGATGATCCACTAACCTCCCCCGGCGTGGTGGTGCTAGATTTTGGACTGACTACTCTTATTTCAATTGCCATTATTTTTCTAGGGCGGGCCGTCGTCTCCTATGAGATATTCACGGGCAAGACCCTGCCGAGGCGCGGTTTGCTGCGGCACTGGCGCAATGCCATGATTTTGGCGTGGGGGATTGCCATTTTTATCAGTATCGTTTTGGTGATTCAGCCTTCGCCCATCTACAGTCTGATGTTCCTAGCCGCGATTAACATGGCGTTTTATGCGCTAATTAGTTGGCGCTCGTTTGTCCATCGGGATTATCTCATCTCGCGTTTGCGGCCTTTTGTAAGCAGTCCACGAATGCTTCAAAACCTAACCGAACCCGCTTCTGATGCCCAAGCCAGCATTCGCCCACTTTTTGAAATCGTATGCCGTGACATGCTCAATACCCGCACCGCCTGCCTTATCCCGCTTGGCCGACTAGCTCCGTTGGTCGGTAAACCCCTGCTGTATCCCCCTTCCGCCAACATCACCCTCCCAACCATCGCGCCCTCCTCATTTACCACTGGTAGTGGATTGCGTCCCATCAACACTATTCAAGGCTTTGATTGGGCTGTGCCACTATGGGCCGAACGCGGATTAATTGGGGTGCTCCTGCTAGGGCCAAAAGTAGACGATGGTCTCTATGCCCAAGAGGAAATTGATGCTGCTGGCGCTAGTGCCGAGCGTATTATTGATTTGCTCGCAGGTGAGGAGATGGGGCGACGCTTAATCGAATTGCAGCGCCAGCGCCAATCCGAAAATCGCCTAAATGATTTACGAACCCGCCGCGTGCTGCACGACGAAATTTTGCCCACCATTCACCTCGCTGCGTTGCAAACCAGCGCCGCTACCCGCACCACCCCCAATTTAACACCCCTCCTGCAAACCCTCACCGATATACATGGACAAATCGCCGAGTTAATTCACAGTGCCCTCCAACCACCACCCATTGCCCTTACCGCCAATTTTGTAGATGGCCTGCGTTCCATCATCGAACACGAATTCACCGGTGTGTTTGCCGAAATTCACTGGCAGGTAGATGGGACGCCCCCCAAACTGAAAGAGGATACGCAGGAAATTTTGATTCATGCGGTGCGTGAGGTCGTGCGGAATGCCGCCATTCACGGGCAAAGGGATGCGAAGGTCTGTTTGGACATTCATATCATCGCGGCTGACCGTCTCTGCGTCGAAGTGACCGATAATGGCGTCGGGCCACAGCACCTTTCTGGCAATAGTACAGAAGGAAGCGGCAACGGATTAGCCCTCCACAGCACGCTATTGGCGATTGTAGGAGGCGAATTGGCGTTGGAGCCTGTCGTGAGCGGTGGCACGCGGGTGAGCATCACCGTTCCTATCGGATAACAGCGGATTCTAAAACTGCTTGTCGCTGGATAAGGTTTACTTGTGTCTGTTACAATTCAGCCCATGAATGAAATCACCACCATTAGCGATATTCAAAATCTTGTAAAACAGGGTTTCACCGATTGGCAGCAGTACGGCAACGTCAGCGCACGACGACATGGCGACCTCATTATTTTCAACTACAATTCCTTTGCCCAATTTGAAGGTCGTTGGAATTTTTTCGAGAGGGTCAGTCGTGGCCTGATACTTCATGCCCAAACAGGCGAGGTCGTGGCACGCGGGTTTGATAAATTTTTCGGCTGGCTGGAAGGCGGGCGCTATACCACCGCGCCGCTGGTGGCCGTCACCGAAAAAATGGATGGCTCACTGGGTCTGCTCTATCGCACACCTGACGGTTATCGTATCAGTACACGTGGCAACCTCACCAGTACACAAGGGGTTTGGGCGACGCAATTTCTGAACAGCCACTATAATTTGACCGGTTTGCCTGATGACCTGACGCTCATTTTTGAGATCATCTATCCCGAAAACCGCGTCATTGTAAATTATGGCGACCGGCAAGACCTTGTGCTGTTAGCAGCACGAAATCGTCATACAGGCGACTACTTGCCTTTTGCGCCGGATGTCATCAACCTCGCCAGTCGTTTTGGGTTTTCACTACCTGCCACCTATCCCGAATTCCAGTCGGTTGAAGATGTACTGAAGCACCTCGCCACATTGGATGCCAACCACGAAGGTTATGTCATTGAGTTTGCCGATGGCAATCGCTTCAAATTCAAAGGGGCGCGTTATCTTGAACTGCATAAGTTGGTTTTTGGGCTGAGTTTCAAAAACACCCTTGAAGCCATGCAGACTGGCACGGTTCAAGACATTCTGGATGCTGTTCCCGATGAATTCTTGAATGAGGTCAAGGCGTGGATTGCGGAAATTGAAGGGGTATTAAACTCCACCAGAGCTAGAGTGCAAGCTGCATTTGAAGCCGCTCCCAAAACCACCCGTAAAGATTTTGCGCTGTGGGTGCAAGCCAATCAGCGTGATCTTGCAGGTTATCTTTTTGCGATGTTCGATGGTAAACCGATTGAGCCGTTGATTTATCGCTATCACGCATGGGAGCATGAAGAAACCGATGAGGATAACAATGATATGGCTTAACTTGGACTTTCCGCTGGTATGACCATAGGAGCGGCGCGATTTAGCCACCACCACCCCGTTAGCCCCCACGTCAGTACAACAACATAGGTGATGGCCTGAAAGCTGATGATATAGACCAACGCTTCATCGCGGGAAAAACCAAAAGGCACAAGTACCGTCACCGCGACAAATTGGAAAATGCCGACATAGCCGGGGGTTGAAGGGGCAGCGCTCGCTAACCCTAACGCGGCTAATAGCAGAATCGCCTCGGCAGGATACAGGGTCAAGTCAAACGCTCCTGCCACAATAACGGACATCAGCATATCTACCGACCAGATAATCGGCGTCATGATGGCAAATAACAACGCGCGTTGGGGATGATGAAAAGCGCGTGTGCCCAGCAAAAATTCACCGACCAAATGAATCAGTCGTTCTTGAAAACGCTGCGGAAATGGCAGGCGCCTGATAATGGTATGAATAATTTTTTCAAACCGATGGGCTACCGCAAATCCGGTTAATCCCACCACCCCCAAAACCGCCATAACTGCCGCCGCCGTATTCAGCCAATCGGGAATATCGGCATCCAAAAACGGGATGGCGATCAAACTAAACAAGACTAGCGACAGCGCATCCAAAATTCGTTCGGTCAAGGCCGTCGCCAATGCAAAGCTGGTGCTGACTCCTGTTTTGCGACCAATCATGGTCGAGCGCATCAATTCACCCAGACGGGCTGGCAAAAAGCTGTTCCCCAGATACCCAATCACCATTGCCCAAAACACGGTCACTACCGAAATCGGTTTTTCTGCCGTCAACAAGACTCGCCAGCGCAAGGAACGCAGAAAATAGGTTGCAACCAACAGCAGACCTGCCGCCAAAAGAGATAGGGGTTCCCCTCGGCGTACCGTTTCCAGCATCTTGTCCCAATCCGCACCCCGCAGCGCCAAAAACAACAGCAGCGCCGCCAAACCTATCGCTAACACTAAAGACCGACGCGAGGTCGGTTTACGGGGGGTTATATTAGGAGTTGTCTCTAGTGTCATGCGCGTCATTCAATCAGATTTCCGCAGCAGCCCTTTGTAAACGCCGGGAACAGAGCCTTCAATCAGGGTGGCACCTACCGCCTTAGCATAAAAATCGGCTGGCCCAACCCCTCCGATAATGGCATAGCCATAGCCTTCCCACCACATGCTGTGCAAACACACCAGCAGCAGGGCCTTGCCAATCCCGCGCCCACGCACCGTCTCGCTGACCCCCGTCGGCCCAAAAAAGCCCTTGCGGGTAGTGTCATAACACCCAAAACCGACCAATGAATCTTTTTCAGTGGCGATAAAACACGAGACGGGCTGGTGCGAAAAGGCAACCTCGCACTCGCTTTGCCAAAACTTGCTAAATTTTTCGCCCACCCAATCCACGACAAAATACTTTTCAGGCGTGATGGCCCGCCGAATGGTAACACCACTGGCGGTCTGTTCTTTGAGAATAGGGTCTAGTTCGGGAAGTTCGTAGAGTTTGACCAGCATATCCGGCATAGGTAATCCTCCCTATTCAAGCGGCAATTCTATCACGTTACGTAGCATCCCGCGATTCTCCGCTAGGCGCTGGCGGGCTTCTTCAACGGAAATATTCAGCAGGCCAACCACGATGGCGGTCTTGACTTCGTTATTACTCAATTGGAGCAGACGGGCCGCTTCGTCTTGGCCCAAACCAACCACCTCCGCCACAATGCCCCGTGCGCGATTGGCGAGTTTTTGATTGGTAACCCGCACATCCACCATGAGATTGCCATAAACCTTGCCGAGCTTAATCATACTGGCTGTCGAAAGCATGTTGAGGATCATCTTTTGCGCCGTGCCTGCTTTCATGCGCGTCGAACCCGTAATGACCTCTGGCCCAACCAATGCGGCAATCTTGATACTGGCCCGGTCTAAAATCGGGGCCGGGGTGTTACAAGCAATGGCGATGGTCTTTGTCCCAATTTCATTGGCCGCATCCAACACCCCTAGTACATAGGGCGTGGTGCCACTGGCGGCAATGCCTACCACGACATCATACGGCGTTGGGTTGAGAGCCAAGAAATCGGTTTTGCCCCCCTCATAGCGATCTTCCGCGCCTTCTACCGCTTGGGTCAGCGCAGGATCACCCCCGGCTAAAAGGGCCTGCACCATTTCCGGTGAGGTACTAAAAGTGGGTTGGCATTCTACTGCATCCAGTACCCCCAAGCGACCACTCGTGCCTGCCCCAGCATAAATCAAGCGACCTCCCAGCCGAAATTGGGCCGTAATGACCTCCACTGCTTGGGCGATTTCGGGCAGTAGGCTACGAATTACCCCGGCAATAGAGGCATCTTCGTCATTGATGACCTCCAAAATTTCCAGCGTCGAAAGACGGTCTATTTGCTGAGTACGTAGATTACGCGATTCCGTCAATGGCTGCATTAGGATTCCTTTTCTGATGGTGCAAGCATGTCCAGCGCCAACAGCACCGCCCCTATCACCGGAGGATAGCGGGGAACAGGAATGGCGGGTAGTTGAAGGTGGCGACATAAACCTAAACTAAGCACGTTGGGATGGGTCAACAATCCACCCGCGAAGGCAATGGGCGCATCAGGAAAATTGAGCGTTTCGCGCAGGGCGGTGATATGGCCTACTAAATGCTGTACGGCATCCGCAACAAGATCACTGGATACGGCATCCCCCACGTCGGCCTGTTCGATCACCACTGGGGCCAATTGAGCAATTGCAGCGTTGCGGGGTTCCGCATACAACCAGCGAATAAGATCACGCGGCTTCTCTAAATTCAGTTCATGCAGCACGCTTTCGGTAAGGGTGGTTTTTGCCGCACGGCGCTCACTGGCCTGCGAGATGGCTTTTAAGGCAGACAGCCCCAACCAATAGCCGCTACCCTCATCGCCAAGCAAATAGCCCCACCCGCCGACAACAGCCACCTGCCCCGCCGGATTGACCCCATAGGCAATACTGCCCGTCCCCGCCAAAATCAATATCCCTTCGCGCTTGCCATGTGCCCCCACCAACGCGATTTCTTGGTCGGCACTGGGGCGGATTTTGGCATTCGGGGTGATGGAGCCAACGACCTCACACAGCCAATCCGCCGAATGGTCAGCCGATGCCCCCGCCACCCCAATACAAACGGCCCGAATGTCGGCAGGCTGCAAATGGGCATTTTCGATTGCGGCCTGCATATGCTGACGAATCAATCCCGCCGCTGTCTCGTGTCCAATCACACTGGGGTTGATCGTTCCGGCATGGCTTTCACCCACGACCCGCAAATCTTGGGTCGCTACCACCACGCGGAGATTGCTGCCCCCACCGTCAATGCCCATCACATACTGACTCATGGGGCGCCCCATGTTCGTTGAACCAATGTCGCATATTTTCTGCCGGGGGTGATTTGGCCCAAGATCGCCGGGTGGGATGCCCCCGTCAGTGCAGGCATATTACCGGGGCGGTTGTGCCATGTTTCATAGGCCAAGATCGCAAAAACAAGTGCCTCTTTAAAATCGCTGCTGAGGCCAATATCCTCATGGCGCAGAATTTTTGTATTCGGCATAAAATTTTGCAGATAGGCCACCAAAGTGCGGTTATGTTGACCCCCGCCGCCCAAAATGACTTCCGCAGGGGGATGAGGGGCGAATAGACGGTAAGCATCGGCAATGCTGCTGGCAGTGAGGGCCGTCAGAGTGACAATAATCGCCTCTCGATTCAAACCGCGTGTTTGACCTACCCGTACCAATTGTTGCGCCATCGCCGAACCAAATAACTCCCGACCCGTCGTTTTGGGGGGACGGCGTTCAAAATAGGAATGGGTCATCAATTCCGCCAACCACCCCTCATCAATTTGACCCTTTGCCGCCAATGCCCCATCGCGGTCATATGTTTGCGCCCCATCGGTCAAAACCGTCGTGGCAATATCAATCAAGACATTACCGGGGCCAGTATCGAAGGCTAAGGGCAAGCTGTTTTCGTCACACAGAGGCGGCAAAAAGGTGACATTACCCATGCCGCCAATATTTTGCACGGCCCGCCAATGTTCGGGGTGACGCAGCAGCAACCAATCGGCATATCCGGTCAGTGGTGCTCCCTGCCCCCCGGCGGTTACATCACGCGGACGAAAATTGTGGAGGGTGGTAATGCCCGTCCGTTCGGCAATCACAGACGCCTCCCCAATTTGCAGTGTCGCGCTGACATGCCCATCACTCTCGACTTGATGCCACACGGTTTGCCCATGCGACGCAATGAGGTCAATATCGGCGGGAGTTAATCCGGCCTGTGTAACCAATTTCAGGACTGCCTGTGCGAACCACTCTCCCAAGTCGAAATTGAGGCGGCATAATGTATCCACATGCCCGGTAGCGGGTTGACAGGCGTCAAGGATGCGCTGGCGCTGGTCAGGCTGATAATCCAGCGTGAGGGCCGCCAAGATTTTCACCCGTAATTGGGGGGGCTGGCCTTCGATTTCACACAACGCTGCGTCAATGCCATCGGCTGACGTGCCGGACATCAAACCAATGATTCGCATCAGCCCGCCGCCTTTCCAATCAGGTTATGCACATCGCGGCGCAGTTCAAATTTTCCGGGGGCGTCCCGACCCGGATAGACCGAATTGGTCAACAGCGCGACAACCAACTGCTTGATCGGGTCAATAAACAGCGATGTCCCCGTAAATCCGGTGTGCCCATACGTCGAAATATCCATATATTCCCCAGCGGATGACCCCTCGGGGGCTTTAATCATCCAGCCTAAGCCTTTGCGGTTGCCATCGGTTTCGGCCTGTTCTCGCACCGCCTCCGCCATGAGGGTTGGGTCAATTTTGAGATGGGAGTCATGACTTAACCACGCCTGCCCAAACACTGCGATATCTCGAACGTTGGCGAATAACCCGGCGTGACCCGCCACCCCGCCGACCCCGCAGGCATTTTCATCATGCACCTCTCCCCAACACCGTCGCTGTCGCCATTTGGGGTCATTTTCCGTCGGGGCAATATATTCACGCGCAAAATTATTTTGTGGGGGATTAAAGGTAGGTGATGATAAATCCAATGGCACGGTGACATGCTCACGAATGGCACCATCTAAAGGTCGCTTTGTTAATCGGGTCACGGCCTCTCCGAGCAGCATTAGCCCAATGTCGCTGTAAATGACTTTTTCGCCGGGTTGGGCCACAAACGCATAGTTATAAATTGCGCTCAAGCTGCGTGACCATCGTTCGGCTCGCGCAATAGGGTCGCGCTGCGTCGGTGGCATGGGTGCAGGGCCAGCGACATTAAACACATCGCGCCACGCCGGAAGGCCAGAGGTATGGGTCAATAAATGGAAAAGGTTCACCTGCGAGGGGTTAACCGATTTCCCTTTAACCGCGTCGGGAATCGGCAGCACTTCTTTGCTGTGTGGGTCTTGCCCTCCATCCATCGGGCGCGGATTCAAAACACCAAATTCGGGGATAACCTCAACCAGTGGGGTATGGAGTGCCACCCGTCCTGCACTGACCTGCTGCAAAAAGGCCGTCACCGTGAACAACTTGGTCACAGAAGCCAAATCAAACAGGGTATCCGTCGTCACGGGAATTTGCTTCGTATCAGGGTCAATCCATCCCCACGCCCGATGCAGCATGATCTCGCCTCGCAAAATCGCCATAAGAGTCACTGCGGGGGCGACGGTAGCCAAGCGAGATGTGATGATTTCATCAAGGCGTGCTTCTAAAGTTGATGAAAATTTGTGTACCACCCGTTCCCCCTATTCGTACAATAAAAATGGCTGACGACGGCGTTCAAATTCGGCACAAAATTTCGACCACCCCGCCGTTAATTGCTCAATCGTCGCCCCGGCCTCAATTGCGTCGCGCATGGTGGGGGAACCCGTCAATAAATCAAAATGGCAGTGACCCATTTTGGGATTGATGGGCGACCACCCAAATTGTTCAGGATACAGCGCCCGAATATGGCAAATCACACCGAGCCATGTTTCGATAGGCCGCCAGAGTGAAAAATCCGTGATATGGGCCTGTACGCCCTGACATTCCTGCCCCACCCATTTACTGGTAGTCGGTTGAAAGCTATGGGGTCGAAAGAGTACACCGGGCCAATTTTGGGCATTCAGCGATTCGGCAAGCGTGATACCATCTATGTAGGGTGCGCCAACCACCTCAAAGGGTAATGTTGTGCCGCGTCCCTCCGAAAGTGTTGTGCCCTCCAAAAAACACGCACCGGGGTAATGTTGCACCGCACTGAGATGACCAATCGCGGGGGAAGTCGGCACCCATGACCGTCCGGTGTCCTGCCATGTCATCGCCCGCCGCCATCCCTCGCACGGAATCACCGTCAATTGAGCGGGATAGGGGTTGTAGTGCGAATTTAAGAACTGGGCCATCTCACCCAACGTCATACCATGCTGCACAGGGATGGAATATCGCCCCACAAATGAGGCTACGGAGGGATCGAGGGGCGGGCCAGCGACAATTACCCCCCCAAGAGGATTGGGGCGGTCTAAAATCATAACTTCCACCCCATATTCGCCTGCCGCCTCCAAAATATAGGACATCGTCCAGAGATAGGTATAGAAGCGCACGCCGATGTCTTGAATATCGCAGACCAGCATATCTATATTTCTCAACATCTCGGCGGTAGGTCGGAAAGTCTCTCCATAGAGGCTGTAGATTGGAATTCCGGTGCGTGGGTCAGGGCTGGAATTGACCTCTGCCCCATCTGCCGCCGCACCGACAAAGCCATGTTCCGGGCCAAACAGAGTGGTCAGTTGAATCTCAGGGGCATGGGTGAAAATTTGATAGGTGGTGTTGAATTGAGCATCGGTAGCACTGGGATTGGTCATCAAACCAACCCGTTTGCCCTGTAGGGGGCGATAATGATCGGCACGCAGGACTTCTAGGCCTGTTGAGATAGGCATAAAAAACACTCCGGTGTTGTCCAAAACGATAGAGCATTAGAAACACCAGAGTGTCGCTAATGCTTAGAATTTGTACTCCAGCGAACGGTCTACGAGTTTGTTGATAATTTCAACAATAAAGGCATTGTCTTCATTAAATTCGCCTTTGCGTTTGGTCTGTGCTTCCGAAATCTGATGCAGGGAATTGGTGACATTTTCGCCACTCATGGTCAAGCGATTGGCGATAATGATCCCGGCAGCAATCAGCGGTAAATAGACCTGCGCGTAGGTCAATTCCGTATTGTTTTGCAGCGCAGAACTGATGTTTTCGGCGTAATCGTTAATTTCGTCAACCGTCCCAAAATCCTCTTTTAAGACCGTCGTGAGCATTCTGAAAGAATGGCGTACCGCGTCTTTGATGAGTTCGGGGTATAAATGCCCTTTGATTACACGATCTGGGTAATCCACGAGGCGTGGGTCATCAAAAAACACCCACGTCAGTTTGTTATACCAATCAGGGAATGTCGGGTTCGGATTGATTTTGGTCGGTTGCTCGACTTTAAGTTCGCACAGCACATGGGTCAGCACTTTGGAAACATAAAGCGCCTCAACCGCCTGCAACACATAACCAGTCTTGTTGAACCACTCTAAAGTGGCTTCGTTGATACTCTTGATAAGTTCTGGGGCAACCAGTTTTACCAAAAAAGCATCCACTTGGGGCTTGACCCGCTCTCGCAGCACATTTTCATCTAGGTAATCGCGCATTGTCCACAGGCTGTTCCAGCTTCCTTTGACCGCAATAGCTGGCACTTCCGCCGCTGTGATGACATCAAAACTGGAATTGAGGTTATGTTTGCGCCACGTGTCCACATGTGCATCCCAACGGAGCTTGCGTAAACTCAGCAGGCTTAAACGTACCTCTTCCGCTAGACTGCCCAAATTGGGATCACCTCCACCCTCTGGCAAACGCACACGAGCGGGTTTTTGGGTTTTGTCCATCAATTCGGCATGGATTTCGGTGATCAGCGGGTAATGGCCGGGGGCGGCCTTGCGTAAACACACTGCTGGAATAATCACATAACCGACCTCAGCAGGTTGCAGGACAACCCGAATCCGCTGCGAAGGCGTGGCAAACATATGCGGATGTTTGGCGGCGTCTTCTTCGGGTAGCTTGGGCATGATCACCACGTTGATCTGCATATCAGACGGGTTTTGCAGCAGTACAATTAGTTCAAAATTTTGTCCGGCAATCACTTGGGTCGGACGAGTAGCGACAGCGCATTGGACTATATCAATATTGATGGGTTTCTTATTGGTGACAAGTCCAATTAAATCCGGATAGTTGGGAGGCGGGACAGCCGGCATAGTCTTGGTGGCGGTTTTGGGGATGCTTTTGTTGGAGGGCATGGCAATATAACTCCATCAATACAAAGCGTTAACGTTGGAATTTGTATCCATTATAAATTCAATTGAGTTCATCGCCAGTTAACATATGACCTTAGATATGCCCCAATGTCACATCTTCATGCTGTCCGATCCATTGTGATCGGCACAAAAAGTCCCAACAAAGCCTCAACCCCGGCTGCTAAGGATGGCTTGCTGTCACCGCAGGTACACAGAATCGTCCCACTTTCTGACAAAACCTCAACATCATACGGATTACGCAGGGCCATCAAAATTACCCGTTTGGAAAGGGTCAATAAATCACGGGCCACATTCAACTGATCGGTAATTAAATGGGCATTTCGCGTCGCCAGCACCAATACATCCGACTGCGCGGCTAATTCCCGCGCACGGGCCAAATCTTCGGGGCGATACTCCATTGGGCGCAGGCTGACACTTGGTATATGGGGGGCATATTGGTGCAAAAGATGGGCAAATCCGCTAAGGCCGCCCTGCTCCATAATTTCCGAATCTATAATCGAGGCAAATTCGACCACCCCAATTTTTGCTCCCTCACGCAGCGGGAAAATATCCGGTTCGGATTTCACCAGCACGACCCCCGCACGGGCCGCTTGATGGGCTAATTGCAGATGCTCTGGTTTGCGAATTACATCTAGTTGCGGCGCATTAGAAATCGCGTATTTCTCTTTGAGTGCCGTCACCCGCGAAGTAGCTTCATCAATGCGAGCCATCGGCAGATGCCCGGACTGTGCCGCGTCCAATAATGAATAATAGACCTCAACACTGAGGGGGTGCTGATCGGTGAAACTGTGCGAGAACAAAATCAAATCCACCCCTGCCAATGCCGCCAACACTGCCGATTGGCCCGACCCGTAATGGTTAGCAATCGCTTTCATCTCCATGCAATCAGTACAGGCCACGCCCGTAAAACCAATTTCGCGGCGCAGCAGGTCTTGAATTATGCGGGGAGATAGGGTTGCCGGATAGGCAGGGTCGAGTTCGGTGAATTTGACATGGCTAATCATCACCGTCGCTGTGCCCTCGTCCACCACCGCCCGAAATGGCACGAGATCATGCTCCCACAAATAATCGAGTGAGCCATCAATGACCGCCAGCGCCAAATGAGTATCCACCGGGGTATTGCCCAAACCGGGAAAATGTTTGGCGCTCGCCGCGACATGGGCCTTTTGAAATCCGCGCACTTCTGCCGCTGCCAACTGGGCTACCCGTGTCTTATCGCGCCCCAACGAGCGTGTGCCTACACTCGGATTGGAAATATCATGGGTAATGTCCACCACCGGGGCGAGATTCCAATTGATGCCAAGTGCCCGCAGTTCGGTTGCCAGCATTTCGGAAACATCCTCCGCCAGCGATTCTGAATCCGCCACGCCCAATGCCATCGCGCCGGGGCTTTCGGTGAAACCATCGCGCAGACGGGCCACTGTGCCGCCTTCTTGGTCAATACAAATCAACAGGGGGTATTTCGACGCTTGATGAAAGGCTTGGGTGAGCTTGGCAACCTGCTGTGGGTTTTGAATATTGCGCCCAAACAGAATGACCCCACCAATGCGGCCCTCGGTCAGCCATTGCAATAGATATTCGGGGGCTTCATAGCCATGAAAACCTACGACCAACATCTGCCCAATTTTTTCTTCAAGAGTTGTTGGGTACATGGTTTATCCTACGCTGTGCAGCACGGCGTTAAATTTATAACGATCCCCCCGATAGGCGGAGCGTGCATATTCAAAAGGGGCGTCTTGTTCATTAAAGGTAATACGGGTCATACTCAAAATGGGTGTATGCGAGTCAATTTTGAGCAGTTCCAGTTCGGTGGCGGTGGCGCGGCGGGCCTCAATGGTTTGTTGGGCATGGGTCATATTCAGGCCATATTCTTCGCGCAGCACCTGATACAACGATTCATAACCAAAATCATGATTGTCCAAAATATTCGGGCACAGCGCGTCAATAATATGGCTGATTTCGAGCGCAATGGCCTGACCGTCCGAAAGGCGAAGCCGCTTGAGTACCATGACTTTTGCCCCCGGCACCAACGCCAATGCCCGTGCCACTTCTTCCTCAGCAGGGTCAACACTGGCATAAAGAACACGACTAGCGGCGGCCTGCCCACGTCGTTGCATTTCTTCGGTAAAGCTGGTCAGGGTGCGCAGTTCTTGGTTAATTTTGCCCGGCGTGACAAACGTTCCCTTGCCCACACGGGTATGCAGCAGCCCTTCCATCACCAATTCCGTAATCGCTTTGGTCACGGTCAATCGGCTGACCTCGAACTGCTCCGAAAGCTGGCGTTCGGAGGGAATCCGGGTGTTTTCGGAATACGCCCCCGACAAAATATTATGGCGAATATATTCTTTTATCTGGATATACAATGGCACGGCTGAGTCGCGGGTTATCATCACCTTGTCTCCCTTAGCGCCGAAACACTTTGACAAAAACAGCAACTCCCACTATCAGCGCCAGCCCAATAAAAATATTGCAGATGCTCAAGGTATATTCCGGCGAGTCCGGCTCGGCGCTTAACCACGTTACCACACTGCACAGGGCAATGAACGCCCCTAACCCCAAAAAAGTACGTAAAAAAACTTCAATAGCATCGGGTTCACGACGCGGCGGTGGATTCACGGATGCTTAGTCCCATTCCTTGTGTCAACGGTATACAGGCGACTTCCTGCCCATAGCCATTGAGTGGCTCCAACGCGGGCACTTCCTGATCGCACACCCCCGGCACAAAAAATGGACAGCGTGGATGGAAGGCACACCCCGCCGGAATATTGATCAAGCTGGGGATGTCATCACTCCGCAAGGGCAGGGTTTCTTTGCGCCGGGTCACAATCGGGTCGGCTTCAGGGATGGCCGAAATCAAGGCTTTAGTATAAGGGTGGGATGGACTGCCGATAATTTCCGGCGTGCTGCCAATTTCGACCACTCGCCCCAAATACATCACCGCCACCCGGCCCTCCCATGCAAAGTATTTGGCAAGGGCGAGGTCGTGGGTGATAAACACCACCGCAATCCCGAATCTATCGCGTAGGTTTTGCAGCGTTTTGAGCAAGCTGATGCGGATGCTGACATCCACCATACTGACCGCCTCATCCGCCACAATCAATCGCGGATTGACCGACAAGGCGCGGGCAATACTGACCCGTTGGCGCTGCCCCCCACTGAGTTGATGGGGATATTTGTTGACAATATCGCCGGGGGGGGTTAAATCCACCAGTGTCAGTATTTCCCAGATCCGACGGCGCAGTTCGGCCCGATTGCTGACCAGATGATGCCGCTTGAGTGGATAGCCCAAAATTTGCCCGATGGTGTGCGAAGGATTCAACGAGGCAAAGGGGTCTTGATGAACGATCTGCAATGACCGCCGATATTCCGATTTCTCTTTGCGTCCGCGTCCATGAATCGGCTGACCTTCATATAACACCTCACCAGACGACTCGGCCAATAAACCCACCATAATTTTGCCAGTGGTCGTCTTGCCACAGCCGCTTTCTCCCACAAGACACAAAATCTCGCCGGGGTGGACTGCCAAGCTGATGTCCTGCAATACCGGGATGTCGGTGCGCCCTTTTTTAAAATGTCGATGCACATGCCGTAATTCAATCAATGGTTGCTGAGTTGTCATAAAAATAATCGTTTCCGTTTTAGGATAAACGCGCTACCCGTGCCGTCGAGGAAACTGAGCGCAATTCCTTGCCTTTTTCCAATACTTCGCTGCTCTTATAACAGGCGACGATGTGCCCGATACTGGCTTGTTCAAGCTGTGGCGGGGTTGTCTTGCAAGTTTCTATAGCAAATGGGCAGCGGATATGAAATTTGCACCCTGTTGGCAGTTCCACCAAATCAGGCGGACTGCCGGGAATTCCGTCCAATTCTTCCCGTCCGACGCTCAATCGTGGCGAGGCTTCCATCAATCCCAATGTATAAGCATGGCGCGGCTCATAGAAAATATCATTGACCGGCCCCATCTCGACAATTTCGCCCGCGTACATGGTCGCAACGGTATCAGCAATTTCCGCCGCCACTGCAAGGTCATGGCTGATAAAAATCGAACTAAAGCCAAGTTCCTCTTTGAGATCACGCAGAACGTTCAAGATGCTGCGTTGTGTCAAAATATCAAGGGCAGTAGTCGGCTCATCAAAAATGACGACCTGCGGATTCAACAGCAACCCCAATGCAATCAGCACCCGCTGGCGCATCCCCCCGCTGAGTTCATGCGGATAGGAATTAAACACACGTTCCGGGTCAAGGCGCACTTTACGAAAGAGTTCTAAAGCCCGTTCGCGCACTTCGCCCCGATTATTCAGGCCATGCGCGTTGGCCGTGTCATAAATCATGTCGCGCACATGAATCACCGGATTCAGTGAATTTTGCGCCCCTTGAAACACCATCGCACATTCTGACCAGCGGAATTTTCGTAGGGAGCGTGTATTTAAGGCCAGCACATCAATTTTTTGTCCGGCCCGATCTGTATACACAATCTTGCCTGTGTCCGTGTTGGCATTTTTGGGCAGCAAGCGCATCAAGCCAAAATTCAGGGTGGATTTTCCACAGCCACTTTCACCGATCAGGGCCAATGTCTCGCCCCGGTGCAAATCAAAGGAAACATGGCTGACCGCTTGTAATCGTCCGCGCCGTGTCAGATAGGTAATGGATAGGTCTTGCACACTTAGGACAACTTCTTTGCCTGCCATCATGTTCTCCTATAGACCTGAGCGCAGACGTGGGTTAAAGACCTCTTCGAGCGAACGGGTGAAGAGGATCAGGGACAATTGAAACAAGGCGATAGCGACGACAGGTGACAAAATCATGCTGGCACCATCGGAATTAAAAATGGCCCCCTGCTGACGACCCACATAGATCATGACCCCCCAATCCGGCTCTTCCAGCGGCACGAGACCCAAAAAAACGAGACCGACGATGTAATACATGGCGGATCGGATGGAAAAAATCATATTGACCACAATATAGCTCATCAGATTGGGCAGCACTTCCCGAATAATGATATGGGGCAGTCCCAAATCCAGCGCGACGGCAGCTTGCACATAGTCCCGTTCGCGTAAACTCAACACTTGGGCACGCACAGCCCGCATCAGAGCAGGCCAACTTAAGGCCGCAAACAGAAATGCGAGATAGAAGCGGTTGCTGAAACTCAAAATCGAAGCCAGCACCAGCAGCAGCGGGAATTGGGGAATGGTCAAAATGAAATTGGCGATAGCAGATAATATTTGGTCAACCACACCACCGATCATCGCCGCCATCGCCCCGACCACCACCGCAACGAGCGTTGCAATCAGGCCCGCTTCAATGGAGGTGATAATTAGATTCTGACCCCCATGTACCATATGGGAGAAAATATCACGCCCTTTCCAATCCAGCCCCAAAATAAATTCACTTGAAGGCTTTTGGAATAGGGTACGCGCTCCCGGTTGAAGGCGCTCGACATGGGTATCGCCGTCATATTCGATAAACAACGGGCCGAATACCGAGATGCCCACAAAAAACAGGATGCCGATAAAGCCTAAAAAACCTGCTTTGTTACGGATGAGGGCACGCACGCTCTGGCGAATGGTTCGACCTAGAGCCGCCATCTGTCGCATCAAAAATTCAAGCTGCGATTCCTCAAAATTGACAGCCTCAATGGATGCACGGGAAGTAAAGGGGTCTTCGCGGTCAACAAAGGCATAAGAAATCACCACAGCCGTTGTGAGCACCAACATGATAAAGCCACCGATGAGGCCAAACGAAAAACCTGCCAGTCCACACAAGGCCAGCCCAACGATGCCCCATTTCAATTGCTGGTAACGCAGACCAATACCCAATGGCACGAAGCCACATAGAATGCCAATAATCAGGCCGGGGATAGTGGCAACTGCAATTAAAAAGCCCATACCTATTTGCTCCCTACCCGTACACGCGGGTCTAGAACCCCGTAGAGCAAATCGGCTAGGATATTAGAGATTACTACTGCGGCGGATGTCACCAGAAAAATGCCTTGAATCGTGGTGTAATCGCGTTTGCCCGTCATTTCAAAAAGATATTTTCCAAGTCCGGGATAAATAAAAATATACTCAATGATGATGCTGCCACTCAGCACAAACCCTACACTGATCGCCAGACGGGTCATCAACGGCAGCATCGCATTGCGGCCCACATAGCCAAACAAGATGCGGCGCTGGCTTAAGCCGCGTGCATGGGCCACCGTGATATAGTCTTCGCCAAGTGTTGAGATAGTGCTGCTTTTCATCGTGAGCATCCATCCGCCTACGCTGGCTAAAACATAGGTTGTCACAGGCAGCAGCACGTGTTGCAGCAGGCTTCGGATATATTCGGGATTGAAGCCCGCCTTTATTTCGGGATCAACCGACCCAATATAATCGCCCACTTGAAATAATTCGAGTTGGATGCCCCCAATCAGGAGAATCATAAAAGCGATTACAAAGTCGGGGATGCCATAACTAATCGAAGCAAAGGCCGTCATCACGTTATCAAAAACGGTGCCCCGCCAATAGGCCATCGCTGCACCAGCTATCATGCCGATCACAAAACTAATCAATAGACCCAAGCCCACCGCAAATAGGGTCCAAGGCAGGTATTTGGCAATTTGTTGCGACACGGGGGTGCGCCCGGTGGTGATCGAACGGCCCAAATCGCCCTGCACCAAATTCCCCATATAGTCGGTGTACTGCTCGATAAAAGGTGCGTCGGGGTCATAATCGAACAGGCCTGCCACCTTCGACCTAGCCTCCTCATAGGTCAAGTTCTGCTTGGTCTGAAATTCATCAATCTTGACCTCAATCGGGTTATTGGGCATTTTGCGGATCATATAAAAGGTGCAGGTCGTGACTACCCACAGGGTCAATATGCCCTGAACCGTGACCCGAAAGATGTAACTTCTATAGACCGCCCGCAAAAGTCTTTTGCTCAACGACCATAAACTTGGCTGGCTTACGGGTTGGTCAGTGCGGCGGAATGGAATGGCACCCATAGGAATCCCCTCAAAATGGAAATAAAGCTGGGGGCGGTTGATTAAAAAATCGCCCCCACCCCCAGCTTTAGCTCAAGTTAGCTGATTAGTTGGCGGGGCCAATCGTCCCGTTCAACAGGTAGAGCACAATAAAGTGGTCAGCACTGGGGTTCTGCAAGATAGGATCATCATCGGCAGGCCCACCTGCAAGCAAGTCCTCATTCCATGGCTCCGTGCTGAGAATGACATTCAAGGGGATGAACGGCATCAGGTCATTGATGATGAGAGCGATTTGACCGGCACGCTGCTTTTGTACTTCGATATCGAGACCGTTGCTGGCGTCCTTAATCATTTGGTCAAGGTTAATCGTTTCGCCGTTGTACTCGAATTCCATCGGGAAATTCATACCCTTTTGACCATCGGTCAGACCAACATAGTTAAAGCGTTGGATCGGGCCAAAGAATTGACGACTGGAAAACGGCGAACCAGAAGCCCAACTCCACACTGACAGTTCAAAGTTTCCATCGCGGATGTCTTGAGCCGTCTGCTGCCATGGGGTCGCAACCGGGGTGATGTCGAAACCAAATTCGTTCATCTGGTCAATCGCGTTTTGGGCAGCGGCGGAGAAGTCGGCAAATTCAGCCGGGAACTTATATTCGGCGGCGATCACATTGCCATCGGCATCCGCCCACTTTCCATCAGAGTTCTTGGCAAAACCAACGCTTTCCAGCAGTTCGGCGGCTTTATCCCGGTTGAGTTCATAGCGATTCAGCTTGTCAATGTCTTCTTGGTTCATCAACACTGGCACTGATGAATCGAGCAGTCCACACATATAAACGGTAGCCGTCGCGCCGAGGCCGTTGGTCAAGAAGGCATTTTCGCTGCGGTCAATCAAGTAAGCAATCGCCTGACGAACTTCCTTGACTTCAAAGGGGTGTACGTCGAAATTAAACAACAAAGCCGGGCCGTACATGCGCGGCATAATCAGCAAGCGGATGCCAGCATCGGCAAACGCCTGTTGGGTTGAAGGCGGATACACATTGGTTGAGTGGGCAATATCACCACTCAGCACCAACGGGGTCGTCGCTTCGGTTTCACCTGCCCACAGGCGGATTTCACCAAATTTGACGCTGCTGGAGAAAATGCTGTTGGGCTGCCAATGCAGTGTCATATAGCTGTCACTGACATCATCCAGCGTATAGGTATAGGGGCCGCTGGCGAGCAGTTGAGCGGGACGGAATTCAGTGATTTCGGTCTTGAGGGCTGCCCATTCTTCACTATCCGAGGCGGCGCCACTCGCAATCATATCGAGGGCGCGTTGGGGCAGGTCACCATAGCTGGCAGCGGCGCTAATGCTGCTCTTGAGAATACCACGCTCGGCCACCAAAGAGGGTTCACCTGCGAATACGAAATTGACAGTGTAATCGTCTACTTTTACGACATCGGAGATATAGCCACCGCTGAACACCGAGAAGTAATTGGTAATGCGTGCCAGCGCATAGGTCGCAATCACATCATCGGCGGTGATGGGAGTGCCATCACTCCATAGGGCGTCTTCACGTAGTTTGATGTAGTAAGCAGAATTATCTTCCGTAAAACCCCATTCGGTTGCCAACATGGGGAGATATTCATTGGTCGCCCACATATAGTAGGCCGGAGTCAGTTCAACAATTTGGCGATACACCACGCCGAGGTTGGTATCCAAACCACTCGCGTCAAACCCGTTCAGGTGATGGTCGGGTGGCAGAGTATAGGGCCATGTGCCGAGAAACGTTCCAGAGGGAGCATCTTGCGCTTTCGCAACGGGTTTAGCCGAGCTAAAGGTGCCCACTACGCTAAATACTAAAATAAAGGCCACGAACAAAAGCAAATATCGTTTCATGCTGTGGTTCTCCTAAAAAATTTAGGTGTGAGTGGTATAGGGTGGACTAGTCCACCTTACTCCAACTATACCAATCCCTTTTCAGAACCGCAAAATTTCTCATAAATCTCGTTGAGCTATTACTGAACTCCTGCAAAAAAGTCCGTCTCCCGTCGCGCCCATCGAGTGGCTTTTGGCGACACGCGGACGAAATGCTGACTCGCAAACAAGCGGCGTCGCAGCCATTTTCGCATGGGTGGGGCTTGCCATTGACTAGCATGGCATTGGTTGGCCTCATCCCAAATATCCAGAAACTCCCCGACCTCTATTGTTGTGTGTGTTGGCGGCACATTTTGATAGATGGCAATCAAATCAAGATCACGGTTTGCGCCAATTTTGCGTGGATTTTGGCGTTGGGCAAAGGAACGCACAATCCCCAGTGAAATCATCAGCTTTTTGGCTGGCATATAGTAAAGTTTTTGGGGCGTATAGGCTGGGCCAGCTTCGGGATATTGAGCCGCGTCACCCGCTGCAAAAAAGGCTTTGGTCGTCGTCCGGCACATGACAATATGATCGGGGTGTCCATAACCGCCATATTCATCAAACGTCACCACGACTTGCGGCCTGACCTCTCGAATGACCGCTACAATCTTGCTAACGACCTCTTCGTCCTTTGCCTGCCACAGGCATTCGGGGTGGTGATTGTTATCGGTTCCCATCATGCCACTGTCGCTGTAGCCAAAGCGGAACAAACGCTGAATCCCTAATTTATGTGCGGCACACTCCAACTCGGCAACACGCACTGCCCCAACCGAGCCGTGCTTTTCCAAAAATTCAGACGGAATCGTTCCGCGATCCCCGTCAGTAGAACAAATCAAGGAAATTTCAACACCCGCTTGGGCATATTTGGCAATCACGCCGCCCATGCCAAACGTTTCATCATCAGGATGGGCAAAAGAGAGCAGCATTCGCTTCCCAGTCATACACTTGACCTCATCTGTAGGGTGAATAATGGTATACTTGCGCCGTTCCAAATCAACATCGAAGGATGATAGCAGAATGACCCATTTTAGCATTCAGCTTGAAAAATTAAATCAGGCAGTTGAAATTCTCCAAGAAAAACAAATTGATGCTTGGATGACCTTTGTACGTGAAACATCCCATAATGCTGACCCGGCACTTGGCCTTATAGTGGGCATGAATTTGACGTGGCAATCGGTCTTTATTATTATCCGCAGCGGCGAAAAAATCGCCATCGTGGGGCGCTATGATGCGGAAAATGTTGAACGCATTGGGGGGTTTACCGAAATCATTGGCTATGACCAGAGCATCCAGCCCGAATTGCAGCGGATTTTGAAACGGCTAAATCCCCGCCAGATCGCCCTTAATTATTCCGAAAACGATTCTGCCGCCGATGGCCTTTCGCACGGGATGTATCTCATTTTGAAGCGTTATCTACAAGGCACACCCTATGAATTGATCTCCGCCGAGAGCATTTTGAATTCGCTGCGAGGTCGCAAATCTGCCACCGAAATCGCCCGCATTCGCCAAGCCGTCAAACTCACCGAAGAAATTATTGACCAGATCACCGGCTATCTCCGCCCCGGTCTGCATGAAAGGGAAATTGCCGCCTTTATTCATGCCGAAATGAGCAAGCGCGGTCTTACTCCGGCGTGGGAACCCGAATATTGCCCGATTGTCAACTGTGGCCCGGATTCACCGATTGGACATGCGGCCCCATCGGAAAAATATATCTCGCAGGTCGGACAGTTGGTTCATGTGGATTTGGGGGTCTATTTTGAGGATTACGTTTCCGATATGCAGCGCGTGTGGTATTTGCAGCCTGCTAACGAAACCAGCATCCCCCAACCGATTTTGAACGGGTTTAAGGTCGTCAGTGGCGCGATTCAAGCCGCCGCCGATGTCATGCAACCGGGGGTAACAGGCAACGCAGTGGACACCGCCGCCCGTCACCATATCATCCGGAACGGCTATCCCGAATTTTTACACGCCACTGGACATCAAATTGGCCGCACTGTGCATGATGGCTCAACCTTGTTAGGGCCGATGTGGGAAAAATATGGGCAGAGTCCAATGGGCCTGCTCGAAGTCGGCAATGCCTATACCCTCGAACTTGGTGTTCAAGTGCCTAACTATGGGCTGGTAGCGCTGGAAGAAGACGTGATTGTGACTGAAAAGGGCATGGAATGGCTTGCCAAACCTCAAACTGAGCCAATTATTGTGAAGGTCTAAATGAGAGCCGTTATCAAAAGCATCCATTGTGCAGATATACCCGATTTAGAGGCCTATTATCCTGACCCACCTGATAACTTCTGTTTCTATCTTGAACTAGGAATCGGGCCAAAAGGCAGCATAGGGGAAGAGATTTTTGGCCTAACTATCTGCACCCCACAATGGTTGATGGATCAATATCCAAAAGATGATGTCATAGTTGGACGACATCATCTCATTGTTTTTGAATATGACTATAAGCGCATTATGGGCAAGATTGAACGTTTTTTGCGGCGCTGCGATGCCGACACATGGCATGAAGTAGGCCTTAAGGTTGGCGAGTTGGGGCATTGGGAATTCGAAAACCTTAAGAAACCCTGATCTCTCTATTGTGCTGTGCTGTCCAGTTTAGATCAAAAATACGGAGATTCATGATTTCTCGGTGATGGTGACACGCTTCCATGTATCACTAATGCGTTTCCGTAAGAGACGTTCCCGTTCTTTGAGAACACCCGCTGCTCGTAGCAATAACGTACCGATAATTTCAGGGGTGTCTTCCGAAAGTTCATGCGGTTCTAAGGCGGGGGGAGGTTCATCGGGAATAGCAATGGTAGACGTGGGTGGATTAAAGACATAGGGTTCATCATACTGCCCCTGTGCGATGCGGGTGGCCCAACTGGTGCTGGCCTCAACCGACACGGTGGTGTAGCGCAGTTTTTCAGCCAGATATTGCAGCATAGCGAGGACGACCTGAGGACGGCTTTGCATAAACATCATAAACGCCTGCCGCTTTAACACCAAAACTTTGACCCCCCCCACCGCGAGCGCACGTGCCGAACGGGGCTGCCCATCCAGTAAGGAAAATTCGCCCACCACATCTCCGGCCCGGAAAGCCCGCAAAAACTTATCTTCGCCGTCCCGGTGCGAGGTCACATAGGCATTGATATTGCCCTCTTCAATCATATACATGGAATCGCCCGTCGCGCCCTGATCGAAAATAACCGCGCCATCAGGATAATTTTCAACCACAATCGCCCGGCAAAGATTTTCCAGATTAGTCAGCGACACATTCCGAAATATTTCCATATGGCTCAGG
Source organism: Anaerolineae bacterium (assembly GCA_019913005.1). GTDB lineage: Bacteria > Chloroflexota > Anaerolineae > Aggregatilineales > J027 > CFX10. The sequence continues at coordinate 35,062 of JAIOHL010000249.1, read as the reverse complement.
CGCTCGGCCATCGCGGACAACTGCTCCACCGTAAAAGTCTCGGCCAATTCGGAAACGCGCATGAACATATCAAAGGTATGCACCAGTGTTGGGTCATAATCGGCTAATTCAGCATTCACCGTATCCCAAAGCGCTTGATCTTCAGCCGGAAACACCCGGCGCATAAAGCTAGTAACGTAGACGCCTAATTGAGTGCGGATTTCATCATTTTCGCGCTGATATTCGGCGATTTCTTCCTGCCATGCCCGTTTCAACCGATCACTGACTTGGCTTTTCAGATTATTCTGCAAAATTCCGATATTGGCCTGCACCACCAGCAAACGGCGAATGAGGGTGATGTTTTCTTGTCCGAAAAATTCTTTCATCTCGCCCAAAATCTGCTCGATACCATTTCCACCGAGACGCTGAACGGCCTTGCGTTCGCCTGCCGAAACCCCCACGTCCAAACCGAGGGTCTGTTCAAAGCGTCGTTTTTCTTCCTTCAACCCCTGATTCATGACAAATGCAATGAAGGCACTGCCCGAAAAACCCAGCGTAATGGCAAATAGCAGCAAAAATCGCCCATCGCTGTAGCCTTCAATTTGGATGAGGCCTGCGTTGTAAATGGTGTGAACCCCAATAGCAAGCAAGATGCCCACAATAGGGAAAATGTGCTTATTTTGGGAGGTCGCCCGCCGATAACGTCCAAACAAAATCCCGACCATTGCGCTGGCGGTGGCGTGCATTAAAGAGGTCGAAAGCACCCGGCTGATGGCAGTCGAGAGGGCCGCATCACCCGCATCGGGTAGATAAATCAAGATGGTTTCCGACATCGCAAAGCCTATTCCAACGGCGATTCCATAGATTGTACCATCTACAATGTAGCGAAAACGTGGTTGGTAGACGAGATAAATTAGTACCGCCGACTTGAGCAGTTCTTCAAGCGTGGGTGCAACCCGCGTGGTTAGGGTATCAAATTCGACACCCGCAAACACCAGTTGATAGGTCAGGTTGGCGATGCCAAAAGCCCCAATTGCTCCCCACCCAAAACTCACCAAAACCGTGCTAATTCGACCCGTGCCATAGAGGTCAAACGCATAGAAAAGGTAGATGGTTAGGGCGGGTATCGCAATCGCAATTACATGAGCGATCAGGGTTGAAAAATCCATATTGCGCTTTCAAGATAGGGTTTTATCCGTTGATTATAATGGAATACGGCCTCTCGTAAAAACAGATAAATTTTGTCGCAACAGGTCGCTGGATGTGCTACCATTAGCGTACTTGTCGCATTTGCGACCTTCTACGGTAGGGAATTTCATGTGGAAAAACTATTTTAGTGTAACGCATCTGGATGAAGCATTAGTACTGCTGGCTCAGCACCGTGAAAGTGCCCGAATTATCGCTGGCGCAACCGATATTTTGATCGAGATTGAGCGTAACCAGCGGCCCGACGTTGAGACGTTGATTGATATTACCCGTCTGCCCAGTCTCGACACGATTACATTCGATGGGCAATCCATTCAGCTTGGCCCATTGGTGACACATAATCAGGTCGTCGCCAGTGATATGATCGTGCAGCAGGCCTTTCCATTGGCACAAGCCTGTTGGGAGGTCGGTGCGCCGCAAATTCGTAATCGGGCCACCGTTGCAGGCAATCTTATCACCGCCAGCCCTGCCAATGATACGATTACCCCGCTGTGGGCTTTAGATGGATCGGTTACACTTACCTCGACGGCTGGCACACGCACGCTGAGTTTTGCCGATTTTTATAAGGGCGTGCGCAAAACCGCCATGCAACCTGATGAACTGCTCACCTCCATTCGCTTCAAGCCGATGGCAGAAAATGAACGGGGAGTCTTCCTTAAATTAGGTTTACGCCGCGCCCAAGCCATTTCCGTCGTCAATATCGCGGTGATTCTCGGTTTTGACGGGGATCAGATTACCCATGCACGGATCACACTCGGCAGTGTTGCCCCAACGATTATCCGCGTACCGGATGCAGAAACCTATCTACAAGGGTGTACCCTGACTGATGCCACGATTGTGGAAGCAGCCAACCGTTCGGCGGCAACCCCCAAGCCAATTAGTGATGTCCGCGCCACCGCTACCTATCGAACCGAGATGGTCAAGGTGTTGACGGCCCGTGCCCTGCGAATGCTGCGTGACCATCAAGAGCGTGCCCAGTGGCCTGAAAATCCGACGATGCTGTGGGGTACAAACTATAAGGCACACCATAGTTCCCTACCTGCGTCTGTCCGCCATGAGGATGATGCCAGCGATACCATTGTGACGACGGTCAATGGCAAAAAACATACGGTAACTGGCGCGTCCAATAAGACCCTGTTGCGATTTTTGCGCGATGATATTCGCTTAACAGGAACGAAAGAAGGCTGTGCCGAAGGCGAATGCGGCGCATGTACCATTTATCTGGATGGCGTCGCGGTCATGGCGTGTATGGTTCCAGCCCCCCGCGCACATGGGGCGGATATCGTAACGGTAGAAGGATTAGCTGAAGAGACTGCTTTACACCCGATTCAACAAGCCTTTATGGAGACGGGTGGTGTACAGTGCGGATTTTGCACCCCCGGGTTTCTGATGTCCGGCGCGAAATTATTGGAGGAACATCCCCACCCCACCCACGAGCAAATTGCCCAAAGTATTTCGGGTAATCTGTGTCGTTGCACTGGCTACTATAAAATCATTGATGCTTTTGAACTTGCAAGCGAAATAGCACAACAGAAGGAGCAAGTCAGCCCATGAGTGTCGCCCGCCGTGAAGCCGAAAAAGAAAAACTAAAAAAGCGAAGCCAGCTTGTCCCGGTTTTGGCCTTCGTACTGGTACTCTCTGTCATAGCGATTTCATTTCTCGCTGCACCGTTGATCGTAGACACCGGTAAGGAAAAGAACGAAGATTTTAACCAGCGGGTGTTGGAAGCCGAATTAAAACAGAACGAACTCTTCAAATTTGCTGGTAATAGTTATAGCCGAGTGGATGTTGCCGCCGCCGTTTTCCTATCCATCGTCTTGCTGGCTATCTCCTTTATGATTGTTGCCGCCGCCCTCGGTGGTGATTTCACTCGCAAAGAAGAGGCTGTATTACCCCCGAACAGCAATGACCCAAGGGCCATTCGTAAATATGAGAAAAAACGCGACAAAATTCGCCAGCAAAAAATCAAAGAGGTCAAACGGCTTAAAGAGATACAAGACCGCGAAATGCGGAAACGTGGTCAAGGTTAGTGGCGCTCTTAGCATCTTGAAAGCAGAAAACCGTGTCGGATAATCAAACGCCTGCAATCGGCGTAAGCATGAAACGCATTGATGCCTTTGGTAAGGTGACGGGTCAAACACTTTATCCGAGTGACTTTAATATGGATGGTCAGTTATGGATGAAAATGCGATTTTCAGACCGTGTTCATGCGCGGGTCGTTTCGATTGATACACACCGCGCCGAAGCCTATCCGGGTGTGGTCAGGATTTTTACGGCCCGCGATGTGCCGGTTAATGAATATGGTTTGGTGATGAAAGACCAGCCTGTAATTTGTGGCCCCGGCAGCACCATCCCCGGCGCAGATGTGGTGCGTTGTCTGGCCGATGTGGTCGCAGTGGTCGTTGCCGATACCGAAGAAAATGCCGCTGCTGCTGCCCAGTTAATTGAGATTGAATATCAAGACCTGCCTACCGTTTTTGACCCCGAAGAGGCGATGCAAGCTGATGCGCCCCAACTGCATCACGATAAACCCAATAACGTCATTGTGCATTACAAAATCCGCAAGGGCGAGATGTCGGAAGGCTGGGCTAGATCGGATGTCATCTTAGAAGGCGAATTCTCCACCGGGTATCAAGAACACGCCTATCTGCAACCCGAAGCGGGTCTCGGTTATATAGATGAGCAGGGCCGGATCACAGTGGTGGTGGCGGGCCAATGGGTGCATGAAGATCAGGAACAGATTTATCATGCCTTGAATCTGCCCCCCGACCAAGTACGAGTGATCTACCCGGCGATTGGCGGCGCATTCGGCGGACGTGAAGACATGAGTGTGCAAATTGTCCTTGCATTGGCAGCATGGAAATTGGGTTGCCCCGTCAAAATTATTTGGAGTCGTGAAGAGTCTATCCTCTATCATCACAAACGCCACCCGGTCAAAATTCGAGCCAAATGGGGCGCAACCCGTGATGGCAAGTTGGTTGCCGCCGAAGCCACCGTGATTGGCGATGCCGGGGCATATAATTACACCACCAATAAGGTGATGGGTAATGCCCATTTGATGGTGACAGGCCCTTATGAAATCCCCTATGTGCAGGTGGATACCTATGGCGTCTATACCAACAACATCATGACCGGGGCGTTTCGTGGGTTTGGGGGGCCACAAGGTGCGTTTGCTGCCGAGGGCATGATGAATAAATTAGCGGAAGCGCTCGGCCTCGACCCGGTGGATTTCCGCCTACGGAATGTTATTCACGAAGGCAGCATCATGACGACAGGCACTCCCCCACCGCCCGGTGTCACCATTCAACAGACCATTGAAGCGGGGGCTATCGAAAGTGGTGCTTGGACACAAAACGGGCAGGGTTGGCAAAAATCCGTCACCCAGCAGCCGCGTGAAAGCTATAAACGGCGCGGCATTGGGTTTGCCTGTGGGTTCAAAAATATCGGCTATAGTTTTGGCTTCCCCGAACAAAATTGGGCCACCATTGAACTACGCGGGACGGGTGTAATTGAAGAAGTCATTGTCCGTGCAGCCGGAGCGGATGTAGGGCAAGGCGCCCACACGATTTTTGTCCAAATGACAGCCGAGGCAGTCGGTGTTCCGGTTGAAAAAGTTAGGCTGATTGGGCACGACACCGCCGAAACCCAAACTTCCGGCAGTTCATCGGCCTCGCGTATGACCTTTATGACAGGTAATGCCATTCGGGGCGCGGCGGAACTGGCCCTCAAAAAGTGGCTGGATGAAGAACGGCCTGCTATTGCCACCTATCAATATCGTCCCCCCGCCACCACGACGCTCGACAAAGAAACAGGCTATGGCACGCCCAATTTTGCCTATGGGTATGTCGCCGAGGTCGCTGAAGTTGAGGTGGACTTGGAAACGGGCATGGTCAATCTGATGCGTGTCACCTGTGCCAATGATGTTGGCAAGGTACTCAATCGGATGCTGGTCGAAGGGCAGGTCGAAGGCGCGGTAGTTCAAGCACAAGGCTACGCTATTATGGAGCACTTGATTAGCAAAGAAGGGCGTGTTCTCAATCCCTTCCTATCCACCTACCTCATTCCGACGGTCTATGACATTCCACTAGAAGTCAAATCCGTTTTGCTCGAAAATCCCGTGCCGATTGGCCCTTGGGGTGCGCGGGGTATGGCTGAAATGCCTTTTATCCCCCTTGCCCCGGCCATTGCCGCCGCCATTCATGACGCCACAGGCATTTGGTTCGACCATCTGCCCTTCATCCCAGACCGGATAGTGGAAGGATTACGTGAGCATGGACTCGGTGCCATCGTCTGACCCACTGCCTATCGTCCTCATTCGCGGCGCAGGCGACCTCGGTTCAGGGGTCGCTTTTCGCTTATATCATGCAGGCTATCCCGTGATTATGGTGGATTTGCCGACCCCCTTGCTAGTTCGGCGCACTGTTTCGTTTGGCAGTGCGATTTTTGAGCCGGGGGGTGTTTATCACGTCGAGGGGATTACCTCACGTGTCATCAAAGCTGATTCAGCCGTCTGGTTGGCAATGCGCGGCGGCGAAATTCCCATTCTCGTGGATACTGATGGGGCATGGCGCAATATCAACACGCAGGTCGTGATTGATGCACGGGTGGCGAAGCGGAACATTGATACCACACTGGATGATGCCGAATTTGTCTTGGCTCTCGGCCCCGGCTTTACGGTGGGAACAGATTGTCATGCCATTGTGGAAACCCAGCGTGGACACTCGCTAGGTCGGGTCATCTCGCAGGGCAGCGCCATTCCCAATACGGGTATTCCCGGCACGATTGGCGGTAAAGACGGTCAGAGGGTGCTGCGTGCGCCGCGTGCGGGCCATGTCAAACCAAACGCCGAGATTGGCGATTCTCTTGAAGAAGGCACGATTATCGCCACCGTCGAAGGTGAGCCGATTATCGCCCCATTTTCCGGTATGTTGCGCGGCCTGATTCATGAAAGTGTCGAGGTATGGGCAGGCTTGAAAGTCGGAGATTTAGACCCGCGTGGTATCCGTGAACACTGCTTCACCATTTCCGATAAGGCGCTGGCAATTGGGGGCGGTGTGTTGGAAGCCGTCCTCAGCCGGGGCATTTTGCCATTGCACAAACAAAACCGGGTAAGGGACGAGGCTGATGCGTTTACATGAGGCGTTGAATGTTCAGCGCGGGGATGTCGTGGCATTTACCGGGGCGGGTGGGAAAACCTCCGCAATGGTGCGTTTGGGGCGTGAATTAGCGACACAAGATTTGCGAGTATTGGCAACGACCACCACCCGTATTGCCACGTCTGAACTCGAACAATTTCCCCATACGGTTCATTGGCAATCCAATCTTTTGCAGGGCAAGCGCGAACTAGCGACCCTGTTGGATAAAAAACGCCTTGTATTCGTCTACCAAGAAATTCGCGGTGATAAGGTCATCGGGCTGCCAAGCGAATCCATTTCACGCTTAGTGGATGAAATGAATGCCGATTTGCTGTTGGTCGAAGCCGATGGGTCACGTCGCCTCCCCCTCAAAGCGCCGCGTCTCCACGAACCCGTGATCCCGCAAGACACCACCCTGCTGGTGCCGGTTGCGGGGTTGGATGCCCTGGGTATGCCCTTTGATGAAACGACGGTCTATAACCCCGAACCGATTTTTGAACGATATGGATTCCCACTTGGACAACCCATTCAACCCGCGTGGCTGGCCCAAATCGTGCGCGATGAGCAAATCGGTCTCAAAGCTTTGCCCCCCACTGCGCGAGTCGTGGTGCTGCTTAATAAGGCGGGCGAGGGGTTAAGCCGGGGTCGGGCACGGCGCATTGCTCAAATTATCCTTGCCTCTCCCAAAATTAATGCTGTAGCGATTGGCGCAATGCAAGCCAAAAATCCCGTTTTTGAGGTGCAGCGGCGGGTGGGGGTCATCATTTTGGCGGCAGGGCTGTCCTCGCGCATGGGCGGACATCCCAAAGCCCTGCTGAAATGGGGGCGGCATACAGTGATCGAAACCATCGTCAATACCCTTGTACCCTTCCGCCTGCCCGAAATCGTGGTAGTGACAGGCTATAAATCCGGTCAGGTCGCCAGCACCTTACAAAACAGCCCGGTCAAAATCGCCTTTAATCCACAATTTAAGGTCGGGGAAATGCTGTCATCGCTGCAAGTGGGGTTAAAAACGATGAGCAGTGATATAGACGCCTGCATGGTGATGATGGGCGATCAACCCCAAATCCGCGCCAAACTCATCCGCCAAATTCTAAACCTCTATGCCGAGGGCAAGGGGTCAATTATCGCCCCAATGTATCAAGGGCAGCGTGGACACCCGATTTTGATTCAGCGCCGCCACTGGCCCGATATTCTAGACTTGCCGTTTGGGAGTGCCCCACGAGATGCCATCAATCGTAATCCGGTCTATACCTTTCCGGTGGATAACGACAGCATTTTGCGTGATATTGACACCCCTGAACAATATGCTGCCGAAAAACGCCTTGCTGGATTGGAGTGATAGTCCTAGCCCAAATTGCCCAAGAAATCCAATACTGCGCGGTTAAATTCGGCAGGTTTCTCAAGACTGACAAAATGGCCCGCATTCGGGATTACGGCTTTTTGGGCATGGGGAATGTCTCGCACCAATACATCCACGATACCCTGAATGTCCTTTGCTTCATATCCCCCCGACATCACCAGCGTCGGCACTTGAATTTCATGAAGGCGCTGAATAACTGGCACATTCTCGGCCCCGGCGGATGCAGAATCCTCTGCCACAGCAATCACTTCCTCTGGTGGAAAAAAGTGGGGAAAGGTGTAATCCTGCATCAGTGCTCGTGCTCGCTCACGCACTTTTTCATCGGCCCGCCCCACCGGGCTATCCACTGCAAATTCCATAAACCGTTCGCGTGCCCCATCGAAATCGTGCTTCTGAATGTGTTCGATAAACGCCATCCACTTGGGTTCAAATTCTGCTGTCCCCTCTGCTGAATATTCATAACCTTCCAAACCAACCCCCGACATCACCAAACCATCTACCAGTTCGGGATGCTCCAACGTAAAGTGCATGGCGATTTCGCCACCGAACGAAAGTCCTAAGATGTAGGTTTTGGTGATACCCAGAAAATCCAGCAGTTCGACAATATCTTGGCTATCGGAGAAGGTTTCTTTGGAGATTGGCGACTGCCCGAAGCCGCGCACATCATAACGAATGACCCGATACTGCTCTGCAAATTCGCTGAATTGGTCGTCCCAATACTTATGACTAGTCAGCATAGGGTGAATCAACAGCAGTGGATGCCCCTCGCCCGCCACTTCATAATACAGCTTGGAATTTTCGACCTCAGCAAACCCTTTGGTGATATTCATGGATGTTCCTCATAGATTGGATCGTTTCAACTTTGTACTTTTAGCGTATCATCTATACAGGACATTATCCGCCCTGATTTTGCTGGAGAACTTTTTTGTACCACCCCACCACCCGACTGCTGACCGTTTTGGAATTACTGCAAGCCCATCCCCAACTCAGTGGGCCAGAAATTGCCCAACGATTAGAAGTGGATGTGCGAACCGTGCGACGTTACATTGTCATGCTGCAAGATTTGGGAATTCCGATTGAAGGGGAGCGTGGACGACATGGGGCTTATCGCCTGATGCCCGGTTTTAAGTTGCCACCGATGATGTTTACTGATGAGGAGGCATTGGGGCTAACACTGGGGCTGTTGATTACCCGACGGCTGGGTTTATCCATTGAAGCTCCCGCCATTGAAGGGGCACTTGCCAAAATTGAGCGTGTTTTGCCAGATGCCCTGCGAGAACAGGTGCAAGCGGTGCAAGAATCCCTGCTGATTCACCTCAATATTCACCATGCCGCCCCTGCCAGCGACCTGATTGTCTTATTCAGCACCGCCATTCAACAAAAGCGCCGGGTGCAGTTAACCTATATGGCTTGGAATGGCGAAATTTCAACCCGACCCTTTGACCCGTATGGCTTGGTGATGCACGGTGGATTTTGGTACACAGTGGGATATTGTCGTCTACGCGACGATCTCCGTACCTTTCGTTTAGACCGTGTAACAAACGCGGAAATGTTGACGGAATCGTTTACCCCACCCGCGAATTTTGATACTGTCGGGCAGGTTATGAAAGGCATTGCCAGTACACCGGGGACATGGCGCGTGGAGGTGATTTTGGAGATGACGATTGAACAAGCCGTCCAACAAATTCCGCCCTATCTCGGTTTGATGGAGACATTTGGGGAGGGGGTATATCTGACGATCTACACCCAGAAATTGGATTGGGTGGGCCATTTTCTGGCAGGTCTCGACCATAATTTTCAAATCTGCCACCCGCCCGAACTGTGTAAGGTTCTGCGACATCTTGCCGCCAAGATTACGCGCATCGTCGAAGCCAGCGAGATTTAAAAACCACCTGTCGCATTTTCAATGGCCCGAATCAATTTATTGAGCGCCCTTCGATAGGTTTGTTCGGCAGTGGTCAGCACCAACAACAAATGCGGGGCAGTATCATCCAAAGTGGGCAGCATCAAGGGGCGACAAATTAAGCGCCGTCCGTCCAAATCGTAAAAAACACTTTCCTGCAATTGAGCCAACTGCGCTCGACTTTCGGCATTACCAAAAATGCGTCGGGTCGTCAGCAGGGGAGTCTCAGCAGTCGCCTTGTCCAAGCCTGCTGCAACATAAGACGCCACCAGTTCATCTTTTGGGCTGACCAACAAAGCCGCCAACAATCCGGCATCCTGGGCCTCGTTGGTCAACAAGTCTTGCAAGGGCGACGGTGCTCTTTTACGCGGGGGCATTTAGTTTGCTCCAATCGGGGTCGCCGTCGGAATGGGGTCACTAATGATAATGCTGATTTCGCAGCTTGCCTTCATCGCGCTGGTGCTATCGAACACAACCAAACGATAGCGGTACGTACCCGGCAGATAATTCAGCGGAACGAGTTGGCCCAATTCGCCATCAACCACAGGCTGCACGTAATCGCCCTGCGGCCCGCCAATGGTGCTGAAAGTCGCATCAGATGAACCCGTCTCAGGGCGGATTTCAAAACGGTAGAAAGCGAAATCTTGAATATTCGCTGTCCCTCGAATTGGAATCACATCAAACACCACCTGCCCATTATCGGGAAAATCAATCCACGCCTGATCGCGGATACAGCCTTCACGAGGGCTGCTTGGCAAAATTGTGCCTTTGGGGGTACTCGGCGGCGGCGCGGTAATCGGGATAATGTCCTCATTCGGATTAACCGGGGTCAATTGAAAACCACCACCCCTCTCGGCAGTGCTGGTCTGATATGCTCGATTCCGCGCAAAATTAGGGTCTAGCGTGGCAGGCAGTCCCTCGCGCCATGTTGGGGCCGCTAGATTTGCTGTACCCCACACCGTCACGAGGATATTGACGCTCAAAAAGACCAGCGTCAGGGCCTTGCCGCCGTGCTGTTGGGCTTGCTCACGTTCCAGCCGAAATTGGGACTCTCGCAGTTCACGCCGTGCCCGCAAAAAATTACGAAAACTCCACAGCAGTCCCAAGCCTGTGAACACATACAGCCCAACGGCGATGCTTTCAATAAAAAAGAAAAAGTCGCCCATAATCCCTCATCCTCATTTCTCCGTCCTACTCAGGAAATTCGCGTAAGACCCCCCGCAGGATGGTGATTAGATTCGGCACAATCTTGGCGCCAACCGCCAACACTTCTTCATGGCTTACATCTTTCACCGAATCCTGATCGTCAATCGCTTCATTGGTGATGCTCGATACCCCCATGACACGCATTCCGGCATGTCGCGCCACGACCACTTCCGGCACGGTAGACATCCCAACCGCATCCGCACCCCACATGCGGAACATGCGGATTTCGGCAGGGGTCTCAAACGCTGGGCCAGACAGTGCGATATACACGCCTTGCCGCAGGGTAATATTTTCGCGTTGGGCAATTTCGAGTGACTTGTTCCGCAGTTTTTTGTCATAGGCTTGTGTAAAAATCGGGAAACGATCTCCAAAGCTCTCCTCATTTGGTCCCATTAAGCCATTTTGACCCATTTGGCCCAACAAATTAATGTGGTCGGTAATGAGCATCAAATCCCCGGCCCGAAAATTTGGGTTTAATCCGCCTGCCGCGTTGGTCACAATCAAGGTCTCCACGCCCAATACCCGCATCAACCGCACCGGGAAAGTGACTTGGTGCATGGAGTACCCTTCATAAAAATGCAACCGCCCCTGCATCATCAAGACACTTTGGCCTTCAATCTCCCCAATCACCAACTGCCCTTTATGACCCTGCACATGCCCGCCATGTGGGGCTTGCGGCCAATTGGGGATTTCCCGGTAGGGGATGATGGTCGCGTTCGAGACACTATCGGCCAGTGGCCCTAAGCCCGAACCAAGAATTATGGCTATCTTAGGGGTCTGATGGGTCCGGCGGCGGACTTCATCAGCGGCAACTTCATAATCAGCGCGGGTGAACGCGGGTGTCAACATGATTGCTCTCCAAATGTCGAAATGAAAAGGGTGCTTACCTTGTACAATGTTATTCTAGCATCCTGAGCGCATTTGCCAACGGTGGGCAAGCGATTAAAATTGGGCTGTTCTCTGACAGTTTCCTACAGATGGAAAAATCTATGCCACTTGAATACACTCCCGAATTTGAAGCCCGTGTACAGGCATGGGCCGAAACACGACTCAAACCCAAACGCATCCCCCATGTACGCGGGGTCGTCGAAACCGCCGATTGGATGGCTCAACTTTACGTGCCTCATCAACGAATGCGGGCACGGTTGGCCGCATGGATTCACGATGCTGCCAAACGCCTACCGGATGAGGAGCTAATGCGACTAGCTGAACTTCATCATCTACCCATCAGTGAAGGTGAAAAAATGGTACCCATGTTGTTGCATGGCGTGGCAGGCTATCTATTGGCGGCGCAGGAATTTGGCTTGGATGACCCTCAACTGCAAACGGCCTGTGCCTATCACACCACAGGCGACCCGACTATGAACGCGCTCGATATGATTGTGTACGTCGCGGATTTGATCGAGCCGACCCGTGATTTTCCCGGGGTAGATGCGTTGCGAACAGCGGCTCAAGTGAGTTTGGAGGGGGTGACTCTGATGGCGACTGATTTTACACTACGCTATCTGATCGAACGAGGCAAATATATTGACCCCCGCCCGGTTCATCTGCATAACCGATTAGTTCAAGCAGGGGTCACTTATACACGAAACTAAATTACTGCACGTCGGTTTGGGCCACTGCGACAAATGTACCCGCGTCTAATTGGGCAATGACATCTTTGGCGGCTTGGAAATTGACATTATATTGCAGGGCCTCATTCAATTGGGCTTTAGCATCGGCGGTTCGACCTTGTGATGCAAACACTAGTCCATGATAGTAGTCCCATTCTTCAACATAGGGTGTGGTCAATTTGGCTTGCTGTACCAATTCCAACACGGTATTAAACTCGCCTGTTCGGTAAAAGGCTTCCAACGGTGTATGGCGATACCAGAGCGCCCGCCATGGCAAGCCAAGATCAAACGCTACCCGGAAGAAACCTGTCGCTTCAGCATAATAGCCCAGTTGGGTCAGCGCGTCGCCAATATTAAACCATGCCCATGCGTCTTGACCATCAGCGGCAGCCCGCTCTTGGGCCATCTGTGACATTAACTGGTAGGCTTGGTTCAAATCGGCCCGCTCCCCCAAAATTTGCATCACTTCGACTTCGCGTTCGGGAGCATAGAGGACAATGAAAGTATTGCTGAAATTCCACCAATAGCTTTCCACTGTTGCATAGGGTTCTTTTAGCCCCTGAAAATTGCCATGTCCCAGATAACTGTCGTAGGTATAGAAGACGCTCTCATTGTCATCGTAGCCAATCAGAAGCAAATAGTGACCCATCCAATCAAGGTCTTCTACATCAAAGCCTTTTTCAATGATGACCGGAAAATCCGCCACCAGTAGCCGCTTGATAAGTTCAAAATCGCCGCCGGGACGATACAACGCCCGCACATTGGTCATGAGGCTGGCAACATTATTGACATAATCCACCATCTCCCATGGATTGACATTTTTATCTTCGCCATTGGGTTTCAAAAAATGGGCAGCGGGAAGTTGATTATCGGTATAGCCAAAATACGTTAAGCCCATCGTCAAGGTAGTCGGGCCACAATTATTCCAACCCTGATATTCATGACGCAGGCGAGTGATGTCAAGTTTAAAACTGGTCGGCAATGCGCCGTCATCCTGTGCATTGACCTGCGTACCGCACGGAGTAATGGTAATGACGATGGCTGCAATCAGCAACAAACCAGTCAGGCGTTTCAACGAAAACATGCAATAGACCTCCGAAAAAGACTGCTGTGATACAGACAAGTATACGATAGGCGGGCAAACCCACGCCGGACGGTCAACGGATGGTTATACTACGGATGGATGAAGGCAATCTGACAAAAACCTGACACGGGGTCTAATCCTGCCGGGTAGCAACGACCACCTGTGCAATGCTATAGGGACACTGCTCAATCAATGACTGCACGGCAAATCCGGCCTCTTCGAATCGTTGCTCCAAATCCACGGGCCATGGTCCGCGCTGGCCCGTCGCACGATAGGCCGCTTCGAGGGCATCTTTAGCAACCCCACCCCCGGTCAAAATACCATTGGGGACAATCACCAAGCGCCTGCCCGGTTTCAATACCCGATAGACTTCTTGTAGCGTATCTTTTTCGATGATGAATGGCGTGGGGAAGGTGCTGACTATTGCGTCAAATGTTTGATCGGGAAAGGGAAGCTGTTGGGCACGGCCTCGCACCAATGGCGCAGCCACGTGATGCCGAAGCAATTTGCGTCGCGCAATCCGCCCCATATACGGACTTAAATCATAGGCGACCCGTTGATAACCAGCCGCATACAAATCCAATTGCAGATTGCCCGTGCCGTGCGCCAATTCGAGTACCAACTCCCCCGGTTGAGTCCCCAAATGTTTCAGGGCGGCCCGCTGCCAACTGCGCCATTGACCCAAACTGACCACCCATGACACGGCATCATAAGTCCACGCCATCTCGTTATACAACAGGCGGAAACCAAAAGTCACGAGTTTCCACCAAGCCGTTTCAATTGTGGAAGTAGGTTGATTCATAGGATAGCAATTTCCATTCAACCGCCCTAAACAATGGATTTATCCCCGCGTGTGATTAGGGGACTAGGGCAGTGGCGCATATCGTTCACCAATAATCTGTTGGGCCTGCCGCTGCTGTGCCCAAACAATAAACTCATAGTACCCATCCCCCGGTTCAGGGGGTTTAGACCCAACAATCAAGAGGGGTGTTCGCAGTGGATATGTTCCCTCCGCAACCGTCAGCGGTGTCGGCAACACCGGAGTATCCCCAAGCTCCCCAACCAACGGCACCACTCGTACCTGCCCCGACACCAACGCCATACTCATAAACCCAATCGCCCCCGGTGTTTGTGCCAATACATCCAACATTGCGCTGTCGGTTAGGGCTAAGAGTGCATTATAGGTGATTTGGCGTTGCCCCAAAACCAACTGTTCAAAGACACGACGGGTATCTGACTCGGCATCACGGCTTACAACGGTAATCGCCAGATCCGGCCCACCCAATTCGAGCCAATTTTCGACTGCCCCAGTAAAAATCCGCCGCAAGTCATCGGCACTTAATTGAGGGATATTCAAACGAGGGTGTACTACAATAGCAATACCGTCTTGGCCGAGCGGGGCAGCCCACAGGTTTTCCAAACTGGGTAGAAAGGTGGTTAGGGCATAGAGGGGAGGATCAGTGGACTGGGAAGGGTCTAGTGCTAGGGCAATCGAGGTTCCGTTGGCGGCTTGGTCAACAATCGCCACTAGTGAATTTTCACGGGTATAGGTCGCTGCTAGGCTTCGGAGGAGGCTATCGGTACTACTCGAGGTTACAAAGTAAAGGGGAACTACTTCGGGGGTCGAAGTCGGGGCTTGCATTGGCGCACGACAACTAGCGAGTGCTAATGTCACTACGACGAGGGTTCTTTTGGTTTTACGACCAGCAGCGCACTTCATCCAGTGATTATCCTGACAGGTTGATTGCTCCCAATGACCGCTTGGCCTCCTCGACGACTTGCTCGCCGGCCCCGGAATGCCAATCGGTCAAAAATGCCTCAGCAAATATCCTAAATTCGGACTCGCCCTTAACAATTGTGGCCCGCATATCCCGCACCAGTTTTAACAAAAAGTGCAGGTTATGGATGCTCAACAATTGGTGTGCAATCAATTCTTTCGCTTTAATCAGATGCCGGATGTAAGCCCGTGAAAAATGTTGGCAGGTGTAACATTCACAGCCCACCTCAATTGGTTCCGGGTCATGTGCAAATTGTTGGTTTCGCATATTATAGCGCCCAAACCGCGTCAGCGCCGCTCCATGACGGGCCTCGCGGGTAGGCAGCACACAGTCAAAAATATCTATGCCCCGCGCCACTCCCTGTACCAAGTCCTCAGCACGACCCACCCCCATCAAATACCGAGGGCGATCTGTTGGCATCAAGGGCATGGTGGCATCAAGTGTCGCCAGCATTTCTTTTTTGGTTTCCCCAACGGCTAAACCCCCAATGGCATAGCCGGGAAGATTCAACGATGTAATAGCCTCAACCGATTGGGCACGCAAATCGGGGAAAATGCCGCCCTGCACTATTCCAAAAAGTGCCTGACGATTCACGTCCCCATGTGTGGCATGATATTCCACACAACGTTTGGCCCACGCATGAGTCCGGTGCATGGCAGCCTCGGAATAGGCCCTATCATTCGGAACGGCACATTCATCAAATGCCATAATAATGTCCGCACCCAGATTATGCTGAATCGCAATGGACTTTTCGGGGGTCAGGTAATAGGAGGCACCATCCAAATGGCTGCGAAAGCGCACGCCGTTATCATCAATGCGGCGTAATTCTGCCAAGCTAAAGACTTGGAAGCCGCCCGAATCCGTTAACATTGGACCATCCCACGCCATAAAGTGATGCAAGCCACCCATCGCAGCAACTAAATCATCACCGGGGCGTAAATGTAAATGATAGGTATTGGCGAGGATGAGAGTGGCTTTGAGGTCATGTAGATCACGGGGAAGAATCGCTTTGACGGTTGCCTGTGTTCCCACCGGAGCAAACACAGGTGTCAAAAGGTCTCCATGCGGAGTTGTAAACACACCCGCACGCGCACGTCCCGCAGTAGCTTCCAATGAAAATCTAAAACTCATAGGTTGATTTATCGGCTTAAAAGCACAGTCTTGATACTCTGAATAAAGCACAAGGGGTCATTATAACAGCGGGCCAAAATTTTGACACAAACTCATGGCAGACGATAAATTCAGCCATATTGCCCCTTCACATATGGCAAAATTTTCACTTTCAAAATATTCCTAGTATCATTGAACAGCAGTAGTGGTATTAACATAAAGGGGCGGTTTCCGATGCTCAACATCTCCCAAACACAGCAGGGTGACAAGATAGTTTTTCAGGTAGATGGTCGTGTAGATGGTGATGGGGCGACCAAGATGGAAGATATATTGCGTGATGCAGTGAACACCGGGCATCATCATTTGGTACTCGATCTTTCACAAACTAATTACTTGAACAGCGCCGGGTTACGCATCTTAGCCGATGTGTTGACGCAATGCCGCCAAAATGGTGGCGATGTACAATTGGCTGCTCCTAACCTCAAAATTATGCGAGTATTGGAAATCATCGGGTTCGACAAATTCTTCCATGTGTATCCAACGTTGGACGCCGCTATCAAAAGCTGATAGGTTATCGAATCTATTCATGATCTGTGGGAAAGTGTGAACGGCTGAATGTCTGAAGAGCTTTTGCTCAAAAGTGTCCAGTTGTCAAAAGAAGGCCAACATGGACAGGCACGTCAGTTGGTCGAAGAGTACACCCGCCAGAACCCTTTGGATGCAAGGGGATGGTGGGTTATGGCAAATATCGTTGAGGATCGTGCCCTCAAACAGACTGCTCTCAAACACGTCTTGGAATTGAAACCCGACAATGCCAAAGCCCGTGCCATGTTAGAAGAATTGGAGATTGACGCGGTATTCAGTATTGCCGATCTGCCACCACCAAGCAGTCCCCTCCACAAAAATCTCAACCGTTCCAAAATCCAAATTCGCCCGGCTGATTTATTGTTGGTTGGAGGCGCACTGCTCATCGTGGTGCTGTTTGTGTTGGCTGTTGGATGGTACGCCTATACCTATCAGCACAGTGGGTTATTCGGCTTATTTGGCCCTGATTTGTCGAACAAGGCGACCACCGCCCAGTATACCATCCATTATCCTGAAGATTGGGAAGGGAAAATCATCAATTTCCAGACCCAAAATCAGGTCGTGGATAAGGTCACAGTCGCCGCTAGTTATGGCATTGATTCCATCGTTCCGCTTCTGGCAAATCAACCTTCTGCCGATGCTGCCATCAGTGTGCTAATTGGCGATGAACCTATCGGACTCAATCCAAGCATCGTAAATCAGAACGACAGCAATTTATCTGAAGAAGAATCAAGGGAGTTGCTCCAATCCTTTGGGCTGGTTATTTTTTCACCAGTATCGCCGGAGCAGCTTGCTCAAATCCAAGCCCAGTTCGAGAGCAATGCCGAAAACATGGAGTCTCTTGAATTTTTTGGGATTCATTTTGACATCAATACTGAAACAAAAGAGGTCGAAATTGACGGCGAAGAGGCCACAATGACTTCATTTAACCTATCGCTCAAATTCCCCGACGAATTTGCCGAATCCGGCACACTTGATGTAAACGAAATCAACATTAGCTACTACCTTGCGACGACCCAACATAACGGGCAAGCCTACGCATTTTTCATGCTCGCACTTGAAGAATCCCCCGGCGGTCAAGCCAGAACCGCTCGCCGCATGATCCGCAGCATCCAATTCGATAACGAGTCGTAATATTTCAATTAATACAACACGGGTAGCTCCATTGGGCTAATTTCCTAATTTCGACATTCTCGTATACTGGTAGGGTATTCACTTTACAATTTTGATAACTCAGCTTTTCCTTTTTTGTATGAATCAAGGAGCCAGCATAATGCGAAAGCATCTCCAACGTTTTATCAGTCTCTGCTTAATCGGGATCATCGCCCTAACCGCGTTTGGCGCGATGCAATCACCTGTTGAAGCATCCCCAGAGACCCAAACAGGTGTTGGGTTTATCCGCTTTGCCAACGCCACCGTGACAGGGGGGGACGTTGATGTCTATTTCGATAACCGTCTCATCGCCAATAAATTGTTCAATGTCGTGGGCTATTTCACTTTCTACAGTGGCGACCATACTGTAGTCTTTACCACGCCAGCAGGTGCTGAAATTGCCAGTGCTACCCTGAGCCTCGCCAATGCGACCCGTATGACAGCGGCATTGATTGGCGCGGGAGCAGACAGCCAAGTTGTGGTTACGGTAGACAATGCCGCGCCACCTGTCCGTAATCTGACCCGCGTGGCCTATGTCAACGCCGTACAGGGCAGTGGTGATCAAGACATCCGCGTCAACAGCGAATCGGTTGCCAGTCTCGGATTTGGTGAAGTCAGCGAAGCCACTGAAGTCGTCGCAGGCAGCTATTCTGTAGCCCTCGGCAGCAGCCCTGCTTCGGACATTGTGCTTTCGCCCGGACGGTACTATCTGGTATTTCTCGTTGGCGATTCTGCCAGCCCTGCCCCACGCATTGTCCAGTTAATAGGTCGGCCCTATCGTGTTAGCGGTACCAATCGTTTCCGCTTTATGAATTTGGTAGATGTCTCTGAAGGTGCCGAAGAAGTCACCTATGACGTGTATGTCAATGCCGATCCTATTGCGGTTTACGCTGGCATTCGCTATGGGGAAGCCACCAATGAAGTCGTCGTGACTCCCGGCAACTACACCTTTGAAGTCTACGCGACTGGTACTTCGCCCGATGGTGGTACCCCCGTTGTAACTACCACTCTCGACATCGCCGAAGACCAAAGCCTGTTCATGCTCCTCACCGGGACACCCGAAGACGTGAACCTTGATCTGTTCGCTGATGATCTCACCCCTGTTCCGGTCAATACTGCCCGTTTACAGGTCATGAACCTCACCAGTATCATCCCGAATTTTGGCCTCGTCTCCCAAAATGGCATTACCTTGATTGAAGAAGTGTCACAGGGCAGTCTTGCCTCTGCTAATGTTCCCGGTGGTCTATACGACCTGACACTTGTAGACTCCAGCGATCCCAGTGCCACGGTAGGTCGGGCTGAAGTAAACGCCCCGGCTGGCTCCATTGCTACCTTGATTATCTATGGTACAGATCGCCAACGTTGGACGTGGTTTAATGAACCCGTAGAACAGGTCGCCTCGGTTCGTTTTGCCCATGCCGCCCCAGATTCACCCTCGCTCGACTTCTATCTCAATGGCGATTTGGTGCTCAATAATCTGAACTATCTCGACTTCACCGACTATCTAACCCTGTCAGCAGGAAGCTATGAACTGACCGTTTATCCCGGCGATGTCACCCCTGCCGAAGGCGTTGAACCGATTTGGCGTGACCAGTTGACCATCACCGCCAATAATTTCCCGCTCACATTGGTCGCCCTCGGCACCGATAACTTCCGCGTCAATGCCTTTGCTGACAATATCGAATTGATTCCACTTGACCAAGCGCGTGTCCGCTTTATTCATGCCGTCCGTAATGTACCGGGCATGTCAGTCATCAATTCAGCCAGCGGCGACGTTTTGGCTGGCATCTTGGCCTACGGGCAAGGCAGCGATAATCTCAATTTGAATGCCAATACCCGGACTTTCAATTTCAGCGATGGGCAGGGCAATGTCTACTATCGCATTGAAAGTTTTGAACTGGTCAAAGGCAACTACTACACCTTCATTGTAGTGGGTGACGCCGCTGACCCAACAACCTTCGGTTACATCCTCATTCAAGTCCAGCCTTAACTCTGTACTCCGTAATGCCTCTTTTTTCAAGAGCGTGCCACCCGGTACGCTCTTTTTTAATGTCAATCTACCCGTTGTTTCAGTCCGTTGCTGATTGAGTACAATAGAGGTTATGCCAAAACAAACTCAGTCCGTTTCCTTGCCGGCTCGTTCTCGTCAATGCCTCAATCATTGGCTGTGGGGGCTGGTATTGATTCTGCTTATTCTCAGCACTACCTACTTTGCATGGACAGCGGCATGGAATCAACCCAATCGTCAACTGCACGCCATTCCAACGGTTGCTACCCCAGATTTATCTGCCGAACTTCCGCCATCGAGCTATTATGCGGCGGTGCTCCCCGGTGTCGAACAAGCTCTATGGAATGATAATTTGGTGGATAATCCTGCCGGGCTGCCCATCGCTGTGCCGGGAATTCCCCCTGTTGGCGTCTATCTACCAATGACAGGCAACTCGCAATTTTCCTTAATCACCCCTACGCCTCTATCGGCATTGCCTCCAATTTTCCCCACCACTGCTCCCATCGTCCCTACCTATGTCCAGTCCGAAGATCAGGGGATTATCACCGCCACACCACCGGATTTTTTTGACCCGTCCGGTCAAGCAGGCCCAACGATTGTTGCCAATGCAGATGTGCCAGAGGGGGGATGTGGGCCAGCGGGTTTACCCGTCTCTGGCATTTTGACGCAGCGTTTTCATCAATATCATATTGGCATAGATTTGGGGATTCCGATTGGCACACCTGTCCAAGCCACCCACAGCGGGACCGTCACCTTTGCGGGTTGGAGTGAAATCGGTTACGGCTATCTGGTCATCATTCAAAGTGGAGGATTCATCACCTACTATGCCCATCTAACCTCGTTTAATGTGTCATCGGGGCAGTCGGTGGGACGATTTTCAGTGATCGGGTGGAGTGGCAGTACGGGCAACAGCACTGGCCCGCATGTCCATTATGAAACACGTATCAACGACGGCCCTGTTGACCCGCTCAGTTTTGAACAGCGCGGCTATGGAACGTGTTAGAGGAGTAAGCTCTACGACGGCGGCTTTGTTAGGGAGCGAATTTGGTTAATTTCGCGCAGATAGGCCACAACCTCCGGGCGTACCCGCAGAAGCCAACGCACAGCAGGAACAATTGGACGGACGCGCAACCAGACAATGAGCGCCCGCCCCATCATCGCCACCAAAGACATCAAGATAAAATTTCGTCGCATAATCAATTACGGGTGCATGGCAGGTTCACGCCAGCCCAGTTGTGTCTCCCGAATCAATTGATCCACCACCGCATTTAAGGCTTCTTGAGTATCCGCCCCTTCATTCAACGCACGGCGGAAGGTGGCAAGTTGACGATCCGCGCTCGTCCCTTTTTCCAAAATCGTTTTGGCATATTCGACATCTTGGCGCGTGCCAAGCTCGTCTACCACGTCGTCAATAATTTCCAAAATTTCCTGTACCAATAGGCGCATAGGCACTTCATCTTCGATACCAAAATCAATGAGTTTGCCATCAATGCCCCAACGAACCGCCCGCCATTTGTTTTCGCTAATCATATGTGAAGGATAAATGCGCCAACTGAGATTTTGATTGCGGAGTTTGATAAATTTGGCAACGAACGACTGAATCAGCGCTGCCACACACATACACTCATCCACAGTCGTACACATATCCGAGATGCGGATTTCAAGCGTGCCCCAGTTCGGATGAGGCCGTGCGTCCCACCAAATCTTGGTCGCATCTTTGGGCGAGGCTTCACCCGACGGCTTGCCTGTGCCCTTTGGCCCCAATGACCCCACCGCTGCCATCACATCTACATAACGATCATAATCCGCAAATCCACCAAAAATAGGGGGAATACCCGTGCGGGGCATGTTCTCAAAAACCAGACAGCGGTAACTCTTCATACCCGTGTCGCGTCCATGCCAAAACGGGGAGGAGGTTGAAAGCGCCAAAATATGCGGCAGAAAATAGCGGATTTGGTTCATGACATCCACAATCAGCTCAAAAGCACGGCGATCCTGCCCAAAACCGACATGAACGTGCATCCCGAAGATTAACAAGCGACGAGCGGCGTCTTGCATGGTGGATTGTAAGTCGTCGTACCGCTCCCCTTCCGAAAAACGCTGATCCTGCCAGCGCGAAAATGGATGGGTTCCAGCGGCGGCAATCGCTCGACCATTTTCTTCAGCAGCCTCAAAAACCGTCCGTCGCAAATGGATAATCTCTTGACGGGCCTCCTGAATATTGGCACAAACACGGCTACCAACCTCAATTTGGGATTGCATAAATTCAGGTTTTAATTGATTACCAAGCGTGACCCGGCCTCGATTCATGAGTTGTTGGACGTAGGAAGTTAGTTCGCGGGTTTGGGGATCAATAATTTGATATTCTTCTTCAATACCAATCGTCATTGGAATACTAATCATGGTAAAACATGCTCCTAAATGCCGTCCGGGATACGCTTTTTGCCGCCAATTATGCGATGAAACGCAAAAAACGGCAACCGTGTTGCCTGCCAGATTCACCAAATATTTTAGCGAGTGATGGAAGTATAAAACGGCGTGATCACAATCAGACTGAAGAACAGGGCCACCGTAATTCCACCCAAAATCATGCGGGGCAATCCCAACGGGGTAATATCATCGTGTGGTGGCGGGTGGCGCAGACCTGTCAGGACTGCAAACAAAGGCCAGATTAACCATGCCGCCCAAAAACCCATAAGGCCAAGCAGGATGCAGATGGCAGCAACCGAGAATGCCAGCGGCCATGCGACCCGACGCCCAAACAGCGCATAGGCCACATGCCCGCCATCAAATTGGCCGAGGGGTAGTAAATTGAGGAAAGTCAATAATGTTCCAAACCACGCCGCTAGTGCTTGTGGGTGACGAAAAAAGACCGTGCTGTCAATACGGGCAACTTGCTGCTCGGTATAGACGGAGCGGGCAACCCACTCCAGAAAAAGCGGCACGCTCACCCGATCAACCCGAAGTTGTTGTAGCCATTCCAGCGGAATCCCGATGGTCGGCTGTGCTTTTAGACCTGTGATAAAGAATGGAATCGCTACCAATAACCCGGCTAATGGCCCAGCCAAGCCAATATCAAACAGCATTTTGCGGTTTTTGAATGGGCTGGTGATAAAAATCACCGCACCCATCGTACCCAGTGATAAGGGCATTAAACTGGACAGCGGCAGGGGGATAAAGAACGGCAGCGTAACTTTGACTTTATGCAAACGGGCCGCCACATAATGCCCCATTTCATGCACGCCCAAAATCAGCAGCAACGGAAAAGCGAACTGCCGTCCACCATTGTACATTTCGCGCAAAGTCACAGTGTTTTGTTCAGCCACCGCCGCACGTATGGAGTCAAGATCATAACCCACAAAGGTTGCACCCGCGACCAGTGTGGTAAAGACTGTCACAATCAACAAGCCCAAGTGAAACCACCAGCGCGTTTTGACGGCACGCTGAACCACTTGTCCCTCAACAATCAGCACTTCATCCTTCTTTTCAGGCCCACGCTGCAAAAAGAGGGTACACCCCTCCGCTTCAATTTTTTCACTAAGCGGTGGATAGGTCTCCGCTGCTGATTGAAGCAGTTTCCCCCGAAACACCAATGCGGTGCGTTTGGCGGCGGGGGCAGTTGCCAGATCATCTTCCTCAATTGTCATATAGGCTTGAACAATTTGGCGAAAGCGCTCTTTATGAGACTCCTCCGGCGGTGCTTCCAATAAAGAGGGTGGCCTCTGCTCAGGAATATCAATGGGATGGGTGGTATCAAGTGACTCTGAAATACTCATTGGGGCATTATTCTTTGATAAAAGGGCGATTTTTTATCAACCGCCCTTCTGAAAATTATTCTACGTTAAACCATGTAGGATGGTCAGCAATCCAGCCCTCGGTGCCGTCAGTCAGGCGAACCTGCCACCACACAAAATAGTCGGCAAATTCTGGCCCGCCAATTACTTCAATTTTGACCCCTTCCGCAACCGTTTGAAGACGAGTCGAAGCAGTGTCAAAATTTTCGCGGAGGTTGGCTCCATCGCCCGCCGAAAGCACTTCTAGCGTCTTGCTGATGAATATACCCGCTGTGACCTTACGAGGATCAATTTGCGCTACAAAATTGCCGTCAAAGAGTAGATAGCCTGTTGCGCCATCATAGGTGGTCACTTTGGCCCATTGAATACCGCCTGCTTCTTCCAATGTGCCATCCCATCCCACGCGATCACCGGGGAACAACGTAGCAATGGTGCCCGAGGACTCATCGGCCTCAGCACGAACGTCAATGCTTTCAATGCCATCCACGACCTGCAACACTTTTTCGGTCAGCGTGACGGTGGGCCATGGCTCGACAAAATAATTACCTTCACCCTCTGCAACCCAGCCCTGCGTCCCGCTGTCGAGTTGAATCTGCCACCATGTAAAGCGGCCACCCGCACAATCTGGCCCACCAATGACATTAAATTCTGTACCATTGTTGATACGAGTGATGACATCACCATCGGGATTGGCCCGGACATTGGTCGTCCCTGAGCCAATCAGGGTAGTGCGTCCGTGCATCCCCACTGCAAGCTGGCTATCCATTGTTGCGGGGCAAAGCATCGAAGGTTGTGCTGTCAAAACAGGCACTTCCACAACTTTAGGTGGTTCGGGTGTGGCGGTGTTAGTTGCCGTAGCGGTTTGTGTCGGTGTGGCCGTATCTTCAGGTGTGCCAACTTCGGTTGCGACTTCTGTCACTTCGGCGGATGCCTCTGGGGATTGATTGACATCAGCGGCTCTCGTCTCATCGCCGTCTCCCTTGTCATCGTCCTGACTCAGCGCGAACAAGACAATGCCCACTGCGCCACCCAATAGAATGAGCAGCACGAGAAGGCTGCCAATGATGCCCAAAACATTCGGGCCTTTTTTCTTAGGAGTATACACAGGCTGCATCGTATATCCTGCCGGTGGCGGGAAGGTCGGCGCTTGCTGCGGATAGGAGGTCTGATAGGGTGGATATGGCCCTTGTGCCATGCCGGTCTGCGGGGGTGGCATCTGCCCCATTCCAGTTTGGGGGGGTGTATACTGCGGCATTGGGGTTGGCACAGGGGGCTGTGGCGCAGGCGGCGTATACTGCGGCATCTGTGTCTGTGTGGGAGGCATCGCATCCAACACCGTTCGCATGGCCTGTTCAGGGGTGGGTTTGGCAGGTGCAGGTGGGGCAGTCGGTTCTGTGGTTGGGGGACGTTCCAAGCGCACCGTCAATGGAATCAGATCACCGCGCAAATCCTCTTTCTGGCCCTTAATAGCCTCAAGCAGATCTTTGGTTAGATCAAGCGCTTTTTGATAACGCTCTTCAGGTTTCTTGGAGGTCGCTTTCAAAACCACATCATCAATCGCCGACGACAGTCCCGGCACTTTAAGGCTGGCACGCGGCATCTCTTTTTCCAAATGCGCGAACATTAATTGATGGGGCGTTTCGGCATGGAATGGCACATCACCCGTCAGCAACTCGTATAGAATAATGCCCAAGCTATAAATATCAGCCCGCTGGTCAATAGCTTCGGCTTTCCACTGCTCGGGGGCCATATAGGCAGGCGTGCCCATCATTGTACCCGTCGCGGTCATCTGCGTGCCTTGCATAATCTTGGCGATGCCAAAGTCCATCAAATAGGCATTGCCCAAATTATCCAGCAGCACATTATTCGGCTTGAGGTCACGATGCACAATGCCATGTTGATGGGCATAATCCAACCCACCCGCAATCTGGGTCATCAATTTTTCAATATCCGGCAGCGGCAGTGGTTTGCCCCGAATCCGCCGATCTAGGCTACCCCCTTCCATCAAGCGCACCACCAAATAGACATATTCCCCCACCTGTCCATAATCGTAAATTGGCAGGATATGCGGATGTTCCAATTTGGCAATCAGGTCGGCCTCACGTTTGAAGCGGGCAATAAAGTCGGGACTGCCTGCTAATGCCGAGGACATCACCTTGACGGCAACGTTACGCTCGATATTGAGTTGGCGGGCGCGATAAACCACCGCCATCCCACCCCGACCCATGACTTCGATGAGTTGATAGTTATCAATAACTTGTCCAGCAAGATTTGGATTCATGAGCTTTTACGCTTCGTCCTCATGATGGAATTTAGAACAGGCATAAGCATAACCGTTGAGAGGTACTTAGAGCAAGCGTGAGTAGACCTAAGAATACCGTTACGAATCAAGCATCACTTGAATGTTCTGCAATTGTCCAGCGCGGATGACCTGAATTTCCGTTGCAGATTTAGTAAAAGCACGATTCAAATCATCCAAATGCTGCAACCGCTGACCATCCGCCGACACCAAAATATCTCCCATAAAGAGTCCGGCACGTTCCGCCACGCCGTCCATATCCACCCCCAACAGCATCAGCCCAGTAGATTGACCCACCAGTGCCTCTAACGAGGGTGGCAGGCGCACTTGTTGGGCATTCACCCCCAGCGAGCGATGTTTTTTGCCCCCATAGGATAACAAGTCCACCAAATTGAGATGCACCCGCACTTTTTTTTCATCGGGCTGTTCCACCAATTGCGAAAGTAAATTTTCCATCCGTTCGGAGCGTTTAGGAGGCGTTTTGGGTTCTGTTGACGCTGTACCTGTCGCAGCTTGAAGTAAGTCTCCGACTTTGGGACTCGAACGCGACGGTAAATCCGCCAAATCGGACAATAAATCGTGTAAGCGAATCGCGGGGATACGCCGCTGGGATTTTCCGCTCTCTTCTGCTTCATGGAGTTTAGCAACGGGCTGATTAGGTGATACAGCCGACGGTTCGCCCAAGACATCAAGCACGTCCTCCAATAGTTGGGCGAGATCACTGTCATCCATATGCTCCACATTCGCGGCGTCATCAGGTTTTCCCAACATCTGATTCAACTTGGGAACTGGACTTGGTGATTTGTCAGAGGATAATTCCAAGTCCACCAAGACATCTTGCAATGCATTCTGGGCAGGCTTCCCTGTCCGTGATGGTTTGACCGAAACAGGCACACCCTCAGCACTCACCTTTTCACCCCGCAGTGCTGCCGAAAATGCCGCCGCGAATTCACCCGCAGTGGCATAACGGCGTTTAGGGTCTTTGGCCGTCGCCCGCATCAACACCTTATCCGCTTCCGCCGACAGTCCATAAACAAAATTACTGGGGCGGGGAATCTGTTCATGCAGATGGGCATACATGTATTGCAGTGGGGTTTGACCAATAAACGGCGTGCTGCCTGTCAGCATCTCATACGTCATGATACCGAGGCTGTACACATCAATGCGATGGTCAAATGGCGTCAGTTTCCACTGCTCCGGGGCCATATACCCCGGCGTCCCCATAATGGTATTGGTTGTCGTCAGGTTCGAATCGGAAATAACTTTGGCAATCCCAAAATCCATCAAATAGGCATTGCCATGTCGGTCTAGCAGCACATTGTTGGGCTTAAGATCACGATGCACTACACGGTGCTGATGAGCAAAATCCAACGCGCTGGCAATCTGGGTCAGAAAACGATCCACATCTTGTAGAGCCAGTGGATTCCCACCCATGTAGCTGTCCAAGCTACCCCCATCCATCAAGCGCAGCACCAGATAAAAATACTCCCCTGCGCTGCCATAATCGTAAATGGGCAGAATATTGGGGTGTTCCAGTGTTGCAATCAAGTCAGCTTCGTGCTTAAAGCGGCTTAAAAAATTATCATCACCCGGCAGAGCATTGGACATGACCTTTATGGCTACATAACGGTTGATATTGGTCTGGCGAGCGCGATAGACCACTGCCATCCCCCCCTTGCCGAGGACATCTAATAATTCATACTGATTTAAAACCTGTCCTGATAAATCGGTGCTCATTTGGGGCCGCCATCTGCACAAACATTTTTTGGGAAACCGTTTGATAATGGCCTCTTAGGATACATGCAAGTCACGCCAAAAGGCAAATTTAAACAATCTAATGGAAACTTAATCGCACGTGTGCTAGGCTTTAAAGATGCAAGCAAAATGTATCTGGGAGGATACTGTATATGAAAAAAATATTGGTGGTCGAAGACGAATCCACGATGCGCGAGACTCTCGTGTATAACCTGTCGAAAGAAGGTTATAAGGTACTGCACACGGGTGACGGCGCTGAGGGTCTGGATATGGCCCGTGAGAATCAGCCCGATTTAATTGTGCTAGATTTGATGCTGCCTTCGCTGGATGGCATCTCCATCTGTCGCATTCTACGCAATGAATCGAGTGTGCCGATTGTAATGTTGACCGCCCGCGACAGCGATGTAGATCGTATTATCGGACTTGAAATCGGGGCAGACGACTATATCGTCAAGCCGTTTAATCTCGGTGAATTTTTAGCGCGTATCCGGGCTGTGCTGCGGCGTGCCCCTTCTGGTCATACCGTCACTGACAAATTAGAATCAGGCGACCTCACGTTGGATTTAATCGCCCGTCGTGCCACCCGCACTGACAAAGAACTCCACCTCACCCACAAAGAATTTGACCTTTTGGCGGCCCTGATGCGGAACAAAGGAGCGGTACTCTCACGCGATTTGTTACTAGAGCGTGTTTGGGGTTACGAATACAGTGGACAGACCAAAACGGTGGATGTCCATGTGCGCTGGCTGCGTGAAAAAATCGAAGAAGACCCGTCGCGTCCGGCCCGTTTAGTCACAGTGCGTGGCGTCGGTTATCGCTTCGAAAAATAGTGGAAATGTGATATTCCACGATGGAGAACCTACTCATCATCATTCCCTTACTGCTCATTGCGGGCAGTTTGGGAGCACTGCTTTGGAAATCACGCCAACATCTTCGACTGTTGGAAAAGAAACTTCAGCAAACGGAGCTTTTGCGACAAGGCATATCCAACCAGTTGCAAGAGACTATCGTTTTGCGGGATGCCCTTTTGCAGATTGTAGATGACGCGGTTTTGGTGATGAACCAAAAGCATCAGATTTTACATGTCAACCCAGCGGCAGAAAAGCTACTGGGCAGCAATCTAGTCGGCAAAACCCTGATCCGCGCCACTCAAGATCATGAGATGGAAGCAATACTCGACGAAGCCCGCGAAGCAACCGACGAAATTCCCGAACAATTGGTTGATTTGGATGGGAAAATGCTGCGGGTGCGTGCTTTTATTAGCGAAACTGAACCTAATGAACATACTCCGCTTGAGTTAATGACCCTGCGTGACATGACCGAGATGGTACGTTTGGGCCGGGCACGCCGCGAAATGGTGGCGAATATCTCACACGAACTCCGCACCCCCATTACCAGCATCGGTCTCTTGGTGGATACCCTGCTCAATGGCGCGATTGAAAAACCCCGCCGCAGCAAAAAGATGCTCGTTGATATTCGGCGCGAGGTGGACACCCTGACACAGTTGGTTGAAGAAATGCGCTATCTTTCGCGGATCGAATCCGGTCAAATGCCGATTAAACTGCTGCCTACTCCACTGGAAGAAATCATACAGGGTAGCATCGAACCCCTTCAACCCATTGCCGAACGCAAAAATCAGCACATTATCGTCGAGTCCGTGCCGCATGTCTGTGTTCTCGCTGATCTCACTCACAGCCAGCGTGTACTGAAGAATATCGTTCACAACGCCCACAAATTCACCCGCGAAGGCGGTGAAATTCGTGTTTCGGCAACCGCCAATGCTGAGGAAGTAACCATCCGGGTCAGCGACAACGGGCCGGGTATTTCATCGGAAGACCTACCACGCATCTTTGAACGGTTTTATCAGGCCAGCCCCAGCCGTTCACGTGGGGATGGTACAGGTCTGGGGTTAGCGATTGCCCGTCATATCATCATCGCGCACGGCGGCAAAATCTGGGCCGAAAGCAAAGAAGGGCAAGGCGCCACCTTCTCTTTTACACTGCCTTTGGTAGAGGAAGAGGTTTCTAGTTCGGCTGAGAAGGTCTGATTTTCCACCGATAAGCAACTTCTTCCCTGTCCCCCTTTTTTCTACTCATGCGTTAAAGAAAATTAATTCCCTGTCAACCTTAATTTAAACCCTCATTAGAGCGTCTTTTATCTCCGTCCTTTAAGATTGCACTCCCGTGAGGAATGAAGTTGTTTTGCAATTTTCAAATGTGGAGGACATTTTAAATATGCAGCGTACACGTAGTCTTTTGTTGGCTCTATTGGCCCTGACCCTCGTCGTGGCCCTCGTCGCCGCCCCCAGCCGCGACACCAAGATCGTTCAAGCGCAAGAACCGGGCACTTTGTTAGAAGTTGCCGCCGCCGCTGGTAATTTCACCACTCTACTGGCTGCCGTCGAAGCCGCTGGTCTAACAGAAACTCTCAATGGCGAAGGCCCATACACCATTTTCGCCCCCAGCGATGAAGTTTTCGCCGCTCTGCCCGCCGAAACCATTACGGCTCTGCTGGCTGATCCGGCCCTCCTGACCTCCATTCTGACCTATCATGTCGTCCCCGGTGCCGTGATGGCCGCTGATGTGGTGGCGCTGGATGGTCAACAAGCCGTGACCGTTCAAGGTGAAGGCATCAATGTAGCCGTCGTAGAAGATGCGGTGGTGCTGGATGGCAACGCCAAAGTGGTCGCCGCCGATGTGACCGCCTCGAATGGTGTCATTCACCAAATTGACGGCATTCTGGTTCCCCTAGCCGATGTTGACCCCCTGTTGACCGAAGGCGACATTGTAACCGCCGGTAGCTCCACCGTGTTCCCCCTGTCTTCTGCCATCGCCGAAGCCTTTGAAGCGGGTGGTTATACAGGCACCCTGACCGTTGACAGCATTGGTTCTGGTGCTGGTTTTGAACGTTTCTGCCTCAATGGTGAAACTGACATCTCAAACGCCAGCCGTGCCATCAAGCAAGAAGAAGTCGATAACTGCGTCAATATTGGTCGTACCCCCATCGAATTCCGCGTGGGCACCGACGCGCTGGCGGTGGTTGTGAATCCTGCGCTGGAATGCGTGGCCGATCTGACGATTGAACAACTCAATCTGATCTACTCCGCTACCGTGACCAACTGGAACGAAATCAACCCCGACTGCGGTGATGTTCCAATCAGCCTCTTTAGCCCCGGCACCGACAGCGGCACCTTTGACTACTTCGTGGAAGCAGTCTTCGAAGGCGACGATGACCCCATCAACGCTGCCAACCCCCAATTTAGCGAAGACGACAACGTGTTGGTTCAGGGTGTGGAAGATAGTGCTGGCGCCATTGGCTACTTTGGTTATGCCTACTATGTAGCGAACGCGGGTGCGTTGAAGATTTTGAATATCGAAGGGGTTGAACCCAACGCCACCAGCGCCGAAGATGGCTCCTATCCGCTGGCTCGCCCACTCTACATCTATTCCGCCGCCGAAATTCTGGCTGAAAAGGCTCAGGTTGCCGATTTCATCAGCTTCTACCTGACCAATGTTGATGACATCATTGGTGTCGTGGGTTACTTCCCTGCCTCCAATGCTGCCCTCAGCGTTGCCAAACTGAACCTGTATGTGGCGCTGTATGCCGCGATGATGTAATCCGAACGATAAGCAAGTTTTGAAATACAGAGGGAAGGGGTGAGATCGCCTCTTCCCTTTGTCGCTGCAAAGTGAACATTTATTTTTTAGCAGACCTTATCTTTTGTTTTTATGAATTACTCAAAGCTCAAGGAGGGTTAAATGGCAAATCAGCAAGCGGTGGCAACAGAACAACCCACCCCTGTTGTGACCCGAACTGCTGAAGAACAGCTTGACCTGAGAAAAAAGACACGACTTGGCGAAACCGTTATTCAAGCCTTCCTATTCTTCTCAGGGGCAATTTCTATCCTAACGTCAATTGCGATTGTGGTGGTCTTGGGGAATGAAGCGCTGCTCTTTTTCCGCACACCCACTTGGCACGACATTCGAGATGACAATGACAAGATTATCACTCTAGCAAGCGATATGGATACCCAAGCAACCACTTTGGTCTTGCCCGATGGACTAGGGATCAAGGTTCCGACAGATGCCAAAATCCGTCTCGATAATGAGATTATGCAGGTTATCTCGATCGAGGGCGACGTGGTGACGGTTAAACGCGGGGTTGACGATACGAACCAGTTTGCCCATCCCAGCGGATCACAAATTCAGGCCGAAGGCGACACCGTCTCCATCATTAAATTTCTAACGGGTACCAAGTGGCAGCCGCATATTGGTGAATTTGGCGTGTTGGCATTGGTCAGTGCAACCATCACTATTTCCTTTATTGCGATAGTGGTTGCTCTGCCACTCGGTGTCGGGGCGGCCATATATCTAAGCGAATATGCCTCGGAGAGCGTTCGCAATCGGCTTAAACCCATCCTTGAAGTTTTGGCAGGTGTCCCAACGGTAGTCTATGGTTACTTTGCTCTCACCTTTATCACCCCTATCTTGCAAGGGATTATCGGCAAAACAAACTTGGGGGTCTACAACATGCTTGCGGCAGGCTTGGTGATGGGGATTATGATTCTGCCCACCATCGCCTCCATGAGTGAAGATGCCCTACGTGCTGTTCCGCGTTCGCTGCGCGAGGCTGCCTATGGGCTGGGATCAACCAAACTCGAAACCTCGACGAAGGTTGTTTTGCCAGCAGGTATTTCCGGGATTGTTGCGGCTTTCATCTTGGGGATTTCCCGCGCTGTTGGTGAAACCATGATTGTGGCAATCGCCGCTGGTGCCCGCCCCTATTTCACCTTCAACCCCCTTGAGGCCGCTGAAACCATGACCGGGCATATCGTCCGCATCAGCACAGGCGACCTATCCCGCGGCACGATTGACTATAACAGTCTCTTTGCCATTGGTTTGACCCTCTTTGTGGTGACGTTGGTACTCAACATCATCAGCCGTCAGGTTGCGTCATGGCTGCGAGAGGAATACGACTAATCATGAGCATTCCCGAAAACACGACGACTACCACCCAGTTTTTGCCAAACGAACAGCAGGTGCAGAAGAACATCCGCCGTCGTAATCGTCAAGCCAAGTTTTGGCAATATGTTTTCCTATACTCGATTATCTTGGCAATGTTCAGCCTATTTATGCTGTTCTTCAGCATTGTGCGTCAAGTGTTTACCTATGTCGCTATTTATGACCAAGTAAATCCGGCAACGCTTTCGGATAAACCCCTCGAAGAACTCTCCAAAGAGGAATTGGGGGACATCATCGAGACCTATTACACAGGGATCCGCACAGGCCGCAATGACCTTCGCACGATTGTCTTCCAAGATGTTTTGGGCCTCAGTATCAACGAACAGGAATCAATCGCCGACCGTGAACGCGCCAAAGAAACCGTTACGGTGCGTGAAATCTTCGAGGATAAGGGCAAGGAATATCCCAGTGCCCTCGCCGATCAATCCATTATTCGCCTGCAAGTCGCCGATTATGCCGCCATCATTGAGGAAAACCTTGACCAAAACAGCCTGTATGATTTTGTCACCCAAAAAGTGGTTCAACCGCTGATCGTGGATAGCTGGCCGATTGACCAATACCTATTTGACCGCAGCACCATTGATGCAGAAATCGCCGAAATCGAAGCACGTCTGCGTGTGGAGAAAGATGACCCCACACTGGAAGTCTCCGAACCCGAATTTCGCTCATGGATTCAATGGCATCTGCTGACCGAAACTATTGACCTTAGCCGCCCCGAAGACGCAGGTCTGCGAACCGCGATTATCGGCTCAATCTGGATGATTGCCCTAACCATTCTCTTTGCCTTACCATTAGGGGTAGGTGCCGCTATATACCTTGAAGAATATTCCAGAGGTGGTCCAATCGCCCGTGTTATCCAAACCAACATTGATAACCTAGCGGGTGTACCCTCCATCATCTACGGGATTTTGGGGTTAGCCCTATTTGTGCGTGTCCTAGAAAAAATTACCAGCGGTTCAGCCTTTGGACTTGGCACTGGTGGGGATACAGCCAACGGGCGTACCATTCTGTCAGCCTCTCTAACAATGGCCCTGTTGATTTTGCCTGTGATTATCATCAATGCTCAAGAAGCGATCCGCGCCGTGCCCGATTCGCTGCGCCAAGCAAGTTATGGGCTTGGGGCAACCAAGTGGCAAACCGTTTGGAATCATGTGCTGCCGAATGCTATGCCCGGTATTCTGACAGGTACGATTCTAGCGATTTCCCGTGCCTTTGGGGAAACCGCCGTCTTGGTAGTGGTTGGTTCAATCACCCGTATCACGGTAGACCCCAGTGGGCCATTCTCGCGCTTTACGGTGCTGCCGCTCCAGATTTTTGCACTGATTACCCAGCCCCAAGCCCAATTCCGTAACGTAGCAGCAGCCGGTATTTTGCTGTTGCTGGCAATCCTACTCAGTTTGAATGCCGTCGCTGTTATTCTGCGTAATCGTTTTAGTAAGAGAGCAGTGTAAAATCATGACTTCTAATGGCAAATATGCGCTTGAAGCCCGTAATCTCAATATCTTCTATGGGAATTTTCGGGCGGTACGGAACGTCTCGATGCAAATCGAGTCTAACAAGATCACGGCATTAATCGGGCCGTCCGGCTGTGGCAAAAGTACCCTGCTGCGTTCGTTCAATCGCATGAATGACCTTGTATTAGGCAGTCATGCCGATGGTGAAGTCTTGTATCGAGGCAAGAACCTCTATGGCAAAGATGTTGATCCAGTTGAAGTGCGCCGTCGCATCGGGATGGTATTTCAAAAACCCAATCCATTCCCCAAATCCATTTTTGACAACATCGCTTATGGGCCACGCATTCTAGGCCAACGTAACAAGAAGATTTTGGCGGAAATCGTCGAAAAAAGCCTGCATCAAGCTGCCCTCTGGGATGATGTCAAAGATAACCTCAAAAAATCAGGGTTAGCCTTGTCCGGTGGACAGCAGCAGCGGTTGTGCATTGCCCGCACCCTCGCCGTCGAGCCAGAAATCATCCTCATGGACGAACCCTGCTCGGCCCTCGATCCCATCGCCACATTGCGTATTGAAGAACTGATGCGTGAACTGAAAGAGAATTACACCATCATCATTG
>JAIOHL010000031.1 GCA_019913005.1 Anaerolineae bacterium | reverse complement strand
GGCAAGGGGTGGGGATTCTGAAGCCCTTCCCTTTGTTAGGGGAAGGGTTGGGGATGGGGTTCTTCGTCATGGGGATGACTTCGGATTGGGCGTAGCGTGAATTTGAGATTACCCCGCCAACACGCTGATCGGCGGCACTTTGAAATACAGCGTTTCGTCGCCCTGCCACTCGATTTTGACCCACACAAAGGCCTGTACCCTATTCGGAAAGTCAAATTCGAGCCAACCTGCCGTCGTGTCGCCGCGAAACACCCGTTCCAGCCGTTCCGGGGGGCTGATGTCGGGGAAACTGGTCAACGTCGTACTGACCGACCACTCATCCCCCCCCGCATCAATCAGCGAGACCCGCACATCGTTGGGGCTGCACTCCTGCTGCTGACACTGGATTTCGAGGTACAGAAACGTATAGCGCAGATTGCCCATCGGGATAATTGCGGCCAAATCGGAGGTGCGCAGGCGTTGGGTGGCATCCAACATCGGGCGGGTCAGCCGTACCTGTGCCCCATTGAACTTGGCCCATGTGCCGATACGAATCGGATTTTCCTTGACCCCATAGCCATTATTGGCCTCGACCAGCGCGATGGTCGGCTCCTCAAACGCGGCGATCAGGCGGCTAATCAGATAGCCCACGCCCCCCAGCAGCACAATCGCCAGCGCCAGCACAACGATAATCCGCTCCAATGAAACGCCCTTTTCCGAAATGGGGATATAGGTCGCAGGGGTGGGGCGATCTGGCGGCGGGGTGCGCTTCCCGACCATCGGCGTCAAGTCATACGGCACAGGCGGCGCAAGTTCATCTAGCCGCTCCAGCCATTGTTTCGCTTTGGGGTGGTCGAGCGTCGCCAAGATTTCACGGGCGCGGTCATACTCTTTTTGGCGGATGAGGTCAGCGGCGAGTTTTAGCTGTTCGTCGGGCGTCATATGGGTTCGTTTCCTATTGATGAGTTAGGAAGATTATTCCCATTCTGACAAATCTATTCAACCTATCCCTCAAATACGCTTATCTGTGGGACTTTGAAATAGAGGGTTTCTCGACCTTCCCATACAATTTTCACCAAACGCAGGGCGGTAACATTTGGTGGAAAATCAATATGAACCCACCCTGCTGTCGTGCCGTTACGATACACCGATTGGAGTTCTTCACGTGGACCAACCTCAGGAGCATTATATAGTAAACCCGTTTGACCCCACTCATCGCCAGCCGAGTCTATGTATGACACGCGAATGTCAAAACCGCTGCACTCCTGCTGCTGGCACGATAACTCGATGTAGAGCACGGTATATCGTTTGTCACCCGGATTAAAGAAAGCGCCGGAAGAGGCAGTTTGAATGTCGTGAGTAATGTCCAAAATGTCACGGGTAAGCCGAACTTGCCCACCCTCAAATTTCGCCCATGTGTTGATCGGAATCGGGTTGGTTTTTGTCCCATAACCATTATTGTTGTCAATCAGTGTTTGAGACTGAGTATCAAGTGAACCCAAAACCGCAACCATTAGTGCAACACCACTACCGCAAATCAAAACGACCAGACACGTTAGCGCCACCATCCAAATAAGGCTCAACCCAGCGAGGCCCGTGATTATGGACATCAGGCAACCACCGCGCGGTTTTTCTTTGACAGCGGCCATAGGCGGGGGAGTGTTATAGGACATAGGTTGCGGTGGGGGAGGAGACATCTGGTCAAGCCGCGTTAACCATTCTCTCGCTTTGGGATGGTCAAGTGTTATCAAAATAGCACGGGCACTGGCATATTCTTTTTTGCGGATGAGGTCGGCGGCGAGGTTCAAACGTTCTTCGGGTGTCATTATCATTAGCCTACGGGGAGCGCGTTTAGTTCTTAAAGGAAGCTAGGACATATTTCTAGTTGATTATAACGGATTCCTTGCGTCTGTCAAAACACATCCCTGATTATCCGGGATCATTAAAGACACATTTTTGAAGCCTCCCGATTTCCTGCTATAGTTGAAATTTATCGCCTCGCACAGAACAGGATACCCAACCATGCCGCGTACCTTCCCCTCTATTGAGCAGGTCAGCCAATTACCCCGTCTGCTGCAAACGGTCATCCCGCCGGAATACGAAGACCTGAATGGGCATATGAACATTCAGCATTATATGGGGCTGTATGACAAGGCCAGCTACCCATTTGTGGCATTGTTGGGTCTGGATGAGACCTATTTCACGCAGCAGCGCAAAGGCATCTTTGATCTGGAACACCACCTGCATTATCTGGCGGAGGTGCATATTGGCGACACCGTCTCGATTTATGGGCGGCTGTTGGCACGGTCAGCCAAACGGATGCACGGCATGTGGTTCATGGTCAATGATACCCGCCAGCAGCTTGCCAATACCTTTGAATTCGTCTCGACCCACGCCGATTTGGAGGCCCGTCGTACCGCCCCTTTTACCGATGCGCTGGCGGCCCGTCTGGATGCGATGTTGACCGAACACGTCACCCTCGATTGGGATGCCCCTGTGTGCGGGGTAATGGGGGCGTAAATCGCGGCGCAGGCAGGGTATCACCGACCAATCAACTTGCAGGCGTGCGGGTGTCGTCATGAGGCCGTCGCTACAATCGGCGGGGTGTTGATCCGATGGCTGATACTGGATTCGGTTAATTCAGGGTCTTTTGGAACAATGGGTTTAAACCCATTGTTGAGGTGATACACTTATAATTCAGGCGAATTCCGTATGATAGGGGACATCATTTAATGGACGGGCAGCGCGACGACGATGGCGTCAAATTTTTCTTCGGGGATGGGCTGTTGGTTTGCAATGAGGGTTTCGATATAGAGTTCAATAGCCTCTTGGATGCGCGAAAGGGCTTCTTCGCGGGTGGCTCCATTGCTATAACATCCGGGCAGGCTAGGCACCTCAGCACACCATACGCCGTCTTCGTCCGTATAGAGCAGCACTTGTCGCATGATGATTCCTTCCAATTGGCTTGTTGCTAGGGGTATTATAACAAGGGCCGATTCAAAAAAACATTGGCATCCGAGGATATAATGGATGAATGGGCAAAAATATGAGCCTATTGACAGGAAGGATTAGGGGAGTGGATGAGTGCCCCAAAGTTTTATCTGGATTCCCATATTCATTTAGAAGTCGCCGTGCAATTACGCAACAAGGGCGTAGATGCGATTCATTGCGCCGAGGTAGGCATGAAAGATGCCAGCGATGAAGCCCATCTTATATATGCCACCCAAAACAGGCGGGTTATGGTAACATGTGATCAAGGCGTCAAATATCAATTACATGATATTTGGCAAGGTGATGGTCGTGAACATGGCGGTATCGTCTATTTTGATGGCTTCGACGAATGTAAATCGATTAGTGTAGTGGTTAGGGAACTATTGTTTTTATTTGAAGCGGCGGACTACCCAGACGATCTGTATAACGATTTTTGGAGACGACTGACATGAGCAACTACGCACCCGACATCGTGCCGATTAATCTGATTGAGCGCAAGCCGGATTCAAATCAATACCGCATTGTTGGCAAGGGCGTGACGGTGGAATTTCTGGTAGATTTCATCCACGATCCCAATTGGACAGTCGAACAAATCGCGGCGGGATGGGGCTTAACCCCGGCGGAAATCTACGCGGCATGGGCTTTTTATTATGAACACAAAGATGAGATAGACGAGAACCGACGCCTCAACCGCGCATTCTTTGAATCCCTGCCCAGCTATCGTGAGCATTTGGAAAACAAGCGCCGCAAACCCTAGCGATTTGTATTTTCCCCGTCAGCTAAATTTCAGTCAATCGTGAGGCATTCACCCCCCAATCAACTTGCAGGCGTGCGGGTATCGTCATGAGGCCGTCGCTATAATCGGCGGGGTGGTTATCCAATGGCTTATAGGGTACGGATTTGATTATGGGGCAGGTGCTGCGAATCAGCGTGGGGGTGATGGGTGTGTTGTTGGTGGTCATGACGGCGGGGTTGTGGATTCGACGGGCAACCACCGAGCCGGAATATGGGATGCTGTTTACTTACTATAAAGATGATGGCTCAATAGCTTTGGTTTTGAAGGTGCCTGAACTCAATTACAGGCGGCAAGTCTCCCCCGATTTCGAGGATATGAGAGCTTTTTGGTGGCTAAAAGAGAACCGTTCAGTCCCTATTATTGCACGGAAGGAAGGGGAGAATACATCGAGCCTATACCAATTCAATCCAGATGCAATAGAGTTTGAAACTGTGGCTAGGGTATGGATAGGCGAATATTTAACCGACGTTTATCTTGCGCCAAATCAGAAATGGTTAAGCTATCCCGTAGATGACACTAATCATCTTGAGGTCTGTCAGTTGTTGAATCTTGAGACGGGCCAAGTCCTCAATTTGAGAGAAAAATTCGCAGATGCCGCTAGTATTCTCTGTGGTGAATTCTCCTCGGATAGCAATTGGGCTTGGTTGTATCTTCCTAGTGGTTCATGGGAAAGCGGTAATTCGCAAAACGCCTATCGAATACGATTGAGCGATGGGTTTGTAGACAATGTAAATGAAAGATTTGACGGAGCGTCTATCGAATTAGGTTCGCTTGATGGCGATTGGGTAATAGGACGCCCCTACGAGAATGGTCTTTACTCAAATCGGTATTATTGGACTGACCCCACAAAGGTTCAATGGCATCCTATTCTTGAGCAGTCGTTCTCGCCAATATCTGATGAATTTTATCAAGAGTGGGTAGTCGATTGGTTGCCCGACGAAAATCTACTCATTGTTGAAGTTCTTGCTAACGAAAACCGCTACGGAGGGGTAGTAGGGGTTCCCGCAGGCGGCGGCTCTCCAATATGGACACTCGACGAAATGTACTATCTTTACACCCCAGATTGTCGTGAATGGCTATTTTTTAAGGATCAGAATGATCAATTGTACCGGATGCGCCCTGATGGTACGGAATTTACTTTGATTGGCGGTTTTCCCCTCGGATACGAAGGTGTCATCAGCCCCAACATCATAACAGATCAGAATGGCACAAAATGGTTTTATGCGGAGACTTATGCCCATACCAATCTAGTATGGCGAATGCATTTGGACGGCACTCATCGAGAAGAAATCATTCAACATTCGGAAGATCTTACTATTGCAAATTCATCGCCAGATAAGCAGTGGTTATTATTGTCCAGTGGCATTTCCGAGGGATGGTACATCTATTATCGAGCGCGGCTAGATGGGAGTAACTTGCAACTTCTCTCAAGTGATTCTAGTCTACACTTCTTCGATTGGTCACTCTCCCCGACCAAATCCTCGCAGTCCGCTCTGCTACTCATCATCGGTATTGGCCTCATCGGAAGCAGCATTTTTGGCAAGCGCCCCTATCACCTAATGCGCCAACGCCGCCGACCCGCCGCATAACCCGTCAGCTAAATTTCAGTCAATCGTGAGGCATTCACCCCCCAATCAACTTGCAGGCGTGCGGGTGTCGTCATCAGGCCGTCGCTATAATCAGTGGGGTGTTGATCCAATGGCGATAGGGGACGGATTTGATTATGGGGCGGGTGCTGCGAATCGGCGCGGGGGTGATGGGTGTGCTGTTGGTGGTCATGACGGTGGGGTTGTGGATTTTGCGGCGGGTTGAGTCTACGACTGATTTGATGCTAGTGAAAGAAATTAAGATCACCCAAAGCAGTAGCGGGCCGATTGGATCTGACCGCTTGGCAATCGAAGCGTCAAATGGAAAATATGATAAGCCTCTCACACCGTTCTTTTACTACTCTTATCCCGATCCAATTTGGACACGCGATGGTCAATGGGGGTATTTCGTTGGGTACGAAACTGCTACCTCAAAACCTGCCATATATCGCCTCAAAAGCGATGGATGCTGTTTTGAGCGCGTGGTGGATAGTATGGGAAAATATGATTTTTCTCGTATATCGGTTTCACCAAACGGGGAATGGTTGGGGGTTAACTCAATTAATAGACAAACTCAGACTAACCCGACTCTCTTATTAATTCATCTACCGAGTCAAAAAATTCGAGATTTGGGTGAGGAAGTATTACGACCTATTATGGAGTCGGGTCAATTCTCATGGGATAGCGAGCGTTTTGGCTTTAGCGCAGTGATGGAGGAAAATGATCCCACCAATAACGTTTGGGATGTTGTCCACCACTTCCAACTCTCACTTTCGACAGGTCAACTGGAAGACTTCGATTTGAAATATGGCGGATGGGTTTATCCAAATATGTATCTGGAAGAAGACCTAGTGGTTGTTAAGGGGTTGCATCGTCATTTCCACATTAATCGAGATGGCAGTAATCCCGATTTTTACATCCAACTTGCTCATGGCGAAATATTACCTTCAGGATATGAAGAATATCTTGAAGCATGGTTGCCATCTCACAATCTTTTAATATTAAGCTCACAGACAAGTTGGGATCGGCAAAAATTATGGGGATTTCCGCTTGAGGGCGGTGCTCCCTACTGGACTTTAGAGAACGTGCAGTTTACGGGCGTGTCTCGGGATGGAGAACTAATATTCCTTCAAGGTTGGAATGGGGTATTGTATAATATGCCCGCGAAGGGTGGGAATTTGGAAACAGTCGGCGAATTGGCAATAATATATCGAAGTCACCTGTCAATTTTCGATTGGTCAAAAGCTGGCAATTGGGTATTGACGGAATTTATAGACTTTATGACCTCCAACCCCATTGTGTGGGACAATTCGCGGAATCTGAAAACTCGGCAACCGTCCACATATTCTGAGGGT
Organism: Anaerolineae bacterium; assembly: GCA_019913005.1. Lineage (GTDB taxonomy): Bacteria > Chloroflexota > Anaerolineae > Aggregatilineales > J027 > CFX10. The sequence continues at coordinate 5,925 of JAIOHL010000031.1, read as the reverse complement.
AGCCATTTTTTGCAGTGGTTTACTCCCCCGACCAAACCTTCCCAACCCGTTCTGCTACTCATCGTCGGCATGGGCCTCATCGGAATCAGCATTTTCGGCAAGCGCCCCTTTCACCTTTTCCGCCAACGCCGCCGCCCCGCCGCCTAAATTTCACCGACCGCGCTTAACCCCCATGTCCTTTAAACCCCCCGTCCCTCGCCTACCATAAAAAATAATCAGGCGGGTAGACATGCGGGAGGCGGCATCATGCGGATTTGGGCGGAAGTGTATCTGGCAAACGGGGCGATGGTCGGCATGGTCAACGGCATCAGCGCGGGTGTGACACGCCGATTGGATGGGGCAGGCGAAATCGAACTAGCCGTCCCTGTCACCGACCCAGCGGCAGTCAATCATCTGGGGGTAGGGCGCATCGTCCATCTCTACACCGACACCCCTGCCAAACGCCTGATTGGACGCGGCATCCTCCTACGTCAGACCCTCAAAATTGCGGCGGAAGGCGAACAGGTGCAGTGGCGCGGCATGGATTTATTGGAGGAACTGCGCCGAGCCAATACCCTGCGCGGCCTAATTTTTAACAACGTGCCGATTGAGCAGGCGGTGCGAACACTGGTCGGCTGCGCGGCGGGGTGGTCGGTGTTGATTCAGGGTGTCAGCGGCAACACCTCCCTGCGCTTCGATGGCGTCAGCATCCTCAAGGCGCTCAACAGCCTGCGTGACAAACACGGCTATCATTTTCGCTTGGGGCCGGGCGAGCGACAAATCACCTTTGGCACATTGGGGGCGACCAGCGGCCTGCGCGTGACGAATGTGCGCCGGGCGGATCGGGGGCTGCTGAATAATGCCGATGTCGCGCTGATTGACCGCCTCGAATTGGTGCGCGATGGTTTTGAGGTGGTCAATTGGATTGAGCCGATTGCGGGCAATCACGATGCCGCCCTGACGCTGAAATATAGCGATAAGGCCAGCCCGTATGTGCCCTATGCCGAAAATGACCGCACAGGCCGCGCGATTTATATCCTGCGAGATGAGGCCAGTATCGCGCAATATGGGCAGATTCAAACCGTGCTGCTGGCGGATGACCTCGTACCTGTCGAACCCACCTCGGCGGGGCGGCTGAATACGGCGAATGTGCTGTATGATTACGCGGCGGCCTATTTGCAGCGCCATGCCCAAGCGCAGACGGCCTATCAGATCGCGGCGGTGAAGGCCCGACCCGTGCAGGTGGGTGAAAAAATCCGCTTAGTGTATCGGGGGGAAGTCACGCAAAATGGCGTGCGGGTGCGGTACGCCGATGTGGATACCGACCTGTGGGTGCTGAAATCCATCGAACGCTATACGGTCAATGGGCAGGCCACCGCATGGGAAGTGGCGACGGTGGACATCGCGCCGAGTGACCCCGCTGAACTGATCGCCGGGGTGGTGGAGGGGCAAAAATCGCGCCAAATCGGGGTGCCCCTGCGCGTAGATCGGCGTGAAATCAGCGCGACCCCGACGGTCAATAAATCCACGCCGGGCACGATTAGCTTTGAGGCACGTTCGACCACCGTAGATGTCGCCGCCTGCAAATTGACCGTGACGCGCCAAAATGCGAGTGGGCCGGGCACGCTCAGCATCACAATTGATGGGGTGGCCTATCCGTTTGGGCCGTATTTGTGGGGGGTGGACGCGGGCAATACGTTCAGCGTCGAACTGGGGGATTATTTCGCGTTGGCGGCATTGGAGGGCACGCATACCATCGAGGTGGCCTGTTTGACGGGCAGCGGGCCATTGACGCTCAAGGTCGAATTGACGGAAGTGATCGCCGGGGTGCGGTAGTATAATGGGGGTGTGTAGAAAGGTGAACCCATGACCGATGCTGTTTTGAATGAGGTGCTGCGTCTGATTCAGCAGTTGGATAAGGCCGAAAAACGCTTGATTATCGAGCAGTTGCAAGCGGATGAAATCGAAGATGAGGTTAAGTCCAAGCCCGATTTGGCTGATGATGAGGATTTTGTAGACTGGCCGATGCTGGATTTAGGCGAATGGCCCGAAGATTTGTCGTTGCGGCGAGAGGATATATATGACGACCCGTTCATCTAATCGGATTTTTGTAGACACCAATATTCTCATTTATGCGAGTGTTCCGACTTCTCCACTTCATGCTCAAGCAGTCTCGCGCCTTAGAAGTTTGCGGCGGAGTGGGTCAGAACTCTGGATTAGTCGCCAAACATTGCGCGAGTATATGAGTGTGGTGACTCGCCCTCAAACATTTATTAAGCCCTATTCTCCGACTGGATTAGTGGGTCAAATTCGTCGTTTTCAGCAGCGTTTTGAAATCGCCGAAGATAATTCCCGTGTGATGTCGGCCCTGTTGAAATTACTCGATTACCCCGGCGCACAGGGCAAACAGGTCTTTGATGCCAATATCATAGCGACCATGCAGGTGTACAAAATTGATGGTCTTCTCACCCACAATATTGCCGATTTCAAGCGATTCGCGGGCATTATTACCTTAATCCCACTTCAACCAACCATCTAACCCAAATTGGCAGCGGTCATCGCCGGGGTACGGTGCGGCATATCCCCCTCAAAATTGGGCTATGACGGCCAAGCCATTTCCACCATACTGAAATCATCACACATAGGGAACAAAGGGAACGATCATCATGAACCTTGAGGGGTGGGCTGCATTTGTACTCGTGGTCATTTTCATCTATCCATTGGAAGTCCTGCTGCATGAATTGGGCCATGCCATCGCCGCCTTAGCGCTAACATCCGGCCCCGTGACCATCAAAATGGGTGATTGGCACCGCGACACCTATTTATTTGAGCGCCGTTGGGGACGATTGACGCTGCGCTGGTATCGGCTGCCGGGGTGGGTGGGATCGTATGTGGGTGAAAATATACGGGAGGTATCGCCTCGGAATCGCATCCTGATTGCGTTGAGTGGGCCGCTGGTCTCGCTGGTGACCGCGATTGCCGCCTATGCCGCGATGTTCAGTTTGGCGAGTGGCGGTTTTCTCTGGGATGTCACACAGACAATTGGGAATCTTGCATTGCTGTCATTCCTTTTCACCATTATCCCGATGCGCTACCCGGCATTGTGGGGGGCCTATGAGGGAATGCGGAGCGATGGGGCGACTATCGTGGAGCAAATTCGTCGGATGCGTCAGCCTGCGGTGTCGTCTGAAAAGCCAGCCTAGCGGGGTGGGGCGATTCCAATCTGGCCTCACTCCGTTTTTTGCATGGGGTCGGGGACAAAGGCGGCACTGGCGAGATATTGGCGCAGATAGTCATGCACAAACCGATAACCGCCCCCGACTTTCCGCAAGATGACCAGTTCCGCCATGTAATCCAGAAATTTGTCGTATCGCCAGAGAGGGATGTAACCATTGCGGAACAAGTAGAAGCGCAATATCATATGGCGCAAAACGGCTGAACCTCCAGTTTGCGTTCCAACGATTACCCCTGAATACAATCCGGCTACTAAAGGGGGGATAACTCCAAAGTACAGCCCGTTGTATGCCCAAGCAATGATTATGCTCATTAAAGCTAATTGAAGGCAAATAATAAGGGCATTTCTCAATGAATTTACGAGGCCCGCATTGGGTTTGGAATGAAATGGAATTCTTGTTTCAACCTTTATTCCATTCAAAAACCATGCTATTACACCTGTGAATAAACCGAGGTGTAATCTATTGACTGCTCCTAAAATCCAAGATGAAACGAAGAAGCCAAATATTCCATACCCTAACCCCTGCCGCCAACCATCTAGTATCCCATCTTTGGACCAAGTGAAGGCTTCTACAGGTTCGATCTCTCCATCGTCTGGAAATTGGCTAATTACCCCTAGTAAACCGAAAAATATCGCTGCTTTCAAGCCGGATATAATCGCCCCGACCCCAATGCCGAGAAGCCCAATTGGAAGTGCGCTCACAAGCACTGCTGACCAGTTTATTCTTCGGCGAAGACTCATCTTTTGTGCCCATTCTGGTTGGATAGATTCAAGATAGAGATCCATTTGACCGTAGGCAATGAGTGTTTGAGCCACCCACCTTAAATAATCGCGGATTTTGCGGACATCAGAGTATTCTTTATGATGATTGTAGTATAATCGAATATTAATATAGCTTTCAAGAAAATAATCCCGCAATGAGCCAGCATCTTCATACAAGGTAGATTCTGATATAATATTACGGTCACTTATATACAAATTCATATCCGAAACGATGTCGCGCTTCGATTTTTCGCGCGTAACTACGGCCATCGTATTAAGCATAAATGGGATTTGGGCAAAGCCTTGTGCTATCATGTTGCTTGACTTGAATTCTCGTAACCCCTCAAATGAGTTTCCCTTAAGGTATTCATCAATTTGGGTAGAGGTCAATGGATTGATGACAATTTCTCCAGCTACGTTCAGGCGGGTAGTTAGGTTTTGAAATTCCGCTTTGCGACATGACACAGTATAGTCAACGGGGCGTGCCTTTTCAGCAAACTCCTTAATGGCTTGCAAACAAGCTTCACGGTGAGCGTCTGCTACTTCATCCAATCCGTCCAATAGATAGGTCAGTTGTTCACCTTTAACCAGATCGTTGGCAGCCCGACGCGGGAGGCCATATTTTTCGCGGATTTCTTTGCATAGCCAATCCTCAAAGGGAAGTTGCTCCACTGCCCACGATGATAGGGCCAGCACAATCGGTATCGGTTTCTTGGCACCTTTTCGTGCATCAATTATCAATTGGCGGGTGAGTTGCAGCAGTGTTACTGTTTTCCCAGAACCCGGTTCGCCCAAAATGACCAAGCGCCGATTGAGATCGTAATACGCTTGGGCAATCGCGTGGGAATCAGGTAGGGTGTAGTCTTTCATGCCGGGTTTACGTAGCACTTTTTCGGGGTCGGCAAATGACATATCGAGATTGAGGGAGCGCATTTCATTCAGGACGTTTTCGAGAAATCCCTTAATCCAGATGTTCTCGACCAAGTCCAGCATCGCTTTGCGGTTGCGTTCGCGTTGATTTTCAGTCAGGGGCGCATCATCAATTTTTGCCCGAATTGGCTTATCGCTGACGAGTTTGGGGAAGAACGTCGAAATCAAGAAGAATGTCATACCACCTACAGCCGCAAGTAGATAAGCGACAGGTTCGTGCCTGTCCTCCAGCCCGTGTATTGGAATCGGTTTGTCAAAGACCCAGAGGTATCCAACAATGGCAGTGATGGTTAGGCCAAACAGTTGCCACAAATGTCGATAGGTGAGACGCTCACGCATAGGTAATTTTCAATCTTGTGATTGGATTGCCAAATACTAGCCTATATATAGTATGATGTCGTATAAAATGCAAATCTAAATTGAACGGATAGCCAAAATATGCCCGCCAGCTTCACCCCCCAACACCTTGTCTATCTCGCCGAGGCCTATTATCTATTTTTCACGACCCTGCGCGGCGACCAGATGCCCCTGCCGACGCCCGTCTGGTTTGTGGTCGAGGGCGACACCATCCTGACCTATTCCAACCCGCAGGCGCTCAAGGTCAAAAATATTCAGCAGCATCCCCTCGTCGCGTTGAGCCATAACCGCGATGTCGAAGGCGAGAAATATCTCATCATCACCGGGGAGGCCCACATTGACCGCGCCGCGCCGACCCCTGCCCATCACGCCGCCTATCTCAAAAAATATGAGGCGGGTATCCCGCGCATTGACATGACCATCGAAAGTTATGACGCCTATTTCAGCCTGCCGATTCGCATTACGCCGCACCGCGTCCGCATGTATGAGATTTCGCCGGAAGAATTTATGCCGAAAGAGTAGGCTGAGGGGGCGACAGTAGCAAAAAGAGGTGCAAAGGGTCAAACTCTAAGGTAAGCAAAACCAAGGAGAGAAGACCGATGCACCTGAGACAACTATACCAATGGGTGAAAAAAGAAGCGAAGCACTGGCAAGGGATGACG
>JAIOHL010000248.1 GCA_019913005.1 Anaerolineae bacterium | reverse complement strand
ATCGAAACCTTCAACAGTCAGTTGGAGAAGATGGGGCTACAACGCTTGTATACCCGCACCAACGCTGGGTTCGACCTGAAAGTCCATGCCACTCTCTTGGCTTTAGCTTTCATTAATTTACACTAGCAATCAAGGTAGTTTTCTAATCCTACCTTTTGGTAAAATTCTATAGGCTCTCTCCAAAAATCCGAAAATTCCTTAGTGTTCAGACAAATGATACAACTCGTCCCTTCATTTTTAGGGAGTTCTCCGTGTGATGCAAAAAAACCTGCAATTTCGGGATTAGAAGTAAAATCAACGAAATTCGTTTCTATACCGTAGTGTTGAGCTATGGCTATTATACTATCAACTACAATAGGATCATTAGTATCAGTGAGATGCTCTAATCCAGGTGTCATTTTGATCCACTGAACAAATCTCCTCCTTTTATGTGTTGCCAATTCACGCTTTTTATCATCTAAACGCGCAAAGGAAGATTTCACTCGCCAGTTTTGTTTTTGACCCCTAAACCAATCGTACAGACCTTCTTGTTTCAGCTTTTTAGCCAATTCTACAGCCTCAGCAACATTATTAACCTTATATGATTTCATGATTCAAAGCCTTTGTTTCAAAGTCTATCTTTTACCGTCGTACCACCACCGTCTTTTGTCCATCCCAAATTGGTTGGGGCAACCACACATTAAAGCGTGCCCCCTGCCCATATTCGCTTTCTACCCAAATCCGTCCGGCATGGGCCTGCACAATTTCGCGGGTAATGGCTAACCCCAAACCCGTCCCCGAATTTTTGGCCCGACTTTTATCCACCTGATAGAACCGTTCAAAGATGCGCGGCAAATCTTCACGTGGGATACCTTCACCTGTATCCTGCACGCGCACCAACACCCCTTGATTATCAAGCGAGGCCCGCAGCCAGACCCGTCCCCCGGCGGGCGTATGTTTAATCGCATTATCCACCAGATTGGTAAACACCTGCGCCAAACGATCCCCATCTCCGGCGATACGCGGCAAATCGGGAATCTGCACATCCAATTGCAACCCCCGGTCACGCGCCCGCATGGTCATGCTTTCGCCGACGGTCTTGAGTAATTCGTCAATTTCGACGGCCTGCCGCATCATGTCCATGCGACCCGTCTGAATCCGTGCCAAATCCAGCAACTCATTGACCATGCGTGTCATCCGGCCTGCTTCATGATAGATAATGTTGGCGGCATGGGCATTATCATCCGCCACCCCATCCGCAATCGCTTGGGCAAACCCTTGAATGCTGGTCAATGGCGTGCGTAAATCATGCGAGACATTCGCCAGAAAGTCACGTTGGGCCTTTTGACCAATCTCAACACGTTCGGTCATGGTGTTAAACGTGCGGGCCACTTCACGCACCTCATCCGGGCCATGTACGGGCACACGGGTGGCATAATTCCCTTCGGCAACTTTGGCGGCAGCATGGGCCACATCCAACAATGGACGCGACACCCATCGTACAATTCCGGCTGAAAATAGCAACGCCACCACCATCCCAATGCAGCCCGCCTGAAAAAATGCCAAAAACATCCCGCTGCCAAGATATTCCCGAATGACGGCGCGGAAGGATTGTTTGGGCATCTGCGTGGCAACCACCAGCGCATTCACAACAGAGATTTGACCGTTGTCCACATCGAGAAGCATCACTTCCCGGCGAAGGGGCTGTTCAACGTACAACCATTTTTGGTGTTTGAGGTCAAATTCGCCTTTATAAAGTACCGTTGTGCTCCCCAATACCTGCGAACGTTCAACAAACGCTTCTCGCGCCGAAAGGCCACCAAATTCACGCGGATAATCCCCATTGCTATCCCAAACGACTCGATTATTTTGTAACAGCAAAATCCGCACGTTGTTATTGTCCGCTTGGGTCTGTAAATAATCTAATTGGAGTTCGGCCTCCTCCTGAAAAGTCAACGGGCCTTGATTATCAAAAAACTGTTGTTGTTGCTCTGTCGAAAGAATATCTAAGGTTGTCGCCGCCAGTTGGATGTATTCATCATCCGTGTTGGCTGGACGTGCCCGCAGCACCAAAATCAATGCAAGGGAGATAATCGCCAACGTAAAGAGCAGTACCACTCCAAATGCGCCAAGCAGCCGTACATTCAACCGATTCATCTTGCTTACCAATACTCCTGTACACTCAATCCGAGGCCGCCGGGGTCATCTCCGCCGCTAAAGCCGACTTCGGCAGGCGCTTTTCCCGGATTTGTTGAATGGCGAGGGCACTTAACAGGAAACACCCCGCCGCGATAATCAAAATCACGTTGTACCCGTTGGTCGAATCCGTCCGCCGATTGACTTCATCCACAATAAATCCGCTACTGAGGCCCACCGACGACCCCATACTGGTCGCAATATTGGTAATCCCCAAGTAAAAGGCCGTCTGGTGCTGTGGAACAATCGCGGTGACCAACGCCCACCCCACGCTGAAGAAGATTGCCGACCCTACCCCAGTAAACATGAGCAAAAAGCTAGCGACATTAAGCGAGGTGGTCAGGGTAATCGTGACGGTACTAATCGCGGCCATAATCCCGGCCACCATTAACATCCGCCGCCGCCCAATCCGATCTGAGATCATCCCTGCTGGAATCGTCACCAGCATAACCGCGAACGCGATCATAATGACAATTCGACCTTGTGTTTCACGGGCTTCCTGTTCACTCAGGCCAATAACGTCTTCCAAATACGTCAGGGCGAAACTGCCAAGGATGTTGAACGAGATGAAAAAACTGAAGCGATGCACCAGCCACCATAAAAACGAGGTCTGACGGGCAAGGCGGCGTAAATTCAAGCCCACAATCACCCGCTGCGAGGTGAACCAATCTGCTGAGGGGTAATATATCCGCATAAAACGCCGTGTCGCCGTAATCGGTTGATTGGCTTTTATCCGTGCAGTGGGTTCGGGCGCACGCCAAAATGTGATAACCACCGAAATAATTGTTAGACCGCTAATCACCAAGATGGCGGCATTCGGCATTTGATGGTTGCCCAAAAAGGCCCATGTCAGACCGCCTGCCACCACAATCCCCACCAATTCCATAACGGTTTTAAATCCCGCCGCCAAGCCCATTTGCCCTGATTCTACTTGGTCAGGCAACAAGGCATTCAACGGGCTTTGAATCATGCTCAACAAGGATTGCAGCAGCAGCACCCCGACCAACAAAACAAGGATATTGGGGGCATTCACCATAACCGAGAACGCCACAATCAGACCCATCGCGCCCATCAGCATATAGGGATAACGGCGCCCTACGCGACTGCGGGTATGGTCGCTCAAAATGCCGATAATGGGTTGGGCAATACCCGAAATGCTTAGGCCAAAGATACCGACCAAGCCAAGCGCCGTGTTTAACCGGGATTCATCCAGCTTGCCATGATCTACTAAATCCGAAAGCACAAAATGATAGAGGGCAGGCTTGTTGATGGCATAGGCCAACGCCAAACTTAATGCGGGTAGACTGAGCAGCACTAAAAACCATACCGAACGCTCAATTGGGCCATTACTAACGACTGCTCGCTGCCTTATCATTGGCTATACCCCTAGGCTTTTCCTTCAGAAATGGTTATAGATTGGAACACCAATGTCAGCTTGCGCGTTTCGCCGCTGGCATCAGTTCCTCTAATCTGTACGCGGTCAACCAGCAGGGGGTCGCGGGCCTCAAGGCATAGATGGAACAAATCCTCCAAAGTCGCAAATTCCTTGACCGTCTCAGTCAGGCCCGTCTGTTCATCCCATTTTCGGAATACGATGATGCCTTGTTCCACAGTGGATTTTGCCACGCCGTTATCCTCTTTTTGCCATAAAAAGAAAACCCTTTTAGTATCATAAGTGTACTACTCATGTACATTCACGGTAAACACAGAGTCGCGGGGTAAAAGCGACCTACCATGATAAATTTATTAGCGCGGGTCGCATTGTTTGCCTTTTTATTTACAAATGGGCCGTTTTTACCTGCCCGCTATCCTCAACACCCCGCCTTGACCATTAGTCCTATTGAAAAAATTGCTGAGTTCGGTGGGCCAATCCGCGCCGTCGCCTTTGATGGAGCCGACGCCCTGATCGCCGAAGGGGAAGCCATTGTGCGTGTCCCGTTGATTGGCGACCACGCCTATCAACCCATCGAACGGCACACACTTGGGCAGGGGGCAATTCTCGATCTCGCCCGCACTTCCCAAGCGCTCTATGCCCTGACGGCCCAAAGCCTTGTCATCTTAACTCCAGATGCCCGTCAAACCCGCTATGTGCTTCCCGGTGGGGGAGAAAGGCTCACGCTGCTCAATAATTTACTATTGGTCACAGCCCGCCAAGCCGGGGCGAAACTCTATACCATTCAATCCAACGGCGACCTGACTGCCCACACATGGATCAGCACCCCCAGCGAAAATCTGCAATCTGGCGTGGTAGATGATAAGACTGTGGCAATGGCAGATCGTTCATCCGGTATCCGCCTGTTGGAGTTGGAGGATAAAAAACCCGCCCAGTTCTTGAGTGCCCTCCCTACCACTGCGCCTCCTGAGGGCCTTGCTATTTTTGACCATTGGCTGTTTTCGACCAGTGAGCATCACCTCAATGTGATAGATGCCAACACCCCGCAAAATCCGGGCGTGGTGGGTCAATATGCCCCTCTCCATGACATTCAAGACATGGCGTGGCAGAACAGCCTTACGATTATCGCCGACGGGCAGGACGGCCTTAAAGTTTATGATGATGCCAGTTTAACCGATGGCCCGCGCTATCTGGCTGGCTCAACCGACCACCCTAGCTATGCCGTCGCCTTTAGTGGGCAATATCTCCTCAGCGGCGAACCCAACGGTCTGCGGATTTATGATGCCACTCGTCTGCCCGATCTTGTCCCGATCAGTTTTGCAGCCCTGTGGTCGCCGACCACTGCGATTACCACGGTGCCCAATTCGACCCTTATTTTGGTATCGGTGGGAGCGGGGGGGTTGGCGATAGTGGATATTGCCGCGCCCTTTGCCCCAAATGTACGCGCCGCCCTGCCATTTTCCGGCCCGGTACAATATGCCCTTGCCCATCCCAATGACCCCTCTGTGCTTTATTTGACATTGGGGGATGGTCGCTTGGTCACGCTGCAATTTGACCCCAACGCCCCCGAACAAGCCGCTATCACCAGCGATTTACCCCTCTCCGGTCAACCCGGCGAAATGGCCCTCGACCCCTCCCGTGATTTGTTGGCAATTGCTACCGGACGCGCCGGTCTCGAATTCTATGCTCTCGGCCTCGACCATCATCAGCCCTCCCGGCTCACCAATTTGACCTCCCAATCCCTCCATAAAGGTGGGGTGAAATCCGTGAAATGGACAAGTGGTGGACGTTGGGTCTTCCTTGATGGGGATACAGTGCGCGTGGTGCGGCTCTTCGGCAAACGCCAATTTGTGGAGGATGGCCGCCTCGCCGTAACAGGTTCAACCCTTGCCCTGACCGATCACGATATTCTTGTTGGGGAGGGCAATCAACTCACCACCCTCACCCTCCAAAATGGACAGCCCCAGCAGACAACTGTCTATACCGCGCCCACCCAATACCATGACTTAGCCGCCCAATTGACCCAAGTCGTGTTGGCAACCGACAACGGCTTGATGATTGTAGATACGACGGATCGCACCCATCCACGTGAACAGCGGTTTATCCCCACCCCCTTCAAAGTGGAACGCTTACTCATTCGCGGGGATGATTGGCTACTGCTCAATTCTCAACAGGGCATGATTCACCTGCGTTTTTCACTGCTGTTGGCTAATGAAAAATCGGTAGAGCCGACCATCGGGGGCACCTATGTTTCGATTCAGGGGGGCCGACAGCTACTGACTTTTGCCGATGGTAGTTTGGGTATTTCTGGGGACGCATGGTTTCGCATGGATTCCAAAGGCGATCTGATGGCCTCCGCTCCCGGTGTCGCCTCACGTAGTGCTGCGATTTTTGGCAATGATACGTACTTCCTGCACGATCACCTCCTGCGCTTGGATGGAACAGGGCAAATCGTCGCTGAAAATTCCGCTGTGATGGGCCTCGCCATTACCAGTGATGCGCGTTTTATTTGGGTACTGGGTTATCAAGGCCAATTGCAAGCCTATGACCCCATCACTCTGCTGCCTGTTGTCCCGATCCGCAGTGTTAATCTTGGTATCCAAGCCACCACCTTGACCGCCGCCAATGAATGGTTGTATGTGGGCACGCAAGATGGCACGGTCTTGGTTGTTGCCCCACCTGCTGAAGCGATTACGACACCCGAAATCCTCATCCACAGCCGCATTGCCAATATGGGCGGAGCAGTCGCCGATATTTACGCCGTTTCTGGTCAACCGGGCCAGATCATTGTGAGTGCCAATGAGGGCGGCCTCTGGTGGTTAGATGCACGCGATTCACGGGCCGTCGAAATTATTGCCCATTCCCCTCTCTCAGGCCGTTCGATTGCCGCTGCTGCGTCGGATGATGCGAATTGGGTGGCGGTTGCCAAAGGATCATGTGGCATTCAAATTTTAGACGCCAGTCAGCGCGATTTGGGCCTGCGTCCGGTGGCGGAATGGCATGGCGGCTCAGTCACCGATCTGCACTATGTCGGCAATCAACTGATGGCCCTTGTTGGCGGCGTCCCGGCCCTCTTCCAAATTAACCCAAACGCCCCACCC
>JAIOHL010000247.1 GCA_019913005.1 Anaerolineae bacterium | reverse complement strand
TTGGATGGACAAGTTTCGGGCTTTGTTACTACGTTTTGATCGTTTGGATACGGCCTTTTTAGGTGCTTATCATCTCGCTTTTGCCTTGATTAATCTGCGCCACACCTTTGCTCAACCCAATAAGTTTAAATGAGTTCTATGAATCAACATAAATCCGTAACCGTGGTTACGGATTCAACTTCGGCGCATATAAGTACAATTTATAGAACAAATGATCTTAAATTTGTGGGTATGTGCCTTCATCAAGGTTGCGGTCAAACCGATGTGGGGGTCAACGCGGCTTATCTTAGAACCGATGGGGCCATGAAACTTTACAGGTAAATCTGGCAGATTATTGGCATCAAATAGGACACGAACAAACCTATGGCCCAAAGTTGGATAACCAACGCAGGTTGGCCTGTCTGAATAGTTTGCTTTACTTTAGCGGGCAGAAATTTCAGGGCCAATCCTATCGTAAAAACCAAGTAACTTGACAAAACTAAAGAAATTATCAACTCCATTAGAGTCCCAAATATTATGAATACCAGCACAAAGAAAAACCAGTAGACTACTGATGCTGAAGCAATGCAGATGGCTGTGGCACTTATAATCTTGACAGAATGTCGATGGCCCAATAATTTTGCCAAGATAATCGCCGTAATAACTGGAATTGGGGCAATCACCAAAAAAACAATGCCCAAAATAGGCTGTATGACCATGAAGTTAAGAATAGATATATAAGCCAAACCTGCAAATGATGCCGATGCTATCAGTACAGACGAATCATTCTCATCATGCTCATAGGATAAAAAATGGTTTGTTGCAAACCATCCTACAATGAGGACTGTGAGCAAAATTACTTGACTTGAAGAGTCTGGGGCAAACGGAGGAATACAAAGCAGGGCTGGAATAATCAGGATTAGCCACAAAAGACTGCTAGACAGCCTTGAAGCCACAACTTTGATGGCGGGTTCATCCCCATATTCCCGAATCTTCTTGGGTTCCAAAAAGAGCCAACGGATTAATTGAGCCTGATTGATGTTTTGCCCAGACACAGGCAATCCCATTAAAAGCTCCTAACTCTACGGCTAATCAAATTATATACACCAGTGTCAGCACTTTTTTCTTATGAGCGTCTTTATATCAGCGTCGCCATCAATTGGGATCATGAGCTATTTACTTTTTCGATTTCGACGACAGTATTGAAGCCACTATATTTCCGGCAAACAAGATTAAGATGCCAACTACAAAGAATAGCACAGACAAAATTGTCGCCAATTCCTTTGAAAGCCAAAGCCCAATAGGGATGATGACGGTAAACATGAATAGGATAAATGTGCAACCCGTGACATACGAAGCCCCTAGGACATAAGCGGCGTCTCCAGTAATCCGATACTCTTCACGTTTAAAAAGATTTATGGCTCGTTTTCCAATATATTCTCTGGTTTTCATCAGTCGCAAACCAAAGATAATTTCGTATACGAGAAAGGCAATAATCAACGCGAGCGGTAACACGCGCCAAATCGCCATAGTGTAGTTACCGTCCCTTCATCAACGTCGCCATTAATTGAGGCCAGTACCAATATGTTTCCGGTACTTCAAATGGCAGGGCTTTGAGTTCCGCCGAATCGCGTTGCAAAGACGGCATCGGGGTGGCTGTCCCCACCATCAACAACAAAATAACCGCAATCCCCCGCGCATTAATCAAATCCAGCACCGAATTAAAGCCCACCGCTGGCTTTTCGAGCAGCGTCCCGCCCAATTGACACCCCGCAAACGCCCCATAAAACCGCGCAATATTGACCCCCCCGTCCTCCCGAAACATATGGATGTCCTGCCACGGCTTATTGGGGTACATTTCGCCACGATCTCCCAATAGGGCGCTGGCTTTTTCAACTGTCACAGCTTCGGGGGAAAAGAAAAATACATAACTTTCTTCTGTCACCCGCCGCATTGCCGTGCAGTCCACAATCATCTGGTCGTAATCGGCTTCACTCGTCAGACCCATGTGTACCCGTCCATCGTCATCCACACTGTAAACCTTGCCCATCTTGCTTTGCCCCAAAAAGCCTTTGGCCCAACGCAGTCCCGGCAGGTCATAGCGGATAAAACAGGCCATATCCGCCCCGGTTTCGCGCTCAAAAGTTTCTTCGGATGTGCCACGATCTGTAAAAGCTATCGCCGAGACTCGCAGCGGTTCATCGGCGTCTACGATTTTGCGATCAAGGCCCATTTCCATATAGGCCAAAAAACGTTCGGTGACAGTGGCCTCATTGCGAATGGCATCCACGCGCAGATTACCCATCGTGCGGGCGGCGGCTTCGATGGCGACATCATGCACGTAGGCCGCCAGTTGTTGCAGTGAATTGGACGAACGGGCAAGGCTGGAACGGTTATCGTCGGTCATAAATAGCGTTGCTTCCTATTGCGATACGGCAAAATACGCAAGGCACTATAGCATTGATAGGGTAATTTCATCAACTTACTGACTCAAAGCAACTGAGGCAGCATCGAGAGCCGTCCCAGCAGCAAGCGCGGCGCGGATACCTCGGTCAATCACGTCGGGTGGGGGTTGAGAACGCGGATTTTGACATTCGGCCTGCCATAGATTTACGGCGGTCTGGATTTCAATGGCGGCCTGCTGCAAGGTCAGCGAGATAGGGTCATCACGAGAAAGGGCATCTGGGGAAATCTGCTGTTTCAATGCTGCGGCACAATCCACTGTGCGGCCTGCCTGCAAATCTGTCCACACCGTTTCGATTTGGGCCTGTGCCTCCGATAAGATACTGTAGGTAGATTCCAACTGCTCCCGTAATTCGTCGGTCAAGGTTGGGAATGGCGTGACTTCGATTTCGACGGCTGGTGCGGTCTCAGGGGTGGATTTTGACTTATCGTCAGTAGGTTTATCATCACCACAGGCACTCAATATTAAGATTATCAGCAGGACAGGTATCCAAATTCGGTACATGGGCTAGGCTTCTTCCTCATCGGCAAAAGTGGCAAATTCCTGAAACACGCGATTGCTAATCAAACGGGCCGATTTGGTCAATTTTAGAGCATCCCCATCCTGCCACAATAGGCCCATACGGGTAAGCCGCCTGATTTCATCAGCAAATTTGATCTCCAATTTTTCGCCATACCGCTGCTCAAAGGCCGTCAGCGACAGACCCTCATTTAACAGGCGTAATCCCATAAAAACCGTCTCGAACATATCCGTCTGGCGATCAATCGGGTCGGTGGTCATGGTGGCGGGGGTCTGCGGAAAGGGCAGGGGGTTTGGCGGAGGATTCTTGAGGCGCTCGATATAAATTTCGGGCTTCATTACATTCACCGTGCGCGTCTGATTGACATAGCCATGTGCGCCTGCCCCCATTCCCAAATAAGGTAGATTTTTCCAGTATTGGATATTGTGTAGGCACTCTTTACCGGGTTTGGCCCAGTTGCTGATTTCATACTGAATAAACCCGGCCTTTTCCATCATCTCACTGGCAAGCTCATACATATCGGCAGCAAGATCGGGGTCGGGCAGGGGGAGTTCCTTATAAGTCACCCGGCGTTTTAATTCCGTGCCGTTTTCCAGACTTAGCGCATATGCTGAGAGATGATCTGGATTGAGATCGAGGGCGGCCTGTACAGAATCACGCCACATATCAATTGTCTGACATGGAGTTCCATAAATCAAATCGAGATTGATGTTGTCAAAACCGGCGGCCCGTGCATATTTCATCGCCTGTACAACGTGGGAATGTTCGTGGTCACGACTAAACATCTGAAGTTCGGATGAATTCACTGACTGCATCCCCAAACTAATCCGTGAGACATATTGTCGTATCGCGTGTAAATATTCTTTGGTGGCATCACGCGGATTTAACTCTTGCGTGATTTCCAAAATTGGGCTATAAGTGAAATTTATTAGAACATGGGATATAATTTGTTCTAATTGAAAAGGTCGTAATAAACTAGGTGTCCCGCCACCCAAATAAATGGTGTGGATACTTCGATTCAAGGCACCAAAGGATGCAATCTCAGAACAAAGCGCCCTAACATAGTCGTCTAAAAGCACGTGACGATCCGTATAGGTATTAAAAGCACAGTAGGTACAACGGGTCGCACAAAATGGGATATGCAAATAGAGTGACCATCCAAACTGCCCGTCCATTATTTTTCCTTTACTCATGGAAATAGTTAATAATCCTAGCTCTCGTTAAAGTTTATTTTACAAATCTTCACAATTCTTACACAAGATCATCCTGTTATGGATTGCGGATGTAACTTAAATAAGGTATCATTTTAATAAGCACCTAAGAATTTGCACTTTCAGCGTAAAGACCTAATAGGTCTTAGGGAAGAGGGTAATTACAAATTTAAAAATATATAGATAGCCTATATTAGTTTATGACTTTATTCTAAAATTTTGACCGCACATGCCATCTTAAAATTCGTAGATCACCAAGTGGACCCAAGAGGTATAACTTGGGTTTGATGAGTTCCTTTAATTAGTCAATAGCACTCCTGAGAGACTGGAAAGTTGAGTTATACATGGCAGAGTTGACCATAACTGAAAATGTAGCGGACTTAATGTACAAGGAGATCCAATCTGGCGTTCATGATGCGCCCATTTTGGTCATGTATCCTCGCCATTACGCGCGAAATGCCCTTATTGCATTAATCCTGCGAAAAACAAAGAGTCAAATTTACTACTATCCCCTCCGTGAAGAAGATACCACTTTACGCAAGATGTTGGGGAATTTGGTGAATGATGCCCAATTCCCGTCTGATTTTGGAGCGCAAACCACCTCAGCCCTTAAGAAAAACGATTCGCCACAGGGCCTCGCCGAAGCGTTCGCTGCTGATCTCAAGTCACTCCGCAAAGATCAATATTTCCTAGCGTTAGATGAATTGGATCGCATCCCGCGTGACTCGGCTGAACTCGATAGTTTCTTCCGCGTACTCGCCGAAAAGCTCCCCAAAAACGTTAGAGTTCTGATTAACGGTAGAGAAATGTTTCGCCAGCCGTGGAATGATCTAATCCTCAATGGATTAGCAGCCACTATCGGGGAAAATAATGCAGTGGAAAACGGCATTTTCACAGAACAAGCCCAACGTGGACAGATTGAATTCTACTCACTCTCCGGCAGTTCACGCTTAATGAGTGATGGCCGCGCTGTACATAGCTGGGATGGATCATTGCCCCGGAATCTGGCCTATTATTTTATTGACCACCATATGGTGACACGTGACGAAATCTTCCGCATCTTCTGGCCTCATTTGGGTGTCAAAGAAGCGACCAATGTCTTCCATGTCACCAAGCGCAAGATTTCTGAAAAATTGGGCTATGAAATTACGGCCTACAGCGGCGGTTTCTATGTCCCCTCCCCCCGTGTCAATATCATGTATGATGCCCGTGAATTTGAGAAACAAATCGAAGAAGCCCTTGCTGGCACAGACGATGTAGCACCTGCCAAATGGTATCGCGCTGTCCAACTCTATCGTCACCCCTATCTTGAGGGTCTCGATATGCCTTGGATGCTTGAGAAACGCGAAAAACTACGCAATGACTTCGCCCAAGCCTTGATCGGTCTAGGCCGTATGCACCGCGCTTTGGGTGAACTTGACCGCGCTTTGGGGTATTTCCTACGCGCCGTTGCTGAGAAGCCAGATCGTGAAGATGTGCATCGTAACATTATGACGATCTATCACGAACAAGGTCGTATCAAAGATGTGCAGGCTCAATATAAGCTGCTGGAATCTACTTTGAAGCGCACACTGGGTATTGCCCCATCCACTGAAACCCGCGCCATGTTGGAACTCTATACCAGCAACTAATCCCTCAATTTCTAACAAAACAAAGGGCGATCTTATCATAGACCGCCCTTTTTGATTACCGAGTATTGTATTACTTCAACACTACCCCATGTTTATCTTGCAAAATCTGGGCGGCGCGTTCGACTTCCGAGGTTTTCATTTCAGCCGACCACCCCAAACAATCGCCCAAAATATCGGCCAATTCTTCGAGCAACTGGTGGCTGGTTTGACCCAGCATAGCAATGAGCGAACGACGCAGCAGCAAGTCCTCCAGATGGACAATTTTCTCATGGGTCGCCAGAAATTGGATTTCGCGGTGGGTGTAATTAGGATGATGGGTTAAGGATTGGTCAGACCCATCTGCGGCATAGTGGGCAATTGCTTCAGCGCGAGTGCCATAACGATCCAGCCATTGGTCAAGGCGTTCTTTCGGCAGGTTCACTTTTTGCAGCAGCGCATTAAGCCATGCCTCACGGTCAGCATCCGTCTTAGGATAATGCCTGCCGCCGCCAATGGGCAGTTGATCGGTGCGTACCTGACGGGATTTTTTCAAGCGGGCCAAGATCAAATCGGCAGTCTGTTCACTAAAAGCACGGAAAGTTGTCCATTTGCCGCCGACCAATGAATAGACCGGGAATTTCATCTTACCATCTGGCTCGGTGATATGAGTGACATGATCGCGGCTAATTTGCCCTGTTCGGTTGGCGTCGCTGGCTGGCAGAGGGCGTACCCCCGTAAACCAAAACACCACATTGGAGCGGGTGACCTGTATATCGGGGAACACCTTATGCACCATAGTCAAGAAGTAGTCAATCTCTTCATCGGTGCAGCGGGCTTGTTCGGGGTCATCAACCCGAATATCTGTCGAGCCAACCATGACCTTATCCATAAAGGGGAAAAACAGCACAATCCGTCCATCACTGTTCTCAAAAAACATCTCATGCCCCATCGTGGCTGCATGTAATTCGGGATGATCTACGATGATATGCGACCCTTTTGTCCCACCGATGTATTTGGAGGGATGCTGCATAGCTTGGTTGGCAAAATCAATCCAAGGGCCAGCGGCATTGATGACAATTTTAGGTTTAACCTCAAGCGTTTCGCCGGAGAGTTCATCCTTTAGGGTCACGACTTCCCCATTACCCTCCACCAAACGTAGGTAATTGACTGCATAGGCCTCTGGGTTCGCGGCTTCGGCATCCAAAATCATTTCAAGGCAAATGCGCTCAGGATAGGGCATCCACGCATCATAATAACGCGCCGTCAGCACAATATCGGGATTGAGTTTAGGCCGCATGTCTAACGATTTGGCTTTGGAATAGAATGCGTGGCGAGGCAGGCTTTGCTGCTTGCGGGTGAACAAGTCGTAAAATGTCAGGCCGATTTTGATAATCAGTGCGCCGCGCTCACTCGGCTTATCCCGCAGTCGCAAAAATTTCAACGGGGCGTTGAATGTGCCCGAAAACCAGTTAAAAATCGGGATAGTCGTAGGCAAAGGTTTGACATAATGGGGGGCGTTTTGCACCAGCAAGTTACGCTCCGTAAGTGCCTCTTTGACCAATCGGAATTCGGCATTTTCCAGATAGCGCAGACCCCCATGCGCCATATGCGATGACCCGGCGCTTGCCCCGGATGAAAAGTCGCCCTTATCTACCAGCAGTACCTCGACCCCTTGTAGTGCTAAATCTCGAAATACTCCTATGCCGTTGACCCCGCCGCCGACAATCAGCACTGGGACTTCGGGCTGTTGGCGGAATTTTTCGATAATTTCTAATCGAGTTCTCATCTGTCCTTGCACACGACACACTCCTTATTCAATCCCGCCTATTATAACGCTCTCTTGAAAACTACCGGGTGTACATCATCCTCTTTTTTTCAACCGGACTGCTTTCACTTTAAAACCACTCTCCCTATAATTCCTGAGAATGTACCCAATTTGGTAGTGTGTGAATGAAAATATGGGAGAGAATAGATGACTAACCCAAATAGGTTCCTACGTATTGGATTGACAACTTTGTTTCTGGGAGTAACTTTAATTCTCGTCGCGGTCTTGATGAGCCATCAATCTACGCCATCACTGGCCCAAGAGGGAACTGAGGAAGCCACTCCTGAACCGGAAGATGGCGGCGACGGCGGTGTCACTGCCGTGCCAGACCCCAACAGCGAAGATATTGTGGAGCGTGGTGCCTATCTAGTACGGGTCGCGGGTGCCTGCCAAGATTGCCATTACGGGGGCGGCGATTTTAATGCGGTCTACGAGGATCCCCTCAATATTGATCTGTCCGGTGGGTTCGCCTTTGCCTATCAGCCTTGGGGGACGGTCTATGCACCCAATCTGACCACGCTTGGCGAATGGACAGATGAGCAGATTGAAAACGCAATTCGGTATGGGGTTCGGCCTGATGGCGCGGCACTACTGCCACCCATGCCCTATGAATTGTATGCGGGTATGTCGGATGATGATATGGCAGCGGTAATCGCCTATTTGCGATCACTTGAACCCGTTGAGAATGCCATCCCCCAAGCTGAATTGGACGGCAAGATCCGCGAGGACATCCGCACCGTGCCCGAACTTGACCCCGAAGCCGAATTCCCTGCACTCGATTTCAGTGACCCCCTTACGCGCGGCACCTATCTGGCGACACATGTATCGGCCTGCCTCCGCTGTCATGGCTCTTTAGCCGAAGATGGCGTCTCCGTTGACCCCGAAGCGCCAGCATTGGGTGAAGTCCCCCAATATACCGATTTTGGCGAATTCACCTTCCCATCATTGGCACAATCGGAACTCAGCGATTGGTCAGATGAAGAAATTAAAACGCTGATTCACGACGGCATCAAGCCCAATGGCGAACCAGTCTTCTTCATGCCGTTCTATGCCTTCGCCAATCTCACCGACAGCGACGTTGATGCGCTGATTGCATGGGTTCGCTCACAACCCTAATTTTGATTTTAGCGCCAATTCAAAAATCCCATTGCAGCGTGTGGCAAATGGGATTTTATTTTTCGATTCAGAAAAATGGTCATCATCGTACATCCTAGTTTAGCGCAGGTTCTTTCAACAGCCCAATTTTGAGGCTGAAAATAACTTACCGCCTATTGCATACTTCGTTGTAACGTTTATGCCAAAGGAGCGTGTTATGCCTCAATTGACTATCTATCCTTCTCTAAATGATTTGCCCGCCTCGCTTGCTTATCAAGCCCATGCCTTTATCCGCATTACATGGTTCGATATTTATCAATATGATCTTCAGGGTGCCATGGCGCCACCAGAATGGCACTCCGCTCATATCACTATCTCTGAAGAAAATGTATTATTCGCACACGGGGCAGTCGTTTGGAAACCCCTTCACCATGCAGGCCAAGACTACAAATGTTATGGGTTGAGCAGCGTTTTTACCTATCCCGCTTTTCGCAAAAAAGGCTATGGCTCACAAATTGCCCAAGCAGCTACTCACTACATTCAGCAAAACCCCCATGCCGACCTCGCCATTTTATGGACATCCCCTCAGTTGGAGCCATTCTATGGGCAGTTTGGTTGGAAACATATGCCAAATACCATCATCCATCTTGGTGACCCGGAACACCCACGCATAGATGACGGCTATATCATGATGTTGTTTCTCTCAGAAAAAGCGCGGACAGCATATGATACTTTCATCCAGACGCCTATCTATTTTGGTGAAGGGTGGTAGTTATTTCCTGACGATAAAGTGGTGTCTGGGCTAATTCGGTTAGATTGGCTGCCCCGGTGTTAAACATCACAATCCGAATTTGGGCGGTGATTTCGCGCTCCAATTCCAACACGGCCTCGGTTGAAACAGCAGCGGCTTTGAGGAACGGCCCCGCCATGCCGCCCATTTTCGCTCCTAGAGCGATACACTTGGCAATATCAATACCATCGCGCAGGCCACCACTCGCAAGAATCGGTATGTTGGGTGCGCCCTTTTGGGTATATTGGATGCTTTCGGCGGTGGGGATACCCCAATCGGCAAAACTGCGGGCCACCCGTGCATAAAAGGCATTCGGCGCACGGTGGTATTCCACCTCGCTCCATGACGTGCCACCCGATCCAGCTACATCAATGGCCGCGACCCCGGCTGAGGCGAGTTTTCGGGCGGTTTTTTCGGAGATGCCCCAACCAACTTCTTTAGCGATGACCGGCACGCCCACCTGAGCACACACCATCTCAATACGCTTGAGCAGGCCCGCAAAATTATGGTCACCTTCGGGCTGTACGGCCTCCTGCAAGGGATTGAGGTGCAAAATCAGCGCGTCGGCCTCGACCATATCCACTGCCCGGCGGCACTGCTCAACTCCATATTTGTAATTCAACTGCACCGCCCCGAGGTTGGCAAAGAGCAAAATATCGGGCGCGATTCTGCGTACTTGATAGGTGATTGCCAATGTGGGGTCTTCGATAGCGGCCCGTTGTGACCCCAAGCCCATCGCCATGCCACGTATCTGAGCGGCTTCGGCCAGACCACGATTGATATTTTGGGCCATTTCCGTTCCACCCGTCATGGAAGAAATAAAGACAGGGGTTTTTAGAGCTTTGCCAAATAGGTTGAGACTGGTATCTACATCGGTCAGATTAATTTCCGGGAGGGCGTCGTGCATAAAAGCGTAATACTCAAGGCCAGTCGTCAGGCGCGGGAACTGGACATCTTGCTCCAAGTTGATGCGAATATGCTCTTCTTTACGGCGTTCCGTGATGTTTTCCATACCCCCACCCGTAACTTTTGTCATTGCTGGTGTTCCTTTAGGTTGGAGACTACAATTACAGTTCTCTATTGTGAAGCATAATCATGGTTGGTACAATGGCGCGAACCCAAGATGCCATTAACCCCGTAAAGGGAATCTCAGCCTTAATTGGAGGAAATCAACAATGTCCGATACTCAGGAACGTGTGGTGAAAATTATTTCTGAACTGCTTGGTGTGGACGAAGAAAAAGTTGTCCCCGCTGCCAGCTTCCGTGATGATCTTGAAGCCGATTCGCTCGATTTGGTCGAATTGATTATGGCCTTTGAAGAAGAATTTGGGGGCGAAATTTCTGACGAGGAAGCCCAAAAAATTACCACAGTTCAAGAAGCCATCACCTATATTGACACCAAGATGCGTGCGTAGGCTCTGGCTAAATTTTTGCAATCAAGAGGGCGTATTCGGCAAAGGATATGCTCTCTTTTTATTTTTGAACCAACTTTAACGGTTTTATTCGTTGCCGTTGTGATAGCTCCCCCAAACACTACAAACCCCATCGCTCCCAATCCCGCTAATCACGCAGCGTTCTTTGGCATTACTCAACAATTTTTGTGTCCAATCTACCACCCCCCCATCTGCCAATTCTACAAAATGACCTGATGAGGTAGTTGCATAGATATGAAAACAATGGTCAACATAATACCCACGCCCACTTGTCCGATCCGCATCTTCAAAGCAATCTATATCCGCAAATTCTTGTTGCACTAGCTCAAAAAGTCGGGTAATGAATGGGGAGGATACCGTAGTGAAATCCGTGACGGCGACACGCAGGCGAATATCCGGCCCGATGTAGGAGCGGAGCGCTCTTAAATAAACCCCTATATGCAGGGCCAAAGTGGTCAGTTCAAATCGCCAATTTCCGAGATCACGCCCTGCGCTGCATAGAGCAAACGCACTGAAGTGAGGGAGGGCTTTTGGGTTTTCATAACGCTGAGTTCGTAGTAAGCGGTGAGCAGTAGCCAGATGCACTGGATTCGTTGTTTTGGGATTTTCCCGCAGCATTTTCCGTCGTTGCAATGCACCTTCCAATGCCAACACATTTGTAGAATCGGAGACCACCTCGGTGTTGTAAATCGTAGACATCACACGGTTTTGGTCGGACAAACCCAGTACCGAACTTGTACCTAAGGCACACACTGGCGATAACAAAATGGTCTGAAATTCTGGTGGTAGCTCGGCCAAGGCCGCTCGTTCCCATTCAAGCAAACGTAAGGGGGAAAGTTCAGAGGGGCGAGTGAACCTATCTCTTTCATGGGCCGCCAACACTTGTGACGGCTTTTGCTGCTGGGCTTGCTGACGATAGACCTCAAGTAAAAGCGATTGCAAGTCAGTGAGGGAAAGCTGCTCTGCCAGTAAATTCAGCAACCCCGGCACACCAAGTTCACGTTCGATTCGTTCGATAATCTTGCTATTGGTCATGTGGCTGTTCTAACAGATGTTTTTAGCAGAAAGGGTCTAGTCGAACTTATCACGATAACCGCAAGGGGACTAAGCAAGAACACAATATACAGCACCAAACCGCCCCCGATGCCCGTTTCGATTTGGATGCTATCCAAAACCTTTTGCGCTCGGTTATATCCCTCGATCGCGGTGATAAGGCCAGCAATCAATAGTGCCAAGGTGGTAGGTTTCCAGAAAAATCGTAACCAGTGCCCTCCGATAATCAGCAGCGATATTGCCACCAAACCAAACGCCGTTAATCGTCCTAGTTGTTGGTCATTGGGAGAACCACCGCCCCAAGGGTAAAAATCGGTGGGGGGGTTGAGCCGCAGCACCACCAACAGCGCCACTCCGCGCCACAACCATTTCGCTTTTTCTGCTTGCAGAATACTTGAGGCCGTTACCATCATCCCCGCCAGTAAAATGAGGGGCAGGCGCAGCAACAGTGGGGTAAACAACGCTGGGCTTTCGGCACGCACCGTTGGATGGAGGCTGACCCATTCGGCTAGATCAAAGGCGTTGCTGTTAAACGCGGCAACTTTGTGGATCTGCCACACCATATGATAGGCCATCACTCCTAGCAGGGCGCACCATAAAACAAGCCATGCCAAGTCATTTTTGGGGCGGCGGTTAGGTGTCATGAATTTCCATTCGAGAGTTGGTCAAAGGTTGTGTTAATCTGACCGTCTTCTTGGAGTTGATGGTCAAAAAATTCGTTCATATAGACGCTACGCCGCTGACGGAGGGCAAGTGGAGCGACAAATCGCAAATCCCGGACATCGGCTACATCGCGCCCATCAGCGGCGGCATGGGCACGCGCCGCCTCAAACATAGTGAACTCGGCACGGGTCGAGTCAATACCCAACGTATGTACCAGCTTAATCCCCAATTCAAGAGCTTCGTCGCTGACGGACGTTTCCTTCAACAAATCCCGCGCCAAGCCAACTTCCTCACGGATTTGTCCAGTTAAGGCCGCCCATTCCTGTAAAAAGGTACGCGGATTTTCTCGATAGGCCCGCACCCGCTTATATATCTCAAGGCGGTCTTCTTTGCGCTCTAACCCACGCACAATCACGCGCAGGCCAAAGCGATCCATAATCTGGGGTCGCAATTCACCTTCTTCGGGGTTCATTGAGCCTATCAGAACGAAACGCGAACGATACGTGCCCGCCATCGCACCACGCCGGACGGTGTAATGTCCCTGTGCCGAAGCATCCAAAATCGCGTCTACAATTTGGTCATCCAATAAATTGACCTCATCTACATACAGTAAATTCTGGTCGGCTCGTGCCAAAATTCCACGTTCCAAGCGAACCTTTTGCTGCTGGATGGCGATACGTTCATTGATGCCGCCGACCACATCCTCCAACCGAGCATTCAGGGGGAGTTCAATCAACTTAACGCGCTCATAACGCACGTCCGCTTCTTCCTCGTCCGATTCGGAGATCGGTACGCCGTCTTTGTCTACGGGAATTAGCACTTCCGGCAAAATCCCGGTCAAGCTGCGCACACAGGTTGTTTTGCCGACCCCACGCGGCCCGATCAGCAGCACCCCGCCAATGGATGGGTTAATCAGCGACAACATCAACGCAAAACGCATCTCCAACTGACCGACCATCGCAATAAACGGATAGGGGATGTCATCAGCAATGCCCAAATCTTCGGCAGGCATCCGCAGTAGCCGCCGCGCCCCCGCATCATTCAAAATTTGGAGGAGCAGCGAGCCTTCGAGATTTTGAAATTCGGGCAGCGGACCATTGGGGTCGAGTTCGTTATCCGACATGGTTTATGCGCCATTCCTATCTGATTTATCGGCCTCGCTCAATCGCCCAACTTCCAATTCATGTTCCAACTGTTCTTTGCGGAACTTCTGGCGAATTTTGGCTTGTTCCATGCGGAGGGCCTGTGCTTCATTTTCAGGCTGTAAGCGAGGCACATCGCGGGGACGGCCTTCTTCATCCAACGCCACATAAACCAGATACGCGGTGTTGGTTTCAGTGACCTCCCCGGTGTAGGGATGTTCGGCTTTGACCTCGACCCGCACTTCCATCGAAGTCCGCCCGACATAAGTCAGTTCGGCGTAAATCATGACCAAATACCCGATTAGGATCGGTTTGCGAAAGGTCATGGAGTCAATTTGTACAGTAACAACAGGTGACCCGGCGTGACGCATAGCAGCTAAAGCCCCAGCTTCATCTACCCGCTTCATGATGACCCCGCCGTGTACATTGCCGAGTCCATTGGCGTCTTGCGGACCCATCAGGTCACTGAGCGTGACGGCAGATTCTGAAGGGGTCTTGGGTTTCATCAAGCTCTGTTCCTGCGTTTTGCGTTGGACATCATGCAGAGCATTGGCAAATTTAGGCATGGTTAAGCACTTTCTGATAAATCGCCTGCAATGTTTGGGCGGATTTTTCCCATGTAAACTGTTGCGCCTGTTCCAATCCCGCCAGTTTTAGGCGTTTATGGAGGTCAACATCATCCAATAAATGGCGCAGCGCATCAGCAATTGCTTCACTATTATACGGGTCCACCAACAACGCGGCATCTCCGGCGACCTCCGGCATAGATGACACCGTTGATGTCACGACAGGTGTGCCACACGCCATAGACTCGGCTACCGGAAAGCCAAACCCCTCATACAAGGAAGGATAGGCCGTCAATGTGGCCCCGCTGTACAACGCAGGCACGTCAGCATCCTCTACAAATCCGGTAAAAAACACCCGATCTTCAAGGCCCAAGCGTTTGACTGTCTCAAAAATGGGGTTATCCAACCAACCCTTGCCACCTGCGATGACCAGCATCACATCTTCAAAAGCCGGGCCTAGCATCGCTAGTGCTTCCATCAAGCGACCATAATTTTTGCGCGGCTGAACCGTACCAATCGAAAAAACATAGCGGCGGCCTTCGGGGATGTGATAACGCTGACGCACGGCATTGAGTTGGGCCGGGTCAACAATCGGCACATAGCGCGGACTGACCCCACTTAGCAGCACAGAAATTTTATCCGGCGGTGTGCCATACAGTTCAACTAAATCATCTTTGGTCGCTTGGGAATCAGCAATCACATGATCGGCACGACCCACCGAACGCGGCACGACCTTATCCAGATAAATTTTGAGGACGGGCGGCGCAGTCTCTGGGGTACGCACAAAGGAGAGGTCATGCACCGTCAAAATTGTTTTGGTACTGGGTAGTGTTGGGGGCAGCGTAAAATCTGTCGCGTGGAACAGCGCTACTGGGCCAACAAAAGACTCCACGACCAACGGCACTTGGGCACGATGCCAGAGTCGGGCAAACCACAGCGGGGTGATACGGGTGGGTTTCCATGTGAAGTTCGAGCCGGGCATGGGGGGAAGTTTCGATTTTTCCGCCCCGGCGACAAACAATTTATAGGGGGTTTGGCGATCTAAGGCCGCCAAGCCCCCTATGAGGTCACGTACAAGCCGACCAATACCCGCGCCCTGTTCATAGGCAGCAGTATAGTCAATGGCAATGGGTCGTTCACTCAGCATCACTCAGCCGCAAACGAATCCGATGCGGGTTTGTGATGATGCTTGTCTACGTCGTTGTATGTCCAATAGCGGTTCATGAAGAAATTCCAGAACATCGCCACCGCGACAGCAATCGCCTGTGCGATGTTGGTGCCCAACCGATTTGCGACTGCCCTTTCGACATCAGGATGCCCTAAGAGGCTCTCGGCAAACTGCCCCAATGGAGAATAGACCAAGCTGACAAAAATCAAGCGGGCGACGACAGCAACGGTGTTGATAAAAAAGAACTGAACCAATTGCAATCCCACATGCCGCGAACGGGAATCGGGATAAGTCCAATAGCGATTCCAAAAGAAATTGCTGGCAACCGCCGCCGTAAACGCAATCCCGGATGCCATTGCGACGTGCAATTGTTCATTTGGGCCTTCGGGATGAAGCAGGGTGTGCTGCAAAAGATTGAGTGTGCCAAAATCCACCACCGCCCCAATCGTACCAACAACGGCAAATTTCAGAAAACGTTCCACTTCTTTGGCTTTGGGGCCAAAACGCCGCGAAATGAATACTATTAACGGGTCAATAGGGGAATGAATTCGGCGAGAAATTTTGACTTCCTCCGCTGGATGAGTATTAACTGCGGTAGACAATGACCAACCCTCAATTACTGATATGGACGATTGATTGTTTAGAACGGTTCAGTAGGACTGCCAATAATCCTAGCAGTACCCCGATCACCAAAAACAGATTGTTGACATATAACTTGTCAAACAAGCTGTGAATACTCAAATGTGTCCAGATACCCATCAACCCGACGGCCATACCGCGCTCAATCGGCGTATTGGCATTCTGTATCACCCGAAAGGTCAGGCAGATAATCACTGCACCCATGACCAGATAGGCGATTAAACCCACAATCCCTGTTTCTGCCAGAAGGTTTAAATAATAATTGTGCGCGTGGCCTAAAGCAAGAGGCCAGTTGACCAACATAAATTTTTCATAAGCAGTCTCATAATTTCCGAAACCGACCCCTAACAATGGCCGTTCCTCAGCCATGCGGATCGCAGCCTGCCAATGCGCCAAACGCTCGACGACTGCAAAATTGTCATCGTTAATCACCGCGCCACGCATATCTTCAAAACCCGAAAAATCCTCGGTAAAGCTGGTGATACGGTCACTAATGCTGGCTGGCAGCAACCCCGCTGACCATAATCCGACAAAAAGACCACCTGCCGCGACCATTGCCAATGTGCCCTGCCAGAATTTGGGTGGGGTCAGCCAGATCATCATAACAACCGCCGCCGCAAAGCCAATCCACGCCCCACGACTCCACGATACCAATAACCCAGCGAAGATAATGCCTGCCATCACCCCATAAACACCCATCAACGCAACATCGGTTTTCCAGCGGGCCGATTCCTGCTGATGTTGCCATGCGCTGATCAGATAACCCCCGGTTGTGCCGAGCGCCAGTGGTAGAGTTAAGCCCATCAATGCCCCAAATGGATTCGGTTGCCCAAACGTGCCGAAGGCTCGGAAATAGCGATAATCTAAAATCCACAGATGGGCCGCACCGGACCCCCCGCGAAATTGATAAATGCCGATGATGGCCTGCATCACTGCCGCCAGCAGTACACCAAACAAAATCCACTGCCAGCGTTTTTCCGCAAAATCCGCTACCAGATAGGCCAGCAGCGCAATTTCGGCCCATTTCACCCATTCACTGATGCCATGCCCCAACGAATAGGCATTGGGGAGGGTCAATAAAGTCGCCCCTAGAAATATTGCCAAGCCGATATACAGGATAATGGCACGCTGATGGGCCGATTGAACAAACGCCTCCCGATCTGCGATTTTGCGCAGTCCCCAAATCCCCACTACCATCACCAGTGCCAATTGTCCGGGGTCGGCGGGCAGATTAAAGGTTGCTTCGGTTTCAATCAGGGTCTTGAGGGGCGCGACACACATCAACATGACTAGCGCAAGGGACGGCTCAATAAGCATCAAAACGATGAGCAAGACTGCGCCGATCAAGGCGGTTGAAACCGTGAGGGGCAAGGCAGCAATCAGCGCCCCGCTGACAACTGCCAGCCCCAACCAGCCCCATGTTGGGAAGATGGGGAGCGCCCAGTTAGCTGTTCGCATGAACTTTCTTTTGGAAAAAGGCGAAGGTTTCTTGGAGACCCTCTTCAAACTTGACCTTTGGTTCCCAATCCAGCACCTCACGCGCACGGGTGATGTCGGGCTGTCGCACCTGTGGGTCGCCTGCAATCCGCATCTCTTTCTTGATGACGATACCACCCTTGCTGCCGCCGATGCGATTGACCAATTCAGCCAATTCCAGCATGGTCATTTCGGTGTAGGGGTTGCCGATGTTGACGGGCATGTGATAGTCGCTGTTCAATAGGCGATAAAGGCCTTCAATCAGATCAGAATAGAAACAGAAACTACGGGTCTGTGTGCCTTCGCCGTAGACAGTCAAGGGTTCGCCGTGTAGGGCCTGTGCTATGAAATTAGGCACAACCCGACCATCATCCAATGACATACGCGGGCCATAGGTATTAAAGATACGCACGATGCGGGTTTTGACGCCGTGTTCGTTGTGATAGGCCATCGTCAGGGCTTCAGCAAAACGCTTGGCTTCATCATACACCCCGCGTGGGCCAATCGGGTCAACATTGCCATTGTAGTCTTCGGTTTGGGGGTGAACCAGCGGATCGCCATAGATTTCGGAGGTCGAGGCCAACAAAAAGCGTGCGCCTTTGGCCTTTGCCACGCCGAGGGCATTATGTGTCCCCAATGCGCCGACCTTCAGGGTCTGAATGGGATATTTTAAATAACCGGGTGGGCTGGCGGGTGAGGCGAAATGCAGCACCGCGTCAATCGGGCCATCCACAAAGATATAATTCGAGACATCATGCCGAATAAATTTAAATTTCGGGTTGCCTGCAAGATGGGCGATGTTGTCTATACTACCCGTGATAAAGTTATCCAGCGCAACAACTTCGTAACCCTCTTTCAAAAAACGGTCACAGAGATGTGAGCCGAGGAAGCCAGCCCCGCCTGTAATGAGTACGCGCAATTTGACGCCCCTTTTTGCTTGATAATGAATTGAAAACATCAGAAAAATCCGGCGTGGAAGTGTACCACAAAATACCGTGCTTAAATACACTTCTCAAACAAGGTGCTTAAGCGCCTTGTTCATAACATTTTAGTCGTGATCGTCTCGAAACAGCACGGTGCTGTCATTTCCGCCACCTTCGACATTCTCCAGCGCGGTTATGAATTTTTTCTCAAAAATTTGATGGGTACGGTTGTCATATAGACATACCACCACCTGCTGAAGATATTCGCGTTTTTCAAACGAATAATCAATGATCTGTTTTGCCAAAATCTCAGCACAGTCCGCCACCGGGAAACCAAAAATTCCGGTAGAAATCGCCGGCAGGGCGACAGAATACAATTCATTGGCCTCGGCGAGTTCCAACACCGAACGAAACGCGCTGGCAAGTTTGGCGTGCTCATCGCCTTCCCCCATCATCGGCCCGACGGCGTGAATCACATATTTGGCTTTAAGGTTGCCGCCGCCTGTGATGGCTGCCTTGCCCACCTCGCAGTGTCCGATGGCGTAACATTCTTCTTGGATAGACGGGCCACCTTTGCGTGCAATCGCCCCCGCTACGCCTGCCCCCAAAATGAGATAACTGTTGGCGGCATTGGTGATGGCATCGGTATCCAGTTCGGTGATGTCGCCCTGCATCAATTGGACTTGTAATTTATTGAGGACAAATTCCATCCCATAATCCTCATGGTAGCCTATCGCTATTCTACACCCGCATTGTACCGTATCCGCACCGCCATAGGAAAACCGTTTGCAATAGGGCCATATCGTAGGCATAATGTATCATACTGTGCATATAAAGATTTGCCCCCAAAGGCTGGTTATGTTGGAAAAGCAACTTAAACTTTTTGTCAATTATCGCCGCGTTGATAACGCTGATTTTGTTTTAGCTATGTTTGCGATGTTTGCACGACGCTATGGACGCGAGAATGTTTATATGGATTTTGCCTCCATTCCAGAATTGGCTCGCTTTGAAGATTATATTCGCAAAAAAGTGCGTGAAAGTGATGTGATTATCGCCGTTCTCGGGCCACAGTGGTTAAAACTGCTCCAAGAAAAAGAGTTGGCGGGAAAACTAGATTATTGGCAAATCGAATTGGAAGAGGCGTTGAGGCATAATAAGATTATCATTTTGGTGACAACCCAAGGCGCACCCATTCCGATAAAAGACAATTTCTCAATCAGCTTACATCCGATTTTTGAAGCCAATATAACTCGCTTATATCATATCAGTGATCTTTATGAAGATACTGAGCGATTGATGAACAATATGGAGGCTCAGCTGTCCGCACAAGAAATCCACCAATTAGTGCCAGAAACATCAATCACTCCAGTCGCACTAACGGATTTTGATTTAAGCGAGGTTCTAAATACCTTAACAGAGGCTTACGAGGATAAAAATTGGCTGCTGGTCATAGATTGGATTGCCCGTATACAAGCGTCGGGAGTGACTATTCCGCATTGGTACGACTTAGCGACGCTCGAAACCGAAAGTTTACAAGCTCTCCGTAACGAAGTCCAAACGCAACGCCGCCGCGAAATGTCAATGGCCCCGCAAATTCAATCGAACTTTGACTCAGATGTGCCGATAGAAGAATTTGTATTGTCGGCTGCAAAAAATAATCATTCCTCACCTGCGTTGCCACAAAAAAGCTATCTTTCAGAAGTTATCTGTGATTTGATTGGGGAGCCGTTTGAATGGATAGACATACCCGGCGGTATGGTCAGGTTACAGAATGCCGTTGGTATCGTCGTTGGCACATATGAAATCTCGGATTTTGCTATTGCCAAGTATCCTGTGACGAATTTGCAGTATCAAGTGTTTGTGAATGCTAGAGATGGTTATGTGAATGAACACTGGTGGGATTATTCGGGCGAGGCCAAACAGTGGCGTATACAAAATGATATACCGAAAGATACTGCTTTCGCTGGCAATAGCCTACCGCGCACGAATGTAAATTGGTACGATGCCACCGCGTTCTGCCGTTGGTTGGGATATAAAACTGACCAACTCATCCTACTCCCTACCGAGCAGCAGTGGCAGCGGGCCGCGATTGGCGACACTGGCTGGAGCTATCCTTGGGGAGATAAGTTTGACAAGCGTAAGTGTAATTTTAAGAGTAAAGGCCCCACCCCGGTGAGGCAATACTCTAATGGCAAAAGCCCTTATGGCGTAGTGGATATGAGTGGTAATGTTTGGGAGTGGTGTTCATCCGAGTTGGGAGCATCTAGCATCGGTTGGGGTACAGAAAGCGTGCGTATGGCTGAAGGCAAGCCTCGGGTGGTGAGGGGTGGATCATGGAGACACAGCGGTCACGACTATCTCCGCACCACCTTCAGCTACTGGATCTATCTTGATAAGCTAGGCTGTGATGTGGGATTTCGGCTCGCTCTCTCTCTTTAGCGCCGAATTGGTCCAAAGCCATAAATTTATTCCGACGCTTCCCTAACCCCCTGCACCAACGCCAGCAGCAGCACAAAAATAAAACTCAAATTAATCGCAAAATAGGCCGAATCAATCATGCCATGTGCCAAGAAATCCGCCATACTGCCCATCGCACCTAACACAATCGCCAGCAGCACCGGATTGGAACGCCGCACCTGACGATACGCCGCCAGTGCCGTCCGCCAAAACGCGACTTGTAACCACACACCGATCAATACGCCGAAAATCCCCAAGCGCACCCAATAATCTAACACCACATTATGCGGATGGGAGAGGTCGGGGTCGGCCCACGCTTCGGACAAAATATAGCGTCCCCGATAGGCATACAAAAATTGGTCAAGACCCACGCCTGTAATGGGATGGTCTTTAATCAATTCAACCGTGCTGCGCCACAAATTGACCCGAAACAGGGTGGTGCTGTTGCTAAGATCGAAAACGTTGCGGAGGCGAGGAATCAGCCGAGATAAGGGAATCAACGCGACCAAACCAGCCACCGCCAATCCACCTAATGGCAACCATGCCCGTCGCCCCTGCCAGCCCAACAGGATGATGGCGAACGCTGCGGGTAGGCCAATCACAATCGCGCCGATACTCTGGGTTAACAGCACCGCCAGCAGCATAATCGCGCCGCCGACCCCCGCATAGATTCGTCGCCATGCCCCAACGGGTAAAATGACATAGGCAAAGGCAAAGGGTAGGCAGCGCCCCAATTGCAAAGCCACGCTGTTCGGTGAGCCATAAATTCCCACTAACCGCTTTGACCCCTCCGGCGTCAACACCACATAGGTTTCGGTGACGTAATTGTAAAGCCCAACTACGGCCACCATCGTTCCAGTCAAAATCAAGCCCTCGGCAAGCAGTGAGAGGTCTTTTTCTTGAAGGCGGGCCACCCGCAGCAGCAGGTAGAATACTAATGGGTCAAAAATCATCGTCCGCAATTCACGCAGGGCCTCGGTTCGCAAATCGGCCCATGAAAGGGAAATAACCGCCAACCCCAAAAATATAATCAGCGCGATGTCGAGCGTACTCAGCCGATTCCAAAAATTTAGGAATAACAATTGCGGCTTTGAAGTAGTACCCTCGCTAGGTTTGGGGAGGGGGTTTAGGAGCGGAGTTGCAGAACGGCGTATTTTAGCCCATTCATATAATCCACGTCCGATAATGGCGGCGGCACTAATCGCCAACATGACCTCAACCACCGCAATCAACTGCACATAGGCATCAAGGGTAGCGGTGAAATAAGCCGACCAAAACAGCACTGCCAACAGGCCCATCAGTGGACGATTGAACACGATCACTGCAAAGACCGCCAACGCTACCAGCGTGCCCCACACAATTGGCGAATAATAGGCCACGCTCATGGAGGTAAGGCTGACAATCAAAGCCGGAGTGTCACGCCGCAAAAAGGTTGTGACCATATCGCCCCACGAGAGGACAACGCCGACCACAAAAATAAGCGAGACGATGAGGGTGAGCGCAACATCGGCGATATTTTGCAGGGCCTCGCGTGAAGGCATCTTGACTTGGCGGAAAGGCAGACGATAGGCCGACCCTGCCATGCCGACGATGGACAATAGGCCAAAGATCGCGGCGATAACCTGCGCCCGTTTATAGGGTAGGGCATTTGGTGCGCTGGCAACCGCGAAGCCCGCAATCGCCCAACGATCATCGCCCTGCCACGGACGATGCACTATTTCGGCGACATGCAGTCCGTCATCAAGCCCACTGGCAATCGAGATTAAATCAGTGGTCGGCTTTCGGCTAGGGGAGGTCAAAATGAGGAAGGATTCACCCTGTTTGTTGGTGGGTAATTTATTGGCTTTCTGCCCATCAATCGTAATCGCCAGATACGCCACGTAATCATCCCGCCGCACCAGCATAGCGAAGTCCGTGCCACGAAAGGTTACTCGAATCGAATTTTGGATGTCATACACATTCGGGTCATTCGGATCAACGGTTCCCGCATCCGCCCCCAAATCGCTAAACTGCCAATCGCCCTCATAGGTGGTGAAGGGGTTGACAGCAGGATATAAACCTGACAGCAAGGCATCTTTTTCAAATGACAATCCAGCGGCCTGCCATTCCGCCAATCGAGGCGCAATCGCAAAAC
>JAIOHL010000246.1 GCA_019913005.1 Anaerolineae bacterium | reverse complement strand
TTCCCCTCTCCATGCAATGGGGAGGGGCTAGGGGTGGGGATAACTCAGACTCCCATCCCAACCGATTTTCGATTACAATGAACACTTAGACTTGTGAGACTAACGGCCTTCAGTGAACAGGTCGCAACTATTCCTGAGGGCCAAACTCTCGTAACTGCGCTAACAGTCCTTCAGCTTCCGACACGGTGATTTCGCCGCGTTCCAATGATTTGAGGATGTCGCGTTTCTGATGTTGAATTTTCTCCTCCTCTTCGGGATTGACCTCATACCCCAATCGGCGCACCACCTCGGTCAACCGATTCCGCACTGTCCAATAGTTGACCCCCAATTCGCGCTCCATGTCTTTGAGGTTGCCACGACACGCGACAAACACCTCCACAAAACGCAAATCATCCGGCGGCAGTTTACAAAACGAGCAGGGTTGATAGGCCCCCTGCACCACTGTGCCGCAGGTCGGACAGCTTAACCGCGTGACGATCATGTCACTTTCACACGTAGGGCATTTTTCCAATATTTTTCGCATACCACGCTCCTATTTAACAAAGCGTACCAAAATTTTTGGTGCAAGTCAACAAATTTTTTAATTTTTTGATGATTCACTCAAATTATTTTACAAATTGACTCAAAGGACTAAATTCACATGGATCACAACACCGGCGACCCACTGCGCGACCTCGCCCAATCTACCCACGATTTTTTTGTGCGATTCGGTGTCACCCCGGAATTAGCAAGCTGTATCAAAAATTTTGAGGAAGAGGTCAAAGAATTAATCGAGTCCGCCAAAATCGGCACAGACAAAACCCATATCGCCGAAGAAGCCGCCGATGTGATGGTGACGGCGATTGGGGTCTGTTTCGCCAGCGGGGTAGATATCGAAAAGATTGTCGAGCAGGTCTACGCCGTCGTCGCCAAAAATGATGCCAAAACGCATGACACCCATGTCTTTGCGGACGGCAAAATCCGGCGGCGCACTCCCAAAAATTAGCCCCCTGCCCCGAACACGGCGAAGGGCGTGAATACGGCTTTTATTCCCCTCTCTATGTTTGGGGAGGGCTAGGGGGTGGGGTTAACTCCCTCTGGTTCTGGAATAGCGATATTTTCCGCTAGGGCCGTTTCGAGCCAGAGGACTTTGGCTTCGTCAAGCATATTAAGGGTTTCTTCACGCAATGACCCTCGTGTTATACACCCCGGCAGGAGTGGAATATGTACAAACCAATACCCATCCTCGTCGGGGATAAGCTCAATCCTGTATGGAAGCGCCAAGTAATAATCCACAGCGGCTCGCATGTTGCCTAGCCCGCCTTTCAAGCTAGATTCAGCACGGCGGCTTTAGCCCCGTGTCACAAAATAACGTTTTGGTCATGATTTAGCATCTACCCCCTCGCGGATCACCTTCTCATACGTATCCGCCTGCGTCACCACCGACATGCCAACTCGTTCATACAGCCGTTTCGCCCCGGTGGGATTTTCGCCATCCACATTCAGGCCGACCCGCTCAAACCCCCGCCGATGAAATTCCCCCAACGCCGAATACATGAGCGCCATGCCGATCCCACGTTTGCGCCAATTGCGCCGCACCGACACCTCGGAAATCCAGCCAAATTTCGGGTCATCATCACGGTTGGGATAGCCCAATGTCGTGCCGACAATTTCATCGCCATCCATCGCCAAAAACCACAACGACGGCTCAAAATCAGGGCGCTTGACTCGAAAATGCAGCCACTGGTCAAAGGTAAATTGGTGCGGGTCCCAATGATCGCGGAAGGCTTCCATCGCCGCTTCATACGTCAGGCGCAAATCTTCCTCCGACCTTACGGTGCGAACCGTAATCCCCGGCGACCATTCCGGCGTGGGAGGGGGTGTCGGCCCAAAGTGAATGCCCATCTGCACAAAAAACCGGATGAACCGATAACCCATCTCGGTCAATAATGCCGCCGCCGCCCGATCCTCATGATTGATTTGATGCCGCACAAAAATTTTCGCGTCGGGTGGTACAGTGGTCAATGCGGCCCGCTGCTCTCCCTCGGCGACCAAGCGCCGCCCAATCCCCAAGCCTTGATAATCGGGATGCACAAAACCATCGCACCGTGTATAAGATTCCTGCCGCATCAGCAGATAAGCCACCATCTGCCCCGCCGGATTCAACACCACCCGCGAATCGGTCTCCAAATTCGTCCCCGGCATTTGCCAAAATGTAAGTAAGCGTTGGGGTGAAATCTTAGGTTCACCGGGGTATTGGTCGGCATAGGCGCTAATCGTGCGTGCCACTTCCTCCACATCTTCCAGTCGGGCCGGATGTATCACAAAATCTTTCGGTAACGGGGGCAGCATAGGCATCATTCCTTTTTGATGAACAATAAAAATAAGGTGGGAGTCCTCAATAGGTACTCTCACCCATTTTTCAGGGATGGATTTCTGTACAAAAAGTTAATGTTCGTCGTGCCGAGCCACGCCCTGTCCTTTTAATGGACATGGTTTTCGTAGCTGGGGAATTTTATTCCTCGGCCTAATCGCGTGCAGGCGGCGTAATGCCCTTCTTGACCAATTCGGCATCAATCAAATCCAAAAACGCACTCAAAGGTTGCGCCCCTACAAATCGCTGACCCTCGACGAAGAAGGTAGGCGTGCCATTAATCCCTAGCGCTTGGCCTGCCTGATAATCCTGATTGATATAATCAATCGCCGCGCCCTCCGTAAAACACGTATCAAAAACGGCTGTGTCCGCGCCCAATTCTGCCGCCAATGATGCCAGAGCCGTCCGGTCTAGGTCTATTTTGCTTTCGCTAATTTGGTTGGCCCACACGCGAGAGGCAAATTGGAAGTATAGCCCTTGATCGTCCATACAATGGGCCGCCACTGAAATGAGCGCCGTCGCGTTGCCGCCGATGATGGGATAATCGCGGTAAACGTAGCGCAGCAGGCCCTCATAGTGCAGGAGCAAATAATCATGCGTCTCGGCGTGATGACGAGCGCAGTAGGGACACAGATAATCCGAAAATTCAATCAATGTGACCGCTGCATCCTCCGGGCCAGTGGAGGGGCTGTAATCCGTTAACAAATCGGCGACGGGCACATAGGGTGCTGGAGTAGCCTCTGGCGCAGAACCCGATGCCAAAACCGCTTGCATCTGGCTTTCCATTGAGGTAATCGTCGCGGCGGCGTCCTTCAGGCCAATCTGGTAATTGAGGTTATCAATCGTGGCCTGCATAAGTAGAACTTGCTGGGCGCTAACAGTACCCTCCGCAGCCAAACAGGGATTCTCTTGGGCATTGGCCGTATCCCCACAAAACAACTCATTATTCCCCCCACTCGTGAATAGGGGCAGTACAAACAATAGACCCAACACGGTCAATGGCGGAATTATCAATAGAACAAGGCGATTTCTGGTCAACATGAGGCAACCTTTCAAACAATAACACTGCGACTCAAAACAATAGATGCGGCATCGGTAAAATGTAGCGCAGGGTCTCAACATGGTCAATTTGACAAGAATAATCTACAATCCCCTAACAATAGCAAGGGTTAGTTTGGTAAATAATATAAGGACAAGCAAACTCGTTTCCAACTGAGCGAACAAATAGTACCTTTGGGTTTTGTCAAAAATTTGTATATAAACATATAATTTACCTATACAACAAATTCTTGCCGGATTTCGCTTTTCAGCTTGCTGGTTGCCAGTAACCAATATTTCGCTTTTTGGAGGAGGCAGTCGCCCCATCTTTTCTTGATACGTACTGGCAGATACGGGGCGCAAAAGTTCATGACGCGCTTAGATACGACAATTGTAGAAGTTACCGTTTCGCCAACCCATGCGTGGGTCACACGGCGGGGTCAGCACGCCTTGACCCCCGGTGAAAACCTTTTGGTTATTGAGTCCCTGCCCCCTACCCTCGATCCGCAGTCCGTGCGTGCCAAAATTGCCAGCCTCAGTGGGATCAAAATCCAAAATATCGAAGTCATCGCGCAAGGGCCACTAACCGAAATAGACGCCCAAAAGGTGCGCAATCAACTCGACCAACTGAGCGAAGAAGATCAGGCGTTGGCCGATGCCGATGCGGCTCAGGTGGAGCGGCTGAAATTTTTGAAGAAACTCCGCAAGGCCAGCACCGACGATTTGAGCCACGCGATGGTCGAAGGCACCGCCGGATTTGAACAAATTGGGGCGTTTTCGCGCTATCTCGTGGATGAACTAAACGCGACCTATGCCGCCCGCCGTGACATTGCCCGTCAGCGCCGCGTGCTGGAACAGCAAATGAAACCGCTGGAAGACAAGCTGAATCCCTCATTGCCCGCCAACGACGGCCCGCGCTTCCGCCCCTTTGGTCAGCGTCCCATCTCGACCACGCCCTACACCGCCCGCATCACCGTGATTGCCGAGTCCGCTGTTGCCCTCGCCGAGCTTAGTTTTATTTATAAGGTGTCACAGGTCTCATGGGAAGCCGCCTACGACATCCGTTTGGTGGATGAAAAACTGGTCGTCACCTATCTGGCCCAAATCCGCCAGACCTCCGGTGAGGATTGGCCCGCCGTACCGATGTCGTTTACCACCGCCCGCCCTCTTCAGCAAGCGACCCTGCCGCAGTTATCGCCTTGGTACGTAGATGAATTTCAGCCACCCGCGCCGCCCGCCCCACCTGCTCCGCCACGTTCATTTTTGCCGCGTCCACCCGATCCAGAGCCACCGCCTAGCCCGTTTGGGTCGCTGCCCTCGGATCGCAAGCCATTGAACAGCCCCTTTGGACGCAAAGAGGAAGATCAAAATCCGCCGCGTTTGGGTCGCAGTCCCTTCAGTCGGGATCAAGCTCCACCCAATCCTGATGCCATTTCGGAACAGGCATCTTTGGAATTGACCGGAACCAGTCCGGTGGTTAATTACGGCGCCATCAAGACCAGCGTCGTCAAAAGTGATAATCAACCGCAGCGGGCCGTCTTGGGCACCTTCGAGCTATCGGCGCTGATGGATTATGTCACCGTGCCACGCCTCGCCAACAGTGTGTGCCTGCGTGCCAAAGTAACCAATACATCGGGTTTTGTTTGGTTAGCAGGGGCGGCCTCGATCTTTCATGGCGGGGATTTCATTGGCAAGACCCAATTGAAGATGACCGCCGCCGATGAGGAAGCCATTTTTGTATTGGGGGTGGATGAAGGGGTGACGGTTCAGCGCGAAATGACCGAACGTTCGGCCTCGACCAGTTTGATCGGCAATATTCGGCGCACCGTCTTTTCCTATAAAATCACCCTGACCAACCACCTACCCGCACCGACTATTGTCACTGTGACCGATCAAGTGCCGATTTCGCGCCATGAGGATATTGGTGTGCGGGTCAAAGAGGTGCAGCCCAAACCCGACGAACAAAGCGAACAAAATGTGCTGCAATGGAAGATTCCACTTGGGCCGAACGAGACACAGGAACTCATCTTGAGTTTCACAATTGACCACCCGCGTGAAATGCGAATCACAGGCATTCTGTGATGCCATGTCAATTCAAACATCAGATGACCGCCTTCACCGAATGGGTTTCGACTCAAGGGGTGGAGGGTCGTCTGATCGTGATTGAAAACGTGCCTGCTTGGGTTTGTGAACAATGCGGCGAAACCTTCTACGACCCTGATATTGTGGAGCGCATCCAAAACATCGTGTGGTCAGATGAAGCACCCACACGCACTATCGAAACTCCAGTCTACGATTTGCAGCGATTTTGATATTGCCTAAATAGAGCGCGGCGGGTTGATCCTCTCGTTCTAATTCCACCTTCCTATCATTCAATGCTAATCCTGCCCCTCTGGAAAAATCTCCTGCTGTGGATAACATCGCCCTGCCAATAAATTCACCAACGGCGCAGTGATGGGTTTGGGCAGGCTCGTCCATTCAAACCACTCCACACGCTCTACTCGTTCTTCATCGTTGGCAATGGCTTCCCCGGCAGCGTGTTGGGCCTCCATCCAAATCGTGACTGCATGGCGTCCGCTGGTCTCATAAATATCATTGGTCAGACCGCGAAAATGCACATCCGTCAGCCGTACCCCGACCTCTTCAAAGGCGGCACGAATCGCAGCTTCTTCAGGTTGTTCCCAAAATTCAAGTGGCGAAACAGGCGTTGTCCATATCCCGCTGCCATGTGGCCCGCGCCGCCTCATCAATAACACCCGATTTTCTTTCATGACCAACACACCCACCGTGATCGTCGGTCTCTTTTTTACCATGACTCTTCTCCGCTTCATCAATTGGTAGCAAAACACGGGTTCTCATTTGATGCAAACGGGGGATAGATTCCGTGTACTCTAACCATGAATACACGGAGCAGGCTTGTAGGGTTCTCAAACTGAGGGCATTTTAGGCAGGATTGACTAATTGGCGCAGCACAGCATCCAGTTCAGATGGTAAACGCAGATGGGCTATCGCCCAATTTTCATCGGCATAATTGAAATTGCGTTCGACCAGCAAGTGCCAAAAATTCCTAGCTGGAGCGGTATTCCCCATAAGGAAGTGGGTTAGGGCCAAGCCAGCAACCGCGTGATCTGAAAGTGGATTCAACGTATTGGCCTTCTGAAAATCCGCAAGGGCCGCCGCATAATTTTGCCGCAACAAATGATATTCGCCTCGATTGTGATAGGCGTTGGATAAGTTGGGGTTTAGCTGGATTGCCCTCTCAAAATCAGCGAGAGCCGCCGCCAATTGCCCAGTGCGCAAATACACTCCACCCCGATTGGAATAGAGAGCGGCGTTTTTTGGTTTCCGGCGAATGGCCTCATTAAAATCTTCAAGTGCCATTTCATATTGGCCTGTCGAAAGGCGGACATTGCCACGCATATTCAGAAGAAACGGGGATCTCGGTTGTCGTCTGAAGGCGGTTTCTAGCTCAAGTGTCGCGTTTTGAAAATCATCCTGTAGACAATAGATATGCGCCCTCATCATGTACGGTTCGTAGAATTTGGGCTTCAGGCGGGTCGCTTCATCCAAATCTGCAAACGCTCCGGCATAGTCTCGCAGTTCTATTAGACTCCATGCACGCATATCAAGGCTCTTTGCCCATTTCTTGTTGGATAGATAACATTGAGTAAATTCGGCCAGCGCCTCTTGAAAAGCATTCTTCTTGAGATACCGTACTCCACGCCGATAGAAATAATTAGACGGCGTATACCACACCAAAATTACCAACAGGACAATCAGGACGACAATGCCCCAACTCAGCGGGATTTGACCACTCAGCAGCCCAAGAATCCACAAGACATTCAAGGTCATCAGCCCATAGAATATCACCGTCAAAATCCGTCGGCGTTGTGTGTCATTCATAAATCACACTCGTGGGAGAGAAGAACCCCCTCCCTCAAAATACATCGAGACAGGGGGTAAAAAATGACTTGCTATTGCTGCTCTAATGACTCTACCGGGAAATAGGTCACGGGCACAGGCACGGTACATTGTCCGGCGGCAATTTCGCATGTCGCTACCGTTTGGCCGTTGCGTTGAACAAGGAAACTGGTATAACCAAAACTGGCATTCCACACAAAATAGAGATGTTCCGTCGAACCCGATTGATAGGCCAATTGGGTCGTCACTGGCCCGCTGGGGCAAAATTCTGGCGGCGAATAGGCTTGGCTGAAGAGATGGACATGGATACAGCGCCCCGGCTCAAAATAGGTCAGCGAGAACGCACCAAAGTCACGGCTGATAAAGCGTACCCGGTTGTCCGGCGACACAAATTCCAATCCGCGCAGATCCAACAACTGATCCGTACCGTTATAGACCGTCATTGTGCCGTTGTTATAGATCAGGCGCAACGTCCCAGCAGTATCCTCTGGACGTGGAATTGGCGTGGCAGTCGGCGCGGCGGGGGTGGTGGCGACAGGAGCAACGGTGATGGAGGGTACGGGCGTCACATCGGTGGCGACAGGGGTCGTGTCTGTACCTGCGCCGGTGCCTGCTTCAGTCGGGGCTTCGGTTGGGGCGGGTGTGGCAAGCGCG
>JAIOHL010000245.1 GCA_019913005.1 Anaerolineae bacterium | reverse complement strand
GCCCCCTACCCCGTAGACGGTGAGGGGGAAAAAGCCCTGTTGACGCCCTTCCTCGTT
Organism: Anaerolineae bacterium; assembly: GCA_019913005.1. Classification (GTDB taxonomy): domain Bacteria; phylum Chloroflexota; class Anaerolineae; order Aggregatilineales; family J027; genus CFX10. Next base: position 4,144 of record JAIOHL010000245.1, on the reverse strand, counting down.
TACGGGGAAGGGTTGGGGATGGGGTTCCCTTTGCTCGAACTTCGGACGAACACACCAGCACTCACGACCCAACGCACCTGAGTGCTTGATACACCCTCGCACGGCAACCTACAATAATATCGAGCCTGCACTCCGGTACGTTTCATGGCTCAAGCTGCTCTGTTGCAAGGTTCGGTTTCAAAGGCAGGGTTGGTCTTAGCCCAACCCCTACAGAATCCCATCGTAACGCCATTTAGTAGGGGCAGGTCTTAGCCCTGCCCAAATCTGAATCGCACCACGACCCGCCTAATTTGGAACTTCGCAACAGAGCAGCTCAAGCGAACCTCAATTTCAAGGAGGGTACACGATGGAAATTCCAAATGAAGCGGTGCTCAGTCACCCCCCCGCCGATATGCAACTCCGTGAGCGGCAAAGCCTATTGGTGGCGGCCAATTGTTTGTTAATCGCCATCATTGGCAATTTTCTGTTTTATGACCAGCGTTTGGGCATCAACATGGGCATCTATACCACGCTGTTGGTAGGGGTGGGGGTTGCCATGCTGATCGCGTTTGAGGCCGCGCTCTATTGGAAACATCTCATTTTTGGTCTGCCCGCCGCCGTGTTCGCCTTGTTCCTCGCCGTCCGCTCCGCCGAACCGCTGTCCCTGATGAACCTGATCCTCGCCGTCGGATCCCTGTTTGTGTTCATCCGGTTTGGCCGAATCAAGCGGTTTTTGGGTGGGGGCGTCGTCTATTCAATTATGGCCTCCATCGAGAGCTTTATGACCGGATGGATTGAAGGGCCACTGATGCTGATTACCAACAGCGCCCGCTATTTCGATCATTTACACGTCAACAGCGCCGAGATGGTACGGACGAAGGCGGTGGTGCGCGGCTTGATTTTGGCCGTGCCGATTCTGATTGTGTTCGGGATACTGCTGGGTTCCGCCGATGTCGTGTTTGGCGATTTACTGGAAGGCGTATTTGGCTGGCTCAGTCCCGACACTGACCTTGTGGTGCAGATACTCCTCATCGCGTTCTTGATGTGGGCCAATCTTTCCATGCTGCGCCTGCTGATTTTTGGGCCGCCCTTTTTCGAAAAAGAAGTGGACGACCCAAAGTTCAACGTGGGGCGGCTGGGCATGATTGAGACGAGCATCCTGTTGGGCAGCGTTAATCTGCTGTTTCTGGTATTTGTCATTTTGCAGGGCCGCTACTTGTTCGGCGGCGATTCCAACATCTCGGTGCAGGGGTACACCTATGCCGAATATGCCCGACGTGGCTTTTATGAAATGCTGGCCGTCTCGATTATGACCACCGGGTTAATCGGTGTGTTGGAATGGACGACCCATCGCCAGCCAAAAGAGGAAAAGTTATTTCGCATTTTGACGACCCTCTTGATCGTGCTGACGGGGGTCATCTTGGTGGCGGCGTGGCGGCGACTGGCCCTGTATGAAGATGCCTACGGTTATACCCAACTGCGGTTTGCGAGTGCGGTATTTATGGGCTGGTTGGGGGTGCTGCTGGCGATCTTGTTGGCGGATGTGCTGCTGCATCGCCGACTGGTGGTGTTTTTTGTCGGGGCGCTGGTGTGTATGTTTGGTTATGTGGGCACGCTGAATGCCCTTAATATGGATCAGTTTATCGCGCGGCATAATGTCGAACGGTTTGATGAGACGGGCAAAATTGATGTACCCTATCTGCTGTCGCTGTCCGATGACGCCATCCCCGCCATGGTGTCACTGATTGATGCGCCGGATTTGGAGGAAGCGGATCGTGAAACGCTGCTGACCGGGCTGGCAAATCGGCTGGAAGTGTTGGATCGTGACCACGCCGAGCGCAAGGGGGCGGATTATCATTGGGGCAAGGATCAAGCATGGCAGGCGCTGGATCAATATCGGGATGAACTGACCCCGTATATGGGCCGGAACCCAGCGGGCGTTTCAGAATTCGGGTAAAGGCTCACCCCATCCCAAACCCTTCCCCTAACAAAGGGAAGGGCTTCAATAGCGTGCTTACTCCCTTCCCTAATGCTTTGGAGGCAGGGGTCGGGGGTGGGGTTGAACGGATATGAATTGCCCGAATTTGGTATCAGTTGCAGAGTGAGCAGGGTCAGTCTGAGCCTGACCCCCACAGAACCCCATCACCATGCCGTTATGTAGGGCAGGGCTAAGACCTGACCACATTTGAATCTGGCAACTGCGGGCTTCAACTCCAGATCGTGCCCCGCTCCTCATAACTGGCGAGTACCGTCAAAAGATAGGGGCTAATTTCGGCAAAAACGGCGGCTTGCTCATCGCCGACGCGCACTCTGGAAAATCCGATGGCGAAGGCTGCCGCGCCCGACATAAACCCACTGCCAAGCCCAATAACCGATTGAACGTCATAGGGCACGACGAAATCCGCTTGGGCGGGGATGTAGTGACTCCCGACGGCATCGCGCACATAAAAATAACGCGAGGAGATATGCTCTTCCAGTCGAGCAAGGTGGAAACCTTCACCAGCGGGTGTGCCTTCCCACGTGAGGTTCAATTCCCGAAATGCCTCGGTTAGCATCGGGGCTTGCATGGCGGCGGCCTTTGGAATACAGCCGTGACCCTGCGACTGACGCCGATCACACCATGCGGGTTCGTCGCCAATGGTTGCCATCAGTGTTAACCACTGGTCATCAGCGGGGTCTACGGTGGCCTTCATTTCCGGGGTCAGTTCTGGATAACGACTAATGCGAAAAATCCGAAAAAGAGCAAAGGCGGGGTTGCCATCAGCGTCCGTAAAAGCCCGATAGAACGCAGAACAACACACTTGGGCAACTTCTTCAAAGCTCCCCAATTGCTTATCACGTTGACGCAGTAGCTCCCGACCAAACTGAGTAATACCATTATGATCTAGACGGCTCATGTCAATCATGAGAAACACCTCATTTCACTACTGGGTGGCTGTAATCCTATTGTCTCATATTTAGGACAGGAATAAAAGTCTACTAAATAAGTAGATTCTATTACGAGATATGGAATCTGTGAGGACAGGCTAACCCCATCCCAAACACTTCAGACTCCGACAGTTTTTCGGGAAGGCGATCAGGAAGGGATTCTGGGCATATTGACCTCACCCCCCCAGCCCCCTCTCCATCTGGCGAGGGGGAGTCGAAAGTGGCGTATTGAAGCCCCTCTCACGTGGGGGAGGGGTTGGGTAGGGTCGGTTTTTCCTTCATTCCCCCCAAAAGTGTCGGAGTTTGAACAGCTTGCGGAGAGGCGCTGAGGGATGAGGGTTGTTACTTCTCATCTAGGCTTATTATCACAGCGCACCACAGCCCTATGCCAGCGGATGGAACTCGAATCCTTCCCCCACCCGTGTCACTGTGCCGATGCCCGGAAAGGCATAATGATAGGCCATCAGCCAACAGCCCTCATCAGCGGCTTGCGCGAACAGGGCACGGCGCGTTGCAGCGGCTTGAATCGGGTCAAAATCAAATTTGGGCGACCATGCGGGGTGCGCCATTTGAATCGGGTGATGGGTCGCATCTACCATATCTATCAATTTCTGCCCGCCGGATTCCAGCACGATGCCCAACTGACCGGGGGTATGCCCCAACGCCCCAATGGTACGCACCCCTGTCGCCAGCGGCGTATTCGGGTCAATCTTTTCGATATGATCTTTTAGCGGCAGCAGACATTTTTCCGAGATGGGGCGCATGGCGGGGCCTGTCCAATGCTCCCAATCGAGGCGACTGATGAGGTGGCGGGCGTTGGGATAGACCAACTGACCCTCATCCGTCACGACTCCCCCGATATGATCGCCGTGCCCATGCGTCAAAACGACCATCGTAATCTGATCCAGTGTGACCCCAAGCTCCTGTAGGCGCGTGGGTAGCTGCGGACTATGGGAGGCGTCGAGTTTGCCCATGCCCACGTCAATCAAAATCCGCTCCCCGTCGGCTTCAATCAACAGGCAGTTCATGGAAAAGGTCGTCGAACCCGTCCACGCCTCCACCGCCGCATCCATCGCCGGAGATTCTTCACTGAACATGCCCCTTATTTCAGATTTTGGGGTCTCTTCATCCCCATCCGAGAGGACATAACACTTGATACTGCCGACATTCAATAGATAGTGGGTCATTGCCTGAGCCTCCTATGAAACTAGGGTTGTAGTGACCTGAAATCCAACCC
>JAIOHL010000244.1 GCA_019913005.1 Anaerolineae bacterium | reverse complement strand
TCATGAAGATAATCCACTGAATCTGCGCCAAATGCAGGTGGTTCGTTACATGGGGCGGTATCTGTCCCCGCAAGAGATCGCCATGAAAATGGGCGTATCCGCCTCTTCTATCTACAGCTTGCAACACCGTATCCGACAGGTTCTTGGGGTAAAAACCACCGGGCAAATTCTCATTGAAGCGATGAAACGCGGTTGGATTGAGCAGGAAGGGTAAACAAGCACATGACCACACGCAATAAACCTATCTATTTTGAGCAGCTGCATTACCAACAGAGGCGGATTTTTAACTTCATCAAGCGATTTATGGACCGGTACAGCTATGGACCAACCATGCGCGAAATCATGACCGGGTTAGACATCTCGTCTACATCCGTCGTGTACTACCACATCAATCGCCTAGTTGAGACAGGCTTTTTGGAGAAAGGGCATGGCATCTCACGCGGGCTGCGTATTCCAGACCATTACTTCGAACCGCCCGCCTCTGTGAGTGTTCCTATGCTAGATGAGATCATTACCAATTTTTCCGAGCGTGTACCCTGTCACGGGCGTAGGCATGAAATTCCTACGGAGTGGCTAAAGGGTAGGGCTGCCGATGATGTCTATGCCCTACGAGTGAATACCCATCTGATGTATGATGCCATGGTGAACGACGGGGATGTGGTGGTACTTCGGCGGCAAAGTCGCTTGAATGATGGCGAGATTGGGATAATTATGCTGCCAGCCAAAAAAGAAACCCGCATTCGGAGGCTGAAATACGAAGGGGAATGGGTGTACCTTGAACCGCTGATGTCGGTCATGCAGCCTTTAAGATGTAGGCGGGATGAGATACAGATAGTGGGCAAAGTTTTGGGGTTAATGCGACAGTTCTAGTGACTAACTCAATTCTAAGGCTTTGCTAGGGCTGTCGCCGTATCCTCGAACACGCCTTGAATTACTTCCAGCAAAGCCTCATTGCTTTCCACGCCAAAATGCTGGCGCAGGCGATACTGTCTTCGGTAGATCACTTCAGGCCGTAGCCCAGTACGTCCCACTATTTGCTGCACACTCAAGCCTTCCCCCATTAACTTAAAAATGGTCAATAAGGCTTTAGGTAGGCTCGTGAATAACCCGCGATACATCGTATATCGTTCATACTGGCCCAACACATGCGGGCTGAGGAAACGTTCCCCGCGCCGCGCCATATCCACCACCAATTTTAGACTTTCGGAAAGCTGGTCCCCCAAAAAGAGATGCGCCACAAACCCCTGTTCCAAACAATGCAGCACCCGGAAGATATTGGGTGAGGAATCCACATAGATCAAGCCACAAGCAGGCAGTTTCACTTTGACCCGCCGGGCCACCTCTTGAGGCAGATACGGGAAAGTGTTATCTACGATAATGGCGACAGGTTTTGTCAGTAGCATCTGGCGATCTAGCTCGGCTAACCCGTCCTGCCAGATGGTGTGCCCCACCGTTTCAACCTCATAAAAACCTCGCAAATAAACACGGATTGCATCCCCATGTAAGGGATACCCAGTCGCTGCGATCACCGACGGATGTTTGAAAGTTCCCATACCAACCCCTCCTTGAACGGCTTTATCCTGCACGAAAAGAGCGTCTTCGAGAAGTCCAAAGGTTTGCCGGAATTTCGCGCTAGTGTGAGGATGGGGTCAGGGCCACAGCAGTTCCGGCAACCTGCGTTTCAATCACCGCATGGGTGGCAAAAATCGGTACAAAGGTTGCGGGGGCAGTTGCTGTAGGCGGATCAGGGGGAGGGGTAAACACAAAAAAGATCGTAGGGGAAACAATCGGCGTCAGCGGAGGGGAAATACGCGGCGGATGCCCGACTGTCGCCAGCAAGAACGCCGTGACGAGTGGACACACCACTAAAAACCCAATCACCAGCAATAAAATCGAACGTTTGCGTGCCATAGAACACTCCCTCGAATAGGCCAATGACCCTTTAGGGTATAAGACGGCTGGGAAAAGGATGTTCAAGAAGTTAACAGACATACGTGGCGATAGCCATGCAGCCTAAGCTAATATTGTGTTGATTGATTTCATAAAGGTATCAACTATGAGAAGATTCATTAGCTACAAAACTGAAAATCGCCAATTTGCATCTAACATTCGCATAAATCCATTGGAATGGGGATATGAGACATGGATGGATAATTTTGATCTCCCTGATGGGACTTATTAGCCCGATGAAATCGACAAAGCTCTTAGGGCATCTGATGTAGTTATACGAAACATGACTGATTTATTGTAGGGATGAGTCACAGACCATCCCCTTCAAAAGCGAGTTGAAGTGATTCAAACTTATCTAGGGGCTGGCTCAAAGGTATAATGCTCAACGACTAAGGAGAGCAAAAACCGATGAGCCAGATTCCAACAAGTGTAACGGAAGAGCAGTTTGAAAACCATATTCGCCCCTATTTGAGTGTT
>JAIOHL010000030.1 GCA_019913005.1 Anaerolineae bacterium | reverse complement strand
GGGTTAGGGGATGGGGACGATTCTTTGGTTTTATGGCTCAGACCCGGCCCGAAAACAGGCGGGATGAGATCAGCGGCGAACCCGATTCCATGACGCGGCAATACAACTTAGACTCATTCAACAAGATGCTTAAGCGCCTTGTTTAGATTCGGTAGATGGGGAGGGATTTTTTGGAGATGGCGGCCCGTGAAATTTTCGGGGAAACCAAACACCGTCTATCCCGCCGTATCCTCATCAAGCCGTATGGCGTTGGGAATGAGGGTCACGACAGGAGGCGTTTTCGTCTGCGTGTGCAGCAGGCCGCTATGTTCTAAAAGGAGACTCTTGCTAACAAGGTGCTTAAGCGCCTTGTTTGGTGATATGGAAGACTATGCGGCAACCCAGAGCGAAAGCGCGTCCATCGCTTTAACGTTTCTCGCTTGTGCCATAATGTACTACGCCTCGCTTTCGGTATTCGTGGATAAAAAGATTCACGATTTGCAGTATAGCACACTTTCGATTTTGGATGCAACCATTTTCCGCCTTTGGATGTAGAATCTCAAATCATCCAACATGGCGGAGAATATTCCATGCCGAAATATCCGATTGAAGCACTCACCAACGTCACGCCGCAAGACATCGCGTGGTTTGCCGGGATGTGGAAGGGGCAGCGCGGCGACGACATCATCGAGGAGCATTGGAGCATCGGCGGCGGTGCAATTATGGGCATGTATCGCTGGCAGAAGGGTGACAGCAACTGGTTCTATGAACTGATGCTGATCGAAGCGCATGAACAGGGGGTAGAGCTACGCCTCAAACATTTTTATCCCGGCCTCAAGGGGTGGGAAGAAAAAGATGAGGCCGTCACGTTTTTGCTAGTACATCTGGAAGCTCACAAGGCGATTTTTTTGCAGACCAATAAACCCAACGCCCCGTGGTTGATTTATGAATTGGAGACACCAGACAGGTTGGTGGCCTATTTTGAGAGTGAAGGTGAACCCCCTGCCCCGGAGCACAAATTCGTCTATAGCCGTGCCACCCATCCGCGCTAATGCCCATTGGTAAATGCGCGGCGTGTCTGGATGGAGGGGAGTATAATTGCCAAATAAACACCACCTCCACCCAAAGGCTCTCCTATGACTACTGTGTATGAACATCTACTCTGGACAGGCTCTGGTCGCAACAAAGCCACCCTTTCGTTGTCGGATGAGGAGGCCCGACTCGTTTATTCCTCCGATTGGATGGGCTTGGGCGATCAGCAATGGACGCTGCGTTTCGCCCATCGGCGGCTTTCCCCACGTTTTGGTATTTTGCGCCTGCTATCCGCCGAGTATCATCACAACCCCAAGCGCAGTAAAGACGATACGCTCCAAAAACGCGGCGAGGTCACTAGCAAGGCCCATGTACCAGAAAACCCCACCGAATTGGACGACCTGAATCCCCTGCCCATCCCGTATGCCGATTTTGAATACATCATGCTCGAAGGCGGCGAACCCTGGATTGCGGATGATCCGGTTCTAGAAGAAATCGCCTCAATGGGTTACGCGGGTTGGTCGCAAACGTTTGATCTCATTTTGCTCCTCCACTGTACCCAGCAGACCTCAGCGGAGGATGATGGCGGCACGCACTTGGATGAGGTGCTCAAAAAACTCGACCAATGTAAGTTCTCGTCGGCGTCGTGAGCCTTTTGATTTACAGTCAAAATCCCTTGTCCGTGCGGTTTCCTAATCCCGTCAAAACAACCCATCCCAAACCCTTCCCCAAACATAGGGAAGGGCTTAAATACGGGATTTTCTCCCCTCCCTATGCTTGGTTCACACTCCGACAGTTTTTCGGAAATGGCATCAGCAAGGGATTTTCAAATCTGTTGACCTCACCCCCGGCCCCCTCTCCATCTGGCGAGGGGGAGTCGAATCTGGCGTATTGAAGCCCCTCTCACGTGGGAGAGGGGTTGGGGTGAGGTCGGTTTTGCCTGCTCTGTTGCGAAGTTCAGAATTGGGCAAGTCTGAGACATGCCCCTACGGTGGAAAACGGCCTTGTAGGGGCGTGGTCTATGACCCGCCCTGCTTTCAATGCCCAACCTATGCCTGCCAACGCGACCCATTTGACGGTACAATCCGCCTAGACCCATTGATATTCCGACCCAACACAAGGACAGGGCGCTATGGTGATTGTGCAAGTGATCTACCAAGTCAAAGAGGATTTCGTCGAAGCCTTTCGTGCTGCCGTCATCGAAAATGCCCACGCGACGGTCAAAGAACCCGGCAATCTGCGTTTTGAGGTCTATCAGGATGCCGACGACCCGACCCAATTTATCCTATTCGAGATGTTTGAATCGCCCGAAGCGCGTCAACTCCATTTCGATACCCCCCATCTGTTGAAATTTCGGCAGGTTGTGGGGGAGATGATTGTGGATCGGCGGGTCCATACGTGGATGGCTGTGACACCGACGGTGTTCACCGATAAACGGTAGGGTGGCGATGAAGCCTTATAACGCTTAACATTAATCTCGATAACACATCCTCACCCCCCAACCCTCTCAGCCACTACGTAGCGAGGGGAGTCGAAAACGGCGTATTTAAGCCCCTCTCTAATTGGGGAGGGTTTGGGGTGAGGTTGGTTTTTCCTCCACTGCCCCCAAAAGTGTCGGAGTCTGAAATGAAATGGGGAGGGGTTGGGCATGGTTCACCGCATATTTAGGCGTTATTCAAACGGCGTGTTATTGACGCAGGTCATCACCCAATAGGGCACGGCGTCGGCATTTTCGGCACGGAAGGCGTCATCCGCATTTTGCAGCGCTCTGACCCACGTTCCGGCGCGACACACCCCCAACAACCGATGGGTCAGCGGCAATAGTTCCAATAACCGCTCCATCGGCTCAAAAATCGTCCATGCTTCCAGATAAGCGGCGGTCAAATGGGCCAACGTTGCGCCGTCGGCCTCAAACAAAAATTTAGCATAACGCAACATCATGGTCAGCGAATAAAACGGATGCGCGATACAGGCCTCGCCCCAATCGAGAATGCGGTATTCATCGCCACGCACCCCGATATTGCCCGCATGAAAATCGTCATGATGCAGCGTTTGCGGCACATGAAAATCGGCCACTGCATCACATAGCCGTTGCAGTTCGGCGGCAAAGGCGGGTAGACGTTCGGCATCGGTGGCTGAAATACCATTCTCTTGCCCGATCAGCAGTCCAGCGCTATCAGCAATCAGGGTTTGATAGAGAGGCGGTAACTGTGAAAGTCGGCGGTCAATGATGCCGAGCGCCAGCAGTTCATCCACATGCTCAATCGCGCCGATTTGCAAAGCGGCCATTTTGCGCAGCACGGCCTCCCACTGCGGCCAATTGGCGCCATTGGCCCGGCTGAGATTGCGTAAATTTTCGCCCGCGTCGCGCATCAGCAGCCAGCGGTTTTCGGCATCCCACGCCACAAGGTCGGGCATAATCGCCGGAAACCACTTGGCAAGAGCGGCGGTCACGGGTGGCTCAAAGCCAAACGCCACTTCACAGGTTTTATGAAAATAGCGCCCGCTGGGGGTTTGAATCATCACCACCGTACTGGATGAACCGGATTGCACGGGTTTCGGTGTAAATTCGTCGGGTAAATCCGACAGGTGGCGACGTAACCATGCGTGTAGATCGGCGGTCATGAAAAAGGTGTCCTTGATACATAGATGAAGTATAACGAGCGGCCTACCTCACCCCCGACCCCTCTCCAATAGGCGAGGGGAGCAAAAACCTCGTATTGCAACTCCTCTCACAAGCGCGAGGGGTTTGGGGTGAGGTTAAATGCCGAGTGCAGGTACTATTCCCACACCGGATACAGGTCATATTGCACCAACATCGCCATAAATTTGGCGCGGTCAGCCGAGGCGGACTGGCGTTCGCGGTTAGACATGGCCGCCATCGCTTCATAATAGCCTTCAGTGCCTAGCGGCGACGACATGACCATCAGGCGGGCCTGCCCTGTGCCGATATTCCAAAAGGTATGCACCGCACCGGGCTTGACCATAACCATCGCCCCGGCGGAAAGGGCCATTTCTTGCCATTCCAGCATAAACACAATACGCCCTTCCAGTACATAATAGGTTTCGGTTTTGACGCGATGATAATGGGGCAGGGGGCCGCCAAAACCGGGGGCAAGGCTCAGTTCCAGCATCGTCCAGCCACCCGCCGCGTCCTCATTCATCGCTTTAAAAGTCACCGATGTTCCGGCATAGGTCAGCGTTTTGCCTTCGCCCGGCACCCGAATGAGTCCAGCGGTGCAGGGGATGTCATAGAACGGTTCGTCGGGAATCGTTTGGGCAAGTTGCGTGGTGCGGTCACAGGGTCGGGCGGCCATGCTGATAAATCCCTTGATAAATCTTGGATGATATTCATCAGTATATGGGAATTTCACCTTGCAGCGACCTGTCAAAGTCGGAAGTGGCCCTCCGACTTTTGGCGGATGTGTGTATTCGATTCGGTGGCCCAACACCAAGCCCTCCCCAAAAAATCGGAGAAGGCTTGGGTGCGTGTTGCGATGGCGAGCAGCTTATTCGTGGGATAGGGCAATCACCATAATCCCCAACGTGGACTTGCCATCCTCCGCCCGGAGCGCACTGGTCGAACTCGTGCCGCGTTTGCGATCTTGCTCAAGGACACCCGTGCCCCCGACAATTGTATTGGAGGTGCCGTCAATGAGCCGTGACAGAAGTTGGGCGGTGGGGTTGATGGGTGCGATACCAATCAAAATGGCGATAATGCTGTGGTTGCCATTACCCGCAACTGTCGCGTCGGGGATGGGCGTCTGCAAATTGGGTTTGGCGAAGCCATCTGACGGGGCAAGGCTCATGTTGCCCGCGAGACCAAACACCTGCCATTCCGAATCGAGGCGCTTGGCAAAGTCCGACAGCGGCATCCCGGGGGTCAGCGTGCGGCGATTGGGCAAGAAAATCTGGATGGGCAGCAGCGAGACAGCCTCGGCGGGTTCAACGGTAATCTGCACACTGGTACACCACCAATAGCCCTCGATCTCGCTGGGCACGTTGGTTGGGTCGCCAGCGGGCAGCAGTTCAAAACGTAGACTGACGGGACGATCAAAGGCGTTGGGGGGCGCAAACACAAAGATATTGGTGTCGCCGACTTTCGCCAGTTCGACGCCTGTGCCTACTTCCTCGATGTCCAATACACCAGTGGTCTCAAACGGCTCCAAAATCCCTTCCACCGCCAGCAGTTCCAATGTGCCCTCGGCGTGGGTGACAAACGCCGGGATATTGGTGGGGATGTTGGCTTCGGCCTCCTCAAAGGTGACGGTCACGGTAAACGGCCCGATGATGGTATCGGCGGCCAGTTCGGGCAGTGTCCATGAGACCGTGCCAGCGTCCTCCCCGATAAATGTGGCGGCTTCGGGCGTCCAGAACACCTCCACGAAAGTTGCGCCTTCCGGCAGGGTGGCGGTGACGGTCAAATCGGTCAGGGCATCTGGGCCACTACCGAGGATGACACTGTAATAGACCTCGCCTTCATCGCCCAACACGCCTGTGGTAAAACCTAGCAGTGATTCTACCGTCGGCGTGGTGTCTTGGGCATGGGTCGGAAATGAAGCCACCAGCAACAGACTAGCGGTAAGCAAGACCAACATGAGTTTTTTCAACATGGCATGTAGCTCCGGTGAGTTGATTCAAAGATGATGCTCTCACCATACAACGGGTTAATAGCGGGGTGTAACTGACGAAAGTTAGGAGTTTGAGCCTGACGTTCGATAGGCGCGTTGATGTGGGTGCATACGGGTCTATCGCGGGTGGGGTTTTGCTCCAGAAGCCTTCGGCCAGTTTACACATTTTTTACAAGTGCGTCGCAGGCAGTTTACATCTGGCGGCTATCATCATGCTGTAATCACAGGCGAGGAAGGGGTGAATGTTGTTGCCCCCTCACCCCTTCCCAAAAATATCTTGCTCAATGAATCCCAATAGGTGAAAACC
>JAIOHL010000243.1 GCA_019913005.1 Anaerolineae bacterium | reverse complement strand
GGTGCTGTTCATTAAAATGCTGAAAAGCCGCATCTTCCCGAAAGACGTTCATGCCCTGCTTTTGGGCCAAAATGACCCGAATCGGGCTGTTCTCGAAGATCAGTCGAGCCTTGCCTTCCAAAAAAATACTCATGTTTTGATACATCTCATATAAACCAAAGTTCACGCCCCTTCGCGTTGCATGAGGTGGTACGGGTTGTAGAAAACCACCTGCTCGACCAAAACGGCAATCCCAGAGCTGACTTACCCCCCTTCAGGGAGTAGGTTGGCTCTGTTTGCATTTCTGTATCCCTTTATATAGGAAGGACCAAAACAAGATGGCAAAGAATAATAAACGACCCAACCCCGACAGCCTGCTCACCATCGGACTCGATGTAGGCTATGGGGCAGTCAAAGCAGTGACTTCGGATACCGCCCTCGTTTTCCCGTCGGTGTGCGGACATGCCCGCGAGATTAAGTTCCAGCAGGATGAGATTGCGGAGCGACATCCGGGCGATCAGATTCAAGACGATGAGGGTCGCTGGTTCGTCGGTGATCTAGCCCTCATCCAACTGACCCCCGGTGAGTTGTTGCGTTTACGGGGTCGTACCGCCAACGAAGATGCACTGGGGAATGTCTTTCGCCGCCGCCTGATGAAAGTCGTCATCGGCAAACTGATGGCAGGCATTTATGACGAACCGGTTGTGCATCTCCGCATTGCGTCGGGCTTGCCTGTTGATCATATGGGGGATAGCGACGATCTCAAAGCCGCACTGATGGGGCAGCACCTCATCAAGACCGATACGGCTCATCTCATCGCCAATGTCGTTGAGGTGATGGTCATGCCGCAGCCAGTGGGCTGCCTGTACAGCGTGATCCTAACTCCCGAAGGCGAGGTGAATCGCAATCATATCTACAAACGCACGGGCGTGGTGGATGTGGGAACCTATACGGTGGATATTGCCCTTGATGACGAAGGCGAGTTCATCAGCGCGGATAGCGGCAGCGTGGAAGGCGGGGTCTACATGGCACATAACCATATTGCCGCCATCCTCGAAAAACGCTATCGCCAGAAAATGCCCTTCAAGATGATTGATGAAACGCTACGAACCGGCACCTTTCGGGCACATGGGGAACTGGTGGATATGTCCGCCGAGGTCGAAGAGGCGCTGGCCTCGTTGCGCTCCGCCACACTCAACCTCATCGCGGAAATGTGGAAATCTGGTACCGGCGTGGATGTCATGCTGCTGTGTGGCGGGGGTGCGGAATTGGTTTACGAGTCCGTTAAGGCAGCCTATCCGCAAACCCATCTCGTCCGCGATGCCCAGCTTGCCAACGCACGCGGTTATCTCAATTATGCTCGGTTCAAGGAAACGCATTCGTGAGCGGTTGTACTGGGTTGTACTGGTTGTACGGTACAACCTAGTTTAACTGACATGCAAGGGAGAAAAACACATGACCGTAAACATGATGGAACATCGCACGAGCAAAATCATCGGCTTCAAAGCGTTCTTTGAACGGGATGACGACATTCTGGATTGGTGGGAGAACATCCCCTCCGGTGAGCGCAGTCACGTTTTGCGAAGCCTCATCCGGGCTTACCTGACGGGTGAAGTGATCGTCACCCCGTATGGCGAGGAAGCAGTCGCCTTCAGCAGTAGTGTGCAACTGGCGCGTGTCCAGTCCAACACTACCCAAATCCGGGATGCTGTCATGGAAATCCCGACCTACCTCGAGCAGATTATCAGCCAGAAGATGCGCGGGGTACAGGTAGCCCCGGCCATCCAACCGAATGCCATGCTCACTGGGACGGCGAGCGAAGATGATGCGGAGAAGCGCATCCAACGGATGCAGAAAAAGAGTTGGTAAATGCCCAAGCCCGTCATTATCCCCAAGTGGGCCTACTTCAAGCCCAGCAAAGCCGCCCATCGCGGCTTAAAAAAATACCTCAAGTACGTAGCGTTTCGTGAAAACCCGGAACATTTCGAGCTTGAGGAACACGAAAAATGGACGGATTGCGGCTTGGGAAGTAACTGGCGGGAGGTGTATGCCAAACTCACCGAGTTGAAAGGACCCTACATTTTGGCCCATAACATGCTCATTTCGCCCGCTCCTGACCTGATGGAACTAGTGCCGGATGACCTCAAACACGAGTTGGTGCGCGAGGTCACGGAGCGTACCATCGAGACTTGGCATATCCAAAGAGGACTCACGGTGCCGGAGTATTCTTTTTGCCTGCATGATCGAGACACCACCGACTACGGCTTGAGCCAAGTTCATGCCCATATCTTCATCGCTGGAACCATCGAAAACAGTCTGGGAGAACGCGAATCCCATCGGGTCGGCAAGTCGCAAGTGGTGGCAAGCCCTTACGCCCTCGAACGACAGGATAACCTACACCGCATTGCGCGTGATCAGATGGAGCAAATGCTGGATCGTACCATCGGTGTGGAGTGGCGCGAGCTACGTCCGCCCGATCCCGAACCCGCCTCAACCGAACAGCCGACTCTCTGGGATCAACTGATGGCCGATGTCACCGTTGATTCACCACAGGCGGAGCAACCACAGCCGCAACCGCCGAGCATTCTACCTACTACACCCAGCTTAGATTTGGAGCTTTAGGATGACAAACCGCATCACACTATCAACCATATCAGCCACGCGGCGACAGCCGCTAAGAGCGAACACCTTCGGGGTGTTCGCAGGTGTCCGGCCCCGTAAAACCGCAGCAAAATGCGTCACTTTAGGGCGGGCCGGACACCCGACCCAGTTCGGAGAACGGGTAGCAAGTTTAATCAACTTGCCCCACCGCCAGCGGCGGGGAAGACACATCGGGCTTGGCCCGCCATGCGATGCGGCGCGATTGTCACCGCACCACATGGGAAGTATCGGCTACCCGACTTTTCCGAATGCACTAATCCCAAATCTGCACCATGTAAAGGAGAAACCACTTTGAGTAGTAAAACCCAACCGATTTTCGACCACCGTCTCACGACGGGAATCACTGCACAGATGAACGCTCGACTAGATACACTGGCGAACATCCGCAAACAAGCCAAGGCAGAGTTGGTGCGTGAAGCACTGCGTTTTTGGCTAGATCATCAAGAAGATGCCCAGATGAGCCGCCAGTTCTTCACCAAGAGCTTTCAACGGCGCATGGACCACCTCGACTGGCAGCTTGAAGTGTTGATGCAAATGCTCACCGTGCTGGCGAAAAAACCAGAACTGTTGGAACTGGCAATAAAAGAAGCCCTCAAGGGCCATCTCACAGTGGCTTTGCAGAACGGGGGCCTGCGCCGCAGTGCCCAGAACCGCAAACCGCCAGAGGATTGACCTAACTGGCGGCAGGGGGAAAAGCTGGTAGCTTCCAAATTGATGTGGTTATCAAGAGGATACACCAGCCCTCCCTCTGCTGTCCAACATTTTGTGAAACAGGAACAGACCCGTAGCTAAAAAGGACAGGAGAAAATGACCGAACAAATACCTGCCATCGTCTTGGCAGCCCAATCGAAGACGATCTTGGAAGCGGCCCACGCCTACCATAAACTGGGTTTCAGCCTACTACCGCTGCATGGCAAACGTCCATCGGTGAAGGAATGGACACAGTTCCAACACACCGCCGCCGATTTGCCCACCATCCATGTTTGGCATCAGGCTGGATTGTTGCAGAACATTGGTATCGTGTGCGGAGCCGTATCCGATAATCTAGTTGTGCTGGATTTGGATGGCGCGGCGGGTTATCCCGCTTTCGCCGCCATCTTTCCCCATTTGGCAGCAACCTACACTGTTGCCACAGGCGGAGGTATCGGTAAACACATCTACTGGAAGGTCGACCAGCTGCCGCCCGCGATTAAGGCCATGGGAACACCCATTGGGAATCTGGAAATGTGTGCGGATGGGCGGCAGGTAGTCGCCCCACCGAGTCTACACCCGAAAACGGGTCGGCCCTACACGATCTATAAAGAAGACGACATTCTGAAAGTGGCAGACTTAGCTGAAGTGGTGGCTTGGCTTGAGTCTTTCAAGGGGAAGCCAGCCACACAGTCTTGGCAACCACCGCGTTTGTCGCTGTCCTCTATAGGCAACTTGAATCCAAAGGTGATGGACGCCTTAGCTCGTCACTTTGCGAGGCACGGCTACAAAGCCTATGGCGATTGGCTGCATGGGCCATGCATCTATCCACAAAACCACAGGCACGGTGATAAAAATCCATCCTTTGGCTACAACACCCAAACAGGGTACGGGCATTGCCATGTCTGCGGGACGATGCTTGCCAAAGACATCTGCGCTGCGGTAGGCATCCGCCCTGAAAATTATGGCGGTTTGATCGAGAAACACTACGATATACCGCAGGCCACTTCATCTATTCGACTTTCTGATGTGCCGATGGATAAGTCGCCTACCAAAAACTATGCGGATGATACAAATCCGCCGAAGGATGATTTGCCACCTATCAGCGAACTAGAGCTACCCAAGTGGTTGCAGATGTATCTGGATTGGGCGGGCAAGACAGGCAACCAGACCCCCATGAGTTTCCATCTGGCGGCAGGACTGTGGTTGCTCTCGATTGCCATCGGACGCCGCTTGTACGGGGCTGCACCTTGGGGCATCAACCTGTATCCGAATTTATACATCATGCTGGTTGCCAGCACGACTTACTACCGCAAGTCTACCGCCTACAAGCTAGCGGAGAAGGTCGCCCGCGAAGCCATCCCGCACATGCTCATGCCCACGCCGGGCAGCCCCGAACGCTTCCAAGAATCGCTCTCCGGCAAGATGCCCACCAACTTTGACAGCCTGACGGATGAGCAACAGAACCGCCTGACCAAAGCCAAGCCTTTTGCTGCTCAGCGTGGACTACTTAAGGATGAAATCGCCGGATTGTTCGGCGCCATCAATCGCAAGGATTACATGCTTGGCTTAAAAGACTTGGTGATGGAACTCTACGACTGCCCTGAATACAGCGACAAGGATACGCAGGGCGGCTTGACGGTAGTGGAACGAGCAGCACTGTCCATTTTGGGCGTGACGACTCCGGCAGGCATCGGGGCTGCGACCACTCATGTCGATTGGTCGAATGGGCTGCTGGTGCGCTTCGCCCTCATTACCCCGGAAAATGACTACGAAGAACGTCCGTCACTCAAAGACCAACTCCCTTTGCCGCAGCCATTGGTTGAGGGTCTCAAACGACTGCACGAACGGCTACCCATGCCCACTGAAGATGGCGATAAGGTACTGCCGCCGGGTGAGTTGCGGGCAACTGTCGAATGCTGGGAGGACTGCCAGCAGTACAGCGAGTACCTGCGCCAACTCTGCAAGCCCGATCAGGATGCGGAACTCGATGAACGGCTCAAAGGGGTCTATGGCCGGATGCACGTACAGGCGTTCAAGCTGGCAATGCTGCTCGCGGCACTCGATTGGCTGGACTCCGACCAGCCTACGCCCACCGTAACGACTTCGCATTGGAACACGGCGCAGCAGATCACTGAACATTGGCGGCGCAGTGCTCACCGCTTATTGGAGCAGATTGATCGTAGTGGTGAAGCCCGCCGCGAACAGAGCATTCAGGATCGGATGCTGGATGCTTTCCGGCAAGGTGGGGCAACCGGCTGCAAATTGCGCGATGTGTATCGCCAGCTACACCTCCCTGCCAAGCAAGCCCGCCAGATGGCAAACGATCTGGTGCTGGCAGGGCTACTTTCCGAAACCTTGATTGATGGAGCCGAGGGCTACATCGCTCGTCCGTCACGGGAAAACGGGCATCGGTGACATTGTGACAGCGTGACAATGTGACAGATGTGGAATTGGAATTGCCCCATGGAATTGCCCCTTTTGAGTGGACACGAGCTATGTCACACCGGTGACTGTTCATATTGCTCAGGGCTAAGATAGCCCAATGAGAAGTGGCGGCGAAGGAGGTTGGATGCAAAATTCTTCTCCAACCTCCTCAAGCCAGTTCGTGTCACAAGTCACCGTGTCACAACCCTGTACAAGGCGTGACAGATACAAGGAGCAAAAATCATGAACCACCCCGAATGAATCGCCGAAACCGCCCGCCGTCATCGTTATATGACACGGCGCATGGCGAAGGAAGCCATTGAGACCTATCTGAAATTGTTGACTGAGGAGATTGCGGATGAGGAGTGGGTTGATCTATATGGCATTGGCAAAATCCAAGTCAGCCTCGATGGTGGCACTGGTGCAGAAAATATGCGACTACGATCGCCTGCGAACAAGATTCTGCTTGGGGGAATCCCTCAAAGTAAAACGCTATTTCAAATAAGTTAGAGTCTTTGACAAACAATCGTCTCATTCGTAATGGGAGGATACCGTCCGGCTTCAATCAAAACTTAGCATCCCCGACTTCCTCCTGTATGTTGGCAGATGGTGTATAAGGAGCATAGTCAGTCATGAAATGTATCCTTAACCTACCAATTACCTCTATTGTCAGGGAATTATCCTCTCATGATTTCAAGTTACATGTCCTTTTTGAAAAATTTTAGGTTCTTGTAAATGTCTCGTGCTATACTTATTATAATTTGATATATATGCCCCTATTCCTAAACCAGACTAAGATGTTAGAGACGTTACCGCAAATTTATTATAATGATAAGAATAATTTTCAATTGCTACCTGAGTGGGCATATTGTTATATGGATTTAGGTTATAAATTAGCCAGCGCTGTTTGCACTGGTTATCGTATTGTTGTTGGTGTATCAGCACCTACGCGGGCATTTGCATGTTGTTTAGTCACAACCGGTATAGCGATTGCAAAAGCAAATTCTGCTAGCGATTCTGATGACCTGCAGATACGTCATATCCTTAGCCTTAAGCGAGGTACATCTGTCCATGTTCGAATGGATAACAATAGAAAAGTTCGCGGGGTTATTGAAGCCCTCAAAGAACAAAATGGATTGCAACAGATTGTGATTCGAACCGCCGATGCCGAAACCCGATGGTTTCCACTCCATCGTTATGCATCAAGAATCACAGTAGCGGAGCACGATGTTAACATACCAGAAAAGCAACAACGTGGGCGGTTACTTGATTCCCCAAGCGATTTTCTACAGGGCTGCATTGGAGCAAAAGCAGCTCAAAATTATATCCTTGACAGTTCATTTGAAGCACTTCTTGTAGGGAAAGAATCGTTCATAAGGCACGAGGCGTGTGACGTCCCTTTTTGGTGTAATTCCTTGGGCAAATCAGTTTGGGCAAAAGGTTGCTTGCAAGATATTATGCGTGTGCGATCTTTCTCAGGAGCAAACAAATCTTTTCGAACCCAATGCATGTCTTACGCAAGCGATGCACCAGAAAAAAGAATAGAAAGCCGTGATCCTCCTATTGTTGTTTTTGATGGTGCTGTTGCATTCTTGAAACACGCTCAAAGATTTACAAAATCTCATCAGATCGTTTTGCTTGACCGGACAGAACGCCAGTTCACGGATGCCATTGCACTTATGAATCAGAATTATGCTTATCGCTCAGACGTGGATTTCAAATTTCCAATCCTAATACCTGATGGAATCGAGATGATGATTTACTGGGAGCATTTCTGATGAGCGATCCCACCTTTGAGGATATAGTAGTAATATACGAGAAAAACCGTGCCCCCAGCATCATACGGCATCGTATTGAATATCCGACTTTCGGTGATTTTTGTATTAATCTTGATTATTTTGATAAGAGCCTTGGAGACCTAGCGAACGAGAATTACTGGCGAACATTTCTATTTCCACTGAAAAAATTGCGGTTTGGGCTGAGTGCTGCACCGTTCACCATTGATGAGCGGAATAGGCGTATTGCAGAAATCTCGGATAATTTGAAAAGATACTTACATCAGTGCCACTTAATTTATCCCAGTTTTGCACAGGCAGCTTTGTCGCTTATTGAATCCCTCGAAAAGTTACTTCAAGATGCCAGTGATCCGCTTTTTGAAAAACTACTTGAATTAACTCCTGTAGACCAAACAATTGCTTGGATCATCAAAGAATCGCGCTTAATCCCAGATGCTGAGGCCGCAGTTGCTAATCTTGACTTTCCCTTTTTGAAAGTTATCCATCCCCTACAACTTAAAGATGTGACATGCTATGAACAGATTATTGCTGTAGGTCCTTCGCGATGGTTTCCAGAGAGTATTTTTTCTGCGGTTAGGTCTGATCAAATACATATCATTATATTCGACTGGATTAAAGATCGATGGATGCCCCAAGAAGTATTTGCCAGCCCGCATAAGTCGTCAGGATCATCAAGCCGGACACATATAGCTGTAGAAGAACGCGAAACTAACAACCTATGGGAAAATCTTGATCCCGAAAGCTTGTTATATCTCATGGACAGGTTAGGAGTTATTAAATCAGCGGCAACTGATAATGACCGAGATGAATATGAGGATATCGAGGCGATCTGCATTTTTATGGAGGGTGATCTCGCGATTTTTCTGGATGCGAGTGAAAGTTCCAAGATTCATGTCATTGATCTCGAAGCGGATATTGAAAACCGTATAGCTCGCATCTCTATAGATAATTTGGAAATAGGAATGTTTGTCTTAGTGAGGACAAGTGGAGGTGGCGATTATATCATTCCATTTGCGAACAAGATTATGGGTGATATAGCCATGCAAGCTCGCCAATACCAACAACATTGGAAGGAACGATTGCGGAGCTATGTAAAAACTCGTGGTCTTTTTGAAACTTGTATTGACCTCCTTGATCTGGGATCAAGGATTGCGAATGAAACCAATGTACGTAATTGGATGTCTCCCAGTAGTATTCGTACTCGAGATTATGCAGATTTCTCCGCGATCATGAAAATAATCGAAATGGAAGCCGATGCAGAGCATTATTGGAAAATGATGGGCTTAATCAATCGTGCACATCGTAGTGCAGGGTTTAAGATCAGAGATCTGTTAATAGAGCAAGTTCGAGATATTGATGTTGATCTGCTACACAAACAGGGCAGAGTTGATTTCAAGATTTCTGACGATGATGATGGGGGTCTCACTGCCTTCCGAGTAGAAAGTGTGATGAAAGAAAAGGTGCGGATTCCTTACTCGCGTCTTGGGCAGCCTTTCAAACTGGATCAACAATAATGGCTCGCATGATCCCAGCCCAGATTTACACGGGAACTCCAAGTCTTGGAGAACGAGAGATTTACCAACGCCTTGCAAATGATCCTAACACCCAAGACTGGATCGTGCTACATTCTCTGGATATTGCGGAACATACTAAACGTATATCCGGCGAAGCAGATTTCGTCATTATTGTTCCGCAAAAGGGCATCCTTTGCTTAGAAGTGAAAGCTACAACCAGTATCAGGCGAGAAGATGGAGTTTGGTATTATGGCAACAATCCCAATCCTGATGTACGTGGTCCCTTTAAACAATCATCCGAAGCAATGCACAGCATTCGGCAGCGGCTGGTCGAAAAGCACAATAATCTCGCCAATATCCCTTTTTGGTCGGCTGTTATTTTTCCATACCTTCAATTTAATATTCATTCGGGGGAGTGGCATCACTGGCAAGTTATCGATAGCAATGGGTTCCAGAGAAAGTCAATTAGTAGTCTTATTATAAGAATATTAAATGAAGCAAGAACTTATCTGAAGATAAACAAGGCGAAATGGTTTGATGAAAAAGGCTTAGAACCAACCAAGCAGCAATGTGAATTAATCGCCGGTTCACTGCGCCCTAGTTTTGAAGTCTATGAATCGCCGCGCAGCAGAGTTGAACGCCTCGAACAAGAAGTTAAAAGATATACAGAAGAACAATTTATTGCTCTTGACGCTATGGTAGCTAACCCGCGTGTGATATATAGTGGGCCAGCAGGTACGGGGAAAACGATCCTTGCTATCGAAGCAGCTCGACGCAGCCAAGCGGGAGGAAATCGCGTCCTCTTACTTTGCTACAATAGTCTTTTGGGAGATTATCTCAAAGCAGAGACATCTACAATTCAAGCAAGGGTGACAGCCATCACTTTACACAAACACTTATTAGCTGTTGCTGGTGTCAAGCTACAAGGGGAACGCCCTCCCAATGCATTTTGGGTAGATGATCTACCTAAAATGGCAATTGATAAGCTATTGGAAGATACCACTGCAACTTACCAATATGATGAAATTATTGTGGATGAAGCCCAAGATTTACTACGGAACAGCTACTTGGATTTTCTTGACTTAAGTCTCACAGGTGGCTTGTTGGCGGGAAACTGGAAGTTTTTCGGTGATTTCGAGAGACAAGCAATTTATGGTTCGCAATCTGATACCACTTTGTATGAAGCAATTCACTCCCGCTTGGGTAATGCACCACAATTTGTCTTACGTACAAATTGTCGCAACACACCGAGAATAGCTGCGCTTGTTCATCTTCTTGGGTCGTTAGAGCCTGAATATACAAGAATATTACGCCCAGATGACGGTGCAGAGCCCCAGATACTTTATTATGTCGATGATGAAGATCAAAGGCAGTGTCTTTTCAAAGCTGTGCAAAAGTTGAAGCAGGAGGGGTTCGCTAACGCAGATATCATGGTGTTATCCACAAAATCATCTGAGAGGTCAATTGCAAGTAGTCACGATACCATGAAATTTGTCTCTCTTGAAACTGCATATACTAAACACATAAGATGCGGCTCGATACATGCTTTCAAGGGAATGGAAAGCTCAGCAATTATCGTTACTGATGTTGATACAATCAGAGGAGATCAAGCCGCTGCCTTATTTTATGTTGCCATGACCCGTGCTTTACACCGCCTTTACATCTTGGCAAAAAACGAAATTCGCAATGATGTACTCAAAATCATATTGCAAAGATAGCGAGCTAACTATGTCTGAGCATATTATCTATCGACAACAGATGTTGAGTACCTTGAGAGAAGAGCTGGTAGGCCCATCTCCCCAAGGTAAAGAACTCGATTGCTCAAAGCCGATCCGCTTTGAAAACGTTAAAGATTCCTATGGACCTTGGAGGCAAAAAGAAAATGGCGAAGAAATCCTCCAGCGCGATCCACCAACCAAGCGTTACGGGATTGGCGTGCTTTACTCTTGGGAAACAATTGCAGAGGACACAACCGAGGATGCTGGAAGTGCCGCAATCGGGTTACTCAACCGAGACGAACAGGAAAATACTCAAACTGAAAACCCCTTGACCCACGATGCCGCACAAGACATTGAAGAAAGGCTGACCCGCCATATTCGTTACGAGGAAGAATCAAATGATCTCGATCTATCAGCGACAAACACATACCGCCCTAGCAGTATGGGACTCAGCTTTTTAGCTGAATTGCCTCCGGGGTCAAGAATCGTTGTCCAAGCTACACTGGGGCGATACGAACCTATTGAAGTGCAAGTCGAAGAATTCAGTCGAAAATGGTGGCTACGAGTACCTATCATAATTTCAAGGGAATTTGATGCTGATACGATTTACTCGGAAAACATTGCTCAACTGGAAGAAGGTCCTTATCCTGAAGAAAATTGTGGGCCCATTGACCTCCATGTTGAATTATATGCACGCCCAAATCCTTATGGCAACAACCCTGATGAACGCTTGATTACAGTATGCTTGGTCAATAGAACTAATCCCAATGGCAAGCTAATCGACTATCTTTGCGTATTTCAATGCTCCTTTGAAGTTACGGTCATTTCACAAGAACAAAGCCATCTGATCCTGCCATACCCAGAACCACCATCAAAGTTGATGGACGAAGAAGAAAAATCTCTCGCGTTGCTTTACCGAAATTACCAAACCTATGCTGTCGGTCACGGATGCGCGGCAGATTGGGGAGTCAAAGATAAAGACGGCAGAGTAGACAAAGTATCGGCTGAATGTCTGCCTGTCTTTGAAACGCCAAGTACCACCCCGGATATTGAAGATGAGCGTGGCAACCCAATTAAAGTAGATATGGCTCCTTTAGCAGGTCTAGTTCCTGATAATGATGGTTTTGATGAGCTTGAGCGTGTCATCGAACTATATGAGACGTGGATTGTGCGAAAGAGAAATTCTATCTCGGATCTCCCTATCGCTCTACAAGACACTGCGAAACAACATCTTGACCTTTGCTCCCATTGTGCCCACCGTATGCGTAATGGGATGAAATATCTTTTAGAAAACCCGCTGGCTCTCCATGCGTTCCATCTAGCCAACCATTCTGTACTGCTTCAGCAACTCACTAGAAAATCCCCCCGTCAAGCTATCTACGATGATAAAATCCATCGTTGGAAGTTTTCAGATGGTTACCGTCAGCCCGATACAACTACAATCAAACCCGGGCAAGGGCAATGGCGGGCATTTCAGATCGCATTCTTATTGATGTCATTACAATCTTCAGTTGAAAAGGATCACCCAGATCGTAAGACGGTTGAATTAATCTGGTTTCCCACCGGTGGCGGCAAGACTGAGGCTTATCTAGCTCTTGCAGCGTTTACCGTATTCATGCGGCGTCTTATCAATCCCGATGATGTAGGGGTTCATGTTCTCACTCGATATACACTTCGCCTGTTGACAGCCCAACAGTTTCAACGTACTTCAAGGCTGGTCTGTGCAATGGAATACCTCCGCCAGCAGAATAAAGAATTGGGAACAGTACCTTTCTCTATTGGAATATGGGTAGGAGGAAGTAACACACCCAATTTCCGTAAAGATGCGATTGAGATTCTACGTAAACTAAGTAGGGGAGATCGATCTACCGAAAACAAGTTTGTACTTGGACAATGCCCTTGGTGTGGAGCACAAATGGGACCGATCACTAAGAGAATAGGGAAAAAGTGGGAGACCCAAGTTGCAGGGTATGCCAGACAAGGTGAAACTGTAGTTTATCGCTGCCCAGATCAACAATGCCATTTTCATGATGGATTGCCCATCTACACCATTGATGAAGATATCTATGAAGTAAAACCTTCTATTGTTATTGGAACGGTTGATAAATTTGCGACATTGGCTTGGCGACCTGAAGCACGAGCTTTGTTTGGGATTGGAAATGATGGACAACGCCACTACTCACCACCGGGACTGATTATTCAAGATGAGTTGCATCTTATTGCAGGCCCTCTAGGGTCAATGGTTGGGCTTTACGAGACTGTTATAGAGGAACTATGTACTGATCGCAGGGACGGTAAAGCAAACCCTCCGAAAATTATAAGCTCAACAGCCACAATACGTCACTACGCTGAACAGGTAAAAGCACTCTATGGGCGTGACAAGGTAGTATTATTTCCTCCTTCCGGTTTAGAGGCTAGTGATTCATTCTTTGCCCGATATTCTATGGATCGTTATGGTAGATTACACCCTGGACGAATCTATGTTGGTGTTCACGGTCCAGGACTAGGTTCCTTACAAACCGTCCAAGTGCGGGCCTTCACATCTCTTATGCAAGCACCGATAAGTATTTCGGATGCCAGATTACAGGACCCTTGGTGGACACTACTGGTATTCTTCAATAGCCTGCGAGAGCTTGGTACAACTCTATCTCTTTTCCAATCAGATATCCCCGATTATCTCGTTGTAACTGCTAATCGGTTAGGGATGCCCTATGGAAGAATGAGGAAGCTGTGGCGAGTTAGGGAACTTACTGGGAGACTTAGAAGTGACGAAGTACCTAAAGCTCTTGACGAACTCCAAATACCTTGTGATATTCCCAACCCACAACGCCCTATAGATGCTTGCCTTGCTTCCAATATCCTTGAAGTAGGAGTTGATATAGATCGTCTATCATTGATGGCAGTAGTTGGGCAACCCAAATCAACATCTCAATATATCCAAGTTACGGGTCGTGTTGGCAGACAATGGCGGGAACGACCTGGTTTGGTCATAACTATCTATACCGCGTCAAAACCACGTGACCGATCACACTTTGAAAAATTCCGTACATATCATGAGCGACTATATGCTCAAGTAGAGCCTGTCAGTGTTACCCCTTTTTCACCCCCGGCTTTAGATCGTGGTCTACATGCTATTATGGTTTTATATGCTCGGCAGATGGGCAACCAAGCCATAGCTCAACGCCCATATCCTTATCCAAAAGATATAATCGACCAATTAAAAGCACTTCTCTTGCCAAGGGTTCAAGAAATTGATCGGGCAGAAGTCGAAAACTTCGAGAGGGTTTTCGATAAACGTGCTAGTGAGTGGGCCGGATGGAACCGAACAGTCTGGGAAAAGCGTTCAGCTGACGATAGCTTCCTATTGCTTCGCGCCGGCGACTATGCCGACGCTGATAATAAACTCTTTTCTTGGCAAACTCCTACATCCTTGCGAAGTGTCGATGCTGAGTGTGAGGCTGAAATCACCTCTCTTTACTTGCAAGAAATCAATGAAAGAGAGTAGTTAATATGGCTAACAACCCAATTCGACGTTCCCAACTGATTGCTCCTTTCGGGGTCGGGGCTATGCTTGTTGTACAGGGAGGAATAGGGCTTCTTACAGCAGGGCTAGATCACTGGTATGAGCGTGAAGATGGCACAAAAAATAATTTAGACCTAGACGAATATATCATTGAAGAATGGCGTCTTCAAAAATTGCTGCAAGTTGACCATTTTCGATTACCCCCAGACTATCGTGAGCCTTGGCGTTATGATGGTAGTGTTCCCAATATTGGTTTAACTGTTCCTTTCCATAGATTCCCGCGCTGGCATTTCTGTCCTCGTTGTGATCTTTTGGATGAAAGACCTCTTTCTGAGCGAGGGCGTCCCAAATGCCCCGAATGTCAAAGTGACTTATTCCAAGTTCCTTTTGTATCCATGTGTGAAGCGGGGCATTTGCAGGATTTTCCTTGGCGTGAATGGGTACACCGTCAGCTTATTCCAACTTGCATGGGAACACTGCGATTGAAGGCAACCGGCAGTGCGTCTTTGTCAGGACAAAAAGTGAAGTGTGATGAATGCAATATGGAACGGACATTATCACAAATTATGACCGCTTATCCAGATGGATCGACTTTTCTCAGCAAAGAGTTAGTAGGCGATGGGACGATTTTCTACTGTCCAGGATATCGGACTTGGCTGGGCGAAGACGCTAAAGATCTCTGTACTGCTCATCTCCGGGGTTCTTTACGAAGCGCAGCAAATGTTTATTTCGCTCAGATACGAAGTTCTATCTACTTACCACGTGGCAACGACACTGTTTCAGACGAGCTAATCAACTTGCTTTCTAATCCACCTTTATCAACTGTTCTCAAAACCGTTTTAGATGCACTTGGCGGTATCGCTATCAAAGGAAATTTAGAGCGAGCAGTTGAAAGCATGATACGGCAAGAACGTTATGCAGCTAAGTTTAATCCCTATAAGGAAGATCAAATTCTCAGAGCAGCCTATATTGCCTTTGGTGATCGTGGAACATCCAAAGCATTAGAAGGTGATGATTTCCCTGTAGGCGAGGATGACTTGCGCCGTGAGGAATTCGCTATTCTTCAAACCCCAATTGATGAGGAGCTTTTAAGCATTAAGCAAGCCGATCTCAAAAATTACGAAAGGGACATAACTCAATATTTTTCTCGTATCATGTTACTTGATAAATTACGTGAAACCCGTGCTATGACGGGCTTTACACGTGTCTTTGCGACAAACGGGCAATCACTTTCAGATCAGAAGGCGATGTTAAGAAAAACGGCAATATTGAGTAACAATTGGTTGCCCGCCTACGTAGTCTATGGGGAAGGAATTTTCTTTGAATTTGATGAGGAACGTGTCATTAGTTGGGAGGGACAACCTGAGATTATTGACCGTATTCAAAATCTTGACAGACGTTACAGGCGGGTCCAGCAGAATCGGCGACTGCAAGCTCAACTCGTTACCCCGCGATTTGTACTGCTCCACACATTTGCACATATTTTGATGAATCGACTAACATTTGAGTGTGGCTATAGCTCGGCAGCACTCAGAGAAAGGCTCTATGTCTCTAATGATCCTGAAAGACCAATGGCTGGAGTCTTGATTTATACGGCTGATGGTGATGCAGAGGGGACAATGGGAGGACTAGTAAGGATGGGTAAGGGTGGTTATATTGAACCTGTTATCCGACGAGCCTTGCAAGATGCTACATGGTGTTCTGCTGATCCAGTGTGTACAGAAATCGGCGGCAGCGGCGGGCAGGGCCCAGATTCTTGCAATCTAGCAGCGTGCCATAATTGTACCTTAGTACCAGAAACAGCTTGCGAGCATTTTAACCGCTTCCTTGACAGAGTGGCCGTTGTGGGCGATATTACCAGACCTGAGATAGGCTATTTTCAGATTTAGTAGCGAAGAATCAGGGTATTGAGTTATAGAAAATGTATAGTATTCCAGTTCTATCCTTTTTTTCTGGAGGGGGCTTTCTCGATTTAGGTTTTGAGATGGCTGGGTTTGACATTGTATGGGCAAATGAGGTACATGAAGCCTATGCAGATATGTATCAGACAGGTATATCCAGTTGGCGACAGGCAACTAGGCATGACAAGGCTGGGCTAATTCCTTTTGTAAACAAAGCTAGTATTGATCAACTCAATAAATCTCTAATTTGTGGAGAAGCGTTTGGAACAGTTATACCTGATTTTTTCGGTATGGTAGGTGGCCCACCTTGCCAAGATTTCACCGCATCTGGAAAAAATCAAGGGCATACTGGTGATCGCGGACAATGGACACAAGTTTATATTAACCTCATTTGTGAACTTAGCCCCAGTTTCTTTCTCATGGAAAATGTACCCGGGTTATATAGGAAAAAGCATCGTCATTATTTCGACACAATTGTTCACCAACTAAACACTTCAATTCCAGGATATTTAACATCATCGGTAATACTCAATTCTCTTGATTTAGGAGTTCCTCAAGATCGAGAGCGTTTATTCCTTGTCGGGTTTAGGAAAGACTTTATTCCTAATCAAGCCATCGTTACTTCCTTGCTGAGGGATGAGCAAGGCTGGTTCCCGTGGCCCGAGCCTAAGTTTCCAAACGTAAAGGCACTTGATTGGCCTCAAACTAACCCCTTTGGAAGTAAGGACATCCATGTGCCCAAGAATATTCCTCTTGAATTGACAATACATAATCATGTGCAAGATGAAATTGACCAATTACCCAATGGACAAGAAGTATTCAAACCCTATTCAGAGAAATTCCAGCTAATTGCAGAAGGGGATGTTTCTGGCAAATCGTTCAAGCGGCTGCACCGATATCGTTATAGCCCAACCGTGTGGTATGGAAATAACGAAGTCCACCTTCACCCATGGAAACCGCGCCGTTTGTCTGTAAGGGAAGCTCTCCGTATACAAACTGTCCCAGATGAGTACGTTCTCCCACAAGAGCATACCTTAACTGATAAATTCAGAATTATCAGTAATGGCGTGCCAACCTTGATGGCTCAGCAAATTGCTATATCAATACTAAGGTATATTCAACAGCAAAACATAATTGAAGTACCTATTCAGTATTCCGCAGTGCCTGTGTAAACATCGGGTCGAAATATCTATAAATTCTTCCAAGAAGTTACGGAACAATGTGCATTCTAGAGTCATTGCGAAATGAGTAGTCTTCATATAATCTGTTGGTGAGTGCAGGAATGCGACATTACAGGTTTTCTATCGTCCAGATATAGTTGGTTAAGTTTGCCGCCATCGCCGTTGTCCGTCGTTGGTTTCAAAGATTAGGGCTTTGACTGGACGCGCCACATTGTAAACCACATCTAGCCCTTGACCCTTTTGCCATAAAAAAGTTTTTTGAGACGGATGACTAATCACCCTCCTCTCCTAAATTGTCGTCCTAAAGTAAACAGTTTATACTTCATACAATTGTTACCCACAATATTAGGATAAGCACAATGCTTGCCATTGAATTTGACGAACTATCAATATCTGATCTTTTTCTTGACGCTCTCTACAGAAGTGGCACTGCTGGAAATGCTGGCGATGACCCTATCCATAAACTTCTTGGTGTTGCCAACATGGGGGGATTTCGCTCTCGTTTAACATTTGAGCGCAATGACTATGCCTTTATCGCAATTTACTCTGATAATTCAGACCCAGACTGGCCAGATTATATTGATTTGGTTAATGGTATTCTTACATATTATGGTGATAACAAGAAACCAGGGCGGCAGTTGGAGAATACACGGGCAGGTGGCAACAAAATCCTTAGCGCGGTTTTTGAGCTTGCTCATGGTGGATACGATGCACGGATGCGTGTTCCACCATTTTTTGTTTTTACTAAAGGCGAGCGAGGACGCGATGTAATCTTTCGAGGAATTGCAGTTCCAGGGGCAAATTCAGTTTCACAAACGGAAGACCTTGTTGCAGTTTGGAAACTTAAAGACGGGCAGCGTTTTCAGAACTACAGGGCTATCTTCACACTTCTTGATACTGATCGTATCAAACGAGAGTGGTTAGAAGATCTTATGAGTTTGAAGCCGCTAAGCAATAACTGCCCTGATATGTGGCGCTTATGGGTTGAAACAGGACATTACACTCCCCTGAAAGCCAGTGAGTCACGTCAATATCGTACAAAGCAGGAACAACTCCCTTATAACAACCAAGAAGCAACCCTACTTCGTATTGTATTTGATTACTTTCAAAGTAACCCTTATCTATTTGAGCGATTTGCAGGGGAGATCGTCAAACTAATGGATCGCAATGTAATTCGTGTAGATAATACACAACCCTCACGTGATGGTGGTAGAGATGGGATAGGACAATATCGAATCGGTGTTGAAGGTGAAGGTATTCAGATAGATTTCGCTATTGAAGCGAAATGTTACAATGAGAACAATTCTGTCGGCGTCAGGGAACTTTCTCGTCTAATATCTCGATTACGTCACCGTCAATTTGGAATATTAGTTACAACGTCGTATGTGGCCCAACAAGCCTACCAAGAAATACGAGAAGATCAGCATCCAATTATTGTTATTTCGGGCAGGAATATTGTGCAGTTATTGATGACCAATGGGCTGGGTAATCAGCATGATTTGGCAAACTGGCTTCGAGTTGCTTTTCCAATTAACTAAAACGGATTCACTTGGTAAGGCAATGACGAAATCATGTAGATAAAGATCATCATTGATCTGCCCCCAAAGACTAAGCCAGTTGGAGTGAGGGTCGAACATGGTCAGCAAAAACAGCCGGGGTAGATAGCCCAAGCTCCTATGCAGGCGATATTTATTATACTGCTGCCGCCATTGTTTAATAACCTGTTGAGCCTCAGCGCCATCAGCAAAAACCCAATGATCCAGCCATTCGCCGCGCATCGTCAAGGGAGGCGAAACAGTCGGGATAATCGGGACGGTATTTCATGGTCTTGAAATGCGCCTCACTGAACGGATTGTTATCGGAAGTATGAGGGCGACTATGACACCCACCTTAGGGCTGCAGCAGATCAGGCTTAGAGATGGTGTGAAGGCATCTGATTGACTGTAAAGATTAGCATTCTGGAATATTTCATTGAATGAGTTCCAAGTCAAAGAGCCTTTTCGATAAACACAAGCGGAAACCGTAAGGAGTTTTGCTTAAACTAGAGTGACGTATAAACAGTCTACTACCAACTCTTCCGGAGGCTTCGTCATAATTGTAAGCACCTCCACGAGAAGAGCGGCGATCCTCTGAACGCGGATTAATATCGAGTGGATCATGAAATAAGTTCAAGCACCATTCGAACAAATTGCCGCACATGTCAAAAACGTCGGTGTCTGTTGCACCATGAGGATACATACCAACTGCAATTGGATATCCTAAACCTGATTCTGAAGTATTGCATCGATTACTATCCCAATTTTTTCCCCATGGGTAGATATTTTCTTTACAGCAACCTTTCGCAACTTTTTGCCATTCATATTCCATTGGTAGTCTGATTTGCCAAATTTCGCGTCGCATGTTTGATTCTGGAAGAGCGTTTGGAGGTAAGTATTTGTCAAGCCAACGACTATAAGCAAATGCTTGATACCAAGAAATAGCCCCCCGAGGATAGTTGGAAATATCGTAAGGATACGTTGTAATCTCTTGCTTTTTATACTTATTGGGCAAGTCTTTCCAATTTCCGAGACTATCAAAACCTTGTGGATGATACAAAAAAGTTTGGAACTGAGAACAGGTAACTAGGTTTTGAGCTATATAAAAATATTCATCCTGAAGTGATTCAAACTTATCTAGGGGCTGGCTCAAAGGTATAATGCTCAACGACTAAGGAGAGCAAAAACCGATGAGCCAGATTCCAACAAGTGTAACGGAAGAGCAGTTTGAAAACCATATTCGCCCCTATTTGAGTGTT
>JAIOHL010000029.1 GCA_019913005.1 Anaerolineae bacterium | reverse complement strand
GTGCCCACCCTGATTCGACCAACGGTGGTTTCAACGGGTTTGCCGACGATTGGAGGCCCGACCCGCACGCGCACCCGTGTGTCAACCTCAACCCATATTCCCTCAGCAACGATGACTCGTACCAATACGCCAACCCACACGCGCACTCAAACCGCCAGCCCAACATCTAGCCTCACAGCTACACAACGGGCCAGCGATACCTTTACTCCCTTCCCAACAAATACCCTTGTCGCCACGACCCTTGCGGCGACGAGTACCAACACTGCCATCGTCACGCAGGCGATTGTGCCATCGAGCGTCAATACACTCACCTCTACTGCCAGCCCAACCAATACAGCAACCTATACCCCTACCGTGACGGTCAGCCCCAGCGCGACTTTGACCCACACGCCAACCCCCACCATTACAGCGAGCATGACGGCAACAGAAACACCGACTTCGACTCCCACTGCAACCCTCACTGCAACACCGACTCCAACCGCGACCAATACTACTACCCGTGTTCCGGCGGTGGTTGAAAGCAGCCGACCCGCTGATACTAGTACCAATGATAATGGGGGAACTTCCCCACTGGTTTTCTTAGCTGGGATTGTGCTGACTGGGTTGATTGGTGGGTATATTGTCATGTTTGCGACCAGTCAGGCCGCCGCCGAACGTTATGCGGGTGGGTTCGTTATCCAATACTGCCCGGTGTGTTATGAAGGGCGGCTGTACATGGAGGAGCGCTCGAATCGGGTCTTGGGCATTTTGAGAATCCGGCGGACAGTCCGTTGTGATAATTGCCGTTCGGTACTACGAGAGGTCGGTAAACATCGCTGGCGTTATGCGGTTGACCGAACTGTGAGTCCTGAAATGTACGCATCTTTAAATAATCGCCTGCTGCGTGAAGAACAATTGGTTGAGCTTGCCCCACAGGATGCGACACAATCGCCGGAATATTTTGAGGACGCCCCTGACGAATTCTGAGCAAATTTTGGGATGTTTACAAGCCGTTTTTGAACCGTTACACTTGAGGTGAATTTCGGCACACTAAAAATCTTGAATCGTGTTTGGCAAATCATGAGTTCAACAACATCCCATCCTTTTCTTGACCAAAACATGCAACTGCGAATTTTGACCGCAGTCGTCGCAATACCCATTGCACTTGGCCTAATTGTGTTGAGTTGGGCCACCACTGCCCTGTTGATTCTTGTCCTTTTGGCCGGGGCGACCTATGAATATGTCCGGTTGGTGCAGCATCAACCCAGTTCGATGCTCAACAATGTGCTGTTTGGGGTGGCCTATCTGGGTGTGCCGCTGATTATGGCGTTGTGGCTGCGCGGTCAACCAGACGGCCTTAAGTGGTTTATATTGGTACTGCTGACCACATGGGTCACCGATTCAATGGCACTGTTTGTTGGTAAGGCCATTGGCAAACACAAAATGGCCCCCCAGATTTCCCCCAAAAAGACATGGGAAGGGGCTGTTGGGGGATGTATCAGTGGTTCCATGTTGGTGTTGATACTGGCGCTGGTGTTTGACCTTGAGATTGATGGTGCAATGATTCTGTTAGCGGTGCTGCTCCCAATTGCAGCCGTGCTGGGTGATTTGCTAGAGTCGAAACTTAAGCGGCGCTTTAATGTGAAGGATTCCGGCACTCTTTTTCCCGGACATGGCGGGATACTTGACCGAATTGACAGCGTAATCGCCACCTTGTTGGTGACGGCGCTGGTGGTGCTATTGTTCAGATAGGGTAAATGAGCGGCGGCTATGGATATTTTGGGTATCGGTGCAGGGGAAATGATTGTCATTGCGTTGGTCATTATGATCGTGGCGGGGCCGCGCCGCAGTGCAGCATGGGCACGAGAAGCGGGTAAATATTTGCGGCAGTTTCAACTGGCATGGCAAAAAATGTGGAATGATGTCAAAGCCGATATAGGGCCAGAGGGCGAAGAATTGGTAAAGGTTGCCCAAGAGATTCGCAAAACGACTGCCGATATTCAGCGTGTCTCGTCTCCAACGAATTTGGTGCGCCAGAGCATCGGCACAAGCGACATCATCTTAGACCCAGCAAAGTTGGCTGCGAAGGCCAAAAAAGAAATCGAGAAAACCAATGGCACGGAGCCAACGACCTCCGAAAACCCACCTTCTGAAGACCGTTATACAGCGTGGAAACCTGCGGGGGATGATCCCAATTAGCCTGTCCAGTCGCGTAGATATAAAAAGTCATGCCCGATGGAGCGCCGACTAAGTTTGGCAACATTGGGCATGGTGCGTTTGTAATGGTTGCGCTTGACCTGTCGCCACACCTTCTCGGCAAAATCCAAATCAAATCCTTCAGCGGCGCATTCTTCTACACTGTAACGTTCATCCACCAGTAAATACAGCAATTGATCCACCATATCATAGGTGAAGCCAAGTTCACCCTCGTCGGTTTGGCCTTCCCATAAATCGGCGGATGGGGGTTTTTCGATCACCGAACGAGGCACATCGAGCGCGGCGGCCAATTGACGCACTTGATTCTTGTACAGGTCGGCAATCGGTTGAATCGCTACCCCGCTGTCCCCATAGATGGTCGAATAACCCAGCAAAAATTCAGTTTTATTACTTGTCCCCATTGCCAAGCCACCAAATGCCGCTGACTGGTCGTACAGCACAATCATGCGCTGGCGGGCCATGATATTACCCTTCCGCAGCGGGGACATATCGGGAAAGCGCTCAAACAATGGCTCA
Source organism: Anaerolineae bacterium (assembly GCA_019913005.1). Classification (GTDB taxonomy): domain Bacteria; phylum Chloroflexota; class Anaerolineae; order Aggregatilineales; family J027; genus CFX10. The sequence goes on along the minus strand of JAIOHL010000029.1, from coordinate 36,530 downwards.
ACCATCGGGGTGATTTCGACGGTCAGGTACGGAATGCCTAATTGTTCAATGACGGCTTCGGCATCACTCAGACTGCCGGGGGATGAGGTGCGATAAGGCATCCGTACCGCCAAGACATTTTCTGCTCCCAATGCCTCCACCGACAAAAAAGCACTCAGCGCCGAATCAATCCCCCCGCTTAGGGCAATCACCGCCCGCTCAAAGCCATTTTTATGAATTTCATCGCGGATAAAGCCAACCAAAATTTTACGCGCCAAATCCGTGTTGATTTTGAGGCGGGGGAGGATATGGGTTGGCGTGTTGCTTGTAGCAAATTCCATCTTGATTGACCTGTTTTTTTAGCTAGATTCAGCACGGTGGCTTTAGCCCCGTGTCATTCTCGATCTATTTCCGTTAATCGCCGCCGTCGCGTGTGCCAAGCGTGACCTCAACCTCAAGGGTCTGTCCGCCCCGCACCACCGTCAGGGCAATTTCATCGCCGGGTTTGGTATTTTCCACCAGATAGGCCAGCAGTTCATCAAGGTCGTTGACAAAAACGCCATTGATCGCCACGATGATGTCCCCGCCGACGCGCACATTTGCACCGCGATACAGCACATCTTCTGTGCCCCCGCGCAGCCCCGCTTGGTCGGCAGGCGAATCTGGCAAAGTATCACGGATAAGAATCCCGGCTTGAACGGGCAAGCCAAGCGGTTCAGCCAACTGCCCAACTGTAAAATCGGGGTCCGTGCGGACACCCAACCAAGGATAAGCCACACTGCCGGATTCAATCAGTTGGGGTACCACACGCTGTACGGTATTCACTGGAACTGCAAACGCCACCCCTTGAAAAACGCCCGTATCAGTACGGATAGCAGTGGCGACCCCGATCACGCGGCCTTCCATATCGAGGATTGGCCCGCCGGAATTGCCCGGATTAACGGTGGCATCCACTTGGATAATGGAAGGGTTATTGTAGACACCGGGGGTGCTCAAATTACCGGTAATCAGGCGCTCTGAAGGCAAGGCACGACCCAACGCACTGATGATACCTACGGTCATACTGCTTTCAAGGCCAAAGGGATTGCCGATAGCGACGACCCGTTCCCCAACCAGTAGTTCATTGCTGTCGCCAAATTCAACTGGAAGTAGCCGTGAGGCTTCCACCTCCACCTTGATAACCGCGATGTCGCTGTAATTGTCAATGCCGATCAACTGGGCTGTTGTAACAAAGCCATCCGAAAAAGTGACGAGGATTTCGTTGGCCTCCTCGACCACATGGGCATTGGTGACAATGTGCCCTTCTACATCAATGACAAAACCAGACCCACTGGCGTCCAATGCGCCATCGGAGGAAAAGGGGCCACTGACTTCAATATTGACCACTGCCGGATTGACGCGCTGGTAGATATTGATGAATACAAGGTCGTCAGCGCGGGCTTCTTCAATGACTGAAACCGGAACCAGCGTGGGGGTCGCGGCTTGTTGGGGCAGCGCGATTAAGGGTGTGGTCTGGCGATTATTCGTCAAAACATCCGTGCCCTGTGTATCTTCGTTGATACGCTCGGCATCCGGGTCGTCGGATGAATCCGATTTATCTTTAAGGTTGCAAGCAGCGAGGCTTGAAATCAGCACGAGCAGGGTCAGGCCAAGTACATATTTTCGCAAGGGGTTATCTCCCAAACTATTCTGGTCGCAATTCGCGGAGTTGTTCAAATAACTCCAATTCTTCGTTACTTAGATTGGTTGGTATCTGCACCATCACCCTTACGTAAAAATCACCAAACTGGTCTTTATCACGCAGGGTTGGCATTCCCTTGCCTTGCAGCCGAATCCGCTGACCGGATTGTGCTCCGGGGGGAATTCGCAATTTGACATCACCATTCATCGTGGTGACGCGGACATCTCCCCCAAAAATGGCGGTGTACAGCGGCACTTTGAGATCAATCGAAAGATCATCGCCATCCCGGTCAAAGGTGGGATGGGCATCAACCGCGACGACGATATAAAGGTCGCCTGCCTCACCCCCGGCATAACCTCGTTCACCCTGTCCGGCAAAACGCACTTTCGTGCCCGTGCGTGCGCCGCGTGGGATATGAGCCGTAAATTGACGATTGCCCTGATTCACCTGCCGCTTAGTGCCGTGATAGGCTTCTTCAAGGCTGACTGCGACGGTGACTTCAATATCTTTGCCGCGAATGGGCTGCTTATTGGTCGTTTCGTTGGGGCGGGTGCCTTCGCCAAAAATGGCATTGAAAAAATCGGAAAAAAGACCCCCACTCGCACCACTGTTATCATATTCAATGCGGGTGGTTCGGCGTTTTTGCTGGGAAGTCGTGTTTGGGCTGGAGCTTCTGGCCCAACGTCCCCAATCAAAACCTGCTGCGGTACCCGTTGTACGGAGATGAAAATTGGGGCCAAGCTGGTCATAACGGGCACGTTTTTCAGGGTCGCTTAAAACCTGATAGGCTTCGTTAATTTCCTTAAAACGTTCGGCAGCTTGTTCGTTGTTGGGGTTCATATCCGGGTGATATTGGCGGGCGAGTTGGCGATAGGCTTTTTTGATTTCTTTTTCATCCGCCTCGCGTGCTACTCCAAGGATTTTATAATAGTCCATGTACTTCATATACCAAACTCACTTGCCTATTTTGCCCGTCGTCTATCTCAAAAGTATACTCGTAGTCTAGGGCAACATCAACGCATGTTCTTTTTCCGTACTATTCTTTTCGCAGTCTATAAGAAAGCACTTTATAATCTCTGCCATGCTAAACCGACAACGACTACTCACTTGGATTCCCCGCGTGGGCTTCGGACTCTTGCTGCTGGTATTTGGTGAACTGGTGGCATGGCAGTACGCAAGCCAGTATGACGCTTTCGATTGGATAGCGCTTATCGGCCTCTATTTTGCGATGGCGGCGATTTTGTTGGACGTGATGGTACGCTGGCATGTTCAAGATGTCTTGGGTCTGCTGCTGGTCGCCGGGATTTTTGGCCTCACTGAAAGCGCCCTCATCTCAGCCCGGCTATTTGATAATCTGCCGATTAGCCTTGTGTTTTATGGCACTGGACTTGAGACGGTCATGTTTTTGTTGGCGTTTGGCTCATTTCTCTATCTGAGCACGGCCCGCCCCGCCTCGGCATGGCTGGTGGGGTTGGCGGCATTAGTGGGTCTTGGTTGGGGTATCTGGGTACGCGGGTATCCTGAACTTGAACATGTCCAACAGGCTGTACCTAGTTTAGATGTAGCGCTGCCTGCGGTGGTGATCGCCTTATTGGGGAATCTTCTGGTATTGTTTGTGGTGCCCCCACCCAAAAAGATGTCGTTTCAAGATTGGCTGCTTGAACCCTATGAATGGGCAGCGGCAGGTGGAATCTTGGGGGTTACGTTGGCGCTGCGTTTGGTGGATGGAAGCATCCCCGGCGTTGGGATAGCATTGGTAGCCATGATTATCACCATGATTGTCCTCATCTTATGGTTTACGCGGCAGACCCATAAGGAAAATTGGCTGCGGTTTTTGAACCCTCCCCAACAGCCCCTGCTCTATGGCTGGATATATATGCTTATCGCGTTTATGTTGATGGGTTGGGCAGGTTATCATCTGCCACAAGAAAACGATAACCCCATTCAGACCACGATTTTATTCGGCCTCTTAGTATTTTTTGGGGCGATCTGGTTGCCAGTGGTATCGGTGTTAATCGGGATTCGGACCTTCACCCAGTTGGCGCGTGAGGAATATTGATGGATCAGGGTGAATATTACATTTCGATGCAGACCCAAACCGGGTGGACAACGATTCTAGAAAGTTTCGCCCGTTTTGTCGCTCCACCAGCCGGGTCACGGGTATTGGATGTGGGGACTGGGCCGGGGGCATTGGTCAAAATGTTTCGGGAGCAGTATCAAGCCGAGGCGTTTGGTGTGGATGACGATCCCTTATTGATGGCCCATGCGCTCGACTATCAAGCCATTGGGGACCTTTTTGTCTGTGGTAGTGTCTATCAACTGCCGTTCCAAACCAATCAATTTGATGTAGTGACCGCGACCAACGTGCTATATTTGTTAGAAGAGGTACCATCCGCCTTACAGGAAATGGTTCGAGTGCTGAAGTCAGGCGGAACATTCGTGATGTTAAATCCGTCTCCTCAAATGACCATCGCCAGCGCGACAGCATTGGCCGATGAGCGAGGCTTAACCGGATTTGCCCGCGAGAATTTTATTCATTGGGGTGAAATCGCCGAGGCCAAAGTACGCTGGTCACCAAAACAGATTGCGGAACTATTCCAAAAAGTGGGGCTGCAACTAACCGAAACCCGTGAACGTGTCGGGGTAGGGTTGGCCCTATATGCGCGAGGGATGAAACGCGGAGGATAATGTCATGTCAAATGATGACCGCTTAAAAGACGTGGATCGTATTTTGGAAGAAGTCCATCAAGCCATAACGTGGACAGAAGAGCGCCGGGATATTAACGAACTGCTGGCGCTGCAAATGCTCTTGGAAGTGACCAAGACGATTCACAATATTCGGGATACACGCGAATTGATTACATTTGTCTTGGACAGCATGGTTGCGTTTGCCGATGGTGATCGGGCCTTTCTCATGATGACGGATGATGACGGGGCGATGCGTTATAAGATGGGGCGCGACAGCAATCACCAATATATTCCGGCGGAGCTTTTTACCCCCTCGAGCGGTGTGATTGAAAAGACACTTGAAAAAGGCGGGGCGGTGGTAGTGCCGGACGCCCAAACTGATGAGTCGCTGAAAAATAATATCAGTGTTCAACAATTGCAATTACGCACGGTCATGTGTTCCCCTTTGCTGGTTAGGGGTGAAGTGATTGGGTTGTTATATGTAGATGGCAAACGGGCCATCGGGCGCTATTCACGGGCACATTTAAACGTGGTGTCCAGTCTTGCCGACCAATCCGCATTGGCACTGCATAATGCCAAGAAATTTGAGACCCATACCTAATCAATCGCTTGCGTAGCGACCTTATACTCAGTACACTTTTGAAAAGTATTTACGGGGTGTGCCGCCGAGGAATTTTATGATTGGTCGAATATTAGGCGAACGTTATCAAATTGAAGAATTATTGGGGGAAGGCGCAACCGCCATTGTTTATCGCGCCAAAGATTTGCGGTTGCAGCGTACTGTAGCCATCAAAGTATTGATGCCACATGTCAACGAGACCACACGCAAGCGCTTTGAACGTGAGGCGCTCTCGGCTGCCCAACTGAATCATCCGGGCATTATGGCGATTTTTGATGTAGATAAAGACCGCGAATACCATTATCTGGTGGTGGAGTACATCAATGGGCAACCGCTGCACAATCTAATCCCTGCCGATCCCCGTCAGGTGGCTGAAATTGGCAAGCAGATTTGTTTGGCGCTGGATTACGCCCATAACACGGGTTTTATTCACCGCGACATCAAACCCGCCAATATTTACATTCTGCCTAATGGTCAAGTCAAGATCATGGATTTCGGCTTGGCGATCCCCAGTGATGGAGAATTTAAACGCCTAACCGCCGCTGGCACGGTTATTGGGACACCCGCCTATCTGTCGCCCGAACAGGCACAGGGGCATCCATTGGATCGTCGCACCGACCTCTATTCCACCGGGATTGTCCTATATGAATTGGTTACGGGGATACTGCCTTTCGATGCCGATGATATTGGCAGTATCTTGCTGCAACAGGTCAAGAAAGCTGCTACTCCTCCCAGTCAAATTATGCCGGGGATTCCGGTGACATTGGAAAATGCCATTTTGCGGGCATTAGAAAAGAAACCTGCGGCTCGGTTTGCTACCGCCAAAGAAATGGCGGATGCGCTGGAGGCCGTGCTAAAAGAAGAGCCGACGCCATCCACAGCCAAACCAGTAGCGGCCCAACCGGAAGAAGCCCCGCCCTATCGCAAAGCCACTACCCCATTGAATAAGTTCGACCCAACGGTGCGAATTTTGCTGGCGGATGACCATAATTTGACCCGCCAAAGCCTCGCCTATTTCTTGGAGGATGTGCCGGGGTTTATTGTCGTCGGGCAAGCCGCCGATGGCGAAGAGGCCTTCCGCTTGATCGGTGAAAACAAGCCGGATGTCATTTTGCTGGATTTGAATATGCCGGGCACAAGTGGCCTTGCTATTTTGCCGCGCATCCGCCAAGCCTATCCCGATGTCAAAGTGTTGGTGCTGACCGGACGTGATGAAAACACCTATATCATGCAGGCTCTACGCGCCGGGGCACATGGCTATGTTTTGAAGGCCAGTTCCGAAGAACAACTGGAAAAATCGGTGCATGATGTCATGCTGGGGCATTTGGTGTTGGGGCATGGTGTTGCCGAAAGATTGGTACAAGATTTGTTGGAACGCGGCCCGGCCCAGACACCGCTCGATGCTATTGAAAAAGACATTCTGACCTGTGTAGCGGCTGGTTATGATAACCCGGAGGTCGCCCACCAATTGGGAATGCCGGAAAATGAAGTCGCCCGTTATTTGATGGCGATTATTGACCGCCTCGGCGTGAAATCCAAAACCGATGCGGCGTTGATGGCGCTGCGGGCGGGGTGGATTAGCCTTGAGGAATTACATAAATTCTAATTTTATGCCGAGAATGTGATGCCCCTCCTGCGTTTTAGCATTCTCGGCCTGCTCGTCATTTTATTGACTCCTCTTTTTGGCGTTTCGGCTGAACCCCCAGTCCAAGAATTGCTGCAAGGGCCACTCATTATCACCAATACCCCGTCGCAAGATGGATTTTTGATTATTGATTTGGCAACAGGCCAACAGCGCAGCCTATCCTTTGGGGCCGGTAATCATTACATTGGCGGATTTTCGCCAGATGGTTGTGAAATCGTCTTTACGTGGGAACAACGGCCCGGTTATGGTGATTTGTATGCCGTGCGGTTGAATGGCAGCAATTTACGCCGCCTGCTTGAACTTGGGCCGACAGGAGCACTCAGCTATCGCGCATGGGAGCCGCAGTGGTCGCCGGATGGCAGCAAAATTGTTTTTACCCTTATCCGCTATTATGACCCCCCTGACCAAGAACCCAGCCGCACATCACATATCGCATGGGTGACACCCGAAGGCGGCGCTCCTCAGTTTTATTCCAATTCTGGTATGGAATCGCAGCCGCGCTGGTCATCCGCTGGTCAGCGTTTGGTCTACGTCTCCAATCAGCCCGTGCTTGAGGCCACCCCCGAAGCCGAAGCCGCTAGTGGAGAGGCTATTGAAGGCAAACCGGAATTATGGGTGGTGAATGCCGATGGACAGAACAAATTTCGCTTGACTAGCTTTGGAGAGAATGCCGTCTATAACCCGCGCTGGTCGCCTACGGATTTTTATATAGCGTTTGTCTATCAGACTATGCCCAATTTTCATCAATTAATGGTGATGTCCACCGACGGTTCAGGATCAATCATTGTGGTAAATGAGCAGGCTGGCACCATTTTGGATTATGTGTGGCAGCCAACCGGAGATGCCCTTATTGCCGCGATTCAAAATTATGGCGGGGAGGCCCGCAATATGTTGTGGCGACTGCCTTTGCCCAATGGTGGCCTCCCAACGTTATTTATCAATGACCCCGCCAGTCAATATCATGATTATCCACGTTTTTCCGCCGATGGGCGTTGGGTGGCCTTTCGCGCCGCCTATGAACTGCAAGTCTATGATACGGTATTAGGTGAATTGCAGACCTTTGGGCCAATGACCATGAATAATAATCCCCCGGTGTGGTCGCCAGTCGGTTTTCAAGGGGAAACAACCTGCCCCTCAGTGTCATTGTCAATGTAAATCGTGGAAACGATGATGAGATCGGCCCATTGATTGAAGGCGAAGTCGCTGCTGTTGTAAATGAGTTTGCCCTTACGTGAAATGTGCAGCCACATATACGCAATGCGCCGTCGTTCGGAACGTGATGTGCGCTCTTTAAGTTCATAATACCAAACCGGATAATGAAAGATTCGCTCGACAATATGCGGTTTACGATAAGCAAATGCCGACCCGATCAGCAGAATCACGCCAATAAACTCCATTGGGAAAAAGACATTACGAGAGAGGCGCGCTAACCAGAGGCCGCTCATCACGGAGAACATGCCCATCCAAAACAGCAGATAAAGGAGGCTATTATAGTCGCCCTCATCATCTCCATATCTTTCAAAGGCACGCAGCACGGGGCCTTTTAGCAGACCTAGTGTGATTAATATGGAGCGCGAAAGAAAAATGCCGCTGAGAACGAACCAGACAGCGGCCAACATATTTGCTCACCTCCCAGTTACACAGGCTTATACAACCATGCGCTAAGGGGTTTCTTCGCTGCCTGCTTCAACCACGACATCCGCCACCTGCCCACCCGTAATGTCAACGAGTTGGGGATAGGGGATTGGGAAAATGGCATTGGGAGCACCCGCCGCCGCATACACCATCTCATAGCGCCCCAACGTTTGGTCTATCACAATAGGGACGTGGCTGCGATGCCCCACGGGAGGAACCCCACCCGGCGCATAACCTACAATCGTAACGCATTCTTCTGTCGTTGCCACCTTGACCTTTTTGCGGCTGACGGCATACATCGCTGCCAATTTGCGGGTGTCAATGCGTTGATCGCCGGAAGCTAAAATCACCAGCGGCTGCCCATCTACCATAAACACTAGGCTTTTGACGATGCTGCCCAAGCTCGTCCCAATGCTGGCAGCGGCTTCAGCAGAGGTGGCGGTTGAGGTCTCAAAGGTTTGGATACGAATGCCCGTTCCAAGCGTATCGAGAGCGGTTTGGACATCCTGTGAGGTGAAGGGTTCCATCGCTCGCTCCTATTTGAGTTGATAGGCAATGCCGAGGCAGCCGGGGCCAACATGGGTAGCCACTGCTGGGCCAGCATTGTTCACAAGTAAGGTATCGGGCTGATAGCGTTCCTGAATTTGATCGAGCAGGGTTTTGGCTTCATCTGGAATCATGCCGTGCATCACCCCAAGCCGCCATATTTCTTGACCCTGACTGATTTCGTCTATCAATTCAATCATGCGTTGGGTCGCACGTTTTTGGGTACGCACACTTTCTTTGGCGGCGACCTTGCCATCAATTACGGTCAAGATGGGCTTGATTTTGAGCGTGTCGCCAATCAGCCGCTGTGCCCCCCCAATACGCCCCCCGCGATGCAGATAGTCCAGCGAGGAGACCGTAAAAAAGATATTGGTTTTGGGTAGGCAGGTGCGTATAAAGCGTTCAATTTCAGTGGCGGGGCGTCCACCATCACGACCATCGGCAGCCGTGAGAGCCAAAAACGCCAATGGCATGGAGGCTGTGCGGCAGTCAATCACCCGCACCGGAAAATCAACTTGATCTTTGGCCTGCATTGCCGAATTATAAGTACCACTCAGGTCAGCAGAGAGGCATAGGCAAATGACTGATTCGGCTTTTGTTTCTTCAACCGCCGTTTGAAAGGCTTTCAGAAAGTCAGCCGGGGAGGGCTGAGAGGTTTTCGGCATAACCGGATCAGTTTTAAGTCGCCAATAAAAGGGTTCAGCTTCTAAGTCCACGCCATCGCGGAAACTCTCAGTGCCCCACAGCACATATTCGGGTACGACATAAATCTGGCGCTCATCAGCGATATGTTTGGGTAAATCGGCAGTGCTATCCACTACGATAGCGATAGGGCTAGACATCAAAAAATCCTCCAACAATAAGAATTCGTCGCCCTATATTACCCGAAATACAGGTATGGTAAAAAAATAAAGGGTAACTCGTGAATGGGTTACCCTTAAGAACTGCTGAATTTTCCGTTGGCGCTGATTTTAGGGCTTGCGGGCAGTGATGCGAGCACTGAAAATTTTGGCGGAGAAATTGCTCTCTCCCGTGTAAGCCACCTTGTGGGTGACTTGGGTATCTACAAAGCCAACTTCGCGCAGCGCACCAAGATAAACATGGATATCAATCGCCCCGGTCAAACATTCCGACCAGAAGTCCATATTGGCACGTTCATCAGTGGTGAGTTCACCTTCGGTCACAATATCGGCGACGGCGAAACGTCCACCCGATTTCAAGACGCGGAAGGCATCTTTGAACACGGCCTTTTTGTCAGGGGCGAGGTTGATCACGCAGTTGCTGATGATGACATCGGCGGTGTTGTCTTCGATGGGCATATGCTCAATCTGACCCAAGCGAAATTCCACATTTTTGAACCCCTGCTTGTCGCGGGCTTTGGTAGCGCGTTCAATCATGGCGGGGGTCATATCTACACCAATCACGCGGCCTGTCTCCCCCACTCGTTGAGCCGACAAAAACGCATCAAGACCACCACCCGATCCTAAATCTACCACGACTTCACCGGGACGCATTTCGGCAATCGAGATGGGGTCGCCGCAGCCCAATGAAAATTCGGCAACTTCGGTGGGGATCAGATTCATATCGGCTTCGTAGAGACTGGCATTGCTCCCACAGCAGCTTGAACTGGTTTCGGCAAGGCGTCCATAGCGAGATTTGACAGCTTCGTGGATGTCATCAGGGGTTGCATTGGAGATAAGTTGTGGGGTAGCAACACTTGCAGTCGTATCGGTGGGGGCGCAGCAGTCATCACCACAGCAGGCTTTGGAAGATTTGACTTCTAGCACGAGGTTGGGGTCGGTCATGTGAATCGCTCCTTGTTGATACACATATAGATAGTCGTCTATATGTTTGGGCAAAAAATTTTGGAGAACTTAATTCTCCGATCCGCGCACGGGAATCTGGTCTATCGAAATGAGAGGCGCAAATTTGGTCATCAATTGACCGCAGCACACCGTTACCTGCTCTTGATTTAGGGTGTAGAAGGTCTGCCGTCCCGCTTTCCGCACAATCACCAAATTGGCATCGCGCAATTCGGCTAAATGGTGTGATACGGTGGGCTGACTGACCGTAATCCCCCGCCCTTCTAATGCCTTGACCAAATCCGTCACTGAAAATTCGGTACAGCATAGCAGAAGCATCATTTGATAGCGGGTTTCATCACTGAGTACACGCGCAAAGGCCAGCAAATTTTCCATAGACCACACTCTGATTCATAGATAGCTATCTATATATAAAATACTCTGGCTGAAATTTTTTGTCAAGCACTAATTCGGAATTGGCCCGACCCAACCTAACATCTGTACTGGCCCGCGTAAGGTCGAGGTCATGCTGCGCAAGCCAACGCCACTGGGGTTGGTCAGATAAATATCCACCCGACCATCCTGACCGGGGGCGGTGCTGATGCCCGTAAAAGCAAGGTAATTGCTGGTGGGCGAATATATGGGTTCGCAGGCGAGGATACTGATTGAGGGAATGTTCACCAGTTCAAATTCATCAGTATAGACCATCAGCCCATAGGGACACTGCCCGTTGCGTCCCCCTATCGCCACATAATCTCCATTGGGCGACCAATCGGCGGTTAGGCCAAAACGCGGGAAGCTATATTCGTCGGTACTTTGAACCACTGTGCCGAGCCGATCCGCCAAAATAATACTGGTAACATCCGCAGCACGTTGATAGACGACCTGTGAAGCATCATCATTCCATGCCGCCCCGGTGTAGAGCGCGTCATCATCGGGAGTGACCTGCCACGACGACCCGGCTTCAATATCGTAAACCCAGACGTCGCTTGAGCCTGCCAGCGGATCAAGGATGCCAGATGTAACACTTAGATAGCGGTTGTTGACCCAACGTGGCGGGCTGTTCAGCGGAATATCATTAACCTTTTGCACCTGCCCGGTTTGGGTATCTAGCAAATACAATTTGCCAGAGGTCGGTGGTGTTGCACCGGGGCGATCACAGGTGTTGGGTTGACCGGGCAGCCATGTGGGGCAGGTGTCCCGGTCTGAAACAAAGGCTAGATAGTGACCATCCGGCGACCATGCAGGCCAAAAATCGTAGGATGGCGAATTGGTGACATTGTTAAAACTTGACCCATCCGGTGTCAGCAGGAAAATATCGGTCTCATAGGCCGTAGGGAGTGTAATGGCTAACTGTGTACCATCGGGCTTCCAAACGGGTTGATGGCCGGGGATGCCGCGTGGTTGTAGGGTTTCCAGATCAAACATACGAATGGTGATGCCGAGCCGCGTATTGAGGATATAGAGGCCAGCCGTGGCCGGGTCTTCGCGCAAAAGATAGGCCAAGTAATCCCCGGTAGGCGACCAGAAAATATCGTCCTCGGTGCTGGCGGGTAGTTCGACGACTGGGATACGACTGCCGCCATCTGGAGGAACGATGTAGATGATTTCCATGACCACTTCGGGGGCGGGTGTGCCTTCTGGTAGGCGATCCGTTTGATCATCTACATAAATAAATGATAGATACGGGCGTGTCAGGCCATTCGCCAGTTGGGAATTGACCTCTAACGAGCCGTATTGGTCATAAGTCAAGCTGACCTGTGGAAACGGGGTGGAACTAGGTAATGGCGTCAAAGAGGGCATCATCGTCGCTGTGGCGGTGGCGGTAGGGCTAGGGGTGGCACTGGCCTGAACTGTCGGGCTAGGCGTTGGGCTGGGTTGCTGGGCGACGACGGTTTGGGTGGGACGTGGGGTGAAGGTAGGCGGAATGGGCGTTGGTTCGATGTCATCCAACGTTAGCGTGCAGGCCAATGAACTCAGCAACAAAACCGCTACGGCAATCACAATACGACGCACAGTCTATCCTCACCAAAATCAGGCGAAATCATCAACCGCGTAAGGATACCACAGGCGGTCAAGCGTGCGGCATTATGCAATTGAGTCGTCAGGCAGACGCCGTTTTCACCGTGGCCTGTTTCCGCATCACAAGTTGCAACAATACCACACTCACCAAAATCAGCAGCCCGCCAAAATATTGCAGGGCAGCCGCTTTTTCATTGAGGATGATGGCTGCCAAGACAATCGTAATCAACGGTTCGATGGTGCTGACAATTGCGGCGTTGGATGCCCCAATCCGTGCGATCCCGGCGAACATCGTCAAAATGGGTAGGACGGTTGAAATCACAGCCAAACAGATGAGTACAATCCACCCATTGGTGGAATCAGGGGTCGCCAAGCCCCGTACTCCGATGAGGAACAGCATGACAAAAGCGGAACTCGTGACGCTGACGATGCCTGATGCTGTGCCGGGGATTTTGCGGGTATAGCGTCCAGCGATAATCAAATAGATTGCGTAGAAACCAGCATTGGCAAAGGGGAAAAAGATGTCCATTGGTTTGCTGACATCTAATTGCCCTCCAGTGGTCATTGTGCAGCCAATCAACGCCAAGCCGACGGATAACCATGCCGCGCGGGGCAGTCGTTCCCCCAAAAAGAACGAAAAAATAGCAACAAGGGCCGGGTAGGTATACAGAATTAGAGTATAGGTGGTGGCGGGAATCCGACCTAGCGCCATCGCTGCCATCAAGGATACCCAAACAAACAACGCCCCTAGGCCAATCAAAATCAGTAGTTGGCGGCGATTGAGGGTATTGAGCGCGGCACTGTCCCGAATAAGAGGCCACAAACTCCAAACCAGCACCGAGGCAAAGATGTAGCGCCATGTGAGAATATCAAGTGCTTCTAAACCTTCATGATATGACCACTTAATCCAAAGAGCAAAAGTAGCATAACCCGCCGCTGATGTGAGTGAAAACAAGGTGCCGGAAAGGGTACGATTCATAGAACCTATTCTTTAGATGGCTGATGCTGGAGGGATGGCGCAAATTCACCCGGCCCAATGCCCAATTCGGTACGGACTTCACCAACGATATACAACGACCCGGTAGCACACACCAATCCCTTTGAACCCGCCCGCGTCATGCCTTGTCGCAGTGCATCCGCAACGGTTGGCACAATCGAAATGGTTAAATCGGGACGGACTTGGCGTGCTTTTGCCACAATTTGGTCGGGATTTTCGGCGCGGGCATCCACCGCTTGGGTGACAATCAGCGTATCCACAATCGGCAGTAATTCTTCCATCATGCCGCTGATGTCCTTATCGCCCTTCGCACCAAAGACCAAGACTAAGGGCTTGGCAGTGAATAATTGAATGAGGGATTCCGCCAGATAACGAGCCGAGGCACGATTATGGGCAGCGTCTACAATCACTATTGGGTCGTGGTGGAGAATTTCCAAGCGGCCTGCCCACTGAACATTTTGCAGCCCTTTGACCTGTGCAGAGGCTGGTACAGACAAGCCCGCCTTTTCAACATGGGGCATGACGGCAAGGGCGACGGCGGCGTTAATGGCCTGATGCTGACCGAGTAAATTGGTGGTGTAATTTCTGGTTTCGTCCCCGACCTGCACCGCAAAACTCTGCCCATTGAGCGAGGGGGTCTGAATATCCAGCGGCCAATCGCGTCCGATAAGTGTCAAAGGGGCATGTTTTTCAGCGGCGACACGTTCAATCACAGCTTGGCCCTCGTCCGGCTGTGGGGCGCTGACTACCGGGATGCCCGATTTAATAATACCTGCTTTTTCACCTGCAATCGCGGCGATGGTGTTGCCCAAGACGGCGGTATGGTCAAAACTCAAGCTGGCGATGACGGATGCAATCGGCTGTACGATGTTGGTCGAATCGAGTGTGCCACCCAAACCAACCTCAATCACCGCAATATCCACCTGTTCGCGGGCGAAATATTCAAAGGCCAGTGCGGTAATCGCCTCGAACCAACTCAATCCTTCGACTTGGACGAATTTTGACTTGAGGTCAAAGACCAGTTCGGCGAACTGCTCCGGTGAAATCAACTGCCCGTTGATTTGGAAACGTTCACGGAAATCTTGCATATGGGGGGAGGTATAGAGGCCGACTTTGTACCCTGCCGCCTGCAACATCGCTACACACATGGCACACACCGAGCCTTTGCCCTTTGTACCCGCCACATGAATGATGGGATAGCGATTTTCAGGATTGCCCATAATCGCGGCGAGTTGGCGGGGGCGGTCAAGATTCAGTGCCTCCGGGGGAAGCTGATCTTGGCGTTTGAGTTCGTAGTTCACGAAGTTATAAAGCGTGTTGAGGGCGTCCGTGTAGGTAAATTCGGTCATGTCCATCGCCTTTGTTGGAAATCGGCAGTCGCACAATCGTACACAAAACGAGCAGGAATTGACAGGGGAGGCGTGGGAAAAATGGACTTGGTTTCTGCCCGGCCCTACGCTACACTGACGCCCCGATAACCCGTTAAGGAGTACAGGCATGTCAACCTTTAAATTATGGACAATTGGCGCGGCACTGGTCGCGTTGGGTGCGGTGGCGGCTGTCGGCTATGTGTTACTGCAACCCCCCGGTGATTTAATTCAAGACGCGGGTTTTTCGATTAGCACGATTTCCCCCAATGCGGATGGGGTGGATGATGTGGCGGTGTTTTCGTATACCATCGCCCGTAACGCCCATGTCACGCTGGTTTTTACACATGAAAATGGGCAACGTTATGTGTTTCGAGAAAATGAAGCCCGATCACGCGGCGATTACCGTGTGGCATTTAGCGGGGTGGTAGATGGTTATACCCTGCCGGATGAAACGATTGATGGCGAGGTGGAGCGGCGTTTGCTCCCCAATGGGCGCTACACATGGACGCTGGAAGCACGCGACGAGGATGGCGAAACTAAGACCGCGATAGGTACATTTGAAATTGTGGAGGCCGATTTGCAACTACCCCTCATCCCGGCGTTTGAAGTCAGCCCGACGACCTTTACGCCGAATCAAGATGGGGTGCGGGATCGGGTGCGGGTCAATGTGTTCCTGCAAAAAGAAGCCGAACTCGCGGTCTATCTGCAAGATAACAAGGGGGTAAAGCGTTATCTTTCGGAGCGTTTGCAAGGACGTGAACCGGGCGACGCAGGCAACCACGAATTTGATTATGACGGCGGGGTAGATGATGGCTATGAGCCGCCTGCTGATGGGGAATATATCCTCTATGCCGTCGCACAGGACGCAGTGGGACAGCGGATTGTCCGTAGTAGTTCGCTGACGATTGAACAGGGTGGTCTGCCATTGGCAGAAATCCAACCACAGGCGCTGGGGATTTCGGTGTGTTTTAGCACACTTAAATGGGATGATCGCTATTATACGGATAATCTGACCACCGGGGAGTTGATTGAGAAGCCGGAATGGAACTGCTCCAATCAATCTACGATTACCTTAGAACAGGGCGATTTGTTGGTGTTCCATCTGACGGTCAAAAATGTAGGCGGCACGCCGATTCGCACCTTTGGGCCGTTCCCCGGCGCGGTCTATGAATTTACGCAGCGTTCCAGCACCCTCGGCTATTTAGAGCCTGCCGGGACGTTCAGGGTGGGGATTGATTGTGACTCGGCGCTGAGTGACTATCCGTGGCGGTGGGCGATTGCGCCGCAGGATGAATTGACCGAGGTATTTGACGCCACCTCCAACGACACCTTTTATTATCTGCAACCGGAACAAAGCGCCGAGGTGTGGGGCGCGATTCGGATGACGGAGGTGTATGAGGCGCAGAATCCACAAAATTGTTGGGCGGGCCTCATTCACGAGAAAGTCAGCATTGACCCCTTCCAAAATCGGGTGGGGGCACGCGAGGTGGAGATTGTGCCGCCAGCGGGTCAACAGGTGGAATAGCCACTTTGTCGGGTAGATAAATCGTAGAACATACGGTCTATTATTGAGAGTTATATAAGCCGAAGTTGAATTCGTAACCATGGTTACGAATTTATGGATTTGGGTTATATGGTGCGGGTAGTCGCTGACCGTTAGCGAAAGAAAAAGTATGGTAGTGATGCGGGTGCTCCTCGATATTCACCCCATCCCAAACCCTTCCCTGTACACATGGAAGGGCTGACAAGCCTATCCAAGCGATTTCTGACGTTCCCAATCCTCGCGCAGGATGCCATAGACCACATTATCCTCGAACACCCCGTCTTTGAGCAGGTGGTGGCGGAATGTGCCTTCATAGGTCATGCCCATTTTTTGCATCACCCGTCCCGAGGCAGGATTACGGGCATAATGACCCGCGTAGATGCGATGGAGGCCAAGCGTAGTGAAGCCAAATTCGAGGCAAGCACAGGCGGCTTCCGTCATATAGCCCTGTCCCCACAGTGGCACGGCCAACCAATAACCCATTTCGGCATGTTGATGACGCTGATTAATCACCAAACCAATTGACCCGCCAATTTCACCGGTTGAGCGGAGCGTAAGGGCGAAATTGACATTAACCCCACCGAGATAACGCTCCTCTAGGCCGGTAATCCAATCCACCGCCATTTGCTCCTCATAGGGATAGGAGATGTTGAGGGTATTAGCGGCGATTTCGGGGGCATTGATGGCGCGTGCCAATTCCGGCGCATCTTCGGGAGTAAATGGCCGCAAAATCAGACGTTCGGTAGTAATCGTAGGCGAGGGCATCATTCAGCATCCTCTCAATGGATGGCGGCGCGAATTTGCGCGGCGAGTTGAGTAAAGGTGGTGTCGGTCAATAATTCAATACCACGCGGACGGGTAAACGGGATAGGTACCTCCCGAATTATATGACCGGGACGCGGACTCATGACCAGTACCCGATCTGCTAAAAAGACGGCCTCGCTGATGCTGTGTGTCACCATCAAGACGGTGGCTTGGGTGGTGGCCCAAATCCGCAACAATTCTTGGCCCATCTGCTCACGGGTCAGGGCATCCAACGCGCCGAACGGCTCATCCATCAATAATACATCGGGTTCGTTAATCAGACCGCGTGCGATGGCAACTCGCTGGGCCATGCCACCGGATAACTCGGCTGGATAATGATTCTCAAAACCGAGCAGGTCCGTTATAGAGAGTAGATGGGCCACACGCTGTTCCTTTTCGGTTTTGGCAACCCCGGCGAGTTGGAGAGGCAGTTCGATGTTTTCATAGACCGTGCGCCACGGCATGAGGTTGTCTTTTTGGAAAATCAAGCTAATGCGGCGTTGGGGGCGATCCAGCGCCAGACCGCCAAATTGCACCTGCCCACTGGTCGGCTTGACCAACCCTGCCAATATCCGCAGCAGGGTACTTTTGCCACAGCCGCTTGGCCCAATCAAGGCGGTGAATGTCCCCGGCGCAAGGGCCAGCGATACATCTTCCAACGCGGGGATGGGTTGCCCATTGGCGGCGGTAAAGGTGTGGTGGATATGGTCGGCGTGCAGAATGGCGGTTTGGGTCTGGATCAAGGTGTTACTCCGGCAAAAGGTCAGTGCGATAGGCTTGGGTCAAATCTGGCAGTGGGTTTTCCAACAGGCCCGTATCCATTAAGACGGTTTGGGTCTGCACCCATGCATCGGGATTGGTCAGGCCGATGGTATCCGATTTCCACAATTCCACTGAATTCAGCAGCACTTGGCGCTGCGTGTCATGTTGATCTTCGGGCAGATCGGTTACATATTTGAGACTGATGTCGAAAGCGGCCTGTGGGTCGGCAATGGTATCTACGATGCCGCGCTGGATGGCCCGAATCATGCTGCGTACCAAGTCGGGATTGTTTTGTAGGGTTTCTTCGTTCGTCACGAGGCCGTTCGAGACCAAACTGGCATACTCGGAAATATCGAATACCCGCACCTCGTAACATTGCGAAATGGTCAGCGGCTCATTAGCGACATACACCACAGCGGCTTCAACGGTACGTTGGCACATCTGGTCGGCGGCAGTAAAACCAATCGGTTCAAGGGTGATGTCACTTTCGGTAAGACCCGCCGCAGTCAAAAAGGCACGCAGGCCGATGTAACTCGCCCCAAACGGGCCGGGGACGCCAACTTTTTTGCCTGCCAGATCAGCCGGGGTGGCAATATCAGAATCAGCGGGCACGACCACCCCTACCGGGAAGCTGTGATACCACTCCATGACATAAACCAGCGGTTTGTTTTGGGCACGGGCCAAGATAACCTGTTCCCCGCTGATGATGCCCAATTGCAGGTCGTTAATCGCCAAACGGTCAACACCATCACTTTCATTAAAGCTGTTTTCAAACTCGATATTGATGCCCTCTTCAGCAAAATAACCCTTATCGGCGGCGACATAAAGCGGGGCAAATTGGACGCTGGGGATATAGCTCAAAAATAAGGTGACATTGGTAGCACTACCGCCATTATTATTGCCACTGGCCTTCTCATCCTCTTCATCACGGGTGAGGAAAAAGGCAGCAGCAGCGAGAATGGCAATCAACAGCAGCACTAAGAGAGGAACTAACCGCCGCGAAGCACTCCCCTTCTTCTGGACGGTCACAGGGGGTTTAAAATCACTCATACGAAAAGACTCCTTGCAGTGAGAAACATCAAAATAAATTAGGGTTTGCCTGCTTTGCGCCAACTCAGCAGCGAGGTTTCTAGCATCGCCACAAGGCTGTACAACACCAGCGAAACAACCGTAAGCATCAACACCGCCAACACCACCGTTGGGGTATCGGAGATGCCGCGCCCATACATCACGAGGTAGCCAAGCCCTTCTCGCGCTGAAACAAATTCACCTACCGCTGCTCCTACCACCGACAGCGTAACCGCGATTTTTAGCCCACCGAGTAATTCGGGCATGGCGGAGGGAACTTCCAGATGGCGGAAGATTTGCCAGCGAGAGGCGGCATTGGCCCGCATCATCTCGCGCAGATTGGGAGAGACATTGCGGATACCGACAATGGTGGCAATCATCATGGGAAACCATGTAATCATGGCGGCGATCACTACTTTACTGGCTAATCCCGACCCAAACCATATGATAATTAGCGGCGAAATGGCGATGACGGGGATGGCCTGCAAAAAAATCAGATAGGGGGTCAAGAGATAGTCGAAAATTTTGACACGGGCGATGATGTAACCGAGGGCAGTGGCAATCAGACTGGCGATAAACAGGCCGGAGAGGGCTTCACGCAGAGTCACGGCGACATGCGTTACCAGCGAACCATCGGCCCAGCGCTCCTCCAAGCGTGCCCACACTGTATCAGGATGGGGGACAATAAAATCGGCATAATAGTTGGATTCGGCGAGGAGTGCCCACCCTTGCCATAACAACAAACCAATCAGTGGCAGTAAAAGCAGTCGCCATTCAATTTTTCGCAACCAGCGCCGCCAAACAGGGAGTGGTCGAGGCGCTTGGGTGGACAAAGAAACGACTTGGGTTGACGTGATAGATGACATCAAAAGCCTGCCCTTCTGGGTCGAATGCACATTAGGATGTACCGGGGGCAAGCCAATAACACAACACAGGTAGGTTATTAGGGGTAGCTTAAAAACCCCAACAACCGCTTGTTGAGCAAAAATCGCGCTATGGACACCTTCTTCCATCCAGACTGTAACTGTCGGCTTCGGCATTTGACCGAATCCACCGGCATCACACGGGATGATGCGCGGGTAGCGGGCTTGAGGCTTACAACGAAATCTTCCTCCTACCGCCGATCGGGAATTTCACCCTGCCCCGAAGGTACATTTGTTATTTTCATTATAACAGGGGTGTGCAGGGAGACAAAGATATTTGGGGATTTTTGATGAAGTTCTTATCTGGCTAAAGCATTTTAAGATACACGGGGCTAAAGCCGCCGTGCTGAATTTAGGTTAGAAAAATCTTCTCCTATGTTTGAGGCGGGGTTAGGCTTACGCGAATTTGGTATTTTGTTCCCAAAAACAAAAGGAAGCCCCTCCCTGTATGCGGCTTCCCTTTATTGGTGTATCGGAAGATTAGGACGGCTGCGTGTCGGTGGATGGGGTGGTGGCATCCCCAGAACCAGAGTCGGAATCGTCAGCAGCGGTGCGTTCGCAGGTAATGTTTGCGCCATCAATCGAATCTGGCAGATTGATGCTATCGGACAAACCCTTCGGGACCGTCATTTGAAATTGGATCGTGCCCTCTTCGTTGGAGCAGGTAATGGTTTCCATATCACCGCTGAATCTGCTGCCATCAAAGGGAATTTTGATGTCATTGCCAAAGGGGAAGTTCTGACCGTCGCCGAAGGGGAAATTGCCATTACCCAACGGCAACCCATTCGGGCCAAAGTTCATACCTCCCGTACCCTCAAAAATTCTGCCGGGGTGACCAGCAGCGAGCACGGCGCTGACTTCGAGAGTTTCGCCGCCACGCACGACGGTAAGTGTTACCTGATCTTCGGCTTCATAGGCATAGAGTCGATCTGATAGGGTGTGTTCCACATCCACTTTATCGCCATCTACGGCGGTAATAATGTCGCCCACCTGCAAACCAGCATCGGCGGCGGGGCTGTCTTCTACCACTTCGGTAATGAGCGCCCCATCTTCAACAGAGAGGCCTTCGCTGGCAGCGATTTCGGGGGTGATGACCTTAAACGAGACGCCAAGTTGATAGCCCATTGGACTCGCGTAGACAAAGGGGCGACCCTCTGATCCATCACGACCACCGGGGCGATTTCCACTCGGCACGGAAACGCCAGAGGGGGCTTCGGCAAGCGTGGCCTCGACGGTGAGGGTTTCTTCACCGCGCAGAAGGGTGACAGTGACGGCATCACCGGGGGCTTTGGTCGAAATGTATTCACTGAGTTGGTTGGCGGTGTCAATGACGGTTTCATCCACCTGTTGAATGATGTCGCCGACCTCAATACCTGCTTCGTTAGCGGGGGAATTGGGGTCAACGGCCATGACTTCGACACCGTTTTCGCTGCTGGCAATCTGAACACCTAGATAGGCGCGGGTGTCATCTTCTTGGGCATTTACCCCGGAGGTGACATTTTGATCGTTGGCATATACACTCATCGCCCCTACGCCTATCATAGCAACTGTGATGGCCGCCGCAAGATTAAGCCATAGGTGATGTCGGGTTAGTCTATTCATAAACCTGATGCTCCTCATTTACACTCATCTGAAAGGATATTGTTATCATAGCGCGGCGGTGTAAATAATCTGTAAAAACGGTGTAAAGTCTGTAAATTGATGGTTACAGCCCGCATATGGAGCTAAGGGGCCGAATCCGATTTATCCGATTTGTGGCGACTTAGGCGAATGACCGGGAAATTGGGGACGGTCTCGGCGTGGTGTTCGCGCATTTTTTCAGGGTCTAGCAGAAGGGGCAAGCGCAGGGTAAAGGTTGTCCCTTCCCCGACAGTGCTGGCAGCGGAAAGTGTGCCGTGATGCGCCTCAGCAATCCATTTGGCGATAGATAATCCCAACCCAACTCCGCCCTCATGCCGTGAACGGGCTTTATCCACACGATAAAATCGGTCAAAAATGTGGGGTAGGTCTTCGGGGGAGATGCCAACTCCGGTATCCGTAACACTAATTTCGACCCATTTTTCGGCTTTTTGCATGGTTAGCCGAATCTCACCATTTTCTGGCGTATGGGCCAGCGCGTTGGTGATGAGATTCATCAAAAGTTGTTTGAGTCGGTCAGGATCACCCAAGACGCGGATTTGGTCGAGTTCGCTGACCATGACGCGGACATGGCCTTTGCTCAACACTTTTGCTTGACTGTAGACCTCTAACAAAAGCGAATCTAATAGGACATGGGTTTGAATCAATGGCATATGCCCGACATCGGCTTGGGCCAACATCAATAAGTCGCCGACCAAACGGGACATACGCTGGGTTTCGCTGTGGATGGCCTTGAGCGAGGCTGGGTCGTGCCCAAAGCGCTGCAAAAGTTCTACGTTGCCCTGTATGGCGGTGATGGGGGTACGCAATTCATGGGAAACATCTGCTACAAAGCGCCGCTCGGTATTAAAAAGAGTTTCCAAACGTTCGACCATATGATTAAAGGTCGTAATCAATTCACCCATTTCGTCCTGTGGGCCATCGTAGGGGATGCGCTTGCTGAGGTCGTTTTCGGTAGAAATTTGAGTGGCGGTGCGCGTGACGTTGCTAATGGGATGGAGCGCCCGCCGTGCCAGCCAATTGCCAATCACCAATGACAAAATAAGCGCGACCAAGATTTCTAGCGCCAAAATTTTAATGAGCCACGTGGTTGCTGAATCCACCGTTTCCATCGTAGAGGCGGCTTGGATATAACCGACTATTTTGCCCTCAAAGACAATCGGCCTTGAGATAACACGCAGCCGTGAATCGTTTCCATTGACAATGGCTCGGACTTCGTGCGACTGCATTCCATTGGGGTCAAGCGGAGCATGGTGCGAGGCGAGATTGGGGCTTTGGCTAAATGGATATTTAGACTCATCCACTGACCAAATTTGTAGATAGACATCCGCCGGGGCAATGGTTTCCAGATTGGGGGACATGGTGTAAAACACTTCGCCTGTCGTTGAATCGGTACGAAGGGCCTCGTGGACAGTCCAATCTTCCACGCGGTCAATGACCCTAAGTAAATTATTATCCACTTGTGAACGCATGGTGCGATCAAGAATGCCAAACGCCACGATTGCAAAGATCGTGATAAGGCTGATCAGTAGGCTGGAATACCACAGGGTCAGGCGCTGGCGAATGGTCATCAGTTGCAATCCAATGGCGACGATTGCAACGATAGTAACATGGGAATGTTAGCTTGGGATGAGAGCCGACTTATACTGCTGCTAATCCTCGCGGAGGACGTAACCGACGCCGCGCACAGTATGAATGAGGCGGGACTCATTTTCATCTTCAGTTTTTTGGCGAAGATAGCGCACATAGACCTCGATGATGTTGCTTTCACCCCCAAAATCGTAGCCCCATACCCGGTCAAAAATGACATCGCGGGTCAGGACTTGGCGAGGATTACGCATGAATAATTCAAGGAGTTCATATTCTTTGGCGGTTAGATCAATAGGCCGATTGCCACGAGTGGCGCGGTGAGTGCCAGTGTCTAACGTTAGATCGGTGAATCGCAGAACTTCTGGCCCTGAAATGGTCACGCTGCGACGAAGCAAAGCCCGGACACGCGCCATGAGTTCATCAAAAGCAAAGGGCTTAACGAGGTAATCGTCCGCTCCAGCATCAAGGCCCGTGACACGATCTGGCACTGTATCTTTGGCGGTCAGCATCAAAATTGGTACAGTGCTGGCGGTCCGCAAACGGCGGCAGACTTCCAAGCCATCCAAACCCGGCAGCATCCAGTCGAGGATGACCAAATCGGGTGGGTTGTCGCGGGCAATCGAGAGGCCGCTTTGTCCATCGTAGGCGACATCCACGCGGAAGCCTTCATAAATGAGGCCACGCTCCAAAAATTGGGCAATATTTGTTTCGTCTTCAATCACCAAAATGTGTTCGGACATGAGGGGTGTCTCTCCAAAATTACGATTCATACATCGTCTAAAGAATAGAATATCGCACTTTTAATGGCAAGGCGTATACAATTTTCATGAGATATTCATCCTTTAAAAAGCGAAATTAGTAGATTCATTGACGTGACAGCCGCTTCGTGCTAGATTTGAGCTACGGTGGGTTTATTATGCACTGAAGTTCCCTTTTATCAGAGGGTTTTACCCTGATTTATCGAGCAATGATTTTCCACTGATGTCAATCGTCGTCCCCAACCCTTTTATCCGGTGGACGACATCAATGGGAGGTTCTCCTATGTCTCTTGAATTTATTTTTCGGCTGATTGGCATGACCATCTTTGCCGTCATCGGGGCACGATTGGGTGAAGGTTTTGCCGATGATATGAATTTGCCATCCGAAGCGAACAGCCTCCTCTTTTTATTGGCTGGGGCGCTCACGGGCCTGTTGATTACCCCTTGGATCACCACTCGTCCAGCCGCCACCGCAC
The DNA here is from genome assembly GCA_019913005.1 of Anaerolineae bacterium. Lineage (GTDB taxonomy): Bacteria > Chloroflexota > Anaerolineae > Aggregatilineales > J027 > CFX10. Next base: position 11,984 of record JAIOHL010000029.1, on the reverse strand, counting down.
GCCGGGCGATTATTCAAACACGCGCCGAGACGTTGGTAACGTCAATTTTTGGGCTGCTGGTGGGATTGGTTTTTGCGGCGTTATTGGCACTACCCCTTTCCATGCTGCCGGACCCAGCGGGGCAATATCTCCCTACGATCATGGCAGTGGTGACGGGCTATTTGAGCATTATTCTGTTTTCGTTGCGAGGACAAGATATGTTCTCGATGGCGGGGTTGGCCGGACGCGGTAGTATGCTAGGCCGTACCATCCAATCGGGTGAAATTCTGCTGGATACGAATGTGATTATTGACGGACGGATTCTCGATTTAAGCCAGACCGGGTTTGTCTCACAGAAAATCCTTGTGCCCCAATTTGTGGTGCGTGAACTGCAACACATCGCTGATTCTAGCGACACCCTACGACGCCAACGGGGACGGCACGGCTTGGACGTCCTCAACAAACTGCGCCAAGAAAGCAAGGTGCCCGTCGAGGTGATTGATGAGATGCCAGCCGAGGGCGCGACAGTGGACGAAAAATTGGTGATGCTGGCCGCCGAACGCAATATCCCAATCATGACCAACGACTTTAATTTAAACAAAGTTGCGGCGGTGCGGGGGGTGTCGGTGCTTAATATCAATGATTTGGCAATGGCACTACGACCCGTCTATCTGCCGGGTGAGGTGATTAATCTACATATCATTCAAGAAGGCCGCGAAGAAGATCAAGGCGTGGGGTATTTAATTGATGGGACGATGGTGGTGGTTGAAGGCGGGAAGCGCTATCGTGACCGTACCATTCCAGCCCGTATTACGCGCTATATCCTGAGCAGCGCGGGCAAGATGTATTTTGCCCAACCGGAACCACAGGTGAGCAAATAGCTATCTCATCAACTATTCAAATCAATAGGAAATCTGAGAGGATGGGGGCAGCACACCCATCCTTTTGGCTTTTGATTAAGCAATCTGGTTGATAACTAGAGCTACCACCACCATACCAATAAACAACGCAAATGCCAACACCCCCATGCTGCGAAGGTCTTGCAGAACATAGCCATATTCATGCGAGAGTTCTTCTTGGGTCATCGTGCGTTTCTTGGAGGAGGAGCGGATGATCACATTGTCATTTTTGTTTTGACCAACGCTGCTCTTGACCGATGTTTGATTGGGAGTTGGGGTCGAAACGACGGGAGCACCCCCAGCCATTTCACGACGAGCGCGTTCCAGTGTTTCCGCAGAAATATTTGGCTTCCGTGTTGTTTGCTTTTTAGCCATAATCTTGTTCTTTCTATTCCACAATAAGCGGCGTTATTGTACCAGTTCTGCCGTGACAACCCAACGGTGAGTATCTACTTGATAGGGATGACAAGTAATTAAGGTGACGATGGCCCCACGATCAGGATGCAGCACAGCAATTTCCGTTGGCAGTACCTCGCGGCTGTCCACCACCTGATAGGTATATTCCTTGCCATCAGCAGCGCGAAGATAGATTAAATCCCCAAGCTCTAAGGTGGATAAATATCTAAAAATTTCCCCATAAATATCATTGTGGCCTGTTAACACAACATTTTGATTGCTGCCGGGGAGACCACTTCCTCGCATATGCCCAATGCCCTTTTGAAGTGTTTCCCAATCGTCCCCGCTAAAAACACTTGCGTTGTTGACGTTGGGTAAGTCCGGAATCGTCAGCGAGACCGGGTCTTGGAGGCTTGGGGGTGCGCTTTGAACTGGAGCGAACCGAGCTTGTTGAATTACATTGTTTTGGATGTAGGCGGGAACTTGCTTGGCGTTTAGGGCTTGAACTAACTCGTTTTCATTAAACTGCCCATCGCTCGTATGCCCTCCCGGTAAAACAAGCAAGGATGGGTAAAGTTCTGGCAAGGGTGTTGAAGTCGCACGGCGCTCATTGACGGCGGCTTCATATTCCTGTTGGGTTTTGTTAGTGTTGTTTTGAATGATGTCAAGGCCGATAAAAGCCCGGTACAACACATAAATCAGGCCGACAAATGCGACCACCTCAACCACTAATAAACCACGATTGGCAATGACACGCCATTTCTCTTTTTGTGTACGGGCTTCCGGTGTTGTTACCTTGACCACACGGTTTTTGGGTGGGGCGGGTTTGGGTTTTTCCTCAATGAACATGACCTCATCGGATTGGAGGATGTCATCTTCAAAATGGGGTTTTTCCGCCGTGATGTCATAAGTGGTAGGAGCTGATGGCGCTGGCACAAGAGCCGAGGCTTCGTGCTGCTGCAACACCACACCACTTGGTGCAGGGGCGATGAGCGCGTGCGGGGGTATGTCATCGGACTCATCGGTGTCCTCTATTTCCGAAGTTGGCAGCGGAATCGCCATCATGCGGTCTTTGCCCTGCCCATCGCGGAACCGTTTCATCCGTTCTTCGCGTTTGCGGATGGCGAGGATTTGCTCCAGTTCTTCAATGGTGAGTTCGTCAACCGTTCGCTTATCCCGGGGCATGAATACTCCTCAAGATTATATTTTGGCAGCCACCGCAAAAACTTCGCGTTGGAAAAACCAGCGCATAGGAGGCCAATTAAACAGCACCACTCGCGCTGCTGCCAAAACGAAATTTTCATGACGATGTTGGGGCGGGGAATCTAACCACACTTTGCCTTCGAAACCCGCTGCCCGTAACGCTTGTTTCATGCTGTGCCAAGACTGCTCATTGACATGCACATCTTGGTTATGATCCACCAAAAAAGCACGGGGATTTTTGGGATATTTTTCACCCTGCCCTATCAAACGTCGAAATTGGCGCACCACCGGGTAGGCATAGCGGTCATACCAGATATTGGGGGCGGTGTGGATGATAAAACGACCATCCGGTTTTAATACACGGTGAACTTCCAACATGGCTTGGTGTAGTTCCCATGGATGGAGATGTTCTACCACGTCAAACATCAACACGCGGTCAAAATGGGCATTCGGGAAAGGTAGGTGTTTGGCATCGGCCAGCGACACCCCAATTTTGCCGGGTTTGACGGTTTCATCTTTATCTAAAAGTTTTTTGGTGAGTTGTAGGGCAACAGGTGCGTAATCAATGCCATAGGCATCCGCCCCCAGATTGGCACAATGGAGCAAAATTTCACCACGCCCACAACCTACGTCCAAGACTTTCATGCCCGGTTCAACTGCTGCCAGCGCAAAGGCAGCTTTTAATCGGCGCGATAGATGTTGACCTTCGGTGGTGAGATATTCATCGAAGCCCTCACAAGCGGTGGTGAAATATTCTTCCGTATAGAGCGAGGGTGAAACCGGCTGCTCACGTTTGGTCTGGTCAGAAATCACGAAATCCCTCAAAAAATAATCAGCCTAGTGAATAATGAGTTATACCATTATAGCGTCTTGTGCAAGGGTGTGGCGAGATGGGGAAGGCAGAGCAGGAAAGAACGGTGGGAATAGGGAAGGAATGAGAGAGCAGAAGGGGAGGATTGAATATTGCCCTGCCCCTTCCAGCGTATTGCACGGGAACAATTACGCAGGTTTGACTTCGATAACGGCGCCTTCGGCTTCCAGCTTGGATTTGGCGTCGGTAGCGGCTTCTTTGGAAACGGCTTCCAACAGCGTGCCGGGATTTTCGGCAGCGGCCTTCGCTTCGGCCAGACCGAGGGTGGTCAAGCTGCGGATGACCTTGATGACGTTGATCTTCTTGGGGCCAGCGTCCTTCAGGATCACATTGAATTCGGTGGGTTCTTCGACTGGTTCGGCTTCAACGGCAGCAGCCACACCTGTAGGCATAGCAGCCATCATCGCCATTGGAGCGGCGGCGGTCACGCCCCATTTGTCTTCCAACAGCGTCTTCAATTCAGCAGCTTCCAGAATGGTCAGGCTGCTCAGTTCGTCTACAATTTTAGCCAGATCGGCCATGATTAATCTCCTTATAGGTTAAAACTTTGAAATTAGCTAGATTTACGATAACGGAATTAGGCCGCTTCGGAGCCGCCGTGTTTTTCAACATAGGCTGCGACGATACCAACCACATCACGCTGCGGCTGTACAAGCAGACTGACCAGCGACGACATGGGTTGGGTAAGTATCCCGATAAGCGATGCCCGTAGTTGATCGAGTGACGGCAGTTCGGACAAGGTCTTCAACTGGCCTTCCTTGAAGACGGATTTTTGAGCAATCGCGCCTTTTAAGATCAGCAGTTCATTGTCTTTGGTGGCGTCAATGAGGGCTTTCACCGTTGAAGGCAGGTCTTTGTAGGCAAAGCCTACCGCGACAGGGCCAGATAGCAAATCCTCTGGTACCGCCATCCCCACTTCTTTGAGGGCAATCTTGAAAAGGGTGTTTTTGGTGACGTTATAACTCGCCCCGGCTTCACGCAATTTGCTCCGTAGCGTGTCAAAGCGTGCCATGCTCATGCCGCGATATTCGGTCACAATTAGGCCCTGTGTCCGTTTGAGCATTTCAACATACTCGGCAACGATTTCTTCTTTGCGATCTTTATTGAGTGGCAAGGTCTTTTTTCCTCCTTCCCGTTAAAATTTGGCTCTCGAAAAAATTCAATCCCCCGCCCAATAAAAAGGTCTTTGCAGACAACCCGCAAAGACCCATAAATTTCTTGCATATGGTCTTTACCTCGGCGGGCTGTGGATTTAAGCACCATATTTTTTGGCGCACCTGCTGTCTGTGGCAAAGGTATTTTCAGTTTTCAAGCCGCGCAAATCATAGCAGTTGGCTGGTAGCCAGTCAAGGTTTGAATCCAATCCAAAATTGTGTTTTCCATTCGCCTTTGCCTTATAATTGTCTCAAACGGTTAAAACCAAATTACTTTTTCTTATGCAGGAACATCGACATGACCTATTCAAACTCACCGAAGACACTGCCTCAATCCAAACGCAGACGAGGGCGGATTTTGGGCGGCTGTGCATTGATTGTTTTGCTGCCCATTTTGTTCGTGGTCTATTGGTTTTTTATCCGCGATGTAGAGGCCAAAGAAAACAAACTTCAATTTGCTACTCCTATCCCCCAAGCCCAAATCTATGCCGTTACTCAAGAGAATTCGGAACTGAAATTCACGATTTTGGAGCGTATTCACGGCACGATTGATATTAGCGGCGAAAACTTGATTTTGAAGCCGACCCCCGATGGGAAACGTCAGTTGGAAGTTAATCTGCAAATGGATGGGCAAAGTACCAAGACGGAATCGGGTGAATTTATTGATTTTGTCCTCAAAGCGGGTCTCAAAGCAGATGAATATCCCTATGGGCGGTTTGTTGCGACGAGCACGGAAACGTTTGAGGATTCCGCTACGATTGCCGAACAGCCGATTAAATTGGTGGGTCAGTTGGAAATTAGCGGAGTCGTCAAGGATTATACGGTTGACGCAACCGTGAGCCTTCAAGATGGGGTTTTGACAATCAAGACATCGCCGATCATTGATTTGAAAGACTTTGGAGTCAATTTCCCAGAACAAATTGGTAGCAGTGAAATGGCGGCAGAAATTACTGTCAATGCTCATCTCATCGAGAATTCAACCGAAGCGACGCCAACCGACTCGACCAATTAAGAACATGAAGAACAATTGACCGCGATTTTTGCCAAAATATCTTAAAGAGAGTTCAAGGGTCATTCCTATGGCAGACAATGTGTGTCCTCACTGTGGTTATGTCAATCTGAAACGGGCTGTTTTTTGCTTTGAGTGTGGAACGGCGCTGGAGCAAAACAAACCAATCAAGGGCATGAAACCGCGTCACCAAACCGACTTGGATGACACAATTGAAATTGACATTAAGGATACCGATCCACAGTTGGGTATCCCCCCCTCGATTCAAGAACTGGCCGATGCTAAAGCAACCAAAGAACTTGCAGCGCAATATCACGATTTTCTAAAGTGCTTGCGCTGTGGTATGGATAATTTGCCGACAGCCGATGTCTGTCAGCGGTGTGGTGCAGCCTTGATGGTGCCGGATGAGCATTATGGACTACGCTTGCTAGCGAGTGCCCGTTCGAGTGTGGGGCAAGTACGCTCCAACAACGAAGATAATGTGGGTATCTGGGCACGCAGCGGGGTTATTTTGGCACTGGTCGCGGATGGCATGGGTGGCGCGGCAGCAGGCGAAGAAGCTAGTCGTTTGGCTAAGGAAGCGGTGCAGGCGGATTTCACGGGGGCACTACGCGGCAGTGAGATTTTGCAGGAACTAACCGAGGAAGAAGTCCAGCAAAAATTGCGGGATGCCCTGCATCATGCCAATGAAGCGGTCTTGGATAAAATTAGCCAAGATAAGAGCTATCAAGGCATGGGCACAACCGCAACGATGGCGTTTGTACGTGGCAATCGCATTATTGTGGCGCACATTGGGGATAGCCGAGCCTATCTGATAGACGGCGAACATGGGTGGGTGCATCAAATTACCGATGACCACAGCTTTGTAGAAGTATTGGTGTCGTCGGGGCATATTACCCGTGAACAAGCCAGTATTCATCCGATGCGGAGCGTGTTATATCGGGCACTGGGTCAGGTGGACGCGGTTGAGGCCGATTTATATACCCAATACCTCAAGGCGGGGGATTGCCTCGTCTTGTGTTCCGATGGACTAACACGGCATTTGGAAGGCGATGAAATTGGCGAAATTGTCAAGCGGGTTGGTGATCCAGAAGCCATTTCGCAAGAACTGATTGACCTCGCCAATGTACGTGGCGGAGAAGATAATATAAGTGTGGTGGTGGTCAAGGCGATATTGGATGAAAGCACCGTCCCACTAGAAAGATTGGTAGTTATCAATATTGAGGACGAACGCCCACCCAAATCGGCTGATAACTTATTTCAGACGGCCCAATTTGGCTCATTTAATTTAGATCAAATCCTCGGTGATGAGGACACCAGCGAAACGTAGCTAAGAACCGTAGACTATTCGTACAGATGAAATTCCCAACAAATGCGGTAGGATTTCTGGCTTTGTAGATATTATTGGAATGGAGTGTGGTGATGACTCGGAAATTATGGTCGCGCTTTATGGCCCTATTGTGCCTCCTAGCGATTTTTGTAGTGGGTACGGCGGCTTATGCAGTGGATAAGCCCGAAATCAAAATGAGTGCTTTTGCTGGCCCCTGCGATGCTGACCCCAATGGGCCGGATTGTCAGGGGTATATGGCGGCGCTGCCCGGCCCACCGGTTGAGACCATTGGTGTCAATATGGGCGTGGTTGCGGGTTATGAATTTTTGCGGGTCGAAATTACCCCGGCGGTGGTTTATGATGGCCCTTATGGTGGGACCAAAGTGCTGTACAGCATCATGGACGGCTATCAATTTATTACGCCGCGCCAACATGTGGGGCCGTGGGTCGAGATCAACCCCGGCGAATGGATGCACGAGCGCCATTTAACCAAAATTGACCCCTCCTATTTTCGCGGGGTGGTCATTACTGGAACGCCAGCCATGCCGTGGGGCTGGATTTTACGTACCCATTTTGCATCGGAAGTGCCGGGGGGCGCACCTGTCCAATTAGAAGAACGCCGCGTTGGTCGTTACAGCGTGGTCAATATTTTTGCCGTGCAGGTGGTGGATGGCCTTGCGTGGTATTTGGTTGGCCCATATAAATGGGTGGCCCAAACCATGATGGGGGTTTATAACCCAATCGCACCCCCCGGTGGTGTGGGAGCGCGTTGGGTTGGGATTGACCTGTATGAGCAGGTCTTGATTGCCTATGAAGGCGGTACCCCTGTTTTTGCAACGCTGATTTCATCGGGATTGCCGGGATGGGATACCCGCGCTGGGGTGTTTAATGTCTATGGTCGCCAAGTTAATGCGCCGATGAGTGGGGCGGAGGGGCGTGAAGATGCCTATCGCCTCGAAAATGTGCCGTATGCGATGTATTTTGATGGCGACATCAGCCTACATGGAACGTATTGGCATAATGGATTCGGCTATCGGCAGAGTCATGGTTGTGTCAATTTGACGGTTAGCGATGCGGCATGGCTGTGGGATTGGCTGGGAAATGGCTCGGTGTACGTGTACTACAGCGGGTCGTATTAAAACACGGGACTAAAGCCGCCGTGCTGAATCTAGCTTGAAGTAGGCAGCCCCCTGATCCAGTTTGGGTTGAGGGGGCTTTTATTTTCAGCAACAATTTTATTCGGGCACGACGGCGATACATTCAATTTCGACCAAGCCGCCGAGGGGGAGATCGTTGCCACCAAACGCCGAACGAGCGGGTGGGTTGGCAGGAAAATACCGGATGTAGACGCTGTTCATGGCCGCGAAATCGCTGATGTTGTGCAAAAATACTGTTACCTTTACGACGTTTTCTAGTGACGACCCGGCGGCTTCCAACACAGCCTTGAGGTTGAGAATGGCGCGTTCAGTTTGGGCTTCCACCCCACCTTCGACCAATTGTTTGCTTTCAGGGTCAAGTCCCAACTGCCCTGCCATGAATACAAATTTGCCGCTGGCGACAATGCCCTGTGAATAGGCGGCTAAGGCGGGCGGTGCTCCAGTGGTTTTGATGACTTCGCGTGACATCATGATTTTTCCTTTTCAAATTAGCTGATAAATGGGCCGTTATCGCGGTTAAGAATATCCAACAAGCGCTGGCGATTAAAGGGGCGCAAATTAGGTTGGGCAATCAATTCATCAATGGGTTTAAAGGCGGCCTGATCTACCTCAACCCCATCAGGCCGCATTTCACCCCCAACGATACGACATTCTAAGACCAAATCTACCCCGCGAAATTCATCGCCATTGGATAACGTGCCAGTCAACAAAGTAGGATTACTTAAAACACTTAGCAGGCGAACAGGCTCTACCTCCATGCCCGTTTCTTCGCGGGTTTCGCGGACGGCGGTGGCGCTGCTGCTTTCATCCAAATCGGCAAGACCGCCGGGGATGTCCCAATATTGGCGTTTCTTTTGATGGGCGACCAGCAATTCACCTTTTTCGTTAAAAACTGCTGCCGAGACCCCCGGCAAAATAAGTTGGGCCTGACCGACATATTGGCGCATGGTGGAATAAAAAGGACGACCATTCGGCCCAAAATAGACTTCTTCGACGTGTGCTTGGTTGGGATGGGATTCAATAAATTGCAGCATTTCTTGATAGTGAATCGGCAGGCGGTGGCGGATTTCTTCGACGGGGCGGAAGCTGGCCTTGAGCGTTTCGCGTCCATCCACCTTTATATCACTAGAGGTGGCACGGCAGACAAAGGCGGCGCCCCACTGCTGCACTTGATCGCCATTGGGATAGAGCAGGTTGTAACGCGGATGGCTGTACACGCCGATCAATCGTTCAACGGTACACTCAATGCCGGTCTCCTCAAAGGTTTCGCGGCGCACACAATCTAATAGGCTTTCATGGGGTTCCAATGCGCCACCCGGCACGCTGACCCAATCAAAATCATAACGCTCTTGAACCAACAGGCGGTTTTCTTCGTCAAATACAAAAGCATTGGTATAGACCAAATAAATGAGTTGATGGCCGACGTGCGAACGCAGCCATTTAATATAGCCGTCGGCAAAGGATTGCTGAGACATGGATGCTCCTGAAATGATATGGATGCGGTACAACTATAACGGGCGCTGGGTATGGCGCAACCCACGTTCAATCGGCTATGATGTGACATGACACGTTTTAAGGATACGAGGGCATGATCACCGAAAATTCGCTTGAAGGCAACGTTGAAAGAATCACCTACTACAGCACCGATACAGGCTACTGCGTGCTGCGGCTTGCCCCGGATCAACCCCCTCTCAATCGGCGCGGGGATACCTTAATGACGGTTGTGGGTACCATGCCAGAATTGCAGCCGGGCGAAAGGGTGCGCTTTACGGGCCAGTGGACAAATCACCCCGTACATGGGCAGCAGTTTAAGGCCGAAACCGTGACCCAATTGCGACCTGCCACCATTGAAGGGATTCAACGCTATTTGGGCAGCGGCCTCATTCGCGGCGTGGGGGATAAGACCGCCAAAAAGATTGTGGATTTTTTTGGTACGGAGACCTTAGATGTCCTAGACCGGATGCCAGAAAAAGTGCGTGATGTGCCGGGGGTGGGTAAACATAAAGCGGGATTGATCGCCAAAGCATGGCAAGAACAGCGCACTATCAAAGAAGTGATGATCTTTCTACAAGGACACGGCCTTAATACGTCGCTGGCCCTCCGCATCTACAAAACCTATGGGGATGATTCAATTCAGCGGGTACAGCAAGACCCCTATAATCTGGTCAAGGAAATCTATGGGGTTGGCTTTAAAACAGCGGATAAATTGGCACGCGACCTGGGCCTGCCGATTTATGCTCCCACTCGTTTGACGGCAGGTTTGGTGTATGCGCTTAATGAAGCCACCAATAACGGGCACGTGTTTATGCCAACCGAGGAACTGCTCAAGGTCGCGGCGGAACTGCTCGAAGTTGAGGAAGGGTTACTCGATGAGGCACTTAATCGGCTGTGTAATTCAGGTGAGGTGTTCTTAGAGGATTTGCCTGTTGGTCAGGCGGAAACGCCAACCCAAGTTGTCTACCACGCTGCGATGTATTACAGCGAGAAAGGTGCTGCCACGCGCCTGCACCGTATGATGGACACACCAACCAGCCGACTGCAAAAATTAAGCCTAATGCCGCCGGGGCAATGGGATATGCTGATTGTCAACGTCACCGGCGATGGCGGAGTATCGCTTTCGGAGCAGCAAAAACGCGCCGTGCATATGGCATTGACCAATAAGGTGGCGATTTTGACAGGTGGCCCCGGCACAGGCAAAACCACCACCCTCCGCACGATTATCGGTATTTTGGAAAGCACCGGGCATAAATTTAAACTCGCCAGCCCCACCGGACGTGCGGCCAAACGCTTATCGGAGGCAACCGGACACCCTGCCCAGACGATTCACCGCCTCTTGGGATTCGCTCCGGCTGAGGGATTTACCTATAACGAGGATAACCCACTCAACACCGATTTGGTGGTGGTGGATGAAGCCTCGATGATTGATCTATTACTGTTTTATAACCTGCTGAAAGCGATTCGGCCCGAAACCCATTTATTGTTGGTGGGGGACGTGGATCAACTGCCGAGTGTGGGGGCAGGCGATGTGCTGCGTGATGTTATTCGCAGTGCGATTTGTCCGGTAAGCGTCTTAGAAACCATTTTTCGGCAGGCGGGAGGCAGCATGATTATTCAAAATGCCCATCGCATCAATCATGGTCAAACACCGGATACCAGCAATAACGGTCATGACTTCTTTTTCTTTGCCGAAGAAGACCCTCAAGAGGCTGCTCAATTATTGGTAGATATTGTGCAGAATCGAGTGCCGCAAAAGTTTGGGCACGACCCGCTGGATGAAATTCAAGTATTGGCCCCGATGTATATGGGCAAAATTGGGGTGAATGCGCTCAATGATGCCTTGCAGCAACGGCTGAATCCCCCCGGACGCAAGGCCGAGAAATTGTTGGCGGGGCGGTTGTTCCGGGTCGGGGATAAGGTGATGCAGACCCGAAACAATTATGAAAAAGAGGTTTTTAACGGGGATATTGGACGCATCCACAGTATTGATCTGCAGGAGCATGTGCTGAATGTGATGATTGATGGACGCTTGGTCATGTACGATTGGCTAGAAGCCGATGAATTGGTTCATGCCTTCGCCATTTCTGTCCATAAAAGTCAGGGGGCCGAATATCCAGTGGTGGTGATGCCGATTTTGACGCAGCACTATATGATGTTGCAGCGCAATTTGTTGTATACCGCGATCACCCGTGCCAAGAAGATGGTGGTGTTGGTTGGTACACGCAAAGCCATTGCGATTGCAGTTAATAATAATGAGGTGGCACGACGGTGGAGTGCATTGGCGTGGCGGTTGGACTAGTCTAGAAATCACAGATAACTTTTTGTGAGGAAATGATGTCTTATATATTTATACCTTGATTGCTAGTGTAAATTAATGAAAGCTAAAGCCAAGAGAGTGGCATGGACTTTCAGGTCGAACCCAGCGTTGGTGCGGGTATACAAGCGTTGTAGCCCCATCTTCTCCAACTGACTGTTGAAGGTTTCGATGG
>JAIOHL010000242.1 GCA_019913005.1 Anaerolineae bacterium | reverse complement strand
CGTCATACCGCATATACTGCGCCATCTTCTTCAGCGACAGCGCCTTGGTGATGGCCGCCGTCAGGGTCGTCTTGCCATGATCAACGTGACCAATTGTCCCTATGTTTACATGTGGTTTCGTTCGTTCAAACTGGGCCATTGTTGCTCCTGAATTACTCTGATTTTGCCTGCTTTTTACTTGATCTTAATCTATACCGGGCAAAAAATTTCGTGGGGCTGTGGGGAGGTTTTTACACCATCCCCACTTTTAATCCCACGAAATTAACGACTGCCTTTAATGATTTCGTCGGCAACGCTGTTGGGTACCGGATTGTATTTCTCGAATTCCATCGAGAAACTCCCGCGCCCCTGCGTCATATTCCGCAAATCGGTGGCATACCCGAACATTTCGGCGAGTGGCACACTGGCTTTGATGCTCGAAGCGCCATCGCCACGTGGCTCCATCCCTTGAATAATCGCGCGACGGGCCGAGAGATTACCGATAATATCACCCGTGTATTCGTCCGGACTGACGACTTCGATCTTCATCATCGGTTCGAGCAGGATGGGGCCGCCTTTTTGGACACCTTCCTTCAAGCACATCGAACCCGCGATCTTGAAGGCAATTTCGCTGGAGTCGACTTCGTGGGAAGCGCCATCTACCAGACGGGCGCGAATACCCACTACGGGATAGCCCGCGATAACGCCGCCGCTCATAGCATCGGCGATACCGTTGCGGGTGGGTTTGACAAACTCGTTGGGAATAGATGCCCCGCGAATTTCATTGACGAAATCCAGTGGGCCGTCCACCTTGGCCTGCTCGTCTTCGGGAATAGGTTCAAATTCAACCACGACGCGAGCATATTGACCTGAACCACCCGTTTGACGTTTGAAGGTTGTGTCAATGCGGACATGCTTGGTGATGGTTTCACGATAGGACACACGCGGGCGACCCACCGTCGCATCAACCTTGAATTCCCGCATGAGACGGTCAACCAACACTTCAAGGTGCAGTTCACCCATTCCGGCGATGATGGTTTGACCGATTTGGTCATCCACCGAGACTTGGAAAGTGGGGTCTTCTTCCGACAGTTTACGGAGGGCCACACCCATCTTGTCCTGATCGCCTTTGGTCTTGGGTTCAATCGCCACCTGAATAACGGGTGCTGGGAATTTGATCTTTTCCAACACAACAGGTTTGTCAGGATCACACAGGGTATCACCTGTGAAGGTGTCTTTGAGGCCTAGCAGGGCCGCGATGTCACCGGCATGAACTTCTTCAACATCCTCACGACTGGCGGCAAACATACGGACGATACGACCGATACGTTCGCGGCGGCCTTTGGTACTGTTGGTCAAGGTCGTGCCAGTTCTAAGTACGCCCGAATAGACGCGCACAAAAGCCAAACGACCAACATAGGGGTCGGTGATGATCTTAAAGATCAAGGCCGACAGGGGTTCGTCATCGTTAGCATGACGGAGAATTTCTTTTTCTTCATCGTCCGGGTCGGTACCTTTGACGGCGGGAATATCCAGCGGGGAGGGCAGCAAATCTACAACGGCATCCAACAACAATTGGACACCCTTGTTCTTGAGAGCCGAGCCGCACAGCACGGGTTGGATGTGACCAGCAACCGTTGCAGCGCGTAACCCAGCCTTCAATTCATCTTGGCTGATTTCTTCTCCCGTGAGATATTTCTCAAGCAAGAATTCATCATTTTCCACGATGAGTTCAATCATCGCGGCGCGTTTGGTCTCGACCAAATCTTCCAATTCAGCCGGGATTGGCTCCACTTTAATATCGGTGCCGAGGTCGTTGCCATAGGTAACAAGTTGCTGATTAAAGAGATCAATAATCCCTTTAAACTCATAACCTTCGCCATAGGGCCAATGAATCGGCACGGGTTTGGCGGAAAGGCGTTTCTTCATCATGTCAATGCAGCGTTCATAGTTCGCACCGACGCGATCCATCTTGTTGACAAGGCAGATACGTGGCACGCCATATTCGTCCGCTTGACGCCAAACCGTTTCAGACTGGGGTTCGACACCTGCTACACCATCAAACACGACCACTCCACCGTCCAAAACACGCAAACTGCGCTGCACTTCGGCGGTGAAGTCCACGTGTCCGGGGGTGTCAATCAGGTTAACTTGATACCCCTTCCATTCAGCGGTAATCGCGGCGGCGGTAATCGTAATCCCGCGTTCGCGTTCCTGCGGCATATAGTCAGTTGTGGCGGTGCCGTCATGTACTTCACCGATGCGATGAATATTGCCGGTGTAGTACAGGATGCGTTCGGTGGTCGTGGTCTTGCCCGCGTCAATGTGAGCAATCACCCCGATATTACGAACTTTCGCCAAATCTAGCTTGCCATTTTTAGCCATGTGTTTTTTGCAGATTCCTCAGAATTAATTGGTTTGCTAGGTGCTTTACCAACGATAGTGGGCAAAGGCGCGGTTCGCTTCTGCCATACGATGGGTATCTTCGCGCTTCTTGACGGCACTGCCCTGATTATTGGCGGCGTCCAGCAGTTCAGCAGCTAATTTTTCGGCCATGCTGCGTCCATTGCGGGCGCGGGCTGAGGCCAATACCCAGCGCATCGCCAAAGAGCGACCACGAGCCGGGTCCACTTCCATTGGCACTTGATACGTAGAGCCACCCACACGGCGCGGTTTGACTTCGACAGCCGGGGCGACATTGCGTAGGGCTTGGTCAAACACTTCCATGGGGTGCTTCTTGGCACGCTGTTCCACAATATCCAGCGCGTCATACATAATGGTCAGGGCCGTGCTGCGTTTGCCGCGCATCATCATGCGGTTGACAAACATAGTCACCGCGAGGCTGTTATATTTGGCATCTGCCAGCACAGGTCGTTTAGCAGGTCTAGAACGACGTGACATAGTTGGGTTTACTCCCGTCCTCTAATCAACAATTACTTGGACTTGGGCCGTTTGGCACCATATTTACTGCGGGCCTGCTGGCGATTCTTGACGCCATCGGTATCCAGCGAACCACGCACGATGTGATAACGCACACCGGGCAGGTCTTTCACACGGCCACCGCGCACAAGCACCACACTGTGTTCTTGCAGACTGTGACCTTCACCGGGGATATAGGCCGTCACTTCGATACCATTGGTCAGGCGCACACGGGCCACCTTACGCAAGGCCGAATTGGGCTTCTTGGGGGTCATGGTACGAACCAGCGTACAGACACCCCGTTTTTGCGGAGCGCCTTTGGGCTGTTGAGTCCGTTTCTGCGAATAAGAATTAAAAGTATATTGCAGCGCCGGAGCGGTGCTCTTCTTTTTCTTCGGGGTACGGCCTTTGCGTACCAGTTGGTTAATCGTTGGCATTCCAATCTCCGAATTCTATGACTGTCATCCCGTTTTGGCACGATTTGAGGCCACCTCCTCATGACGAATTGGCAGCCTCAAACGTATGTACTTCACTCAATTCCCAAAGCATAGCCTTGTTATTCAAGGGTGTTTGGGGTTGGGATCGCGTTTAGAGAGTAAAATAGTATCATTCTAAAAAGGCTGTGTCAAGACAATTTCGCACTATTACACCTAAAGAGGTTCTCAAACAATGTCGCAATCTGCTTGGGAGGATTATACCCTGCTCGACAGTGGCAATCGGCTTAAATTGGAGCAATTTGGCGCGTATCGCTTTGTACGTCCTGAAGAACAAGCGATATGGCGACCCGCCCTGCCCCCTTCTGAATGGTCAGCCGTCCACGCCCAATTTCACCTGAACCCCGACAAAAATGAGGGTTACTGGGAATTTCGTCAATCGCTACCGGAAAAATGGGTGATGCGCTATCGGGACATTTCATTTTATGCCCACCCAACTCCTTTTCGACATATGGGAGTGTTCCCTGAACAGGCTGTACATTGGGATTGGATGATGGGACTTATCCAAAACGCTAACCGTCCCATCCGTGTATTAAATTTGTTCGGTTATACGGGTATCGCCTCGCTATTTGCTGCGCAGGCAGGGGCGCATGTTACGCATGTAGATGCCTCCAAACCGACGGTGGCGTGGGCACGCGAAAATCAAGCCTTATCAGGATTAACCGATAAACCCATCCGTTGGATAGTCGAAGATGCGGTTAAATATGTGGAGCGCGAGGTGAAACGCGGCAACCACTATGAAGGGATATTGCTTGACCCGCCGCCGTTTGGACATGGGCCAAGAGGGGAAATCTGGAAATTTTCCGATTCCCTACCGCGTTTATTGGAAGGATGTCGTCAGTTGTGGGGAGAGCAACCCTTGTTTATGATACTGACGGCCTACACCACTCAAGCCGATTTGCCGGATTTGCGGCAGGCCATTGGCGCAACGGTGACAGGTTTGGGAGGCAAAATGAAGACTGGCGTCGCTGAATTAATCGAAAAAAGCGCGGGGCGAGTGTTGCAGCCCGCGACATATATACGATGGGAGGGTAAAGCCAAGCCATGACGACTCACACCACCGAGGATATTGAAAAAGTTCGGCAGGGAATTATGCGCTATCGGGAACTACTCGATATTATGCGCCTGCGGTTGGAGGAGGCAGAAAAGGCTTATGAGGGCCTGTTTGCCAAATATGTACCTGATGAGCGAAATAGCACGGAGGTCAAAAAATTGCAGTGGTTGATCGCCGAACGAATCATTGATCAGCCCATTGATTTAACAAGGGCAGTCATGCAGATTCGATTTGATGCCCGTGATTTGGAAAAGGCTTTTGAAGAACTGTACGATAACCTTATCCCGGATTAGGGCATATTACTCGAATTTGTACCATCCATAAGGCAGCAGGCTCTTTTTCAGAACACCAATCAATTCGTCAGCGAGAGGACGACGGTGTTCGGCTAGTTCAATCTGCAAATAGAGCGCCCGCAGGAAATTCCGTACATTTTGTGAGGTTGCATAGCCGTTTATGCCATTTTCAGCCATTCGTAGGCGGGTTTTAGTTGGCTCACCCAGATTTTCAATCCATGCTGTCAGAATGTCGAGTGATAGGAGATGTCGTTTTAAGATAGCGTCCAACACATGGGCTAGACGATCATCTTCACCATACGCGAATACGGTAGGGCTGATGGCAGTCAATTTTGCGGTGATCGCGTGGAGGATGCTTTCCAAATCGGCTGCATTGAGATAGGTATTTCGGCTCAAGAATTTGAGTAAATCGGAGGTATGGGCGACGGAGTGTGCCCAGCTCTTTTCGCCAACCATGCCCCGCAAATCCCGTTCGGCTTGAAAATAATCGAGGCCTGCTTCCATTACCTGCCGTACTTCCGCCGCACTGAGATAAGGGTTTTCGTTATCATGGGCGATCAGAGTTGCCAGATGCAGCACCGAAAATGACCGCAGGAACACACTGTCTGTCTCTTGTTCACCAATCCCCATTCGCAAATTGGTAATCATTTTGGGAACCATGCCACGCAAAATCTCCGGCCCAATGAACCCCTTTTCCATCCAATTGACCAAAATCGCGTAGCCGAATTCGTCACGCAGCAGCGGGTCGGTTGAGCCGAAATACCCCAATAATTCATCCGTCAAATTTTCAATTGTGTGGCCGCCGGGTAAGGCAAAGTCGTTGTGGATAATGCCCTGCCAAAAAGTTTTGTCCATGACTCTTCTCCAAATAAAAACGCACGACTCCGATAAGATACCCCCTTGCGCAGCCCTGCGTTCAAAATGCGAGACAATTTTACGCTTGCTTATTGATGAACCGAATTTGCAGCGCCCCTTCGACAAAATTGGCTGGCCCAGTCTCCAATTTCCAAAGAGTATAGGGCAGGACGATATTGCGACGATATGGCCCGACACGCACGGTTAGTTCGTCGGCACTGCGATACAAATCTAGGTCGGTTTTGTCGGCAAAGGGCAGTGGAATCCGGAGGAGGTAATCGCCTGTTTCCACATCATGTTCAATTGAATGGGTTCCGACCTCCGATGTCATAATCTGCGAAGGGTTGCCACTGTCATAGAGGGCATCGGCCAATCTCCGCAGATCATCCAAGCCGCCGATGTCGCTGTTGAACATGGGGGCTTTTAGTACCTTTAATCCACCAAACGCCTCGCCAATCAAGTCCAGATTTTTGCGCTGCGAATCCTTCCACGCCGTAAAATAGGGATCGGTCACTTCGGGCGGAATGATGCGATTGCAGATCACTGAGTCGGTTGGGTAGCCATACAAATTGAGATAGGTATAGGTGCGCTGGGTCTCTTTGATGACCATTTTTTCGGGGGTCATCACCAAACGCATCGTGCTGAGTTCGGGATTTGCCAACAGGCCCGCTACTTTGCTGAGGGTATCAAACAGCCGCTGTACACTGTCGAGTTCGTCTTGTTCGGGCAGGTCTGTCCCAAATAACGGTTTTGCCAATGGACGTAGCAAACGGCCCGTCATGCCCTTCATCAAATTCATGGTACGCTCGAACCACCAGCGTGAGGCATCCGGCAGACTGAGCAGGCGCAGCGTTTCGGCGGTGGGTGCGGCGTCTACAATCAATACGTCGAATTCTTGGGTTTCAAAATATTGGTTGATCCATAGTAGGTGAGCGCCTTCCTCTAGACCGGGCAGGATAGTGATTTCCTCCGCCACGATGTCATCAAGGCCCTCACGCTGTTTAAATACATTGATGAGGTAATTTTGGATACGCCACCAATATTTATCCATTGAGTAGCGGGCATCCACTTCCTGCCCCCACAGATTGTCATATAGCTGAATCGGTTCGGGGCCGATTTTCATTTCCAACGAGTCACCCAGCGAATGGGCGGTATCGGTACTGATGACGATGGTTTTAAGTCCCATTTCGGCACAGCGTAGAGCAGTTGCCGCCGATACGCTGGTTTTCCCGACGCCACCTTTGCCCGTATGCACAATAATCCGCATCTTGGTTACGTTAAATCCCTTTCTAGGTCATATCTCTGATATTGACTACTACGCGATGTTGAGACCGGGGGTTGCGCTATAAATCCCAAATCGCCAGCATATGTTTGGCGGTCTGAATGAACTCGCGCAATTCGAGGGGGCGCTGTAGGACTTTGACACGATCGGGTAATTCATGCACGCGCAGGCGTTCCAATCGGGAATGATCGGCCAATATCAAGAGAGGGGTCATGGCAAGGGCGGCTTCATTGTCGGAGTGCTGCAATTCCAGCCATTCAATGGCATCCACGCCGGATTCAGCATCATCAATAGCGACGACGAGATCGGGCTTGCAGCGGCGGGCCAACTTGATGCCTTCCGCAAGCGACGCGGCCTTGACCACTTGGAAGCCTTCGGAAATCAAACGATCCCCAAAAACATCCATTGGATAATGGGTCGCATCCACTTTTACCACTAATGGGCGGGTGGGGGCCGAATCTGCCATGCCTACTGTTTCCTCAATTCGCTAATAACAGCATAAACGACCACCCTCATTTTAACCGATTTTTTCAAGCGATGGGAGCATTGTTTGCTGGTGCTGCGCCTGTGTTTCCTCAATCGCTTTGACCAAACGATACAGCCATGTATTGACCGGGGTAGCAATTCCGAGCTTTGCCCCTTCCCGCATGACCGCGCCGCTGATGGCCTCAATTTCGGTAGGCGTCCCGCGTAAAACATCTTGCAGCATAGAGGAATAATTGGTGGCAGTGCGTTGGGCGACCTCCTCAGCACGGGCAGCGGCGTCCTCATGCGGCAGGATAATCCCTTTGGTGTGGGCGATGGTGGCGACTTCGTTGGCGGATTCCCGCATGATTTGGCGTGCCCATTCCGATTCCAACAATGCCCCATTCGGAATCCGTAAAATGGCAGTGAGGGGGTTGATAGAGGCGTTAACCACTAACTTGCCCCAGACCAAGCCTGCTACATCATCTACCACTTCTGTAGTTAGACCCGATGTATTTAAGAGGGCAGCAAATTCCTGAATATGGGCATCAATCGCGGGACGGGTTGCCAGATAAGTCAGGCCACGTCCGCCGTAGCGCAAAAATCCAGCCCGATTATCAGTTGATGCGCCTTGCATGGTGACGCCGAGCGTGGCACGATGGGGGCCGACAATTTCCGCGATACATTCCAGATTGCCCACGCCATTTTGGAGCGTAATCGCCACGCCGTCGGGCTTCAAGATTTGGGCGGCGTCTTCGGCGGCGAGAATCGTTTTGTTGGCTTTAGGGAGGATCAAAGCAATATCAATTGGGTCAGCATTGGCAAGACTATCAGTGGCCCGTAGCCGAATGTATTCCTCATGCCCATCGGGGTAGAGGATATGCAGCGGCGCGTGTTGGAGGGCGTGGATTTGTTCAGGCCAGCGCCCGAACAGCATGATATCTGCAAGGGGAGTGAGTTTTGCGCCGAACAGCGTCCCCATTGCGCCGATGCCAAAAATGCCGATTTTTATGATAGGCCTCCTAGACCTTAGCTTTAAACAAGGCGGTTAAGTACCTTGCTCAGAATGAATTTTAATGCGCGGTGTCGCCGATTTCTGCTAAGATTTCGTTCAACACCGCGTCGGAAATACCAAATTCGTGTTCGGGTCCCGGGAATGCCCCTGAACGGACTTCTTGATGAAAGGTGGTAAATACGTTTTGAATCGCTTCCCCGATTTTGGCATACTGCTTGACAAATTTAGGGGTAAAGCGGTCAAACAATCCCAAAATATCGTGCATGACCAAGACCTGTCCATCTGTGCCGCCGCCTGCCCCGATGCCGATGGTGGGGATGCTGACCATGTGGGTAATCAATTCCCCCAGTTTCGCGGGGACACCTTCAATCACCATTGAAAAAGCACCAGCTTGTTCAATTGCTTTGGCATCTTCGATGAGTTTACGGGCCGCCTCAATGGATTTGCCCTGTACCTTAAAGCCGCCAAACGCGCTGACACTTTGCGGGGTCAAGCCGATATGCCCCATGACCGCGATGCCGATTTGCACCATATCATGCACGGTATCCGCCATGTGGATGCCCCCTTCTAATTTGATAGCGTCGGCGTTGCCTTCTTTGAGCAGACGGCCTGCATTGCGGAGGGCTTCATCACGGCTGGCTTGATAGCTCATAAAGGGCATGTCCCCGACCAAAAAAGCCCGCTTAACGCCACGCCGCACTGCTTGGGTGTGCAGCGCCATCATATCCATTGTGACCGGGAGGG
This sequence comes from Anaerolineae bacterium, assembly GCA_019913005.1. Classification (GTDB taxonomy): domain Bacteria; phylum Chloroflexota; class Anaerolineae; order Aggregatilineales; family J027; genus CFX10. Next base: position 62,692 of record JAIOHL010000242.1, on the reverse strand, counting down.
TGCTTTCAAAGCCGTGTACGACCATGCCAAGTGAATCGCCGACCAGAATCATATCCACACCGCTTTGGTCAGCCAGCAAACCAGAGGGGTAATCATAGGCGGTCAACATGCTAATCGGTTCACCGCGCTCTTTCATCGCCTGCAACTGCTGAAGCGTCACCTTGTCCATAGAAGGTATCCTTTGGTTGCCCTGAAAAACCTCAAGCAAATATAGAGATTGCTTTACATAATCAAGACGGCGAAGATTAGAGTTATTTTACTTGGAAAGCAAGCCAGCCGATAGACGATTACTTTTTCTTTTTGGCGGGTTTGACCTGTGTGACAAATTTGTTGGCCTCTTTGCGGAGCTTATGATCGCTTTTCATGACTTGCAGGGCGCTGTCCATATCATAATAGGCCAATGTCATCTCGTCTTGTTGGTGGAACGCAATTGCCCGCGAGAAGAAGATTTCGGGCCGCGTGGGAGCATATCGTTGGGCTTGGGAAAAATGTTCCACTGCCAGCGGGAAATTCTGGCGTCGAATGGCAATCAGGCCCAAAATGTAATGCCCAATCCATTGGCGAGGGTCGAGCCGCAGTGCGTATTCGGCATCCTCTGTTGCGTCATCGTCGCGTTCCATCTCGTATAAAATGACGGCTCGTGTGACATATAGTTCGGCGTGACCGGAGGCGTTGTAAATTGCTTCATCCAAATCCGCCAGCGCCTCAGCGAATTTTTTGTGTTGATAGTGGTGCAGGCCGCGCTCCAAATAGCGATCTGTGATGCTGAGGGGCGCACCTGTTGAATGACGTAATTGCGGGCCAGTCGGTGGTGAAACTTTGCGGCGCAGCATATCCATTTACTCCCTTAGATCACGCAGTTGATAAAGCTGCCCATCGGCGAATCCACGTTTGCGATAATATTCCCGTGTGCCAATCGCGGAAATCACGGCGAGTTGTTGATAGCCCCGTTCGCGTGCAATCTCCACCGCGCGTTCAATCAACTGTTTGCCTAGCCCGACGTGCTGACTTTTGCCTGCCAACGCCTCACCGATTTCGATGGATTGTCCGTAAACATGCACTTCTCGAATCATAGCGGCATTTTCTAATTCGGGGGTAATTGGCGGTTCAGTAGGCAGAGATAGGCGCAAAAATCCGGCAATCTGGCGTTCGGGGGTGATGTATTGTAGGAACACCTCGTCACTGCAATTGGAGGTGTACCAGACCTCATCCAAAAATAATCTATCGAGCGCGACGTTGCGATGGCGGATTTCACGACTGCGGATGTCGCCTGTATAGCTGCCATTTTGCGCCAATTCCTGCTGCACCAGTTCGCGGAAGTTGGTCATTTTGTTGCCGACCACAATATCTGTGCCGGGGATGTCGCGGATAACACGGGTTAAGCGGCAGTAATCAGGGGTCAATTGAAAGCAGGCCGTCAGCACGCCTAATAGTTCCTCATGGGTATAGGGTCGCCACTCGCCGCGCTGGTAGTAATCCATCAATTCGGCGCTTTCGATGAGCGAACAGGGATACACCTTGAGTTCATCGGGACGGAAATCGGGATCATTAAACATCCGCGCATAATCTTCAATGTCCGCCTCCGGCGACGACCCATACAAATTCGGCATCCAATGGGCGTGGATTTTAAATCCGGCTTGGCGTAGTAATTTGACAGCACGGCGGGTGGCGGCGACTTCATGCCCGCGTTTGTTCAGACGCAGCACTTCATCATTCAGGCTCTGAAAACCAATTTGGACTTTGGTACAGCCCAAGCGTCGAATTCGCAGCACTTCTTCTTCGCTGATATGGTCAGGGCGGGTTTCAATCACCAAGCCCACACAGCGACATACAGCGTTTTCATTTTCGCGGTGAGCCGTTTCTAATTCATCCCATGTCGCAAATTCGGTCATGGGCGTGCGCTCGGTCAAACCCAATTCAATCGCATGGGCCTGTTCGCGGGAGCGATACATCTCGTCCCGATAGATATTCTGGACGACTTGGTTATAGGTCTGGTCATGCCCCGGCATGTTGATGGTGGTGATATTTCGGGCGGGGTGCAGTTGGGAATGTTCCAACAGCAGGCTTTCCACTTCTGCCGTGTGATCTACCCCGTTACCAAAATCATGTAGCGCGTCAAAAATGCGTTTGATGAACCAGATTTGATAGGTTTCGGGATAAAATGACCATGTGCCGCCCAAAATAATCATTTCGATTTTGTCGGTGGGGTGTCCAGTATTATAGAGGGCCAACAGGCGGCGGTAGGTTTGTAGATAGGGATCAAAGGCGTTGGCTTCGGCTCGCTGCGCCCCCGGCTCATCCGAAAGATAACTCTTAGGCATCCGAATATCGTTGGGGCAAAAAATACACGTGCCCGGACAGGGAAATGGCTTGGTCAAAACGGTGACAGGTGTCACCCCCGAACTGGTTCGCACGGGTTTAAGGCGCAGGCGCTCCACGATGGTTTTGTCGAAGGTGGGCAGATCACCCATCTCAGTAAAATGGCGGTAGGCACGAATCAGTTCATCGCGGCGGAACAGGCCAGAGCCGTCTTTGGGGTACGATTTTAGGATGCGTTCAAGCTGCTTTTGGGCCAGTTCAGGCATGTTAAGTACCTGCCGCAGTATCGCCAAAAGGGATTCGCGGTAAAGTTCAAGTTCATCAAGATTAGGGGCGGTTTTGTAGGTCATGCATGTTCAACCCGATTGGAATTCTTTGAATGGATGTTAATCTAATCCGACGCTTAAATCAACTGAATAAAGATTTTTATACCCAAACCGCCGAGTCGTTTAGCCAATCACGTGACCATGCGTGGGAGGGCTGGCTAAAATTACTGCCTTATCTCAAGGCGCCGCTTTCGGTTTTAGATGTTGGTTGTGGGAATGGACGCTTTGGTCTATTTCTGCATGAACAATTCAGCGATGGCATTACATATCACGGCCTCGATAACGCCCCAGCGCTTTTGGATTTTGCACGACAAGCATTCGATGAACGCGGTCTATCCTTCACGCTGGAAAATCGAGATATTGTCGAAAACCCACCCGACACCGGAGAGTATGGCCTCGTGGTAGCGTTTGGGGTACTGCATCACATCCCCGGTTATGAAAATCGGCATGAATTTGTGCGGCGCTTGGGTGAACGGGTCAAAAAAGATGGCTATTTAGTGTTCACGGGTTGGCGATTTTATGAACAGCCCCGTTTCCGTGAACGGATTGTGGCATGGCCCGATGATTTTCAAGTGGAGGCGCATGATTATTTACTGGATTGGCGGCGAGATCGAGGTGCGGAAGACAAACCAGCCCTACGCTACTGCCATTACATTGATGACACCGAACATCAGTCCCTGATTGCCGCCACCGGATTGACCGAAATCACCACCTATCGAGCTGATGGTCGCAGCGGGGATTTAAACTGCTATAGCATTTTGCAGCGGGTCACTTAAAAAAGCCCAACGCCGAAGCCAATGCCAATGCCATCAAAATGGAAACTAGCAGCAGCACCCATGCCACCGCCCGTCCAATTTCTGGCCCGTAGAGCAGCGTCACGCCTTGTTTGCGTTCTAATTGGCCTAGCAGGTCTACCCGTAAATCAATCAAATCGCGTTCTTTGACCAACCGCGCCGCAAATGCCGATTCATGCATGACCCGCCAACCATCTTGCACCAGTTTTTCGACCTCTGGTTTCAAAATCGCCTCGGCTGCTTCTGGCGAAATGATTTCAATCTCGGAGTTTTCCGCTTGTGGTTCAACCATCGTTCCATACCCTTAAAAATTTGCCCCCGCTAGAGTACCTGATGTTGGCTCAGTTCTCCATCCCCTATACAATTAAAGCCATATTTTACTTAGGGGTGATTTATGGCAGATCAACCGAAAGAAATATTTTTAGTGACCGGGGCGCTGGGATGTATCGGCGCGTGGACAGTCTATCATCTGGTGAAACAAGGGCGGCGGGTGGTCAGTTTTGATATTGCCGAGCAGGGCCACCGCCTCAATTTGTTGATGACACCCGAAGAACAGCAGGCCATTACATTTGTGCGCGGTGATTTATCCGACCCCGATCAAGTGCTGGCAGCGTTTCAACAGCATGGCATTACCCATGTTATTCATTTAGCGGCGCTACAAGTCCCCTTTGTGCGGGCAAATCCCATCAAAGGAGCGCAGGTCAATGTAGTTGGTACGGTGAATGTGTATGAGGCGGCGCGGCAAACGGGCGTAAAACATATCGCCTTGGCCTCCTCCATCGCGATCTTTGGGCCAGCCGAAGATTATCCCGATAATCAACCTGTCGCCAATGATGCCCATCCCTCACCGCGCACCCTCTATGGCGTCTTTAAACAGGCCAATGAAGGCACGGCGCGGATTTATTGGCAGGATCATCAAATTTGCAGCACGGGGTTACGACCCTATACTGTTTATGGCTTGGGGCGCGACCAAGGCTTAACCAGCGACCCCACCAAAGCGATGCTGGCAGCGGCGGCAGGGCAAAATTTCCATATCAATTTCGGCGGGGTGATGCAGTTTCAATGGGCATCGGATACGGCCCTACAATTTATCGAATCGGCAACCCACCCACTGAATGGCGCTTATGTTTTTAACTTGGATGCGCCACCAACCCCTGTCGCACAGGTGGTGGAAATTATTGAACGCCTACGTCCCAACGTCAAAATCACGATGTCGGATAGCGTGCTGCCATTTCCGGAAAACTTTGATGGCTCCGAACTACATCGCCATTTCGCTAGTGTTTATGATACACCCTTAGAGGAAGGCATTCGGCAGACGATTGAGGGATTTGAGAGGGCATTGGCTGAGGGGAAAATATCGGTTGGGGCATAGGCAAAAACAAAAGGGCGAGTTGTCTGGCATCGCCCCTTTGAAATTGACCCTGTAGGATTACAAACTGGCCTCTTTTTCATAAATCCCCGATGCCCCACTGGGTCGTGTGCCTTCGCGCTCAGTGATCTGTGGTATGCCATCTTCTTCGGTGCAGCGGACGCGGAAGGTATGATCGCCTTCGCTAAAAGGCCAATCATAGCGCCAGATGACCCACGTCTTTTCGGATAGTGGTTGGCGCAAATCGGCTTCGGCCCATTCCCCATCATCTACCTGAACCTCGACTTTGGAGATACCGCGTGGGCCAGACCATGCCATGCCGCCGACGGGGACAAATTGCTGACCGCCCTGTTCATATACATCATCTACGGCGACGGTATCAATCACCGAAGTGGCTTTGATGAGGGCCTCTTTGTCCCAACCGCGTGAGACCCAATAACCCGCTTCCCATTCATCCACAAAATCAATCTTGGTAATCCACTTCGGTTGTTTCATGCCATACCGATTGGGAATGTGAATACGCAATGGGAAACCGTGTTTGGCCTTCAACAGCGCCCCGTCCCACGCATAGGTCAGCATGACTTTTTCATCGCTCCGGATGACTTCAAGGTCAACATATTCCCAAAAACCATCTACCGATTCAATTCGCACAAATTTGGCTTCAGGCTTGGGCTTGACCTCTTTCAAAATATTTTGGAAGCTCGTCCCTGTCCAATGGGTGGTGCTGATGAGGTCGCCACCAAGACGATTAGAGATACACGACATGGTGATGTATTGATACATCGGCTCGTAATTATTTTGAATATCGCCTAGCGTCAGTTTGATTGGATTTTCGACCAAGCCGCCAATGGGAAGCTCCCATGTATCGGCGTCAATCTCAGGGATGCTGACATTAATGTCAATGCGGTAGTGGTCTTCCAGTGGGGTGTATTCGGGGCGTGTGCCGGGGGCGGGAATCAGTTTGTCGTTGAGATTCGGGAAATCTTTGGGATTCGCCCCGGTGATCTTGACTAGCACTTCCTCTTTTTTGCTGTTCAGGTATGCCCCGATGCCAGAGCCAATGACGGTAATGGTAGCTGCCGTCCCACCTAAAATCACCAAGAAGCGGCGGCGATCTATCGTTTGGACGGATTTTTCGGGGGCATCCACAGCAGTCGGAACTTGCATGGAGGCAGGAGTATCCAGACGGTTATAGACCCAATTGATGATGACGCCCCACACGACGAAAAGGGCGGTAATCCAAAAGCCGCTGAGAGTGTTATCTACCGAGGAGGTAAAATTGTAGCGGTCACTAATGAATGATACCGCAATCCCTACCAACAAACCCATGATCGCGCCGGGGAGCAGGGTACGGGCAAATTTTTGTGCTGGGCCTTCTTTTTTCTGCAAGCTGAAATAGAGTGCCCCCAGCGCCCCACCCAAGCCAAACACTAGCGCGACGGAGAGTAACTGTTCGGCAAGTTTGGCGGTGTCATCGGTCTGGCCCAGATTGAAAGCGTCAATAATCGTGACCATGATGTCAATGCCAAAGGTAATCAGGAAGCCGGGAAGGATACGGCTGATCCATTGGAAAATGTCGAAGGGGGGGAAGGGTAAATCGGCGGCCTGTTCCGCCACATAAAAAATTGCCATTAACGCGGCGGTGGTGAGTGCCCCGACCAGCGCACCTGCTCTATTTTTTGCTTGGGTCATCTATGAAATCCTTTCCAACCACCATGTTCTCAAATAAGATCGTTTAGAAGCTGCCCTTTAGATGTTTGAAATTTTGCCGTCAAAATCTAACGATTTGATTACAGGGGCAGCGAAAAACTAAAGGTTGTGCCTTTGCCTGCCTCACTTTCCACCCAAATTTCGCCGCCATGAGCCTCAATGAACCCGCGTGCGATTGCCAATCCCAAACCCGTCCCCCGATAGCCATCATTGGCACGAGTGCGGGAAGGCTCCCCCCGATAGAAACTTTTAAAGATATGGGGTAAATCGGCAGGATTAATCACATCCCCTGTGTTATGGATTTCGATGCACACTTTGTCCTTCATTTGACGGGCGTGGAGGGTGACTTCGCCGTTGGGGGGGGTATGACGGATGGCGTTATCGAGCAGGTTGTACAACACACGCTGAATTTTATCTGCCGCCATATTGACCAACTCAATGGGGTCTTCCACCCGCCCGGTTAGCTTAATTTTTTGTTTTTCGGCTTGGGCACTTATCCCACCCAACGTATCCGAGATCAAATCGCGGATGGAGGCTTTTTCGCGGGTGATTTTGAGGTGTCCGGTATCCAATTGGGCCAATTCAAACAGGTCGTCTATGAGATGACTGAGATGCTGCACTTCTTTTTGAATGCTCTCGTGATAACGATTGACTGTCTCAGTATCCGAAACCACCCCATCAATAATCGCCTCATTCATGGCACGAATGGCCGCCAATGGGGTGCGGAGATCATGCGAGACCCATGCAATCAAGGCACGACGGGTCAGTTCCAATTGGCGTTTTTGGTCATCCACTTGCTGTAAGGCAGCGGCCATTGTATTGAAGGTACGGCCTAATTGTGCTAATTCATCACGGCCCGCAATCACGAGACGGGTGTTTAATTCGCCATCGGCGAGGCGTTCGGCGGCATGGGCCAGCAAATAGATACGTTTAATCATCGTGCCCGATACGACAAAACCCGCAATGGCTGAAATAATGCCTGCGAACATCAAGAGGGCCGTCGTTAATACAAAGTCGTGGCTATTGATAAACATCAGTCGGGCTGTCACCCACACATTCATAAAGGTGAGGGCCACACTCAGCAAACAAGTCGCCAAGACCGTCCAGCGCAAACTGCTAAACCACTCCATGATTTCACGGTGATAAATGATATAGGCCACGACAACCGTGACCGTCGCTGTGCCAGACATGATGAGGGTCAGCAGTTGAATGTCGCGCATTGGCGGGTTGAGCGCGGCGACGATCATGACAATGGCGATGCTGATGGCCGCGATTGAGCCAATGACGAGCAGAAAGATGGGATAAACGGGGGTGGCAAGCCTACGCTGGTTCAAATTTATACCCTACTCCCCACACGGTTTGGATAAAGGACGGATTGGACGGGTCAGGTTCGATTTTTTCACGCAGCCGGCGGATATGGACGGTGACAGTGCTCTCGTCCCCATAAAATTCATAACCCCAAATGCGATTGAGCAATTGTTCACGGGTAAAAACTTGCTGCGGATGTGAGGCCATCAGCCATAACAATTCGAATTCTTTGGCGGTCAGGGTAATTGGCTGATTTTCGAGTAGGACAGTCCGGCGGATGGGATCAATTTGCAGCGCGGTGAATATCAGCGGTTTTTCATGATCTTCCTCTTTTGTACTGGTGCGTCGCAGAACGGCCTTGACCCGTGCTACCAATTCGCGGGGACTAAAGGGTTTGACGACGTAATCATCTACCCCCAGTTCAAACCCTGCAATTCGGTCAGATTCATCGCCACGTGAAGTCAGCATAATGATGGGAATATCTTCGTTCAGTTGCAAGTGGGGATAGTCACCATCCCGCAGGGAACGGGTGATGTCGAACCCATCAATCCCCGGCAGCATAATATCTAACAGCACCAGATCAATTTTGGCGTCGGCCAGTTTCTCAAGGGCCTGATACCCTGTGCCTGCTTCCAAGACGGCCAAGCCTTCGCGCTCCAAATAGCGCCGCACGACTTCGCGGATGGTGGTGTCATCTTCTACAATTAGGATGGTGAGCGGTTTTGCCATAAAGCCACGATTTGATTTCCAACATTTAGGATTAGTCTATTATCGCGCAGATTAATTACAGAGAGATTAAGAGATTTTGCGCTTTGTGGCAAAACCCGCACAATAATTGTTTGATTGAGCCGCATACCCATTTTGAGGACAGCATGAAAATTCAAGCCGCCGTACTCTATGAACCGAAAACCCCGTTTGTGATTGAAGAACTAACTTTACAGGAACCCCGTGATGGTGAGGTATTGGTCAAAGTAGTGGCGTCCGGGGTCTGCCACAGCGATTACCATTTGGTGGCGGGTACAACCCAACATCCCATGCCCGTCGTGTGTGGACATGAAGGCGCGGGGGTGGTCGAGGCGGTTGGGGTAGGCGTGACCCGTGTGCATCCCGGCGACCATGTGACTCTCAGTTGGAGTCCCGATTGCGGTGAATGTTTCTACTGCCGACATGGGCAACCGAATTTATGTGACACGTTTACCGGCCCGATCTGGGCAGGCACGATGTTAGACGGCACACCACGTCTGTATCGAGGAAAAGAGCCTGTTTTTCACTACTGTGGATTGGCGACCTTTGCCGAATATGTAGTGGTATCGCAGCAAAGTTGCATCCCGATTGCCCAAAATGTTCCGCTGAAAGTGGCCTCATTGGTGGGATGTGCGGTGGCGACAGGGGTCGGTGCGGTGATGTATACCGCCGGGGTGCGCCCGGGCGAAAGCGTGGTGGTATTGGGTTGCGGCGGTGTCGGGTTAAATATGTTACAGGGGGCGACACTGTGCGGCGCAAATCCGATTATTGCGGTGGATGTGAACGAGGCCAAAATGCAATTGGCCCGTCAGTTCGGAGCAACCCATACCCTCTATTCCGATGACCACCTCATTGAAGCGGTGCGCGATTTGACCGGTGGACGTGGGGCTGATCATGCTTTTGAGGCGGTAGGTATCCCGAAATTGCAGGAGGTGGCGTTGGAAGCGGCTCGACCCGGCGGAACGATTGTATTGGCAGGATTATCCCCGATGGGGTCAGCGACCAATTTGCCGGGGGCCATCATCACCCGACAGGAAAAAACCATCAAGGGGAGTTATTATGGCTCGGTCAATCCTAGCCGCGATTTTCCAATGCTGCTGGATTTATATATGGCGGGTAAGCTGAAGTTGGATGAATTGGTTTCGCGGGAATATCCCCTGAGTCAAATTAATCAAGCCTATGATGCAATGCTCGGTGGGGAAGTGGCACGCGGGGTAATTGTATTCTGACCCGAAAAAAGAGAATGGGACTAGCATCGGAGCAGCACGCCACCAGTAGCGAAAAAATGCTATGCCATCATCCTTCGCTTTGTGCTGCTCCAATGTGAGTCCCGTACACTTCCAACGATACCTCATAATGTGGTAGCAAATTGAGCGCAAATCTGCGAAAATGAACGCAAACGCCACCTCAATTTCTATTCGTTATGCGGACTAATAGAGGACTAACCTATTGGACTCCCGCCTGCAATTTCAACAGACTTTACAACAGGCGCTTGATACCTATCATCCGGGATGGGATGTGCGGCATCATGCTACATGGGAAGAACGCTACCGCGAGGCATGGGAGCAAAATCGGCGCTTTAATGTGTGGGTAGATACCCTTAAACGTTGGGTGGCTGGCGATCATTTCCCACGCCTAAAAAAATTTGAGGACTTTTTGACCAGTGTGGACTTTCCGCCGGATGTACGTGAAGAACTCCGCAAGCAATTTCACCAAGCCCGTGTGCAAAATCGGCGCTTAGATGCTCCCCCGGATGTGATAACTACTCCCTCGCCGGAACCCCTGCTTATCATCGGGCAGCCACCAATGGGTATAGGCCGCCCATTTGTAGGGCGGGAACACGAATTGGAGACTTTGCGCACGATTTTGGCTGACCCCACAACACGTATCGTTACGGTGATGGGGCGTAGCGGGATTGGGAAAACAGCGCTGATTTGCCGCGCTTTGCATGAGATTGAAACAGGCCAATCGGAAATTGAGAATGCAGCAGGCATTCTGTATATAAGTGCCGTCAGTGGACAGCGGGTTTTGGAACAGGTGATGACGGCGGGTAAGCCTTTGTTGGATAGCGCTTCCCGTCATCCAGCCTTTATTTTTTTGGATAATTTAGAAGACTTGATAGATGATGAGGGCCATTTATCTGACCCCGAATTAAGCCAGTTTATTTTTCAAATCCTGCGCCAAAACAGCCCGATCCGATTTCTACTTACCTCCCAAATTGAGTTGACCTTCCCACGTGATTTGCGCCATCTCAATCGGGTGGTGGTTTTGGAGGAGGGCCTATCGGAAGCCGAGGGAATTCAACTGCTGCGTGACCTTGACCCCGGCGGTATATGCGGTCTGCGGGATGCACCCGATGAACTGCTGCGACAGGCCGTGCAAAAGGTACACGGTGTCCCGCGTGCGCTAGAAGTGCTGGTCGGGATTTTGGAAGATGACCGATTGGCACGCCTTGATCGGGTATTGGCGGAATTTGGCAAGTGGCGTGACGTGCAGGACATGATCCAAACAGGCTATCGGCGCTTGGATGCACAGGCCCAATGGGTATTGAAGGCCCTTGCGGTTTATCGCCGTCCGGTGCGGGCTGAGGCGATTGAATATTTGCTGCGACCCGTTGACTCGAATTTTGCCGGACGGGAGGTGTTGCAGCGATTGACACGCACCCGTATGGTGACGATTGACCGAGCCAGCGGCTTGATTTCCCTACACCCAATTGATGCCGATTATGCCTATGCCCAATTGGATGAACGTGGCCCAACCAGTCGGGAGGCACTCGAACGGCGGGCGGCAGCCTATTATGAGCAGATGCGGATTGCCCCCGATTTCTGGCGGGATGTGCAAGACCTTGAGCCACAATTATTGGCTTTTGAACATTATTTGAAAGCCGGAGATGCAGAAGCGGCCCTGCAACAAATTGGCGAACACGGCTTTGATGTTTTGTTATTGTGGGGATATGGACAGCAGGTAATCCATTTGCGCCAGCGGGTGATTGGTAAATTGGGCGATGCCCGCATGGAATACGTGAATTTATTTGGGTTGGCCCGTGCCTATCAAGCCGCTGGTCAGTTTCAAGAGGCCATAGATTGCTTCGGCCGGGTTATGATTATGGCGGCGGCAGCAGGCGATACCTCACGAGTGCAGTTGTCGCTGGTCGGTTTGGGAGATATTTATCGCAATCGAGGGCGTTATAACGAGGCGGTAGATTGTTATTTCCAAGCGTTGGCGGCCTCTGATGAACAGGATATCGAAGCCGAGGGCACAGCGCTGTTAGGCTTGGGCCTAATTTATCACCAGATGGGGGATGATGAATCGGCGTTGGAACGAGCGGGACAGGCGCTGCATTTGGCGGAAAAAGACCCCACCCTACAAAGCCGATGCTTGATAATATTAGGTTATATCGCCCGGAATCAGGGCCGTTATGCCGACGCCCTTGCCCACACCGAACAAGCCCTACATTTTGCCGAAAGTGCCCAAGATTTAAATGGGGTCGGCCACAGCCATAGTCTTTTGGGATTGATTCACACGGAATTGGGCCATTATATCATTGCAGTCCAACATCTCACCCAGTCTATGGAAATTGCCACCAAGTCAGGTGATTGGGGCAGTCAATGTCAGCGCTTATCCCGCTTATGCAGTTTGGAAATTGACGCCGGGGATACTGCTAAAGCATTGGACTATGGCACACAGGCGCTTGAGATTGCGACACGGATTGGGGCATGGTCAGCGGAACGGTTAGCACGCTGGCAGTTGGGCCGGGTGGCGTTGGCGACAGGCGACCCGCATACCGCCGTCACTCAACTTATGGCAGCGGCAGAGGTGGCGCGTGAAATTCAAAGTAATCTCGATTTACAGCCGATTTTGACTCATCTGGCGCTGGCCTATCTTGCATTGGGTCGTTTAAAAGAGGCCCTCGAAACCATCGAAACCAGTCCGGCCTATGCGACGGCGATTCATCGTCCGATGGGTATGATGACACAGGGGTTGATTTTAATGAAAATGGGCGATGTATGGGGGGCGGAAAGTGCCTTCCAAGAAGCGGTTGCTGCCGCCGATAGGTTATTGAAATCGCCCCCTACCCATGTTCGGGCGGGTTATATCAAGGTGTCATCATTGGCGGGCTTGGCGATTGTGAATGAACCGCAGCATGAGAGTTATTTGCAACAAAGTCAAAAGGCACTCGAACGAGCATTACAAAATTATCAAGGCGCGGGGTTGGTCGCTGAAATAGGGCGCTGGTTGGGCGAATTGCAGCAAACCATAGGGGATGCCGATTTGCTTGCCCCCCTATGGAAGCTATTAAAAACCCTTGATTAGGTATCCTTATAAACTCCGATAATGCTCCTGCAAACTGCGTGATTTCAGTGATTTGTCCCGCAGGGCGCGGATCCCTTGCACAGCGGCTTGGGCGGCACTGAGAGTGGTCATTAAGGGTACACTGTAACGAATGGCGGTGGTGCGAATGAGCGCCCCATCACTATGGGCAGTTGAGCCAAGCGGCGTATTGATGACCAGATCAATTTCCCCGGCCTGAATATAGTCGGCGGCGTGGGGACTGCCCTCGGTCACTTTGTTGATGGCTTTAACAGGGACACCTGCCCGTTCAAAAAAGGCCGCCGTGCCTTTGGTCGCCAAGATGTGAAAACCCATGCGATGCAGGTCACGCGCCAATTTTAGCCCAGCACTCTTATCAAAGTCGTTCAGGCTCATAAAGACCGTGCCCTTGAGTGGCAGGCGATCACCCGCCGCCATCTCCGCTTTGGCGAAGGCGTGACCAAAATGCGATGCGTGACCCATCACTTCGCCTGTGCTCCGCATTTCCGGCCCTAACAGCGCATCCACACCCCAGAATTTCTTGAAAGGCAGGACGGCCTCTTTGACAAAAAAGCCACGCACAGGAGGTTCTTCAATTAAACCAATCTCGGCCAGCTTCTTGCCGAGAATGACTTGAGTAGCGATTTTGGCAAGGGGAACACCCGTCGCCTTACTGACATAGGGTGTAGTACGGCTGGCGCGGGGATTGACCTCTAACACATAGACCACATCTTCCTTGATGGCGTATTGCACATTCATCAGGCCGCGCACTCCCAATGCCAAACCAAGTCGTTCGGTGTATTCGCGGATGATGGAGAGGTGGTAGGATGAAATTTTGTAGGGAGGCAAAACACACGCCGAATCGCCGCTGTGGACACCTGCCTCCTCAATATGTTGCATGATACCGCCAATGACGACGCGCTCCCCATCCGCCACCGCGTCCACATCTACCTCATACGAATCTTCGAGATAGTGGTCAATCAACATAGCGCGACCTGATGAGGCTTCAAGGGCGGTTTTGACATAACCTTGTAACTCAGCCTCGCTGTAGACAATCGCCATGGCCCGACCACCCAAGACATAAGAGGGCCGCACCATGACGGGATATTCAACGTGGGAAGCGACGACCCGTGCCTCATCTAATGAAGTGGCGATGCCGTAGGCCGGACTGGGAATATCGAGTTCACGTAGGAGGGTGGCAAATCGTTCACGGTCTTCAGCAAGGTCAATCGCGTCCGACGATGTGCCTAGTATGGGGACACCCGCTGCCGTTAGCCGCCCTACTAGATTAAGCGGAGTCTGCCCGCCAAATTGTACGATTACGCCCTTCAGTGGCTGTTCGCGTTCGATGATATTCAAGGTGTGTTCAAGCGTTAGCGGCTCAAAATAGAGGCGGTTGGGGATGTCATAATCCGTGCTGACGGTTTCGGGATTGCAGTTAATCATCACGGCCTCATAGCCCGCCTCGCGCAAGGCCATGACCGCGTGAACACAACAGTAATCAAATTCGATGCCCTGCCCGATACGATTTGGACCCCCGCCCAAAATAATCACTTTTTCATTGTCTGATGGCGGGAATTCGCTCTCGGATTCATAACTGCTGTACAGGTAGGGCGTATAGGATTCAAATTCGGCGGCACAGGTGTCCACCATATGGAAGGTCGGCAGCAAACCCGCCCCCTGCCGTTTTTCGCGTACTTTGAGAGCACTAGCAGCAAGCAACCAGCCGATATGTGCATCGCCAAATCCCCTGCGTTTGGCTTTCCGCAATAATTGGGAGGGCAGGTCTTCCAAATGATGATATTGGCTGATTTCATTTTCTAGCCAGACGATTTCCGCCATCTGGGTCAAGAACCAGACATCAATACCCGTCACCTCATTAATCTCGTTGGGGGTATGCCCGGCGCGGAGGCTCTCCCAGATGGCCCAGATGCGTTCAGCCCGTGGGACAGCAAGGCTTTCGATTTTGCCGTCCCAAACGGAATGCTGTGGTGTCGGATAGGGGGTGCGCGACAGTTCCAGCGATTGTAGACCCTTGAGCAGTGATTCTTTGAAGGTGCGCCCCATTGCCATAATCTCGCCAACCGATTTCATCTGCGGGCCGAGGGTGGGGTCAACGCCGGGGAATTTTTCAAAGGCCCAACGTGGGATTTTGGTGACGACATAATCAATGCTCGGTTCAAAAGCCGCGACGGTGGTACGGGTAATGTCGTTATGCAGTTCGTCAAGGCGATACCCGACGGATAGCAGCGCCGCGATTTTGGCAATCGGGAAACCCGTCGCTTTGCTGGCAAGGGCGGACGAACGGCTGACACGCGGGTTCATTTCGATAATCAGCACCTGTCCATTATCGGGGTTGACCGCAAATTGAACATTTGAACCACCTGTTTCGACACCGACGGTTTGCATGACGACCCGTGCCATATCCCGCAGGCGTTGATATTCACGATCCGTCAGAGTCATAGCAGGCGCGACGGTGATGGAATCGCCCGTATGCACGCCCATCGGATCAAAATTTTCGATGGAGCAGATCACCACAAAATTATTCGCTCGATCTCGCATGACCTCTAATTCAAATTCTTTCCAACCGACCACACTTTCCTCGACCAGCACGGTATGGACGGGGCTTTCACGCAATCCAAATTCGGCTTTTTTGACAAAATCAGCGGGGTCATAGGCGATGCTGCCCCCACTCCCCCCCAGCGTAAACGAGGGGCGAATGAGGATGGGGTAGCGATTAATCTCGCCGGCGACGGCTTGGGCTTCAGCAAGGGTACGGGCAATCCCTCCCTTTGGCACATCCAGACCTGCTTCGATCATCGCTTTTTGGAACAACAGGCGGTCTTCAGCGAGTTGAATCGCGTTGATGTTGGCGCCGATTAACTCAACGCCATATTTTTCGAGAATGCCCTGTTCTGCCAGCGCTAACGCCATATTCAAGGCGGTTTGTCCCCCCACCGTCGGCAAAATGGCATCAGGGTGTTCTTGGGCGATAATCATTTCCACCACATCCGGCGTCAGCGGCTCGACATAGGTGGCATCAGCCAGTTCAGGGTCGGTCATGATGGTGGCGGGATTGCTATTGACCAAGACCACGCGATAGCCTTCTTTTTTGAGGGCACGGACGGCTTGAGTACCGCTGTAATCAAATTCGGCGGCCTGCCCAATCACAATCGGGCCAGCGCCAATCACGAGAATCGTTTCAATATCAGTTCGTTTGGGCATGGGCCTATTTCTTATGGGTGTGCATGAGTTGGACAAATTCATCAAACAGCGGGTCAGCATCGTGAGGGCCGGGGGCCGCTTCGGGGTGATATTGTATGCTTAGGGCGGGCAAAGTGGTGTGACGTAGCCCCTCACAGCAGCTATCATTTAGATTCAGATGGGTGACTTCGACCTCGGCAGGTAAGCTGGCAGGATCAACCGCGAAATTATGGTTATGGGCACTGATTTCGACCCGCCCTGTTGGGGTGTAACGCACAGGCTGGTTACCACCGTGATGCCCAAATTTGAGGCGATAGGTCTTACCCCCTAATGCCTGCCCCAGAATTTGATGACCCAAGCAAATGCCAAATACCGGAACTTTACCTAAAAGTTGCCGAGTGGCTTCGACTGCATATGGCAACGCAGAGGGGTCGCCGGGGCCATTACTCAATAGGACACCATCCGGTTTCAGGGCTAATGTTTCGGCGGCGGTGGTTTTAGCCGGGACAACCGTTACCTGACAGCCATTGGCAGCTAGGCGGCGCAGGATATTGCGTTTAAGGCCGAAATCATAGGCGACGACATGCAGTTTTTCGGTGGGGGCATCCGTAGTGGATTTAAATTCCCATGTGGCGGCGGTGGCGTCTGTCCAGTGATAGGGTTCATCACAACTGACGGCCTGCACCAAATCAATCCCGTCCAAACCTGACCATGCCCGCGCTTGGGATACAAGATCGTCATCGGAAAAATGGGCCTCAGTCGAAAGTACCCCTTTTTGACTGCCATTATCACGCAGGCGGCGTGTCAGAGCGCGAGTATCAATCTCGCTGATACCGATGACACCTTGTTCCGCCAACCATGTATCGAGTGATTTAGTGGCACGCCAGTTGGAAATAACCGGGCTGAGTTCGCGGATGATAAAGCCGTTCAGGAAAATACGCTGTGACTCATCATCTTCCAAATTGATGCCCGTATTGCCAATCTGGGTGGCCGTCATCACCACCATCTGTCCGGCATAACTGGGGTCGGTCAAAATTTCCTGATACCCAGTTAGGCTGGTATTAAAAACCACCTCGCCGACCTGTGTGCCCTCCGCCCCAAAGCCAATGCCCGTCAGGATGCTGCCATCTTCAAGTGCTAATCGCGCGGTTCGTTCTGTCATGCCTTGTCCCCCAATAGAATATCGGCATGAGATAATAACGACCCACTTCCCAAATGACGAGCAAATTTGGGAATAATTACCATCTATCCCAATGAACGACTTCTTCTAGCGGGCGGCGTCCACCTTTTTTCGCTGGTGTTTCCGGCTGTTCAGCAGGGTAGCCAAACGAAATCACAATATGAATGGTTTTGTCCGCAGGTAACCCCAATACTTGACGGGCCTCCTCTTGTTTATAGACCGTACCAAGACATGAACCTACCCCAATCTCTAACGCAGCAAGTTGCATATACGAGGCCGCTTGGCCCGCATCAAACATATGCTTCCAATCAACATCCTGACCAGTCTGTGAAGTCGGAACTACAATGGCTACACACAATGCTGCCCCTGCGACATGCCCCGTCCAATTACCCAATTCAGAGACTCTTTGGCGTTGGTCACGGTCACGAATGGCGATAAAGTCCCATGGTTGGGTATTTTTGCTGCTTTGTGAGCGACGGCCTGCGTCCAAAATGCGCGTAACGGCTTCATCGGACAGAGGTTCATTTTTGAACACCCGCACCGCCCGTTTTTTGCGAATGGCTTCCCATACTTCCATAATTGTTTTGACCTTATCCTTTTGGTATAGAAAATTTCAGATATATTTTACTTCCTAGCCATAACCATTCTTTGGAAACCAAAGAGTTGAATAAAGAATCCTATACCAGCAAGAATTCCAATAGGAGTAAATATCCATCCAACGAGCATTCCAATTTGCGATAATGTGCTTCCCGAAATCATATAATATCCAGCAGAAACGGCTTGATTTCCTTTGACTTGGCTATATGGAGATTCTCTTTTCAAAATACAGTATCGGCCCATCAATAGAAAATTGATATTCAATAGAGTGACTGCTACAGTGATAAGGAGATTTTCAACATTCATCTTGAGAATTCCATAAAAATCTTGGCATTCTGAATTATACCCACTGTTAAAGAACAAATGGGGACAGAATTGTATCTTGGTTTTATGGCTACAATTGACGGAAAAGGCTTCTCCCATTATAGTTGCGACGCTTGGGCATGTCAGATTTTTTTAGGAAGGGCAACGCTTCATGAAACTGGGCATTATTGGCCTGCCAAACAGCGGCAAAACAACCGTGTTTAATGCGCTGACGGGCAGCAATTTGGAGACCAGCGCCGTATCCAGCGGCAAATTAGAAGTCCATACGGCGGTGGTCAATGTGCCGGATGCACGGGTGGATAAACTCAGCAGCATGTATACTCCCAAAAAGACCACTTATGCGACGGTTGTCTATAATGATGTGGCGGGAGTAGACAAGGGAATTGGCAATGAGGGCATGTCAGGACAGTTGCGGAATGCGCTGTCGAATCTGGATGGCTTGATTCACGTCATCCGTGCTTTTGAAGATAACACTGTGCCACATCCCTATGAAACGATTGACCCAGCCCGCGATTTGGAAATCGTGGATTCCGAATTTTTGCTATCCGACCTGATTACCGTTGAGCGTCGCTTGGAACGCCTCAATGAAGACTTGAAAAAAGGCAAGACAGGTGATAAACGGGCCATTACGGAAGAAATCGAACTCCTAACGCGCCTAAAGGCCCACCTTGAAACCGAAAAACCCCTACGTGATCTGGATTTGACCGAACATGAAATGAAACCCCTACGCGGATATGGCTTGCTGTCACTCAAGCCAGTGGTCATTGTGTTGAATTTTGGCGAAAAATCACGTAACCCCGCCGAGTTGATTACCTATCCGCATAAAAACAGCGCTCTTTTGGGATTGCAGGGCAAGATTGAGGCCGAAATCGCCCAACTGCCTGCCGAAGATCGGGCGATGTTTATGGAAGAATATGGCATCAGCGAATCCGGCGCGGCGCGGGCGATTCAGGCATCTTATGAGTTGATGCACATTATGACCTTTTTTACGGTTGGGCCGGATGAAGTGCGGGCGTGGAGCGTAGATCGAGGCGCGACTGCTCCCGAAGCGGCAGGGGTGATTCACAGCGATTTGCAGCGTGGGTTCATTCGGGCCGAAGTCTTCACCTATGATGATCTGGTCACATTGGGTGGCACACACGAAATTAAGGCCAAAGGCAAATTCCGTCTGGAAGGCAAAGAATATATCGTCCAAGATGGGGATATTCTCAACATCCGCTTTAATGTCTAGCGGTTGTTTCCGTTGGCGGGCCTGCCACTCTGCGTTATGATTGCGCTGATTATTCTTAAACTGGAGTCCTAAAAAATATGTCCGAATTTATGCGAAAAGTTGACTCCTCCCCGCGCATCAGCCATTTTATCATGCGTCTCTCAACTGCATTATCTTCGCGGCGCGGATGGCCCTTGCTGGCAGGCACGATTTTGATTGTCATCAGTTTTGTGAGTTTTGGAATCGTCATTTTGGGTCTCGTTCTCAGCGACAACGCTACCTCGGTCTGGCTGTGGATGTGCTTGCCCTTGACGCTACTGCATGTAGCGATTTTTGCGGGTTTTACGGGAGCGATGCTGGCGACCCCACTTGGCGAAGGGTATCAAGATACCCACAAATAACCTTGCCCTTGCTGCGGATGGTTCTGACCTGCTGTTAGATTTGATAGCGGCGGGCCAGGTGCAGGTTGATTTTTTAAAGGTCGGTCCTTGGATTGGCCTTGACAGGATGTTTGACCGAGCCAAGCATTATCCTATTTTGCTGCATCTACATAATTCCCTCATCGGTCATTCCATCCAACCGGAGCTTGCCGCTATCGGACAGATAATAAGCCAGACCCACCCGCCATTTGTATCTTTTCATCTGGATTTGCCATCCTCTCGCATTTTCCGATTATGGAAAAAAGCAGGTATCCCCATCCCGATTGTGACCCGTCCATACGCCACACGACAGGCGATTGAAAATATCCAACTTTTGCAGGCGGCCCTTTCCATTCCCATCGCCGTCGAAAATCAAGCCTATCATCGTCGCCTCGGACATGATTATCTGGTTGACCCACCCTTTATAAATGAGGTGATCCAACAGACAGGATGCCATTTATTGCTGGATTTGGGCCATACGCGGGTATCAGCGGCGATGCGTGGGCAATCGGCGAACGACTATATCTGTCAATTGCCTTTAGACAGCGTCATCGAATTGCATGTGAGTGGGCCGGGAATGTATCGAGGGCGGTTGCGCGATATGCACCACCCTCTCGCTGATGCCGATTATGAACTGCTGCGTTTTACATGGGAAAGCTGTCCAAATTTGCAGGTCGTCACGTTGGAATATTATGGGCCAGCGGAAATGTTAGTGATGCAATTGCAGAGATTACGCGAAATGGTTCTATAAGGGCAGATAAACTACCAAATTTCGTAATTCGCCCATCTCGCTTGTTTTGGCAATGATTTCTAAGTCGTCTATGCAAGACCCAATCGAAACATAAAGTTGGTGAGCATAGATCACGCCTTCAAATGGAATACCAGCCTTTTGCCGTCGACTTGCTTCAGCAAGCAGGTCGTCATCTTGGGTAAACAAAACACGCCCAAGTGCTGTAGCACGTTCTAACAATGCCGGATCATCAAGTTCATTTGTCCCATCTTCAAGCGAGGTGATGACATCCACTTCGCGTAGGCGCAAGCCGACTGTAATAGTCCGGGGCACATGATGATCCATATAGAGAGCGAGGGTCATTTAATCAGTCCCTTAGCTCTCAATTTAGCTAAAAGCGGAACAGGTTGAAGCTGACCGCGAATTTCTTCCGCCTGTAACAAACGCCTTTCAATATCAGTATCCAGTTTCTCTTGATGATCCCAATAGTAGGCGAGGGCGGAATGGATTTGGCCCAGCGAGAGATAGGGATGCTGGAAATGGATTTCTTCAGGACTCCACCCATAGGCTTTAACATCCAGCACAATCTCGATAACCTTCGTGGTCGTCCCCTCGACAATCGGAACACCCGCATCATTCAGAACAACGTGTTTATAGAGTGTCGCAGTATTCAATTCAAAACTCCCTTACTCCGCCGTTCCCATCACATTTAATTCGTAGCGAATGGCAGGACCCCCCACATCATACATCACGACTTCATAGCTGCCTGCCTCACCGGGGAGCAGTTGGTCTTTATCAATAAAGACCGTCTCCGTAGCCACGACATTATTTTGATCGTCGAAGATGCTGACCACGACCTTAATCAGTTTCACTAGCCGCGACCCATTATTGGAAAGCTGACCGCTGACGACCAAAAAGCCGCTTTCGTTATAGAAGGGGTCGTTGCTCTGCACGGTGAAATTATTTTTGCCGTAGAAATTACGCAGAACGGTATCTTCGGAGGCACGGGCAGCGGCGTGCAGTTCATAACGCACCACTGTTGAAGGGCGGCCACCATCAAAACGCAGGCGAAAAGGCGCACCTTCGCCGGGTGCTAGAATATCGGTGGTCAAAATGCTGGATTTTTCGCTCAGGCGGTTGCTGCGTGAATCGAATAAATAACCCGTCAAACGCACGGCCTCAACCGAATAATCGGCATTGTTCACGACCCGTCCGGTGATGTTAAACCCACCGTCGCTGTCTGACCATGCTGTATAGCTATCGAATCCGATCACCCCGGTGAAGGATGTTACGCCCGTCACCTCCCCAATTTGCAGGGCCACGCTGCTGTTGACACGATATGTATTGACGACAGCGGCAAGGGTATTGATAAGGGGGTCATCAGCACCGGTGACGTCGGCTTCAAGAGCAGAGAAATAGCTGCCATTGCCCTGTAGGAAAATATTCATGGCACGTGGCCCGATGGTAGGATAAGTGCGTACCCCCACCAAACGGCGACTGCCATCAGATTGATCAATCGGGTCTTCAATCAACTGCCACCCATAATTAGCGACATCTTCAGGCGGTTGATAGGCGGCGGCGGCATTTAAAAATCCTTCGCGGGTCATAGGGGTGCCCGTATTGACGACATAAACCGTCAACCGCACCACACTTTCTGTCCCTTCCAGATTGGAAAATTGCACCCGTACCCCGTTCGGGTCAGGTAAATTATCGGCTACCCAGTTGGGCGGAATGCGGATACTGAACACGCCGCTTTCATGCCGATAGGTGTAAAAACCTGCGTCGGGGGCAGCCGAAGTCGCCACAATCACTAATGGCGCGTTGTCGTCGGGATTGTCTTGACAGGCGGATAGCCCCAAAGTCGAAAATATGAACAGCAGAACGATGATCTTAAACCGAATTTTCACGCAGATTCCCTTTTTTACTTAGCGCAGGTTTATCTTGACACCCTGCCCCCGTCCGATATTATCTATCAAGCAATTAAATCACACCACCTCTCAGGAGCATTTTCGACATGGGACAGCTAGACGGAAAAGTTGCCATTGTAACCGGAGCAAGTCGGGGCATTGGGCGCGGGATTGCGCTGGAACTTGCCAAACGTGGCGCGGCGATTGTGGTCAATTATAACCAAAACGTCGATGCTGCGAACGAAGTGGTTCAGATGATTTCGGCGAGTGGCGGCAAGGGTCTGGCGGTCAAGGCGAATGTGGCGGTGATGGAAGACGCTACCCAGTTGGTTAAAGCGACGGTAGATGCCTTTGAAAAAGTAGATATTTTGGTCAACAACGCTGGCACGACCCGCGATAATTTGATTATGCGGATGAAAGAAGAAGAATGGGACGAAGTGTTGGACACCAATCTAAAAAGCGCATGGAATATGTGCAAGTTGGTTTCCCGCCCCATGATGAAAGCGCGTTATGGTCGTATCATCAATATCACCAGCGTCAGCGGTATCGCGGGGCAGGCTGGACAAACCAATTATAGTGCCAGCAAAGCCGGATTGATAGGCCTGACCAAAGCCCTCGCTCGTGAAATCGCAGATCGGAATATCACCGTTAATGCAGTCGCCCCCGGTTTTGTGCTGACCGATTTGACCTCTAGCCTACCCAAAGAATTGACCGACCAGTTGAATAACGCGATTCCGCTTAAACGTTGGGGCACGATTGATGAAGTAGCGTTTGCCGTGTCGTTCTTGGCCTCTGATGAAGCGGCCTATATCACAGGGCAGGTGCTTTCAGTAGACGGTGGTCTGGTCATGGGCTAGGCTTTAGTTGTACAATTTAGGACAACGCATAGTATAGATTGGCTTGTAGTGGAACATGGCGACCCTTCAAAATCCGAATGATACGGTAACGGTTGTGCCGAGTGTGTTAGTAACAGTGGTACGCATTGCCACTCTGAATGTGAATGGTGTGGCCCAATTAAGCAGTGTTCCCGGTGGCTCAAGTTGGCTGCGACTTTCTACCGATGAAAGTGGCGTGCGTCTGAATGTTGAGTCAGAAGGGGTGCGGGTGGATGTTTACATTGTTGCCAAAGCATCACATGGGCTTTATGATACTAGCCGACGTGTTCAAGAAGAGGTCGCCCGCACCATAAAGGAATATATCGGCATGAAGGTTTTAGCCGTCAACGTCCATATTGAAGACGTGGTGTTTGAAAAGTAGCTTTAGTGATATTATGACAACACCACCTAACATTGACCTTCGCCATCTGGCACGCAGTCTTGCATTATTGGCCCTCTATGAAATTGATAGCACCAACCATACCCCGATCAGCATCTTAGAATCGTATGCCAATATGCCTATTCCGGGTGATGATGCCCGCATTACGGCATATATGGCCCTGCATCTTTCATCTAGCACGTTCGGCGAGGAGATGGGTGAGGAAGATGAGGATGACGATTGGGATGATGCCAGCTTGGTGTTAAAAGACCCTGAACTCACACTAACAGCCGAGACGTATCAAATGATGCAAATTTTGGTAACAGGGGTGTTGAAACAACGCGATAATCTTGACCAAGTAATCGCCCAACACGCCCCGGAATGGCCGCTTGACCAGATTGCCATTATTGACCGCAATATCCTGCGAATCGCCATTCACGAATTGACCCAAGACAAAAAACTGCCTGTTAAAGTCGTCATCAATGAGGCGGTAGAGATTGCCAAATTGTTTGGGGCAGAAGGCTCACCCCGTTTTATCAATGGCGTTTTGGGGTCAATCACCGACGAATGGTACGGCATCCAGCCCGATTCTCCAACTGAAGAAACCACGTGAGGCGAACCGTGAAAGAACCTTTGACCTCCACATCGCCTAATCCGACTCCCACCGTCATCGGCCCGGTTCCATTGCCGGAAAAAGCGCCTGTCGGCACGATGAGTTTTTTTGAGCATCTGGAAGAACTGCGTTCGCGTTTGCTGCGTTCGATCATTGCATTGATTATCGGGGTAATTATTTCGGCGATTTTCACGGGTGACATCATCAAATATTTGTCTAGCCCCTATGAAAATAAACTGATTAATCCCACACCTACTGGTGCAGTCGTGATGTATTTCCGGGTGGCACTAATGAGTGGGGCCATTCTCACCATACCCTATATCACCTATCAGTTGTTCATGTTTGTTGCTCCCGGTCTCACCAAAAAAGAACGCAATTGGGTGCTGTTGGCAATTCCTGCCACGACAGGTTTTTTCTTGTTGGGAGTCGGTTTTGCTTGGTTCATCATGGCCCCAGCGGCCTTTGATTTTTTGCAGACTTTTCAAGATGATGTTTTTCAAGATCAGTGGTTTGCCCAAGAATATTTCAAGTTTTTGACCTCCCTCCTGTTTTGGATTGGTGTGGCATTCGAGATGCCAGTCTTCATGTTTGTGTTGGCGCGACTAGGACTGATTGGGCCGAAAGCGTTAATCCGCAATTGGCGCTTTGCTGTGGTTGCCATCACGGTCATTGCTGCAATCATCACCCCCACAGTTGACCCCTTTAATATGCTCCTAGTTGTTGCGCCGCTGTTGATGTTGTACGTTCTCAGCATTGGCCTTGTGGCAATTGCTGCACGTCGTGTTCAACGTTCGCTGAACACGCCTCATTGAGTTTCACTATTTAGGAGCCAATATCCCCATGAGTAAAACCAAAGTCTTGATTATGGGAGCCGCCGGACGCGACTTTCATAATTTTAATATGGTGTTCCGTGACAACGACCAATATGAGGTGGTCGCTTTTACGGCAACCCAGATTCCCGATATTGAAGGCCGAGTTTATCCCCCAGAACTCGCCGGAAAACTCTATCCCAAAGGCATCCCGATTTACGCCGAAGAGGAATTACGCGACCTTATCCACCAATTGAGGGTAGATGAGGTCGTTTTTGCCTATTCGGACGTGCCACACGAGTATGTTATGCACAAAGCCAGTCTGGTTTTGGCTGCCGGAGCCAATTTCCGACTGCTTGGCACCAAAGATACCCAAGTTAAAAGCACCAAGCCTGTCGTCAGCATTGGTGCTGTTCGCACAGGTGTTGGCAAAAGTCAAACGACCCGTGCGGTTAGCCGTGCCTTGCGTGAACTCGGTTATAAAGTTGCCGCCGTGCGTCACCCCATGCCGTATGGTGATCTGGCGAAACAAGCTGTGCAGCGTTTTGGTGATTACAAAGACCTTGATTATCACCAAGTCACCATCGAAGAACGCGAAGAATACGAGCCACATATTGACAACGGCGTGGTCGTGTTTGCAGGCGTGGATTATGAGCGAATTCTGCGCGAGGCCGAAAAAGAAGCCGACATTGTGTTGTGGGACGGCGGGAACAACGACCTGCCCTTCTATCTGCCGGATATTCATATCGTCTTGGTTGACCCCCATCGCCCCGGTCATGAGGTGAGTTACCATCCCGGTGAAGCGAATCTACGTTCGGCGGATGTGGTCATTATCAATAAAGTGGATACTGCGTCACCCGAAGGCATTGCAAAGGTGCGCGAATCCATTTTCGCCCTGAATCCCGATGCGATTATGATCGAAGCCGCCTCACCAATTTTTGTTGAAAATTCGGACATGATTCGGGGTAAGCGCGTATTGGTGGTGGAAGATGGCCCAACGCTGACACATGGTGAAATGAAATATGGGGCAGGGATTGTCGCCGCGCAGAAATTTGGGGCAGGCACGATTGTTGATCCGCGTCCCTATACCGTCGGGAGCATCACCGAGACGTTTGAGCATTATCCCAAGATTGGCACGCTGCTCCCCGCGATGGGGTATGGTGATGCCCAACGCGATGACCTCGAAGAAACCATCAACCGCACCGATGCGGATATAGTCGTCGTCGGTACGCCGATTGACTTGGGGCGGATTCTGGAAGCCAACAAGCCGATGCTGCGCGTGCGCTATGAATTGCAGGAAATCGGTCAACCCACTTTGTTGGATGTCCTTGAAGCCAAATTTGGTCGCAAAAAATAACGTGAATTGAAGAAAGTACGGCGGGTATGGGGACGTATAAAATACAGAACCACGCCCGCCAAATTTTGATACTTATGGTTTTTGGGAGAATCACTTTTAGATGCCTACTGTGATGCGGATTGGCCCATACCGCTTCTTCTTCTACTCAAACGAAAATGATGAACCCAAGCACGTGCATGTTCGGGCTGACGACAATGAGGCCAAATTCTGGCTAGAACCTCTCCAATTGGCATGGAATCGAGGTTTCAATGAGTGAAAACTCAAACAAATTGAGCGGCACATACAGGACAACCTTGCTTATATAATTGAAGCATGGGAAGAGTATTTCGAGGACTAATTTAATGGATGAGCATAACCAGATGCCCCGTGAAGAAGATCGCCCAATTGCCGTTGAAATCAGCGATGATTTTCTAAAAGTGACCTTGCAGGATGGGCGTGTAATTGCTACTCCACTGGACTGGTATCCGCGTCTAAAAGAAGCCGCTCCCGAAGAATTGACAGTGGTTGAACTCGGTTTCAGCGGAATCCATTGGCCTTTACTAGATGAGGATTTGTCGGTGCGTGGTATGTTGGCTGGCAACCATCCGCCGAAGCCCCAAATCATTGCCAAACAAGAGGCATAAATCGTAGTGCAACCCCAACGCCTTGCCGAATATGCCGTCCAAAAATTCGGCGTCGAATTGTCCCCCGCCATCATCGAACAACTGGCGATTTATGCCCGTGAGATGCTCGATTGGAACGAAAACCGTGCCAACTTGACCGCCATCACTGACCCCGATGCCGTCGAAACGCGCCATTTCCTCGATTCAATTTCACTGCTGGGGCATATCCAAATCCCGCAAAGGGCGCGACTGATAGATGTTGGCACAGGGGCAGGGTTTCCCGGCCTTGTCTTAAAGATTATCCGCCCGGATATTGGACTCACCCTGATGGACTCGGTGGGCAAAAAAACAGCCTTTTTGTCGCATATGGTCGAAACACTGCAATTATCGAATGTACAGGTTGTGACCTCCCGCGTTGAGGATGCCGGACAGAATAGGGCATACCGCGAAAAACAGGATGTCGTGGTGGCCCGCGCAGTGGCCCATCTGCCCGTTTTGGCCGAATATCTGCTGCCCCTATGTAAGGTTGGGGGAATATGCGTGGCGATGAAAGGGGAAAGTGCAGC
Source organism: Anaerolineae bacterium (assembly GCA_019913005.1). GTDB lineage: Bacteria > Chloroflexota > Anaerolineae > Aggregatilineales > J027 > CFX10. The sequence goes on along the minus strand of JAIOHL010000242.1, from coordinate 35,039 downwards.
ACGGGAAATTGACGAGGCGGCCTATGCCCTAAAAACCCTTGGTGGCAAGGTGACGGCGAATCATCGGGTGGAACTGCCGGGGGTTGAAGAGGCCCATTATTTGGTTGTGATGGAAAAAATACGCCCGACGCCTGCCCAATATCCCCGTCAGGCAGGGACACCCTCTAAGCGCCCCTTGCTTCCACAATCGTGATTTGACCGTCGCGCACCTGCCATAACGCCGCCTTGTGCAGAAATTCAGGGGCAAGGGTAGAAATCTCGGTAGTGGTAAGCAGCACTTGGTTCACATCTTTGATACGGTCTATGAGATAACTGCGGCGATCAGCGTCCAATTCAGCAAATACTTCATCCAACAGCAGTACGGGCCATTCATTCAGGGTGCGGTGCATCCATTCTAGTTCGGCTAATTTAAGGGCCAATATCCCTGTGCGGGTCTGTCCACGTGAGCCATAAGTGCCTAAATCACGCCCATTGACCAAAAAGCGCATTTCATCACGCTGCGGGCCAATCAGGGTCATGCCGCGTGTGATTTCATCGCTGCGCGAAGTCACCAATGCTTCACGATATTGCGGCACGATGTCTTCAGGGGGAAGTTGGCGGTGCAAATCGAGGCCGAGTGCGTTAAATGACCGCTGACCATCCCCCTCAAAGGTCGGCTCAAAACTGGGTTGATAGGCCAATTCCAAATCTTCTAAACGACCACTTAAATCCCGATGTACTCGTTGGGCCAAACGTTCCAATTCACGGATAAAGCGCTGGCGGCCTGCAATCAAAATCCCGGCAGCCTCGGCGATCTGCACATCCCAATATTCCAATTCAGTAGGTGAGGCAAAACCATCCCCGATGCGGCGTAACAGGGCATTACGCTGGGTCAGGGCTTTTTCAAAGGTGCTAAGGGCTTGCGAATAGGCGTTGTCGGTCTGGCAAAGAGCGATGTCGAGATAGCGGCGGCGTCCAGCGGGTGGGCCTTCGACCAAAGACATATCCTGTGGCAAAAACATCACCACCGCCAGCAGACCCAACAAATCCGACCCGCGCCGCGATACTCCATTGATTTTGACCTCTTTGCGGAAACGTTCGCCACCATCGGGGGTCTGATCTTTAAATAGGATTATTTCGGCGTGATTCATGACATGGCTGGACAGAATAATATCCGCGCCGACCTGTGTGAACGGCATAAATTCGCCATCCATATTCCAATTCATCAACTGCCGATCCGAATTGGTATACGGGGAACTGCTGGTGGCAAGATAATAAATGGCTTCGAGCAGGCTGGTTTTGCCTTGAGCATTTGCTCCGTGAATCACTACCGCGCCCTGTGTTAATGACAACTCAAGGCGGATGTAGTTGCGAAAATTCTTGAGGGACAAATGCTCGATGTGCATGAGGTTTCAGGGTTAGTAACAAGGGGCATTTTTCGACTGCCCCCTGCAAAAATAATCACAATAGGCGTACTTGTTGGGACATCTTAGTTTGCCGGGCCAGCCCCAACAGTTCATGGGCATTCAGACGGGCGCTTTCCGTTTCTGACCCCAACATTTGGGTGATTTCTTCGACACGGGCTGAATCGTACAGGCGCTCGATGTCGGTAACGGTGCGGCTGCCGCTGACGTGTTTGCTCACCTTAAAATGTGTATCGGCAAAGCTGGCGACTTGGGCCAAGTGGGTGACACACAACACTTGATGGCTGCCTGTTAAACGCCACAACTTTTCACCAATCACGATACCTAAACGTCCGCCAATGCCTTGATCTACCTCGTCAAAAATCAGCGTGGGGGTGTGGTCGGCGTTGGTCAGCACATTTTTCAGGGCCAGCATCGCACGGGCCGTTTCACCACCGGAGGCGATTTTGGCGAGAGGCATAATCGGTTCCCCAAAGTTGGTCGAAATCATGAATTCCACATGGTCAATGCCGTTGAGGTCGAAGGCAAAACGTTCATCGCCCACAAAACAACCGTCTACCATTTCTTGCTGTTCAACGGCGACCTCAAAACGGGCGGCTTCCATGCGCAGGTCTTTGAGTTCGGTCATGATTTCGGCGCTCAAACGTGCGGCGGCAACTTTGCGGTGCTGGCTCAAACGATAGGCGGCCTCGCCCACCTGATGCAGCAGCGTGTTGGCTTCAACTTCCAACTCCGCCAATCGTTCTTCGCTGTGGGTGATATTGTCGAGTTCACGCCGCGCTTTTTCGGCAAATTCGAGGACGGCCTCAATCGTACCGCCATATTTACGTTTAAGCGTCGTGATTTGCTGCAAACGAATTTCGACTTCATCAATCCGGCCCGGCGACAAATCAATATTTTCGGCATAGCGGCGCACCGTCTGAGCAAATTCTTCCACCTGAATCGTGATACTGTCGGCAAGTTCGGTTAAATCTTGCAGACCCGCATCAAATTTGACCGCTTTTTCTAGCAAGAGGGCGGTCTGGCTGACCTGTTCAACCGCGCCGGGCGTACCGCGTGTGCCGCCAAACAACAGGCGTTCGATTTCTAAGGTATGCTCGCGCAGCTTTTCGGCATTGGCAAGCCGATTGCTTTCTTCGCGTAGTTGATCTTCCTCATCAGCACGCAACTTGGCATTTTGAATCTCATCTATCTGATACTGCAAAATATCCATGCGGCGGGCAAGTTCGGCTTCATTATGCTGTAAATCTTCCATTTCGCGGTGGACAGTTTGGAATTTACGTACCAACGTGGTGACAACATGGCGCTCATTTTCCAGTTCGGCAAAGCGATCCAATAGGTAAATATGCTGGCGTGGATTGAGCAAGGAGAGGTGTTCGTTTTGCCCATGAATATCGAGCAGCAAATCACCAATTTCGCGGTAAGTGGTCGCTTTACACACACTGCCATTTACCCGTGCCACGTTACGCCCATTCGAGCGATATTCACGGGCGAGGTGCAGTTCCGCCAACGAGTCATATTCGATGGCTTCTTCGTCCAGATAGCTCTGAATGTGGGCTTGCAATACATCCGGGACACGGAAAGACGCCTCGACAGTGGTTTGTTGAGCGCCACTGCGGATAAAATCTTTGCCGCTGCCTACCCCCAATACAAAGTTGACTGCATCAATCAGGATGGATTTACCTGCGCCGGTTTCCCCGGTGATGACGTTAAATCCTTCGCCAAATTCCAAATGCAGTTCGTTAATGATGGCAAAATCTTTGATATGCAGTTCAACCAGCATAAGCCGTCTCTGCCCCTACTCAATTCAATACTAAACACGCAACTGAAAACGGAAGCGACCTAAGGCCACACTCGTCGCTACCCCGCCAAAAATGATTCCATTGATTGGACTGAATAACATCAAGACCAGCGTGGCTGCAATCATGCCAGTCCCTACTGCATAGGTCGTATAGCGTCCCCGTTTATATCGGATAGCCCGCCACACAATTTCGGCAATGCCCCCGCCAACCGCCCCGCCGATTAGGAACATGAAATAGAAAAAGGGAATAAATCGCACCAATACAAACCCACTGACGAGGAGTGACCCAAACGCGACGACGGTGGCGATGATATAGTCGTAGCTGGCAATATTGAAATATTTATCGGCTTGTTCACGGGCGGACTCTTTGCTGATATAGCCAACAGGGGTCTTGACCGCACATTTCATGCAGATGGGTACACCTGTGCGATAGCATTTAAGGCCTGTGCTACCGGGGCAATTGGCCTTGCCGCAGAATATTCTTTCGTCACGTTGCGTTAGATCAAATGGATTAGCCATTCACAAAAACTCCGCATTTATTACTGATTGGTTGAATCGCGTTGGCTGCGCGATACCAACTTTGGTTCAAGTCGGTCTAAGAGTGACCGAAAAAAATAGCCTTTTTCACGCAGACGGATAAACCGACTAGTTTTTTGACTGGCACGAATAATGACCGAATCATCTACACCGATTTGCGCGATGGCCTCCCCGTCCACCGTAACAACGACTTCCGGGGCAGAATTGCGCGGGGCAATCACCACCTTGATGACCGAATTTTCAGATAAGACCAGTGAGCGATCCATGCTCAAATGGGGCGCAACCGGTGTTACCAGAATATTGCGTAAATCCGGTGGCAGAATTGGCCCACCAGTCGCTAGGGCGTAGGCGGTGGAGCCAGTCGGCGTGGCAATAATGAGGCCATCAGCATTATAGGTGGTTGTCCATGTGTCATTGATAAACGTCTCCAGATGGACTGACCGCGCCACCGCGCCACGACTAATCACCACATCATTCAGCGCTTCATCAATGCCAGTGCAAATTCCCCCCTGCCAGATTTCGCCCATAATCATCATACGTTCTTCAACCCAATAATCCCCGTCCAGCACCCGACCTAAGGAGGCTTCCCAATGCTCTGGGTTGGATTCAGTCAAAAATCCGAGATACCCAGCGTTAAGGCCAAATATGGGGACGTCTAAAGGGGCACAGACCCGTGCGGTGTGCAACATGGCGCCATCCCCACCAATGGCTACCACCATATCCGAATCTTTGACATGGGGACGAATTCTGTCGGCGTTCCAATCGGTAAACACCCACACGTCAAGACCGCGTTGTCGAAGCGAATCGGCTATCCGTTCAGCTAGTAGTGCGGTATTGGAGCGTGAAGGATGAGCCAACACACCGACACGTTCAAAAGTTGCCAAATTGCTGTCCTCTAGGGCATCGGTCAAATATTGGCTATTATAGCCCATCTTCATTAACGCCTCATGTAAGAATTGTGATGGAAGAATTTCTCTTCGTATAGAAATTATAGAATATTTGTTCGGTAATGTAAACGAAAAAATTTTAGCCGGGGGCGCTAAAATCAATTGTAAATGTGCCATCCACTTCCACACGCAGCAGGATACGCGGATTGGCGATACCGGGGACTAATAAATCGCTCCCCAATAATTCATACTGCGCACCTTCCAATTCTGGCACAAAGGTCGGTTTTTCCGCTCCCTCTCTCAGACTTAGACGAAGATAAGTATCGTTGTCGGGCACAAACATATGGAGGTTGCCATTTTCGACCCGAACAACATCCTGCAAAATCTGCCCTTGCGTTGGCACATACAGCGCCATATTGCCGCGCTTGAGTTGAATATCCAGCACTTGGACGATCAACGGACGTAAATCTACCGTCATCGCGCCGTCGTCAGCCAGATAGCGCAGATTCGCAATGGGCACATTGGCTGGCAAATAGACGTTGAGTGTACCCCGCCCGACCTCATCTAATTTGGGTAATACGCCAGAAGTGGTTTCGGTGATCGTCAGGGTGGCGGTTGTCCCATCAATCGTCAAATCAATATTGACATCGCTTTCAGTGCTGCCTTCAAAACGGGCGATAATCTGGCTGGCACTGGGGGCAGCGCTGATGGTGGCGCGGGTAGACTTCACTTCAATGTCAACTGTGAGCGATTGAATTTCTGGGGGCAAAACTTCGAGACGCGATTCTTTGTAATCGTTGCGATATTCCCCTCGACGTTCGGCATAGGCCAGATTACCAACCACGACGACCAAGACAATCGAGGCGATCAAAATAACCCAATTGGCATAACGAATGCGTCCCCCCAGTAAAATATTCAAACCGAAAATGACCAGCAGCATGGGCCATGATCGGATGAATAAATCACCAATGGCTTCAGGAACGATCTCTATTTGAACCAGCAGCAAGAATAGACCAATACCGATAATCAGCACGGGCCACATGAAATTGGGGCGGGAGATATTCACCGAGCGGCTCTCCTCAATTGCTGCGCCAATAGGGTAAGGCCAAGCAGGATAATCGCAAAAGGCAGCAGTGCCCCACCGTTGGTATTGCTTAATACCCCCAGATTAAAGGCCAAGACCAACAGGCCGACCAAAATAATCCCCCCGCCAATCAGCACCAGTGTTTCGGGGCTGACGCGGCGCGGTGAACTACCTGTCATACCCTGAATATCACCTAATGTTTGTTCGGGGATGGCAAGCCAGAGGGTGAGATAGAGCAGTAGTCCCGTGCCAATAGTGAAGATGGTCAGCGCAATAAAGGTTATGCGTACCCACCAAGGACTGATACCGATGTAAGTTCCTAATCCGCCGCAAACGCCGCCCAATACACGGTCAAGGAGGCTACGGGTTAAACGTTGTGTTCGTCGCATAAAAACCAAATTTTGGTTGGATTATCTTCCAGTTTTTAACGCGACGAAGTGTAGCATATAAAGAGATAGAGTGCTATTCCGATACCCAACCTAGACGACTAAATCCAAATCTTCGGTTGCCACATGGGTGGTCAGTTCGATACTCATCAGTGGGATACGCTCTTCTTGCAATGTATCTTTCCCTACGACGATATAGCCCTGTTCCAAATCGCTAAAATTATAAACGGATTCAATGCGCGATTTGAAATTTTGAATCAACGATGCCCGGAAGCCCTCAATATCAAGGGTATGGGTGAAAACCGCAAAGGTATTTTCGCCACTACTCCCAATAAAATCGTCCTGTGTTCCAAAAGCGGCAATGGTTTCGGTCAGCACTTTGGCGGCGAGGGCAAGGGCTTGGTCAGCAGCAATGAAACCGTATAAATCACGGAAGGCGTCAAAGTGAGCGATTTTAAGCGAGAGATAATGCCAACTTTCCCGATCCCGCAGACGCTCATATTCAGCTTGAATGAGGCGACCAGTGGGTAATCCCGTGCGGGGTTCATGTAGATGGTCCCGGGTGGCGCGGCGAATCGAGCCTTGTACACGCAGGCGCAGTTCTTCGATGTCAAACGGCTTGGTGACGTAATCGTCTGCACCGAGTTCGAGCGCCGCCACTTTGTCGGCACGGGCATCACGCTGGGTCAAAAAGGTGATCGGGATGTATTTGGTCAGCGTTGCCATACGCAGTTCTTGACAGACATCAAAACCCTGCATATCGGGCAGCATGACATCCAATAAAATGAGATTGGGGAATTTGGAACGGGCTAACGCAATGCCCTCCAACCCTGTATCTGCTTGCAGCACTTCGTAGCCTTGACTGTTGAAAAAAGTCACCAACAGTTCTGCCAAATCAGCATCGTCTTCAATAATAAGCAATCGCTTTTTGCTCATAGGAGGTTGCCTCAAATAGAATGCAGTCGGGTTATAACCGGAATCGAACGCAGTTATAACGTATAGTTTACCAAGAATTGTCACTAAATTAAAATACAAATTTTATGAGGTCGAACTCTAAAATCGGTATTGAGTATATAGCCTAGTCTCGGCCTCCTTTTAGGCGGATAGCCAACCATTTGAAAGCGGATTCTTGCATGTCTAAATTAAATTTGTGCGGGCCAGCGTAAAATTCGCCTTGATAGGCATCCGCACAGCCCACCGCCGCATAATGTTGGGTTAAACGCTGATGGGCAGCTTGCATGGCTTCCCGCGCAAAAAGCTCGTCATCAAGATTGTATTGAACCATTAAAGGCGATGGCGCACGACAGGCCGCTAAGTCCGGCCAATCGCCAAATCTTGACCACCCCTTTGGGAAAAACAGCCATGTATGACGGGTGACATCTCGGTTAAGCATCTCAGCATATGAAGCCATCATCGCTACAACGACAGTGGCGTGCATCTGGGGATGGGTGGCTTGAAGGAGCGCGGCGCGTGCCCCTCCCCCGGATAGTCCAACACAGCCTATGTGATGGGCATCTACATCCGGTCTTGAGCGCAAATAATTTACGGCAATGCGGTCTTCATGGCTGACCACTCCCGCCAGTGTCGTCCCCAAAACCGTACATAATTTTTCGACCTGATGTTCATGCTGTGAGGCGGCAAAATTATAGAGACCGATTTCATAGGGGATGCCGCAATTGAGCCAGTTGCTGTCTTTCAAACCCGTAAAGGCTGGCGTTGTCCATTCAGGCATCACGTCTTGGGGAAAACGACGGCTGCCCCACAGAAAAGGATCATGGATAAGTACGGCGAATCCTCCATGGGCAAGGGCATTGGCAAAGGGCCGCCCACCATAATACTTGTCCCACCAGTTTTGCATGAATGGGGGTGGGTCAGTTGGCCCAATGGCGATTTTTTCCTTGCCGAGATATTTGAACCCGCCATGTTCATAGAGGGCGACTACTCCCGGTAAAGGGCCAGTAGCATCGGCTGGCTTTAACAACCAAGCCTCGGTGCGTGGCCCGTAGCCAACTGACCATGAAATGGCTTCACCAACCAATCCATCCTTTTCCCATTGTTGGTTGACTTCAACATCAAATGGGGTCTCATCGCCTTCACAAAAACCCAGCACTTCGCGCACCCGCTGTTGAGTGGTAGGGCCGGGCATAGCCATCGGGAAAAGCGCCTGCTGCCGAGCCGCCGCCTCAACCCAATCGCTAAAAATGCTCAAATCGTGGTAATACGAAGGCGATGACTGGCTCACTCTGATTTGCCTTTGGGTGGTTTGGATTTAGACGGCTTACTGGCAGGGCGTTTGGCTACCTGTGGTTTTGCGTGCTCCAACTTAAAAACCACGATGCCAAGTGGTGGTAGAGTCAAGGTTAAGCTATGAGGGAAGCCATGTGAGGTCATTTCTTCGCTGGTCACACCACCGTAGTTCCCGATATTGCCACCGCCATAAATGCCCGCATCGCTGTTGAGAACTTCTTTATAGTGGCCTGCTTCCGGAACACCGATACGGTAGTGATAACGTGGGATGGGTGTGAAATTGCAGGCGACCACAATGAAATCCGACTTGTCATCGGCGAACCGGATATAGCTATATACGCTTTGGTCGGCGTCGTTGGGTTCAATCCAGCGGAAGCCCTCGTGCGAAAAATCGTTTTGATAAAGGGCAGGCTGGGATCGGTAGAAAGTATTGAGATCACGCATCCATTGGTTTAGGTGGGCATGGGTAGGTAATTCCAACAGATGCCAATCAAGGCTACGTTCTTCACTCCATTCACGCCATTGCCCAATCTCCTGCCCCATGAAATTCAGCTTTTTACCGGGATGAGTATATTGATAGCCCGCTAACAAACGCACCGTCGCAAATTTTTGCCACCAATCGCCAGATGCTTTGTTAATCAGTGACCCCTTGCCATGTACGACCTCATCATGGGAGAGCGAAAGGACAAAGTTTTCGCTGAAGGCATAAAACAGGGAGAAGGTGATGCGATTGTGGGCATAACGCCGATACACGGGGTCTTTTTGAATGTAGTCCAACGTGTCATGCATCCAACCCATGTTCCATTTGAAGGTGAAGCCAAGTCCGCCGATGTACGTGGGGCGAGAAACCATCGGCCATGCGGTAGATTCTTCAGCAATCATCAGCACGCCGGGGGATTCGCTGTGTACAATTTCGTTGACTTCGCGCAAGAAGTGAATCGCCTCGATATTTTCTCTGCCGCCATATTGATTTGGCAACCATTGACCGGTTTGGCGCGAAAAATCGAGATAGAGCATAGAGGACACGGCATCTACCCGCAGACCGTCAATGTGATATTTTTTCAGCCAGAACAGAGCATTAGACAGTAGGAAGTTGCGGACTTCGTTGCGGCCAAAATTAAAGATAAGTGTGCCCCAATCAGGATGCTCCCCTTTACGGGTATCGGCATGTTCATATAGATGGGTGCCATCAAAATAGGCGAGGCCGTGTCCATCTTTAGGGAAATGCGCCGGAACCCAATCCAAAATGACGCCGATGTTGTTTTGGTGACATTGATCCACTAGATACATAAAATCAGTCGGTGAGCCGTAACGGGCCGTTGGCGCGAAATAACCTGTGACTTGATAACCCCATGAGCCGTCAAAAGGGTGTTCGGCGACGGGCATCAATTCAATGTGGGTATAGCCCATTTCTTTGGTGTACTGCACCAGCGAATCAGCGAGTTCTCGGTAGGTCAGCCATTCATTGCCTTCTGTGCGTCGCCATGAACCAAGGTGGACTTCATAAATGGAGACAGGCTGTTTGAGGGGGTCACTTTTGGCACGTGCCTCTAGCCATGTATCGTCGTGCCATTCATAATTTTCCAGATTGGTTACTACCGAGGCCGTTTTGGGCCGAACTTCGGCGGCAAACGCATAAGGGTCGGCTTTTTGGACATGAAGATCGTCAAAGCGCGAACGCAAATCAAATTTATAAGTTTCGCCTTCTTTTAGACCGGGGATAAACAATTCCCAGATGCCGCTGACGCCACGTCGCTGCATGGGATGGCTGGTCTCGTTCCATCCGTTAAAATCACCAATGACACTAATCCGGTAGGCATTGGGTGCCCATACTGCAAAATGAACCCCGGCGATACCTTCAATCTCTACCAGATGAGCGCCGAGTTTTTCGTAACTTGTTAAATGGCGACCCTCCCCTAATAGATAGAGGTCAAAATCACTCAAAAAAGCGGGAAAGGCATAGGGATCGGCAAACACGTCAGTACGTTTATGACTTGCAAAGTGACCCTCGGCTTCCAATTGATAATGCGGGCCGGGCCAACTGGTTTCGACAGTGATTTCAAAAAACCCCTCGTCCCACAGCCGATTCATGGGAATGTGTTGATTGCCGAGCAGCAATGTCAACTTTTGCGCGGTTGGGCAATAGGCTCTGAATGACACCGTGTTTTCATCAATTTTGTGTGGGCCGAGAACATCAAACGGGGCACCATGATAGCCATGCACAATTGCTGCAATCGCATCAGGGTGGATTTCAACTGTAACCACTGTAAATCTCCATACTCTCAAAAGTTGGTGAAAAGTGTAACTCAATTCCAACGTAATGTCTTTCGTCGTTTCCAATAAATCGAGGGCGGTTCGGTGATTTTGCCTAACTCAGAAGTTGCCTCCTCATCCCACCGGACTTCAAGCGCCTTGAGATTGGCTCGTAAATGTTCAAGGGTCGCTGCACCACTCAACACAACATCCGCCCACGATTGACGCAGCACAGCGGCAAGGGCCAATCCATCTAAGGTGGTATTCAATCGGTTAGCCTGTTGCTTGAGTTGACGCATCGTGTCGGCAAATTCGGTGTCGTGATTGCGGGGAGTCAGGCGTCCATTGGCGAGCGCCTCTTTGATAATGACCCCCATTCCGGCAGCATGGGCTTCTTGAAGCACCGAGCCAGCCGACGTTTCCAACAGATTATAGGTGGCCTGCACACAATCAAACAGCCGTAGACCCTCTATCCGAATTGCCATCGCCATGCGGAGGGTTTTGACTTGATCGGAGCCGCTCAATGTCAAACCAATTTTGAGTCCCCGATTCTTCAAATGAGCTAATTCATGCAGCACCTCATGGTTCGTCAGCACACCGCTTTCGGGAGTGGCGGAGTGAATCTGATACAGTTGAAGATAATCACCCAAGTTAGCCTGTGTTTCGGCCCATTGACGCTGCAAAATGGGCAGGGTGTGCTCTTTGATTTCATGATGTTCGGCTTCGACCTGCCAACCCGCTGTATAGGTGTAGCCCCATTTTGAGCCGACGGTGACATCTCCGACGTGAATGGCCCGACCCCGTAACCAATTGCCCAAAAATTCCTCAGCGCGACCATACGAACGAGCGACATCAAAATAACGAATCCCCGCCTGCCAAGCCGCATCTAACATCGCATGAGTATGAGCTTGCATCGCGGAGACGTCGTAATTATGGCTTAAATCCTCGGCATGACCTAAATTGACATATCCCGGTCTGCCAAGTGCTGCCAAGCCTAATCCGATAGGTGTAACTGATAAACCTGTTGTACCGAGGGGGCGTAGGTTCATGGCGGCGTCTCCGGTAACATTGGGCAAAACGATGGGTAAGAGTATACTGAAAGGGTACGAAAATAGGGCAAAGGAATCTTTTTATGAGAAAAATACTCATAAGTATTCTAACCATTATTTTCACGATGGGTTTGGTAGGTGGTGACACATCGGCCCAAGTGACCGATTCTGTATCCGCTGGCAAGCTCTATGTCCTTCAGCCGGAATGGATAGATGTGCATACAGCACCGTCGGCATTAGCTCCTGTAGCAACCAAAGTTCCGCAAGGGTTTGTTGTGCGGGTGATTGCCAGCCCAGAAAAAGTGAATGGGGTGAATTGGTGGTATATCACGACGAGTAATTACGGGTGGATTCCCGAAACAATTGACGGTTCACCTACCTTGACACTTTTTTCCACCGAACTTTTGGAGCAAACCATTGCCGAGACTACCGAAATCTTGACCGATGACCCTCAAAATCTTGCCGCCCTGTTTCAGCGAGCGATGGCCTATTTTGGATTGAAAGATTTCGACGCCTCTATTGCCGATTTTGATGTTGCAATTGAGGTGGATAGCAGTTTGGCGTATCTCTACGGGTGGCGTGGCGATGTCAATTTAGTGGCATATCGTTTTCCCGAAGCTGAGGCTGATTTCACCAAAGCTATTGAACTTGACCCTACCGAAGCCATGTATTTTATCCGGCGCGGCGTTGTCTTGGAACAACTAGACCGTCCTTACGATGCGGAATACGATTATCAGCAGGCCAGTGAGCTTTCCCCGACCTATGCGGTGCCGGTAAATAACATCGGCAACATCCGGCGTTACTATGGCGACTATTCATCGGCAACCAGCCAATATGAAAAGGCAATGGAACTTGACCCACATTATGGTCGGCCTTATTACAATCGCGCCTTCGTGAAGAGCGATCAAGGGAATTACATCAGTGCCTTAGATGATTTTACGAAAGCCATCCAAATTGACCCCTATGACCCAACTGCCTACAACTATCGTGGGCAATTTCTCGACTTCCAATTCGGCAATCCGAGTGCTGCCATTGGTGATTTTACCCGTGCCATTGAGTTAGATAATTACTATGCTGAGGCCTATGGAGGGCGTGGCATTGCCTATTCCCGCTTGGAAAATTATGAATTGGCCCTTCCCGATTTTGAGCGGGCGGTAGAACTTGACCCAACGGATGAAAATACCTTCTACAATTTAGCCACCGCACAGATTTATATGGGTGATTTGCAGGGGTCACTTGCAAATTTTAATCATTCTTTGGAGCTAGGCCCTGTGGTCAATGTCCGACTCTATTTGTATCGGGGCGAGTTGAATCTTGCTTTGGGCAATTATCAGAACGCGGTAGATGATTTGACCTCATATATAGAGATAACGACCTACTACACCAACAATTTTTATTATGATTTGGTCAGCCATCTCTTGCGGGCCAGTGCCTATGCCTACATGGAAGACTACGAAGCCGCCGCTGAAGATTTGCAATATGGCGTGCAGAACGCTCCTCAATTCACCGGAGAATATGGCGTCTATCCAATGGGCTATCGGGTAGTGAATAATCATGGTCAACGAATTTCCGTCGTTGAAGGCAAAATCGCCCAAAACCCAAACGATGCCTCTCTCTATCTTCGTATTGCCAATATTAATCTGGAAGCGGGTCGTTGGGATGAGGCTTTAGATTTCTATGAGCAATATCTCGCCCTAGCTCCCAATGAGGAAGAGAACCTCAGCAGCCTTATTTTAGTGCTTCAAATACTGGTCGGGTGAAAAAATGAATCGAGATGATCTAAAACGGCAGGCTGCCGAACGCGCTGTTGAACAAGTCGAGTCTGGAATGGTAGTCGGATTGGGGCATGGCAGCACCGCCATTTATGCCGTTCGCCAGATTGGTGCATTGATTCAAGCGGGTACATTGAAAAATATTCTTGGGGTACCATGTTCACAGCAAATTGAATTAGAGGCCCGTAAGTTGGATATTCCAATTACCACACTTGAAGAAAACCCGGTTGTAGATTTGACCATTGACGGGGCGGATGAAGTTGACCCCCATTTGGAGGTGATTAAAGGTGGGGGCGGGGCACTGCTGCGTGAAAAGATTGTGGCACAGGCCAGCAAACGCGAGATTATCGTGGTAGATGAATCCAAACTGTCAGGAGCATTATGCACCAAGTTTGCCCTGCCGATTGAAGTCATCCCTTTTGGCTGGACAACCCATCTGGCGTTTTTGGAAGCATTGGGGGGACGACCTAAACTGCGGATGGCGTCGGATGGGTCGCTGTTTAAGACCGATCAGGGCAATTTCATTATTGACTGCAAGTTTGATCCACTGACGACGCCGGCTGCCTTAGCGGAACTGGCAGAAAAAATCAAAGCGCGGGTTGGCGTGGTGGAGCATGGTTTTTTTATCGGCATCGCCTCGGAAGTGATAGTGGCAGGTACAGATCGGATACGTAACATTCGACGGTGAGGTCGAGTCCAATTAGTGTGAACAACACAGCATTCAACATTTCTCAGCGGTTTTAAGGAGCAGCAGCTATGCAGATTGCAATGGTGGGCTTGGGGCGAATGGGTGCCAATATGACCAAACGCCTTTTGCAGGGCGGACATGAGGTTGTTGCATTTGATTTGAGTGAAGACGCAATTCGTGCGGCTGAGTCGGAAGGAGCTATTGGCACACGTACACTAGATGAGGTCGCCCAAAAATTAGCCGCCCCCCGCACCGTCTGGGTGATGGTTCCGGCGGGCGATCCCACCGAAAAAACCATTATGACCCTAACTGAAAAGCTATCTGCCGGGGACATCATTATTGATGGTGGCAACAGCAATTATAAGGAAACGATGCGCCGGGCCGAAACCGTCAACGCCAAAGGTCTGCATTTTGTAGATGTAGGGACGAGCGGCGGAGTATGGGGACTTAAAGAAGGCTACAGCATGATGGTCGGTGGGGAAAGTGATGTCGTAGAGCGCCTACGGCCTATTTTTGAGACGCTTGCACCAAGTGCCGATTTGGGTTGGGGCCATGTCGGGCCGAGTGGATCAGGCCATTTTGTAAAAATGGTACATAACGGCATCGAATATGGTTTAATGCAAGCCTACGCCGAGGGTTTTGAGATTATGCGGGCCAAAGAAGAATTTCATCTCGACCTCTATCAGATTTCAGAAATCTGGCGGCATGGCAGCGTGGTACGTTCATGGTTGCTTGACCTGACTGCCAACGCACTCAAAGCCGATCCTGAACTCCCCGGTATCAAAGGCTGGGTAGCGGATTCGGGCGAGGGGCGCTGGACAGTCTTTGAATCCATTGACCAAGATGTGCCTGCCCCAGTTATCATTATGTCATTGCTGATGCGATTTATCAGCCGTCAAGAAGACAGTTACGCTGCTAAATTGCTGGCAGCGATGCGAAATCAATTTGGTGGACACGCGGTCAAGCACGAATAAAACAAGGACGTATACATCATGACTACCACGCGGCAAACCACTGTTGTAATCTTCGGCGCTTCGGGAGACCTCACCAATCGTAAATTGATTCCAGCCTTGTATAACCTTCACTTAAAACACCGCCTGCCAGAGAAGTTTTCAGTAGTGGGGGTGTCACGTTCCCCATTTTCACATGAGGATTTTCGCAGTAAGGTCGAAGAAGGCGTCAAAGAATTTAGCGCGGCGACCTACAATCCCCGACGCTGGGCCAGATTCGCGCAGTGTATCTATTATCACGCTGGTGATAGCACCAAGCTCGAAGATGTGCATGAATTACACAAATTCCTAAATGATCTAGAGGATAACAAGGCCAATCGGTTGTATTATCTTTCTACCGCTCCCTCACTGTATATCCCAACAGCGGAAAATCTCGGCCTCACCGAAATGGCGGATGAGCGCAATGGCTGGCGACGACTGATTGTTGAAAAACCATTTGGGGTCGATTTGGCATCGGCCCAGCAGTTAAATTGGGCACTCCATAAGATTTTCCATGAGGAGCAAATTTACCGGATTGACCACTATCTCGGTAAAGAAACCGCCCAGAATATTTTGTTCCTGCGTTTTGCCAACACGATTCTAGAACCGGTGTGGAATCGCAATTATGTAGACCATATCCAGATCACTGTTTCGGAAAGTGTAGATGTCGGGCATCGCGCTGGCTATTACGACCAGTCAGGGGTGGTGCGGGATATGTTCCAAAACCACCTCCTGCAACTACTGGCTCTAGTCACCAAAGAACCACCTTCCTCGCTCGACGCCGATGCGCTGCGAAATGAGAAATCCAAAGTCTTTGCTGCCATTCCTCCCATTAATCTGAAGGATACAGTACGGGCACAATATGACGGCTATTGTGGGATAGAAGGGGTTGCCCCCAATTCCCAAACACCCACCTATGCGGCACTAAAACTCTATATCAACAACTGGCGCTGGGAAGGTGTGCCGTTCTATCTACGCTCCGGTAAGGCAATGGCCGCCAAGACCAGTGAGATTAACGTCGTGTTCCGCCGCCCACCCCTGAATATGTTTGAGAATGGCACAGATGAGAGCTTTACCAACAATGTGCTGACGATTCGGATTCAGCCCGACGAAGGTACATCACTGAAATTTGAGGCCAAGATGCCGGATGCGAACGTGACACGCTCGGTGGTAATGGATTTTGATTATTCCACATCCTTTGGTGAATGTCTGATCCCCGATGCCTACGAGCGCCTGCTACATGATGCACTAAATGGTGATGCAACGCTGTTTACCCGCAGCGACAATATTGAATATGCGTGGAAAATCATTGATCCCGTCATTCATGGTTGGGAAACCTCTCCCAAAGCGTCGCCATTAGTGACGTATCCCGTTGGGTCTTGGGGGCCAAAAGAAGCGGATGATTTGATGGGCAAGGGTCGGGTTTGGCTGCAACTCGAAGGCGTGGATGCCGATGCTGCAAAAAATGGTGACGCAAAATGAGTGAAGTTCGTCGCTATTCGGATGCAAATCATTTAGCCCATGCAGCAGCAGAATTATTCGTAGCCCTATCTAAACCCGCCATTGCCGAACAGGGTCGCTTTACGGTGGCCCTCTCGGGCGGCTCGACCCCCAAAGCCCTCTATCAACTGTTGGCCCGCGAACCTTATGCCAGCCAAATTGAATGGCCGCACGTGCATATCTTTTGGGGAGATGAACGCTGCGTCCCTCCCGATCACTCCGACAGCAACTATCGCATGGCACGTGAGGCATTTTTACAATATGTGCCACTGCTGCCCGAAAATATCCACCCTATGCACGGTGATATTGATCCGGCCCAATCCTCAGCAGAATATGAGCAGCAGTTGCGGATATTTTTTGGCAATGGCTTACCAGTATTTAATCTTATCTTATTGGGGATGGGGGATGATGGACATACCGCATCATTATTCCCCGGCACGGCAGCGATTCACGAGCAAAACCGCTGGGTAATCGGCCATTATGTCGAAAAATTGGAGTCATGGCGGCTGACCCTGACGCCCCCTGTGATTAATGCAGCAGCACAAGTAGCGTTTTTGGTAGCTGGTAAATCCAAAGCCGAGCGGCTGCGGGATGTCTTAAAAGGGCCATATCAACCCGATGTACTGCCTTCACAGATGGTCAAACCAACCGAAGGCCGATTAGTATGGTTGGTAGATGAGGAGGCCGCCACACTACTTTGATACGAACGCCTTACGATGATGCAACGTTGATGCTCCGCTAACGAATTTCTATCACAAACTCCTGCTAAAATGAAAATATCAATTCAATACGTGACTCACGCCATGATTCCTTTGGTGGGGAATCAGTCGGATTTCTTCAGTAAGTTCCATTTAACACAGTGAGTGTGAGGAGAGGTAAGGATCATGAAACGATTTATCCCGTTGATGGTGGTGGTCGCCCTAGTGATGGCCTTGTTTGGTCTGGCGAGCCAACCTACATCGGCATCAAATGAAGTAAACCCCGCAGTTGGGGCGAATCTGCAATCCGGTAATGCCTCATGGATTGGGGATTTCTATAACAATCCATATTTTATCGAGCCAAAAGTCTTGACCGCTAATACGGGTGTGATTGCTTTTAACTGGGGCACGAACTCGCCCGCCAGTGGTGTCCCAGCCGATGGATTTAGCGTTCGGTGGGGCGCACGGCCCACCTTCGCCGCTGGCACCTATCGGTTCTACATTCTAGCCGATGACGGCATTGCGATTACCTTTGACTTCAGCAATACCATCATCAATACGCTCGACAGCCCACAACCGGGTGTGACCTTGACCCGCGATGTCGTTCTGACGGCAGGCGTCCATCATATTCAGGTGGACTATCGTGAAAATGGTACCAACGCCTTTGTCTATCTGACATGGGCCAATCTTGCCAGCAACCCAACCGGGCCTAATTTCCCGGCTGCATCAACTGGTACCAGCAACTATGGAACTGGCACGACTCCTAGCACGGGTAGCAACACCGCAGTGGTCAGCACCAACACTCTTAATGTGCGGTCTGGCCCCGGCACTGAATTCAGCATTTTGACAAAGATTTCTCGTGGTCAGGCGGTTACATTGTTAGGCCGCAACACCAACGGCACATGGGCCAAGATTCGTACCGCATCAGGTGTGGAGGGTTGGGTTTCTACAGCCTTGATTCTGCCAAATGTGGCGATCAGTTCACTGCCCGATTTGTCCGGATCAGTCGTTAGCCCCACACCTATTCCGCCAGTCACGGGTAATGCGGCAACGGTTAATACGGGACGTCTAAATGTGCGTCAAGGGCCGGGGACAAACTTCTCCGTCATCACCTTTGTATTACGTGGCACTGTCTTGCAAATGTTGGGTCGCACCGCTGACAATCTGTGGATTTTGGTAAAAATTCCTGATGGCCGTCAGGGTTGGGTAAGTGTGGCATACATTCTACCGGGTGTGCCAATTGGGAATTTGCCAATCACCTCTGGCCCGGTCACCAGTCTGCCTACTGCGACTCCAGTTGCACCAGTAACTAATGTCTGGTATGGTGAGTTTTTCAACAACAACTCACTGGCCGCTCCGGTTGTGTATACCCGTAGTGACAGCGCGGTTGCTTTTAACTGGGGTGCAGGTTCACCCGCTGGCAACATCGGCGTAGATAATTTCAGCGCTCGCTTTACCTCAGATGTCTATTTCGCGGCAGGCACCTATCGTTTCACTGTGACAGCGGATGATGGGGTGCGTTTCTTTCTCGACAACGGGTTTGCGGGAATTGACACTTTCACGATTACCCAACCGAACGTGACATTGACGGTGGATATTGCGATCTCTGCTGGTTATCACCGTCTGCAACTGGACTATCGTGAATACACCAGCGATGCCTTCCTGTATTTTAGCTGGGTGAAAATTGCCTAAGTTCACCTGAACTTCCCTGTAAGTTTGGAACAAGAGGTGGGTACACGACCCGCCTCTTTGTATTTCGATGTTAAGATTTGTTCAAATCATCCAAGCGTCAGAAAATCATCAGAATACCCCTCTTGAATCGGTTTTCATTCCCTGCTATGCTGATAATACTCACATAGCGAGCAGACGAAAAAATACTTAATTGCCTGCTTAGTCTAAATAGGCCAAAGTTTATTTATCTGCGTGTCTGCCGCACACCAAAAGCTGAGTATATATGCAACGTACATCTGAGTCCGTTCCTTCTGTGGAGCGGGAAAATTTCAACCATCTTGTCCAAGATATTGGTTGGTTTGGATTAGCTTTGCCTGCCACCACCCACTTTCTTTCGGCATTCGCTATTCGATTGGGCGCTTCGGCTTCTTTACTGGGTCTCATGGCGGCTATCCCGGCGCTGATCGTGCTTATCTCGGCAGGATTAGCAGGACGATGGGCCAAACGCTATCCTGATTCGATTCATGCCCTCTACTGGCCTGCATTAGGACAGCGGTTTGCGTTTTTGCTGCCTGCCCTTACACCGTTTTTGCCTACCGAATGGCGACCCTATTGGCTGGTTGCTGCGATTGCGATTCCCGCTTTACCGCAGGGGATTTCAACTGTGCTGTTTTTGGTGATGATTCGAGAATCTGTCGAGAAGAGCCGCATTACAACCCTTCTGAGTCGGCGTGCCCTATCGTTGAATCTGGGGGTCGGGATCAGTGCGTTTGCACTTGGTTTCTGGTTAGATAACGCGCCCTTCCCCTTTAACTATCAAGTAATGTACATGGGGGCGTTTATTTTGGCGCTGGTCAGTCTTTGGCACGTAAAGCAGACCAAGGTGCTGTTCCATGCTGAGACCCCAGAAGTTGAGGAAAGCAAAGAAAGCGTCTGGAAAACCGCTGGTTTCCGTAAGGCTGCAATCGTGGCGGGGCTTGCTCATATGACCTTCTTCTCGATTGTAGCGATGACCCCGATGTTTTTGATGAAGAAACTAGGCGCGGATGAAAGTTTCCTCGCGTTTTATGCGCTAAGTGAGTTGACGGCAGCGGCAACGGTTTCGTTCTATATCACCCGGATCATCAAGCTCTTTGGAAGTCGTAGCTCGGTAGCGATTGGCTTGATGGGTACAGGGGTTGCAGCAGCAATTAACGCCATGTCCCCGGCTTTGGCATTTACCCTGATCGGGGGCGCGTTGTCCGGTGCTTCATGGACATTAGCAGGTAACTCCACCTTCAGCTTTTTCAGTGAAAGCACCCCTCTTGAAAACGCGACGCGCTATACACGGGTCTATACGCAGGTGTTGTTCGCGGCGATGTTTGTTGGGCCACTGATCGGAAGCAACCTAGTAGACTTGGTGCATATTGATCTTGCCAGTGTGCTGCTGTTTGGTGCAGCCCTGCGGTTTATGGCGGGTGCGGTTATCCAAGCGGATTTCGATTGGAACTTCCGCCATTGGCATATGCCATTTTCCCCATCCCGATTGCACAGCGATTTTAGGAATTCGGGGCAGGACTAACCCTTTCGCCTAAAATCCGAATTCCCGCTTCGGGCTTACTGAGGCCGTGTGGTGTACCAAATTCAATGCGGTGCGCCCCGGCCTTTTGCATTCTCCAAAACCCCTGTTGTGAAGGCACATCCGAATATACAATTGGGGTAATTATATCTGTGAAATCTGATGGAAACGAAATGAGCGAACAATATGCGATTGGGATTGATGGCGGCGGCACAAATTTGCGTGTGATCGTCGTCCGGCCCGATTTAACCATCGTAGGCCGTGCTAACGCGGGTACGGCGAACCCGAATGTGATTGAGCATGTGGAGACCATTAAACAACGCTTGTGTATGGATACGCCAGAAGTTGCTTTTACGGGTGGCCTCTTGACCTCCGACAATTTATTGAGCCGGACATTGTGCCAACACTTGGGGTTATCCAACATCCCGCAGCCACGTTATACCCCGGTGGTCGGCGCGGCACTTTTAGCCTTACAGCACTTGAAACAAAGGGTCTAGTCATGCGGGTGGTCAAAACAATCGCAGAAATCCGCCAAATCCGTTGGGCCGACCCCTCGCCAACATGGGGACTCGTACCCACAATGGGGGCACTGCATGAAGGTCATCTCGCATTGGTAGGGCAGGCATTGGCGGAAAATGATCGGGTTGGGGTCAGTATTTTTGTCAACCCAATTCAGTTTAATCGGCGCGATGACCTCGAAAAATATCCCCGTCCGATTGAGCGTGATTTAGCCATGCTCCAAACCGAAGGGGTGCATCTCGTCTGGACACCAGATGAAGTCGAGATGTATCCGGCGAGTTTTCAGACCTATGTGTCGGTGGAACAAGTCACCCAAGTGTTGGAGGGGGCAGCGCGTCCGGGCCATTTTCGCGGCGTAGCAACGGTGGTATCTAAGTTATTTAACGTGTTTCAGCCGACACGTGCTTATTTTGGGCAAAAAGATGCCCAACAGGTCGCTGTGATTCGCCAAATGGTGCGTGATTTAGCGTTCAATTTGGAGATTATCGCTTGCCCAACCCTGCGCGAATCTGATGGTTTAGCCATGAGCAGTCGAAATGTACGCCTCAATCCAACCGGACGCCTAGCTGCTCCGGTATTGTATCGCGCTTTGACCGCTGCTCAACAGGAATGGCATTCGGGCCGCCGCGATGCCGAGCATTTACGCACCACCATGCGGCAAATCATTGAAGCCGAGCCATTGGCAAAAATAGATTATGTCAGTGTGGCAGACACCATTTCATTGCAGGAGTTGAATGGCCCGGTTGAAAAAGCCTTGCTCAGTATGGCGGTGTTTTTTGGTGAGGTACGGCTGATTGATAATGTGGTGATTGGATAATATCGCCCTAGTGAAATTCTATGCTGCCCTAATAACCATTTTCTAATCGGATTGATACTGTTGGTTGAGTTTGCCATTCTGTATTTTGGCAATCGAGTGTTATACTTGCCAATGGCGCAGGTGGGTAGAGCGCCCCAATAGTATTAATCAAGTTACATTTTTGTTGGAGGGATAGCGCGGTGAAAAAGCTGGTCGTTTTATCCATGCTGATACTTGCAGCATTTTTGGCGGCATGTGGTGGTGGTGTAGCAACAGTCGCCCCACCGGAGCAGACACAGAATTATCAACATGCGTTGGAAACCGCTAATGCTCCGACGGTAGAAGCCCATACCGAGGTTGCCACTGAATCTGGTGAATCACAAGGTGGTGAAGTCACAGCTACCGAGCCGACGTTGCCTCCAACCACTGTAGTTGCACCAACAGAAGCAGTCACCGCCACTGATTTACCGACTGAAATTGCGACAGAGATTGTAACTGAAGCCCCAACACCTACCGAAGAAGTTACTGAGATTTCACCTACTACCGAAGTTCCCACTCAACTACCAACCATAGCACCGACTGAGCCTCCGACAACTGAACCGACTATTGCCCCAACCCTTGAACCCAGCGAAGTACCCTCAGAAGTTCCAACTGAGGAAGGCGGCACAGGTGGTGTTAATGAACAGACCGCGACCTTGCCTCCGACTGAGACGGCTGTTCCTTCACCAACCGTGACACAGACTGCCACAACTATTCCAACGGATACCCCTGCTCCGACTGACACGCCCTTACCAACCAATACGGCGACCCCTATTCCAACGGACACGCTTATCCCCACCAGCACGGCGACCTTAACTGCAACGCCTGTCCCAAGTAATACGGCAACGCCAATTCCGACGGATACGCTAGTTCCCACTGATACACCAAGCGCAACACCAACCTTTACTCCTACCGTAACCTTGCCACCCTCTGAAACGCCCATTCCAACAAATACTCCATTTGTGCCGCCACAGGAATTTACGACCTATACCAGCGAGGAATTGCATTTGTCGGTGGATTATCCAGTGGAGTGGAGTGAACCTGTTTATGATGAACCATTCCTATTGATAGGCCCTGATGGAACGACAGAGGTATTGCCTGCTGCTGCGATTACACGGGGATCGGCGGATTATTTTGCAGATGAATTGGGTGTTGAAGATATAAGTTCACCCCAGTCCTTTTTGGAGGCCCTTGCCGAAACGGAAGGCAACGCAGAAGTGAGCAAGGTCAGTGGCTATTCATATCCCGCGTTTGAGCTAATCACCAGCGACGATGAAATTGCGATACGGGGTCTGTTATTTGTGGTTAATGACAACGATTGGATTTTCTTCATAGGTGCGGCCCATCCTGAAGTGTTTGACCTCTTCTCCGAGACGACCTTCCAGCAGATGGCAATGAGTGTCGTGGCTGAGTCCATCGAGCCGACTGCAACCCCTTCTCCGATTCCAACGAATACCCCGCGCCCAACCGCGACCTTGCCCCCCACATGGACACCTACTGCTACGGCGGTTCCCATCTTAGGTGAGGTCTACGAAGATGAGGACGCCGGGTTTGCCTTTAGCTATCCTGAAGGGGCGGAAGTTTCAGTCGGAGAAAATGAGGTTACTATTGCCGCTGAGGTTCAAGAGGTTCCCGGAGAGATTTATTTTGTGCGGGGTCGGCCTGAAGAGTTGGCAGAACAGGGAATTATTTGTGAAAGCCGTGATCCTGTCGAAGCACTACGTTGCATCAATCCGGCGGTTGAACCCACTTACACGGGGCGGTATGAAAAGTTTGGTTCCCCGGCGTGGTTTACCGTCCAAAATGTCGAGGCCGATGGACAAATTAACGCAGTTGTGTCCTACGTCGTGGCAGCCGGGCCTGAATGGATTTATATTCGGCTCACCGCCCCCGCCAGTGATTACACAACGGCCAACTTGCAGCTTTTCCAGCCAATTTTGGATTCAGTGTTTATCGAGGTGCAGCCTACTCCTGTTTTTGGAAGATGGGGCCTGCGTTAGAACCCCATTGTTTCAGGTCGGCGGTAGTGGATGAACCGCTGCAAGGCTTTTAGTTCCAAAGGCCAGCCATATAGTTCCGTTTTGTAGCGGATGCCAGAGAGACCCTTCAACAGCATCCGCATGGTTCCCTTTAGGCGCATATCCGTGACGGTGGGATAATAGGCGTTGACCACCGTCTCAAAATTCCGGACTCGTTTGCGGGCGGTGTCTTTATAAAACGGGGTATTGGGTTCGCGCCGATGGGCAAAACTTTCCCATTCTGGGCTGGCCCATTCTTCTAAGGTTTGGGGAAAATGGAATCCCAATTGCTCTGCCACACGCAGCAATTCACTGCGGTCATGCGGCACAGGCGTATAGATGTACAAAATCAACTCACTGGCGGGGTTGATTTTTTTGAGTTTCCGAATGAACTGGATGGTGTTTTCAATATCAGCCAGTGCATCCGGTGGGTTGCCCATCACAAAGCTAAATTCTGGCACAATCCCCATATGTTTAAATTTTTCGGCGATGGCAAGCGTTTTGTCAGGGCTGCTTTGTCCACCCTTGTTCATAATTTTGAGTGTTTCCGCCGAGCCGCTCTCCGCCCCCATAAAAATCATCTTGCAGCCGGAACGTTTAATCTTTTGCCAAGAGGCTTCGCTGTAGGTGCTCAAAGTATCCACTCGCCCCAATGCCCACCAATGGATACCCAATGGCTCAATCCGTTCGGCAATCTCGGCAGCACGTGATTCGCTGACAAAATAATCCATGTCGTGGAATTCCATCGCATCTGCGCCGTGCTGCTCGACCATCATACGGGTGACTTGTTCCACCCGTGCTGGACTTTCGGGCAACCAACGCTGATTGACCAACTTGACCACCGCGCAAAAACTGCACGCAAATGGACATCCAAAGCTAGTATGATGGCTGAGAACCGCCTTGCCAAGATAGCTTCTGCCGCGATAATCCGCAATATTGACACGATGATAGGGAAACAAAGGCAAATTATCGAGCGGCACCATTGGCGCACGGGGGTTGACCCTCACCGAGCCGTTATCCTTCCATACAAGGCTTGGCACATCCGACATGCTCCCACCATGATGAATGGTGTCCACAAATTTGCGGAATGGCGCTTCGCCTTGACCTTCAATCACATAATCCACTATGCCGCTTTCGAGGCAAACCTGTCCGTGATGAGTGGCAAAATAGCCTCCCCATAAAATGACAAGACCGGGGAGTTCGGCTTTTACGCGCTTGCAGACTTGAATAGCCTGTTTCAATTGCGGCCCCGGCATCGCGGTGACGGCTAGGATTTTCGCGTCGGTAATCTTGACTCGTTCAATGATATGCGGGGCGGGATCGGCGATGAGATTGCCGTCAATAATTTCAGGTGTGTAGTCGTGATCTATCACCGCCGCGATGGATAACAAAGACATGGGGAGTCGCTGTTTGCCGGGAGATGTACTAATAGGATTATAGAGGAGGATTGTAGGGGCAAGTGTGGTGGTCGGCATTGCTTGCATGGCGATTCGCTGGCCCTTTTGTGTTAACCAATACTGTCGAGAGTATAACACAAACAACCCCAGCAAAGTGGGAAATTTTGAGAGGGCGATCCGTAAATCGCCCCGCAGGTTTCGATTAGCAGCCTTGTACCATGCCAAAATTTAGCCGCAAATATTGCATAGATGACCGTATATACTGCCCATATACTGCCATATGCTGACTTTGAACTTGGCGAGTGTTATACCGTTCAGCACGATAGGCATACCGTACAGGACGCTGGGCGGCGTCGGCAATTGCTTCTGGCAGCCATGTCAGCGTCGGCAGGCTATAAATCGGCTCGTCCAATATTTCGCTTTTGGCAGGCGGAAGCTGAGGCATCATCTCAGCCTGAGCCTTGATTTTTGCCCACAAATCTCCCGCAGGGGATTGGGGTAATTCTTGCCCCATCGCCTTTTGGATGATGGCCGTAAATTCGCGTTCGAGCAGTTCATTCGATTGACAGCCCGTTTCCAGCGGGACATCGTGCATGAACTTGCTGATAAACCTTTTAAGCGTATCCATGAGCTAACTCCGAGATCCAAGTGTCCGATTCAAGGACATGTCGTAAACTTTCACGAGCATAATGCAGCCGCGATTTCACTGTACCAATGGGGCATTCCAAGATTTCCGCAATATCTTGAATGCTGAGGCAGGCCAGATAGTGCAGAATCACCACCACCCGCTGATTCAAAGGCAGGTTTTCAATCGCACTGCGGATATTGCGTTCCATTTCGGTGCGTTCTGTCACGCGGTCTGGTGCAAGACCAACAGGCGAAATCAGGGTGTCTGAGACCTGATCGAGGGCCGTGCGCCGTTTCTGATTACGGGTGACGTAGGTATAGCTGAGATTTGCTGTTACCCGATAGAGCCATGGCATCAAAGGCCGTTCGATGTCAATTCGATGGGCGTAGTAATGTAATTTTAGAAAACAATCTTGTAAAATATCCTCCGCCACCTGTGGGTCACGGACAATTGCGAGTGAAACGCGGTAAACCTGAAGGCGGTATCGCTCAAAGAGTTCGCCGAGAGCTTCAAGGTCTTGTTCGCGCAACCGCAGGATGAGTTCCCCGTCCCTGCTCATAGTAGTCACGCCTCTCTCTGTATTTAGTTTTTTTGGGACTCGTCATTGGCAATTTAAGCAGCACCAGCTAAGTGATTGGGTACTACTTAAATTACACTCTTATCATAACCGAGGTTCAAATATTTTTTACATGCTTAGGCAAATTTCGTAGAATTTCTTAGATTTACGAACCCGGAGTTCCGCCTGCTTGTATGATGAGATCGCTGATAGACACTCCTGCATATTCCCAGTTCGAAGGTAGCGCATACAATTCATATAAAATGGTTAAGGCATCGGCGTTTAAGCCACCTGCAAGATAGGCTTGGGCAGTGATATAGCCGTTTACTACAAATGACGTAAACGAGGCATTCTCAAGTCGCCTCTTGAGTTCGGTATCTGATGCAAAGCTGGGATTGGCTGTCCAAATAGTCTCAGCACGTCCTACCATCATGATTCCCCGAGGCAATTGATTCCCTGCTAATCCATTGGTCTCGCCATCATTCGTTCCAGCAAAATAGATACCCGCTTGTGAAATAAGGGCATCTACCAGCATACGATCCACTTCAAATCGCCGATAAGCCGGATCAACGGTAATAACCGCATCCAGCCATTCAATAGTTTCTTCATATAGCCCTGCCAGCATGTAATCCTGAGCATTGTTGAAATATTCTTCAGCCTGTGATACCTCCGGAGTGGCATTGACCTGCGGTGAAACCTCAATTGTAGGCGTAGCAGTGTTAGTTGGTGTTGGGCTTGGCGATGCGGTGGGTGTTGCTGAAAGCACTAACGCGATTTGGGTCATGCGCGGCTGCACATCGGCATAATCCGGCTGCTGGGTCTCAATAAATTTGTAGCGATCAAGTGCGAGTTCAATCGCCCCCTGTGCCTCATTTTGCACGGCGAGGGCATACTGTGTGCTGACGGCGATTTCTCGATCACCCGCCTCTTTGGTCTGGATTTTGTCCAATTCATCCCCATAACCCGCCAGCGCACTCAACGCGATCACTACCGAACATAGGCAGGTAGTGGCCCCGACGACTAAAAGGCTCAATAGGCAGCGTCCGGGTGGCGCATCATCATCCCCCAACAGACCGCCGGGGCGTGATGGTTCTGGTACATTCCATTGGGGCTGAGTGGTGTTGATGGTATTGCGTAGTCCAGATGGAGCTTTGGGTTGGGTATCGGATGGGTCAAAATTCGTCACAGTTGATCCTTTGCCTGATGTTCAGGGAATGGCATTATAGCGATGCCATCCCCTTCTGGAAATGACGAATTACCCACGTCCGGCTAACTGCCCTTAGATGGTCACATTAGGCCGATATTCCCCAAAGACACCACGCAGCACTTTGCAGATTTCGCCGAGGGTAGCCTCTTGCTCTACGGCTTCGATAAACAGGGGCATCAAGTTTTGCGTGCCACGTGCGGCGGTTTCAATGCGGCTGAGGGCGGCGCTGATTTTTTCGTTGTCTCGTTCGGCACGCAGTTTGGCAAGTCGGGCACACTGGGCTTTTTCGATGGCGGGGTCAACCCGTAAAATTTCAATCGTCGTTTCCGAGCCGTTTTCGATAATGTAGTCGTTCATACCGACGATGATTTGCCGCTTGGACTCGATAGCTTTTTGGGCTTCATAAGCGGCATCGTTGATTTCAGTGTTGATAAAGCCTGTTTCGATGGCGGCCTGTGCCCCACCCATTTCATCAATGCGGCGGATATATTCCATTGCGCGGGTTTCAATTTCATCGGTCAGGGCCTCAATCATATAGCTGCCTGCCAATGGGTCAATTGAATCCGCCACGCCGCTTTCGTGCGCGATAATTTGTTGGGTACGCAGGGCGATTTGGACGGCATGGGTGGTTGGGAGAGCTAACGCCTCATCCATGCTGTTGGTGTGCAGCGATTGAGTCCCACCCAAAACCGCAGCAAGCGCCTGAATCGTCACACGGGTAATGTTGTTTTCGGGCTGTTGGGCGGTCAAAGTGCTGCCACCCGTTTGGGTATGGAAGCGCATTTGTTGGGCGCGGGGGTCGGTGGCGTGGAAACGATCTTTCATAAGTTTGGCCCACAGACGACGCGCGGCACGGAATTTGGCGACTTCTTCGAGGAAATTATTGTGAGCGTTGAAGAAGAAGGATAATTGCTGTCCAAATTCATCCACCTTCAACCCGGCGTCAATGGCGGCCTGCACATAGGCAATCCCGTTCGCCAACGTAAAGGCGACTTCCTGAACCGCCGTACAGCCAGCCTCGCGGATATGATAGCCGCTGATGCTGATGGTGTTCCATTTGGGCACTTCGCGCTGGCAGTAATCAAATAGGTCGGTAATCAGGCGGGTGCTGGGGCGGGGTGGGAAAATATACGTCCCGCGTGCAATATACTCTTTCAAAATGTCGTTTTGCACTGTGCCGCGTAGTTGATGGGATTCAACACCCTGCCGCTTACCCACCGCAATATACAAGGCCAGCAAAATGGTCGCCGGGGCGTTGATCGTCATGCTGGTCGAGACTTCCGCCAATGGAATCCCTTGAAACAGCCGCTCCATATCGTGAATACTGCAAATGCTCACGCCGACCTTACCCACCTCGCCCAATGACATCGGGTCATCCGCATCGTAGCCAATCTGGGTGGGCAAATCGAAGGCTACACTTAGACCGCGTGCGCCTTGTTCCAACAGCATTCGATAACGGGCATTCGATTCTTCGGCGGTGGCGTACCCCGCATATTGGCGCATCGTCCAGAATCGGGAGCGATACATGGTTGGCTGTACGCCTCGTGTAAAAGGATATTCACCGGGGAAACCGAGTTTATCGGCGTATTCATCCGCATTCGCGCTACCATTTTCGGGTATATAGAGTCGGTCAATCGGGATACCGGAGGAGGTGTCAAAGTGGTCGCGGCGTTCAGGCGCTTTTTCTAACAGGGGTTCAACAGCCTGTTTTTCCCATGATTTTTTCGCATTGGTCAGTTTTTCAGACATTCGGGTTGTGATCCTTTGTCATACGTCTGGAAATTTACATTTATTGTAGCGCCTCCCTTCGGTTGTGGGGATGATAGAGGGCAGGAAATTTGTGGTAGGATGACATTTAGAACAATTTTTACGCCGTTCATTAGGATAGCTACAATGGTCTGTTTTTTGGTTCTGATGGGGTTGTTTTGGATTATTTTTGGCGCACTAATAGTTGATAAACAAGAAGCGAAGTTTTCAATTTGGGGTCCCCCTTACTATGTTCAAGGACGTTCAGCCATTTTTGCTGGATCAGGAGTGATTATTGGGGGAGCAATTCTTCTCATCGGCGGAGTTTTGTCAGTCTCAAACTCAAATTTTGGAGCTGTTGCATTTCTGCTGTCAATCGGATGGGTTTTACTGACAATGTTTGTGTCTATAATAATCCGAGATAACAAATAAGGCCGAGACTTCCTCCCGGCCCTGATTGCAAAACCCACTATGATTGCAGAGAGAATAAAATTAATTCGCCTCCCTGCGCTCCACATCTTCTACTTTATGAGGGTATGAGCACTGTGTCAATGATTTAATCAGAATGGTCAATAACCCGCGAATGCCTTACACTTGAAAAAAAACATTTTGAGCATTGCCGAAAACATCATGAAAAATCGCTTTAGGGCACTCCAAAAACATGCCAATCTCCTCCTAATGGGCCTCATTTTTATATTGGCATTCGCGGTTCGGCTGCATCTACGCAGTCAATTTAAATTTGACGGCTTGTATGGACAGGATGCCTTCGCCTATTTTGAATATGGGCAAGAAGTACGCGAGGCGGTGCGGGAAATGCGTACCCCCGGCCCAATGTATTGGCCGTTGGGTTTCCCCATTTTGTTAGCGGCAGGGTTTGCCATCGGTGGGGAAAATGAACAGGTCGCCCAAAATCTGGTCTTAGGGTTAAGCGCGGTGATTCCCGTGCTGGTTTATGCGTTTATCGTAGATATGCTGCCACTGATAGGTTGGTCGAAAAAAAGCGGGCGGATTGCTGGCTTAACCTCAGCATTTATCCTGATTTTTAGCGGACAGGTTTTGCAAAGCAGCGTCGTCGTGATGGCGGATGTGCCTGCGCTCTTTTGGGCGACATTCAGCTTATGGGCATTGGGACGCTATTTCCAAAAATCAAACTATAGACAGCGGCATGGATGGATTGCATTAGTAGCCTTTGCGCTGGCACTAGCAACCATTACCCGTTGGCTGTATGGGGTGTTGGCAGTGCCATATGCGCTAAGTTGTATCGTGTGGTGGCGGCAAGATGAAAGCAAAAAAGGGCAAATCTTAGCTTTGCCCCTACAAAAACAAAGACCCTTTTGGTGGGATGGCATAATCGCGGTAGTGGTCGGGATACTGGTGATATTGCCCCAACTGCTGCACAGCCGATCCAACCCCGTCGCGGTGATTGACCATGCGTGGCTGCGGGATTGGAATATCGAAAACGCCCTCAAAAAAGAGTTTGAAACACCAGATGGTTCATTTGAATATGATGAGGTCGTGGCTCGCTATTATGCAAAGGCTGCCTATGATGGCTGGTATGTGCATCCTTTTTTTACAGCAGCAATGGGAATAGGTTTTCTGATATTGCTGTGTCAAACAAGGCGTAATCGAGCAGCAATTAGTTTTTTTATTCTGCTAGTGGGATGGGCAGTCGTGACGTATGGATTTTTAGCAGGCATCCCCTATCAAAATGTGCGGTTTTCACTGGCCTATATTTTGCCGCTGATGATTTTGGCGGGAATCGGTGTAGCGTGGATATGTGAAAAAATTCAATCATTATCACCCGTTTCGCTGCTGAGGCCGATTTCATTAGCCGCACAGGGGTTTATAGTGTTGGGAGTGTTGATTGCAGCGGAATCGCCCCGACCCAAAGCGCAGGATACCGTCGCATGGTTGGTGGAACGCAAAGATGAAGATTATGGAGCGGTGCGGTGGGCAGTAAGTGCGATTCCGAACGGCAGCACAGTCTATGTATTAGAGCTATGGCCGATGATGCGCCATTATGTGCCGCAAATGCGAACAATCCAAATTTATTATGAAACGCCGCAGAGCATGAAACAACGATTATCAGAAGATCGCCCCGCCTATTTGTTGTTGGATATGTGGGCGATTAATCACCAATGGGTTGGTGAAAATCCTGCTGAAATTTATACGACACTGGCCGAAGAACCGGGATTGTTTCGTGTGGGGCGTTATGGCAACTATGCCCTCTATCAGGTACTGGATTGAAGTATTTGTAAGTCTAGGTGGCTCATTGCTTGTAAATTGAAAATTTTGACCTGAAATATTATGGTTTCTTTAAATCGGAAGTTGCCTTTTTGCAAGTACGTCGTTTACAATCGAATGACGAACCCTTGACTTTGGAGAACATCATATGAACGTAACGTCGCTGAACACGACGCAGAAAAAAACAGGCCATCAAGGAATATATGATAATATCCTTGGGGCGATGGGTCATACCCCCCTCATTCGGTTGAATAAGGTGAGTAAAGGCATTCAGGCGCAATTATTGGCAAAGGTCGAATTTTTCAACCCCGGCGGCTCGGTCAAAGATCGTATCGGGCTGGCGATTATTGAAGATGCCGAGCGTTCTGGCAAATTGAAACCGGGAGGCACAATTGTCGAATCTACCTCTGGCAATACGGGGGTGGGCTTGGCGATTGTCGCGGCGATTAAGGGCTATAAAACGGTTTTTGTCATGCCCGATAAAATGTCGGACGAAAAAATCCGCCTGCTGCGGGCTTTTGGGGCGCGGGTCGTAATTACCCCAACCGCCGTCGAGCCAGATGACCCCCGCAGTTATTACAGCGTGGCTCGCCGCATCGCCGAACAAACCCCCAACGCCATCCTCGCCAACCAATATCACAATCCAATTAACCCCCAAGTGCATTACGAAACGACTGGCCCGGAAATCTGGGAACAGACCGAGGGTAAGGTAGATGTCTTTGTGGCGACAATGGGCACAGGCGGCACGATCAGCGGCACGGCTCGTTATTTAAAAGAGCAAAACCCGGATATTCAGATTGTAGGGGTTGACCCCATCGGTTCTCTGCTTTACCACTATTTCTACACAGGTGAAATGACGCAAGCCTTCCCCTATCGCATTGAGGGATTTGGCGAAGACTTCCTGCCCTCCACCCTCGACTTTGAGGTGATTGATGACGTGGTACAGGTCAATGACCGCGAATCCATGCTGATGACGCGCCGCTTGGTGCAAGAAGAAGGGATTTTCTCAGGTGGGTCATCAGGATCGGCGATTGTCGGGGCACTGCGATATATCCAGCAGAAAAATTTAGGGCCGGACAAAAATGTAGTAGTGCTGCTGCCCGATTCGGGTTCCCGCTACCTGAGCAAGATTTTTAACGATGACTGGATGCGCGAAAACGGCTTTTTTGCCCGCAGTGGCTGCGAAGATGCGACGGCGCTGGATGTATTGGGTGCGAAACATCGCGCTGAGGTCATCACTGTGACTGCCCGTGACAGCTTGATGAATGTGATCGGCCTGATGAAAAGCAAAGGCATCTCCCAAGCGCCTGTCGTCCATGACGGCAAGTTGGTCGGGATTGTGCGTGAAGTGGATATTTTGAACCATATGCTGCTGGCAAGTCACACCCACAGCCCGGATGAAGCTATCGGCGATATTGTGCAGTCCAAAGTGGCGACAGTCGGGCCAGATACGATGCTCGATAGTCTCATGGGACTGTTGGTATCAGGCGAAGATGTGGTGTTGGTGGTCTCTCCGACAGAGCACAATGGGCATGAGGGCGCTGAAATCTTAGGAATTCTCACCAAGATTGATGTGTTAGATTACGTGGCAACTCACTGCATGTAATGGCGGATCCATCCGCTGGTTTGTATATTTTTGCGTGGGGGCGGTCATCGCCCTCATTTCAACTTTAAGGGACATACATGGACAAAAAATATCACATCGAGACTGACGCCATTCATGCAGGGCAAGAGCCTGACCCCAGCACCGGCGCGATTATGACGCCGATTTATCAGACCTCTACCTATGTGCAGAAAAGCCCCGGTGAACACAAAGGTTATGAATATTCGCGCACGGGCAACCCAACCCGCACGGCTTTTGAATCGTTGATGGCGGCGCTTGAAGGTGGCAAACACGGCTTGGCGTTTTCATCGGGTATGGCGGCGACAGACACGATTATGCGCCTGTTTAAACCCGGCGACCACACGATTGTCGGTAATGATGTCTATGGCGGGACCTATCGGCTGTTTGATAAGGTGTTGAAGCACTACGGTTTGGAATTTAGTTTTGTAGATGTGACCGACCCTGAGGCGATTGAAGCGGCGATTCAGCCCAATACGCGCCTGATCTGGCTGGAAACGCCGACCAACCCTATGCTGCGCCTAGCCGATATTCGGGCAATTTCAGCACTAGCGGCCTCAAAATCGCCTAAAATCTGGGTAGCAGTAGACAACACGTTCGCTTCCCCCTATTTGCAGCAACCGCTCTCTTTGGGGGCGGATATGGTCGTCCACAGCACCACCAAATACCTCGGCGGTCATTCGGATGTGGTCGGCGGGGCAGTGGTGTTGAATGACGAAGAAGCCTATCTCAAGCTGAAATTCTTACAAAACGCGGTAGGGGCTGTGCCGGGGCCACAGGATGCGTGGCTGACCATGCGCGGCATCAAAACGCTGCATTTACGCATGGAACGGCACAGCGAAAATGCGATGAAGGTAGCCCAATTTTTAAGTGACCATTCGGCGATTGCGGAGGTCTATTATCCCGGCCTTGAATCGCACCCACAGCATGATTTGGCTAAACGACAGATGCCCAAAGGTTATGGCGGTATGATTTCGGTCATCATGGTCGGCGGCAAGGACGCGGGCTACAAATTTGTCAGCCGGACGAAATTGTTTTCGCTGGCGGAATCATTGGGTGGCGTCGAATCCCTGATTGAACACCCCGGTGTGATGACCCACGCTTCAACATCAGACAGCACCTTCCCCGTGCCTGCCTCGCTGGTGCGGCTCTCGGTTGGGGTCGAACATATTGACGATTTATTGGAAGATTTGCAGACTTCTCTGATTGACATGTAAAGTCGTAATGCTTAAGAGGTGAACTCCTTCATCTCTTAAGCAGAGTTCCTGCCAATGCCTACTATAAGAGAATGCTCACTTTGAAGTGTTTCTTGAACAATCCGCATTACTTCTTCGGTTGCTGCTTTAGGTGTACCTATCCAACCATTTTGGGCGAGGTAAGTAAAATTTGTATTGTTGAGATATCTCCTAATGTTTTTGGGATTTAATATAGCTCCACCTTTTGGGCCTCTTGATAAATCCGACCTTTCATAAATTTCCCAATAATCTAAAGGCACGATTATGCCCTGTATTGGCTCAGAAGATGTGGGTGTAAAGGTTACAGACTCACAAAATTTAAAATAAAAAGGATCAGAGTATAATCTGTACTCATCTAGGTCCTGAATATTTTCCCTTTGAAACTGACCTCTAATAGGGCCTTATGCTAGATAGGAAAAGCTAAGGCTTTGATTTGTAAGATATCGGGTTTGCCGAGTAAGCGATTGAGATAAATGCACAGGGTATGGGCGGTCAACTTGGTGAGTAAAC
>JAIOHL010000241.1 GCA_019913005.1 Anaerolineae bacterium | reverse complement strand
CCTGTTCTGGTGTAACCCATGATCATCTCATGGCTTGGACATCCGATTATTTGTGCTTTATCTCACCCCCAACTCCCAAAAGTGTCGGAGATTGAACCAAGCATAGGGAGGGGAGCAGATGGCGTATTGAAGCCCTTCCCTATGTTTGGGGAAGGGTTTGGGATGGGGTTCTTTTTGCATGAAGGGAGATTTTTATGCCAACGTTTCAGTATAGTCCGCCGATTATCGAAAAGTTCCCGCAGGTGGTCGGCGGGGTCATTATCGCGCAGGGGTTAACCAATCCGCCGACACCCGATGAACTGCACCGACGTTACCAAGCGGAACAGACCGCCGTCAAAAAGCGCATTGGCGAAACCCCGCTGAGTGAATTGGAATCGCTGGCGGCATGGCGGAAAACGCTTAGCGCATTTGGAGTCTCACCTACTGGGTATCGCAGTGCTGCCGAAGCTCTATTACGCCGTCTAACCAAAAAAGGCGATATTCCAGTTATCAATACACTGGTGGATATTGGTAATTTGGTCAGCATCCGTTATGGGCTACCCGTCGCCATATTTGACCGCCGCCAGATTAACGGGGCGGTGACGGTGCATTTTGCTGATGGCACGGAACGCTACGTTGAATTGGATAACGAGGAACTGC
Organism: Anaerolineae bacterium; assembly: GCA_019913005.1. GTDB lineage: Bacteria > Chloroflexota > Anaerolineae > Aggregatilineales > J027 > CFX10. The sequence goes on along the minus strand of JAIOHL010000241.1, from coordinate 27,798 downwards.
TACATCCCGAAGTTGGTGAGGTCGTGTTCTCGGATACCCAGAAAATGGTGATTGCACGGCGTTGGTGCTGGCGACAAAGCGCGACCAGTGCCGCCACTGAATTTACCACCGACGTGATTGTGACAGTGGAATCGCAGCATGTGGGCGGGCAGGTGGATGTCGAGAGGGCGGTTGCGGATTTGCTCGATTTATTCAAGACCTATGCAGGTGGGGCATACGAATCGGCCATTTTGACAGCGGGCAATCCGGCGATATAGGCGCGAGGATGTGCCAAATTTAGGATGGGATGGGTACAATTAGCCAATTTATCACACCAATATTGGAACTCATATGGCAAATGAGACGACGCAGCGGCAGGCATTAGCGGCTTTTCACCCGACCAATTTCGGCTTAATGCAGCGCATGGATGTGCCCAACCCCGAAGAAGAACGGGCGTGGGTTTCGCAGATTGCGGGCATTGGGCAGGTTGCATTTACGACGCTTTCATGGGCACATGTCAACGGCACGACCACATGGACGGACGCCGATGGACACGATCACCCTGTCAGCTTCTTGGAACTGGTCAGCCGATTACAGGGCCAAGTGTGGGGCATGGCTGAGTTTGATGTGCTGCCACCGATTGGCTTGGCGAAGGTTGAAGAAAGCGGCGGGTGTATCGGGGTGGCCTATCGCGCTGACACGGGTTTTAACAGCGCGGGGTGGTTGGGTTTTGTGATGGGTTTTGGTTCGCCGGGGGGGGTGCTCTATTCACATATGCTGGCGACCAACCCGACGGCCCGCAATAACAACATCGGTTGGCTGCTCAAGGTGATGCAGGCCTATCATGCCGTTCGTTTGGGGCACACCGTGATGCGCTGGACGTTCGACCCGATGCGTGGTGCCAACGGAATGCTCAATGTGGTGAAATTGGGCGGGGCGCTTGATTTATATATTGTGGATTATTACGGCGGCTGGTCGAATGCACTATATGGCCGTGTGCCCACTGACCGCTACAAGGTGCGTTGGTCGTTGAATGATGCGGGTGTGCATGAGCGGCTACGTCAAATTTACAGCGGGACATATCAACCTACCGAATTAGATGAGACCCAATCCTTGCCACAAGCGACTGGTGCGACGATAGATGAATTGACCCAGACCCAACCCCCGCGACTGGCCTTTGCGATTCCGGGCGATATTGACACCCTGTCGGAGCAAAATCCGCGTTATGCGCTTGAGAAACGGGCTGAAATGCGGGCGGTGCTGTCGCGTTTGCTAGAGACGCGGCGACCCGTCTATACTGACACCCATACCTTTGACCCGGCGCGGTTGGGCGTGGAGGTGACATCGGGCAAGTATCAAGTCACGGATTTTGTGAGCGCGGTTGTGGATGGCGAACGGCATAATTATTATGTGCTGACACTGAAGTAATATCCCCACCCCCAAAGCATTAGGGAGGGGCGAAAAGCGCAATTAATCATTCATTCTTGAGGATACGATTTGATGAGCGACCAACTACCACAGGATTATGCCGCACCAGACTTGCCGGAACATGACTCGTTTGAACTGAGCGAGGCGACGATTTATCACCTTGCGCCAGAGTTAAATTTTCCCTTCACGACCTCGTTTGGCAGCTATAAACGGCGTGATACGGTGCTGTTGGCGCTGAAAACCACTGATGGCTTGGTTGCGTTGGGCGAAGCACCGACCCTGCCCGACCCCGCTTTTGATTCGGAATATGTGTTCGGCGTGATAGATGTCTTGCAGCGGTTTTTGTTGCCGATGGTGCGTGACCAACTCGGCGGCACCTTGACCCATTACGATGATTTTTGGACGGCCTTCAAAAAGATTAAGGGTCATCATTTCGCCAAGTCGTCTTTTGAGAGCGCCTATTGGCAGTTGGTCATGCAGCGGTTGGGGCAGCCGCTTGTTGGCTTGTGGGGTGGGGTGCAAGAAAGTGTGCCTGCCGGATTTAGCTTGGGGGCCAAGACCGCCGAGGAGATTTTTCAGCGGGCAGCAGCGGCAGTTGAACGAGGATTTGGACGTATCAAGGTCAAAATCTGGCCCGAATTGGATGTGGTGCATGTCATTGGTACATTGCGCGAAAAATATCCCGACATCATGCTCCAGGTGGACGCAAATTCGGCATTTGACCCGCGTGACCCCGACCATCAGCGTGTGCTTGCCTCACTGGATCAATTTGAATTATTGCTGATCGAACAGCCTTTCCGCCACGACGATATTTTTGACCATGCCCGCTTTCAAGCCGAGCACGATTTACGCACGCCGATTACACTGGATGAGAGCATCAAAACGCTGGAGGATGCCCGCACCGCCGCCGAAATTTGGCGCATGTTTGGCATCAGTGACCGCCTGTTTTTGAATATCAAGCCGCCGCGTGTCGGGGGGTATTGGCAAAGTGTGTTGATTGCGGACTTGGCCTTGCAGGAGCACTTGGAATGTTGGGTGGGGGGAATGCTGGATATGACTCCCGGCAAATGGATGAATATCATCTTTGCCTCACACCCAGCCTGTCGCTTACCCGGCGATCATATGCAGCCGCAGCCGTACTATCAACAAGATATTGCCACGCCGCTGCCGACCTTGAACCCCGACAGCACCATTACCGTACCTAAGACAGGCATGGGATGTGAAATTGATTGGGGCGCGGTGGAAAAAATGACGGTGGAAAAATGGATCGTGAAAATGCGCTAGGCTGGTTAGGAGGTGCGGAAATGGGTAGACGATGGAGCGTAGGATGGTTGGTCATAACCATCGCGGTTTTGGGGATGTGGTCGCCACAGGGGGTGAGTGCTCAAGACCCTTTGACACAAAGTTATACCACGTCGGATGGGCGCCTGACGGTCAGCTATCCCGAAACGTGGGGTGCAACCGAATTTTTTGGTGTCATGTTGAGCAATGACGCGGTGCTGCTGGAAACCTTTGATTTTGAAACGCTCCCCGACGACGTATTTCTGCTTATTATCGCGGGTGGGCCGATTAATGAACTGATTGATTTTGGGGGCAACGGTACATTTGAAGAAGATGTACTGGCCTTTGCCCAAGATGAAGCCGACGACACCTTTTCCGAATATGTTGGGCCAAAAATTGAAGAATTCGGCGGGAATGCCGCCTATCGTACCATCGGGCAATCCGGCGGCCAAGAAGCGATCTATATGTATATTGACTTGGGCAGCGGCAACATGCTGGAAGTGGTTGTCTTTGCGAATGAAGGTGTCATTCAACAATATGGCAAGACGATTGAAGCGGTGGTGCTTTCGGCGCAATATCATGCTCCGGCTGAACCCGTCGTATCGGGCAGTGTCATCTGGCAGCAAATGGAACGTTTTGATTATGAGGATTTTGCCCCCATCGGGTCGGTGGTGGTCGGCCCGGACGACATGATCTACGTGGCGGGCTACTACAGCGGTATCAATGTGTATGACGCCGAAGGTGATTTGCAGGAGGTGATTGGCGACACGCAGTTGACCAATCGCTGGTCGGGGTATGCTGAGGATTTTGCGGTTGCACCAGATGGGACACTGTGGGTGGTGGACGCCAACCAACATGTCACCCATATGGAGCCAAATGGCGAGATTTTGCATTCGTGGGGCGAACTGGGCCAAGACAGTGGCGAATTTGGCGAGTATTCCCCCGGCCAAATTGAAGTCATGCCCGACGGACGGGTCGTGATCCAAGATCGGCAGGACTCCGAGGAATTTTATACCATGACCCGGATCCAGATTTGGGATGAAGAAGGCACGCTGCTCAACGAATTTGTGCCGCAACCTTCCGGGCCAAACTCCACCATCACGGGGTATGCCGACATCGAAATGGGGCCGGATGGCACGCTGTATATCGCCGGGGATTACGAAATCTGGCGCATGGATTTGGACACGGGCACCGTTTCGCAGGTGCGGCTTGACCCGATCATGTCGAGCTATGCTTACATTGACTCCTTTGCGGTTAGTTCAGCGGGACACCTGATCGTGGCAAGTTCGGAGGGCGGCTTCTATTGGTTTGATGCGCAGGGGAACTATATCAGCCAGTATGGGCAAGAGCAGGTATTGGAAGACTATGACTCGGATGCGCCGCGTTTTATGGACGGCGAATTCTATAGCCCGCGTGGGATGGCGGTGCTTTCCAATGGGCACGTGGTGGTCTCGGATTATAACTATACGTGGTGGCAGGTGGTGGTGTTCACCTTTGAAGAATAACCGAGCCTGTCCTCGCTTGCGGGCCTTGTCGGGGCGGGAATCACCATGCCCGCCCATTGCCTAAAACATATCCGCCAAACTGAAGTTCCACGCGATAATGGTGGCGCTGTCCCTCCCAGCCCCACGATGCACATCCAGCAGAGCATTTTCAACCGCTATCAGCAGGGTTTCGCGCTGACCATCGAAGGCGGGTAAAAACGCCCGATAGAGATACATGGGGTTTTCATAGGGGCGGTTGCCGAATTCGAGCAGGCCATCCGTCACCATCAAAACGAGGCTGTTACCGGAGAGGTTGGTTACGCCGCGTGTATAGGTCGGCACAGGCTGGTCAAAGCTGTTGATGTGCCCGATCCACTCATAAAAGTTGCGCTGGTTCAGGGCGAATTGACCCATTCCCGCCAATTGGGGATCAAGCACATACGTCACGCAGTCCCCGATGGACAGCCACCACAAATAATCGCCTTTGCGGGCACAAAACATCAGGGAGGCTTCCCCTTTGACGCGCTTGCACTGCTCCCGAAACCACACCGAGCGAAAAATCGAAAGCAGGTGGTGTTCCAATTGCGTAAAGGCTGTTTCAACTGGCCCGGCCAAGATACCAACAATATTGCGGCGCTCGCTGTCAATCGAATAAAGCAGTAATTCGGCGCTTTCGGTGGTCAGGTGGGCGTCAATAATCATGGCAAATTCCCAACTGCCATCCGCTGCGCTGTAAACCAATGCGCCATCTTCATTTTTATTGGCTCCCGCCCGCACATTGCCACCATAGCGTCCGATCACCACTTGGCGACAAGCGGTAATGGCGGGATCATCAAGGTGCATAGATTCGCTGCCGACCCATGTAAAGGCATGAATTGGTACGGCTAAAGGATCAGTGGGCACGCTTATCCCTCCATGTGCGTGAAGAATTCCGGAAAAATATAATAGTCGTTTCACCTGACTAATACAACAGCAAATCTCATAATGCCCCTTGATTGAGTCGCATGGAAGGGCCAAAAAGGGTTTACACTATCAACCTACAGCAAATTCCATCTTGATTGACCCGTCTTTTACCCTAAATTCAGCACGGCGGCTTTAGGTGCAGAAAAACAAAACCCCTCACATCGGGGCTAGGAGGGGTCTGATAATGCTGTGTAGAATTGGAAAATACAGTAGGGGAAGGCTAAACCTGTGTGCTTATTGCTCCATCATCATTTCGGCGTCAGCGACCAGATGGGCCACAATAAATTGTTCAAGACTGGCGCGTAGACTGGTACATTCGGCTGGTTCGCCTGCGACATTGCCGGGAGCAAGGGTGGTCATTTCGCCCATCGCTTCATAGCCCATCGCGGCATCGTATCCCGCCAAAATGCCAGCCGTGTCCATACCCATCATTTCTTCAACCATCATGTTGGTGGCTTCGGCAGCAGCCATCTCTTCATCGGACATCTCGTCCATCATGGCGGTCATCATGGCAACGGTGTCTTGGATGAGATAGGTGTACTGCCCATAATCGAAGGCAGGCATCTCGCTCATCATCATTTCGTCCATGCCGGAAATATAATCATATTCGTGTTCTGCCAAGAGCAGCAGCAGAATCAGGGTGGAATCGCACGCAATCCCCATCGAGGCATCATCTTGGGCTTCGGCGGTGCGGGGGGCGGCGTCCCGATTGAACAGGAGACCAGCCGTAACCGAGGTAATGGCAATCAGGGTCACGAGGGTCAATCGAAGCAAAGTACGCATGTTCATTTCCTCCAATGGCATTCAATCAAAAAGAGTAATGCTTGGGAGGATAGCGGGCAGAGATTACAAAATCGTTCCAAAAGGATTACAAAAAGATTACAGCCCGAAAACCAAAAAGAGCGATCCGAAGACCGCCCTTTGAAACCATTACATTAAAGTGCGTTATTCGCCGTCTGCTATTGCTGGAGCGGTGGGCGCTGTGGACGATGGGGCTGCCGTGTTGCGATTTTGCAAGAAACTGCGCAAGCGGATGAAAAACAGTACCACCAACGCCACCGCGATGAGGGCATAGGTCACTTTGGAATAGCGGTCAACCAGTTCCATCAGGTCTTCCCAGTTTTCACCGAGAATCATGCCCCCCACCGCCAAGAAAGTATTCCACACCGTCGAACCGATGGTCGTATAGGTGACAAATTTCCGCATGGACATACGATCCATACCGGCAGGTAGTGAGATGAACGTGCGAACCAGCGGGATGAGGCGTCCAAAGAAAATGACCAATTCGCCACGTGTATTAAAGATATGCAGTGTCCGGTCAAGGTCTTTTTCGCTGACCATCATAAAACGCCCATATTTTTTAACAAAGCGCCGCACGACAGGTTCGCCCGCCCACGCGCCAACATAATAGAGGAAGATCGCGCTGGTGATGGAGCCGATATTGCCCGCCAAAATCACTAGGACAATATTCATCTCGCCGCGACCCGCCAAAAAACCTGCAAATGGCATAATCAGTTCGGAGGGAATGGGCGGGAAGATCACTTCTAAAAACATCACAATCGTAATACCGGGATAACCGAGGGTTCGGATAACTTCCTGCACCCATTCACTTACGGCATTGAGAAATTCACTCAAGACATTTGCTCCTTGATAACGTCATTCGCTTCATTATTGTGATAGTCGTATGAAAATTCAATGGGGGGTCGTGAAGATTGGCGGATTTTGACAAACTCCGTACACTCCAAATACTATTGTTCCATCCTATCACGGGAATGGGAACTTTCCTATCATAATCTGCGTCTACACACCGAATCACTAACCTTCACTCACTCAAAGGGGAGTCACTGTATGATGAAATTACATCGTTATCTGCTGACAGCTTTAGCACTAACTTTTGTCGGAATAGGGGGAGTCCATGCCCAAGTGGATTCCACTACAACCACGACATTGTTTATGACGGAGGATGGCGCGTTTAGTGTGCAATTGCCGGAGGGGTGGTATGCCGATGGCGATGCGGAATGGTTGGCGGTTTCCAATAACCCGGATGTTACCGACCCGAATAACCTTGCGATGATGAAATCCGGCGATTACCTCTCTCTTGTCGTGCCAGTCGCCCGCGCTGCAATGGATACTTCACAAATTGCCGCCGACGCTACCATTTTGGAGATTGCCACTGTCCTTGCCCCGACCTTTACCAATTCTGATTCCACTACTGTCGTCGGTGAAGTGCAAAGTCTCAGTGATTGGGTGGCCCGCGTCGCACTCGCTGATGATGAGAACGATGGCGTAGTGTATGTGGCTGATTATTTGGCCCCCGATTATTTCAGCGTCACAGTCATGGCGGCTGTCAAAGGTGAACTGACCGAAGAAGCTGAGGCTATGATGCTCGATGTATTGCAAACTGTCCATTACAGCTTGCCACTTGAGCAGACATATGTCGTGCCAGACAACGGGGTTACATTCTCTTATCCAGCCGATTGGAAAGCGAACGAAAATGATTTTGGTACGGTTATTTTTGCCGACTCCCAAAACACGCTCGACAATGTTTTCGCCGGAAACGACCCTGCCCCCGGCGAATTTAGCATCTATGCCGTTCCAATATCGCCGGGAGATACGCCGTCTGACTTGTCGGGTGAGGGGATGCAAACCTTCTTACACGAATTTGTCACCAAGCTGGTCTCTCCTCGTGATGTACATCCGGTGGTCGGCGTCACCATTGAGGATACACATCCGGTGGTCGGCGAAGCTCAATTGCTGGAAAATGAAGCCTTGTTGGGTGGGATGATTGCGTATGTACCAGTCACCAATGATATCAGCGAAGGCGGCTTTTTCCTTGTGAATGATGGAGGGGTGCTGTGGATTGTGTTATTCGCGGGAGCGCCTAACGAAGGCGATCAGCTTTTTGGGACTGCTCTTGGGATTGCGAATTCCATAACCTTTACCCCGGCTGAATAGTAGAACCTGATTTGGAGCTAATGGAGGGATGCACTTGATCTATCCCTCCCAAAACCCTACTCCGCTGCTTGCCTCGATTTGAGTATCTGGCGCAGCACACGGCTAAAAATCGCGGCTTCGTCGTCGCTCAGATGCACGGCGAAATGGCTTTGGATGCCAGCCGCATAGATCGGCCATGCTTTGCGCAGTGCTGCATAACCCGCCTCGGTCAAAACGGCATAATAACCGCGCCGATCTTCCGGGTTGGGTTCGCGTTTTAATAGCCCCGCGTTCTCCAATTTATCCACCAAACGGGTCAAGCCGCTTCGACTTAATATCACCTTGTCGGCCAGTTCGTACAGGCGCAGACGGTGATCTGGCGCTTCGACCAATTCCACCAGCACATCGTACCAGTGCAGCGGAATACAGTCGGCGGTGGTGAGTTCGCGGTCAATCGTATCAATGAGTGTGGCATGGGCTGTGATGAACAAGCGCCATGCGTTCAGGTGGAGTTCATCGGGTTTTGGGTTCATGGATGACATTCTAACAGAAAGTAGTTGCATATGCAATCAATTTATGATATGCTCAGATATAGTTGTATATGCAACTATTGACTATGCAATCAAATAACGGTGGGCAATCACAAGGAGCAGAATCAATGCGTGTTCCACTAATCAATGTCAGCGAAATTCCCAGCGAAGGCACGAAAACGGTTGAATTCTTCGGGCGCGAGGTACTGGTGTATATGGCGGGCGAAAATCCTCGTGCCATTATGAATGCCTGTCTCCATATCGGCGGGCCACTCGAACGGCAGGGTTGCGATTTTGTGTGCCAGTGGCATCAGGCGAAATTTGATGGCGAATCCGGTATGCGCGTCGAAGGGCCAGCGCCAAAAGATGCCCGTTTGATGTACATCCCGACCCGTGTACTGGATGGCGTCCTGACCTATGTGTATGGGGAATAATGTAACCGTGAGCAACAGGGCGATTTTCGGATCGCCCCAACTCGTTTTACGCCCGCGTCAAATCCAGCACAATTTTGCCCCCGACTTGGCGTGTTTCCAAGAGATGATGGGCAAGCGGGGCTTCCTCTAAACGCAGGCGGTGGGCGATGATGGGTTGGATTTTGCCTGCTGCTAACAACCCAAACAGGGCATTTAAATCAGCATGGTAGTGATCGCTTTCGTCGTCAACCCCAGCGAAGAATTTGACCAGCTTGGCGGGGTCGCGGTCACTCATGGCGTTGATGCGCTCAATCTCCACGCCAGCATTTCGGGCCACGTCTTCCCCCATCATGGAGGACAATCCGTAAACGATTAATCGTCCGTTGGGCCGCAGCAGTCCATAGCTCCGTTCGACATATTCCCCGCCGATAGGGTCAATCACGATGTCTACGCCATTGGGAGCTTCGTGCCGCATGACCGCCACAAAATCCTGTGTGGTGTAATCAATCGTCGTCGCGCCGAGTTCTTGAATCAATCGCTGTTTGGAACTTGACCCCGTAGCGTATACCTTGAGGCCCATTAATCGGCCTAATTGCAGCAGGGCCGTACCAACACCCCCGCCGCCGCCATGCACCAGCACTGTTTCCCCCGCTTGGGCTTTGGCATCGTAGTGCAAAATCTGATAGGCCGTCAGATAATTGAGGACAAGGCAGACCGCCGCCGCCGGGTCGAGATGGTCGGGAATCGGCACAAACATGCGTGCCAGCCCACAGACCATTTCACTGTAGCCGAACAGCCGATACGTTCCCGCTTCGGCATCCACCGCAAAAGTCAATCCTGCAACGCGCTGCCCTGTTGAAAATTGGGTAACACCCGCGCCAAGTTTGTCCACCATACCGACAACATCATAACCGAGCGGAAATGGGGGAGGGGGATAGGCTGGTAGGGCGGCTTGCCGTCGGGCTACATCGCCCCACGCGACCCCCGCCGCCAATACCCGGACGCGAATTTCACCGGGGGCAGGCTCGGGGACATCGGACTCAAATACTTGCAGCACATCTGGCGGGCCATAGGCAGTGGCGAGAACATGACGATATTTCATTGAAGCGTCTCCAGAGGTTGTCCCCGCCCCAAGTTCGGAACTCGGAGCGGGAATAGCTTTTGTCCAAAATTGACTAGGCAGGTTGTGGGGCCGGGGCGAGTTCACGCAGGGCATCGCGGAGATGCAGCAGCGATTCCCATGTTTCTTCGGCGGCCTCTTTCCCAAGCACTTCGAATGGACTGAAGTAATTGCGATCTGTGGCGACCTCGGCCTCATCACGCAGTTTGCGGCCTGTGGGGGTCACGCGATAGTGGCCTTCTTTTTCAGGATCGGCCTCCACCCAGCCGCGTTTAATCAGCGATTCGATGGCCGCTTGGTAATCCTCAACGGTATAACCACGCCCCGGGCGTGCTTCCAGAATTAGGGCCGCGTTGGTCTTCTCACCTTCCCAGATGAACCCCAAAACTTCCCATTCGTTACCGGGGATATTGTGGTGCTTCCACGCCGCAATATGGGCATCATCACGCCATGACCCCAGATCAGTGAGATATTGGAAGATTTTCAGGATTGAAGGGGCACTGATGCTTGGATTCGAGTTGTGATTCAGGCGTGTGGCATAGGCATCCACCGTTTTGCTGGTGATAGCAGCCTTAATCACTTTGTTGAGGCGCATTTCCAAGCGATGCAGTTCATCAAAACTCAGCACTTCGATTTCGGCTACCGCGTCTTCGATAACCCGAATCAGCTTTTTCATCTTGGCTCGGAGGCCCGGCTCGACCAAATACTCTTGATCGCCTTGATCCACCAAGATGCCTTGTTCAACCAGTTCGCGGTCAAGGCGCTCAAAGTTGGCGATGTTGGCGTAGGGGCTGCGGGTATGCGCCTTACGTGGGGAAATGGTGTCCGGCTCGTACTCCATCGTCGTCCAGATGAGAAACCAGTTTTCGGGTAGGCCCAATTCTTCGCGGGCAGCCCGCAGTCGCTCCGTATAGAGCGCGGAAAAGGCGGTCAGTGTTTCACCAACCAATTGCAGTTTTTCTTGAGGATTCATGATGTCTCTCCTTAAAAAGTTGAACAAGACCGTCGTTTTTGGCAGTAGTTGGACAAGGGATCGGTGGTGTATCCCGGAATTTGGCAAATCAAATCTAGCGGCAGCGCGTCGTAGGCGTGTCCCATCGGTTATTCAATTGTCGTCTACTGAAACTTACCTTATGTGTTTTCGGCCCGTTGTTTGAGGGCAGCGGCAAACGCCTCAAATGTGGCGGTTAGGTCGGGAATGCTGTTTCCAATGAGGGCCATCATTGGGCCAGTAAATTCCTCGCGCATCGAAAACTTGACACGATTTTGAGCCAGCGGCTCAAGGATAAAGGTACGTGTACCCTTAAACAGTCCAAGCGGCATCCCCGAACTCCAGACCATTTTGCGATTTGGCTCAAACTCGGACACCTTCGGTCTAAAGGCTCGTTTGGGCGCGACTTTGGTGTAAATGGTGAGTGTCTGGCCGGGTGCGATAGTGCCTTCTAAGCGCAGCATTCCGGGGTCCCACTCCGTATATTTGGTGGCGTCGGTCAAGATCGCCCAGATGCGTTCGGGGGTGGCATTAATCTCGGTGGTTGTGCTAAAGGCTTTCATCAAATATCCCCTCTGAAAAACTCTCCTGTCTTCACGTCCACTATAGGATAGTCTTTCACTGCTCCTTTGGTTCAAGGTTCAGACCGACGTAGCCTGCTCCAATTGGGCAAGCGCCGCATCCGCCGATTCGACTACGCGCTGGACGCCCATCGGTCGTGCCATTTCTGCCGCTCGTTCGATGGCAATTCGGGCGGCGTTTGTTTCTCCCAATTCCCGATGGAGTTCACCAAGCGCGATCAGTGAGTAAGGCTGAAACGCTCGAAAACCGATTTCATCATGAATCGCTACGACTTCAGCATAGTAGCGGCGGGCACCCTCGAAATCATTTGCGGCGTAGGCGACATACCCACGATGGCGAGCGGCCCCAGCCTGCTCATAGCGCAATCCGTTGGCAAGGGCAAGGTTATAGGCCCGCTCAAAAAACTGCCCTGCCTCGGCGAGTGCCTCATTCATTTGATAGACAAGGCCGACATGAAACAGAACATCAAACCGTGTCTTGGTGGGTACTTCGGATGTGGTTTCAATCAATTGCAATGCCCGCTGAAAAAACTCGTTGGCCGTCGAAAAATCTGCCGGGTCAGCATCTAGGGCTTCGTAGTAATGGACAAGCCCTGTTAGGTCGAGAGCCGCCGCTATCGAAGCGTTGTCAGCGAGGGTCATGGCTTGTTGAGTAATCTGAAACGCTTTTGAAAATCCAATGCGTGTATGCCGACCATGCTGTGCTGCTAACTTGCCATAGTGCAACAGAAAGCCGAGCGCATCTTGCCTGCGTGTTTCTGCCAAATCCAGCAGATGGGCACTCGCCTCGAACACCTGCATGGCAGTGTCCAATTGCCCATCATAAAAATAGGCATCCACCAGCCTACCAATGTCATTCAATAACTTGGCAAGCTGGAGGGTGATAGGCTCGTTTCGCGGTTCGGTGTGCATCGCGCCACCACTTACGCAAAGTGAAGATACTGGACGGCAATGTGTTCCATCGCCAGTTTAACATCGTGGGCGCGGTGGGGTAGGTTGATCGCCTCAGATACCCCATTCACCTCGATAAAATCCATATATTGGCGTGTCATGCCAGAGCCGATCAACAAAATCGGCAGTTCAGGCTGGCGGTTGCGTAGATAGGTCAAGAAGGTTGGCGAGACGGCCTGCTTTTCGCCTAGCCCAATCACCACCACGTCATAGCAGCTATAATCGAGCAGGGGCAGTGCCGAAGGATAGTCGGTGATTTCTGTGAGCGCAATTTCCTCCCCCAAGAGACGACCAAACGTATCCATCAATAACTGGGCTGGGCCGTTGCTGCGGTCAATCACCAAAATTTGCGCGGGGCAGCACACGTCGTGCTGGCTGGCCTGATACTGAACGAGCGTGTCTACCATTCTTTGAGGTTGCATGGTGTCTGCCTCCCTTCGATAGTTTCATAATTGCAGAATTGTGCAACTATCAAATAGTGTAACCCGGTACAGGTGTTCTGTCAAGAGGTCAAGGTTAGAATTTTTACTACGGATTTAGATGTGTGGAGGGGTCAGGAGAGGTATAATACCCCACACTCCTTGTACATGCAAATTTCAATCGAATGCAGCAGTTTGGCAAAAAAAAGACCCCGATAGCGCCGGGGTCTGGATGACTAAGGGGAGATGCCAGTATTACTGACCCGCTTCGACTGCTTCGACTGCGCTCGGATTGAGGCGCACCAAGACCAACCACGCGGATAATTCGGACTGACGGGCGAGATCAATTGAATTTGCCAACACGCGAGCGGCTTCTTGGGGGCTGTGGAAACCTGTGCTGTTCTCGGAAGATACAAAGTCCCATCGCAACTGGGAAGAACGATGAAGTTGATAGGCTACCGCAAGGTCTTCATCCGTTGCCCCCGCTTCCTTCGCGGCCACAATGGTATCAATGGCGCTGATGATGGCTTCTTCACTCTTGCGCAATAATCCAGCAGTGGTGTCCTGAATGTCAACCACACGGTCACGCAGTTCTTCTTCATCCCAACGGTGGCACGTCTGGCAGGCGGAATTGATATTTTCCAACGGGCTACGCAGCCAGTGATCGGAAATCTTGACACTGCCTTGCCGGATATAGGGCATATGGCAATCGGCGCAGGCGACACCTGAACGTGCATGAATGCCAGTTGTCCACATTTCAAATTCAGGATGCTGAATCTTAATCATCGGGGCACCGGTCTCGGCGTGTGTCCAATCTTTGAATTCGTAGGAATCATAATGGGCTTCAATATCATCAATCGTAAACCCTTGACTCCATGGGAAGGTCAAGACTTTGTTGTCGCCCTTGAAATAGTATTCGACATGGCATTGGGCACACACGTAAGAGCGCATTTCTTGGCGGGTGGCTTCGTCCAGATTCACGCCACGTGCTTCCATTGCATTGCGGAAGGCCGGGCGGGTGATAACCAATTCCATGGTGTCCGGGTTGTGACAATCACTGCATGACGAGCCAGTGTGGATATCGTCGGCCAGTTCGTTGTAGGGGGTATGGTTGAATTCTTCCCAGCCCATTTGCTCAATAAGGGCAGGCGCTTCGGCGGCATGACAGTTGATGCACGCGCCGGGTTGATCCACCAACTTGACCCGCTGGGTATTGGCTTGGTCAATTTGCGCGTAATAATGCCCGCGTTCTTCATTATGGTCTTTGCTGAAGGCGTATCCGGCCCATAGGCGCACCATCGCGGGGTAACGTTCCAGTTTGCTGTAGACTTCCGACCCGCCGTAGGGGGTGCTATTCCCGTCGTTGCGGGTCATGATAAAACGGTCATAATGATCTGGGAAATTCTTGCCCCAGACCGCTGGGTCTATCTCATCCTCGCCGATCTCGACCACTTGGAGAGGATATTCCGTTTCTTCGGCTTTGCGCTGAATAATATTGGTCAGCAGCGCGGCGACGATCAACGTCAACCCGACTGCTACCACGAATACGGCTGCATAGGCCGTGTTCTGACGGGTAAATAGTTTTTTCATACTGCGCGTCGCTCCTTAAACCTAATTTCTACGGTGCCCAACATTGCCGTGACATGTGACACAACTGCGGTCATCGTCGTGGTAGATCAGGCTCACCAAATCTTCATGACAATCCACGCAGTTTTGCTGCACAACATCGGCATTAAATTCCTTAATCTGGATGTTGTCGGGGTAGGTATTGAACGTAAATGCAAAACTGTGGTTAAAGCCATTGCGGCTTTTGACGAAATATTTCTCTGCGAAATTGTGAGGGGTGTGGCAGTCGTTACAAGTTGCAAACGCTTTATGGCTAGAATGATTCCAACTGTCAAACTGATCACGCATGATATGACAGTTCATACACGATTCAGGATCGTTAGAAAAGTACGATAGACCCTCGCCATAGCTGAACGTGAACAGCCCCAAACCGACCAGCACGCCTCCCAAACTGATCAAGACAACCATAGCCCATCTGCGTTTAGGCAACATGGTCAATTCTCCTCGCAAATCTGCAACCCATACGGTGATGCGCGATAGTCTGGGCAAAAAAGGTTCGTGTGTATTTGCGTCATGGTTCCAATAACTTTGTTAATAAAGGCACATGCTAGGGCCAAAAGTTGATATTTTGCGGTGATTTTCTCCTTTGTTTGGGCCGATAAGTAGGGTAAGTTTAGAAGACAAATCACACCGCGTCTTTGATGTAGATCAAAGAGGGATATAGCGACACCATGCCAATTGCTGTCACATTGCTCCAAAATAATCTGCTTTTCGTCCCACTTGAGGCAGAGCATCTGCAAAAACTCGCTGACAATGCTGAAATCCGCAGTTTGAAACGGGGTGAGTTTTTGTTCCATCAAGATGGGGAACGCGAAAGGTTTTGTCTGGTTCTAGCTGGTGTGATGCGGTTGGTTCAAGTGACCGAAGCGGGCAAAAGTATCACCATGCACACCGCCATTGCCGGTGAGCCATTGGCAATTTTGTATGCCCTCATCGGTGAACCTTTTTCGGGGAGCGCCGAAGCGGTGGAAGATTCTGAAATTATTGTGCTGCCAACTCCCCTTGTCTGGGAACTCATCGAAGCCCATTCGGTGATCACACGTAACATCCTCAAAATGGTCGCAGGCCGTCTACGCGAAGCCCACAACCGTATCCGCGAACTCAGTACCGAAAATGCCGAACACCGTATCGCCCATACCGTGCTTCGCTTGATAGACAAGGTTGGCGCTGCCAATCATAACGGCGGTATTGACCTCGATATGCGCCTAACCCGTCAAGATTTGGCTGAAATGAGTGGCACGACCCTCGAAACCGTCTGCCGCACGCTGAAAGCATGGGAACGTTTGGGCATTGTGCAATGCCGCCGTGAGAAACTAATCGTTTTACGCCGAGTCGAAATATCGCGCATGGTGGTCGGTGGGGAGTGAATCGAACCCCCAAACTCTGGGATGTCGGCGACCATTGGCTGAAATTGGTGGGAAAATGAGGAATAGGTCTGTTCAAAATGAATGGAGCTATTCCTATGTCCTATGTAATCCCCTCCACTGCTCGTTACACACTGGATGATGGGGTAGATACCCTCAATTTTTCAATTCCCGCCAAGAAGCATTGGGCATCCCTGCCTGTCATGAGTATTTGGCTGATTTTTTGGACCGTAGCCGAAATTGGCGTTGGCGGTGGACTTCTCACCGGACTAATCGGACTTTTGACGGGCGATGTCGAACCCGCGAATGTCGTGTGCCCCGGCCTCTTTATGGTCGTCTGGTTTACGATCTGGACACTTGGCGGCACCAGTATTTGGCTATCATTGCTGTGGCAAATCATGGGGGTCGAGACTATCCGCGTGAATCAAAATGACTTCTGGGTACGGCGGCAGATTTTGGGGGTGGGGCGCAGCAAACTTTATGATGTGCAATATATTCGTGCCTTACGGGTCGTGCCGAGTGAACCCTATCTGCTTCGTAGTCGGCGCAATCCCTATCCCCAGTGGTTTTTTAATTCGGGCACACTCGCCTTTGATTATGGCGCAAAGACCTATCGTATCGGCAGCGATCTCGAAGAGGCCGAAGCACGGGAGATTTTGACCTCCATCCAATCGCGCTTTCCCCATTACGCCGGCTAGAGAGAACATACATGAGTCGCAAGAAGAAGGCGCACTATCTTCCCAATGGGCCGATACGCAGCCTCTCCCCACGCGAATTAGATGTCCGTAATGACGAATTGCGTACCCACTATCATTTTGACTCGGCAGATTTACGCGCCAATCGTGAGGGGCAAATCACAGATGCCCAGTGGGTGCGATTGGCTCACATTCGGCGCGGCAAACAGCTACTCTTGCTGGTTGGACTCCCCATTTATTTGACAAGTGTGTTAGGTGTCAGCGGTATGGTGCTGTGGCCTTTCTTGATAAATGGCTCCTGTATATGGGTCGCCATGGGGTTGCTCGGTTTCTATTGGGTCGTTTATGTGATGCGTGAAATCCATTACTTAGGTCAATTGGCTCATGATAAAGGGGTTGCCCAAATTGAGTGGGTGTTTGGTGAGGCACATTTAACCGAGAGCCTCTTCTATTGGACAAAAAACGTGATGGTCTTGGACGGCATTGCTTTTGCGATTACACCCAAAGAAAGCGGCTGTATATGCGCGTTGGGAATGGGTGGACGGGGTTATCGGTATACCTATCCGTTCCACAGTGGTTATTGGTATACCGTGTATTATCTACCTCATTCGAGAACCATTATCAGCGCCGAGATCACTCGTGAATTGGACTTTGTGGCCCGGCTAGAGCAATCGGTCATTATGCTGGGTGCAGACGGCGAAATTGAGGTAGGGTAGTGTCATATAATCTGTTGTTGTAAAGGTGTATATTTCCATAGGGAGAACCCATGTTACAAAGGATACCCTTTGAAGAACTACCCGGATCGCCGCAGCACCGCGCAGTATTGGATGCGATTATGCGCCATTATGCCGATGATGCTCGGATTCGGGCGATTATCCTGTTTGGCTCATTATCGGCAGGGAATTGGCATCCTCTCTCCGATTTGGATTTAGATATTGTCGTGGAAGATGGGACATTGATCAATCCGGTACAAGAATTGCAAGCTCTCTGCCGTTCCCTAAGCGACTTGGGTGGCGATGGAGCGTTAATTATTCCCGACGGTGAAGAAGAAGGCGATGTTGTTCTCACCTCATTAATGGAATTTTCCGTCCGGTATCACCCACTCGGCACCACCAGCCCAAATATCGTGGATCAAATGCACTTGTTAGCGGGTCGGATTGACCTTGAGACTGTTAGGGCGGCAGGTCTCGCTAATCGGGTGGCCTCTCAGACCTCCCCGACCATTCTCATCAGTCAATGTATTCGCTGGGCCATTGAAATCGAGGCTGCTGTTGAGCGTAATCGGCTTTGGTTGGCGGTGGAACTATTGCACTATATCCGAGCGAACTTCATGGAGATATTTACACAGGCCAGACATGGGGTGCGGCCCCTGCGTTTTTTCGAGATCGAAGCGCCGGAGTCACTCCATATACTTTTGGGTAAAACGCTGCCAAGCCTCAATCATGCCGCCATATTTAAGGCCTTAGTCGCTGTCATAAACATCTTGCATGATGATCTCGAAAAATTGGGCGATTCCTCGCTAATCCTTACGGATGACCAAAGGCGGATATTGGCTCAATTGCGAGTGAGAATGGAAAATGCCCATCTGGGAGACTGATACCTCCTCTATAGATTTACAGAAGCCTTCGTGGGGAGATCGGCGTTGTTCTATCCACAGGCCGCCTGTAGAATATGGGGCGACTTTGTGGATATGGAATTGAATACGAGAGCGACACTTCATGGAAACCCAATGGCATAAACTAGTGCTGCTGCCCCTGCTGCTTATGGCCGTCCTCCTAAACTTTAGTCATCAGAATACACGCGCACAGGACGTAGAATTTTGGCGCACCACCGTTGAGACAGCGGCGCGAGAATGTCCCCAATTGACCTGTGCCGAATTGTGGTTATTGCCCGCACAAGGCCCAATCACGGTGCAGACGACAGTCGAAGGCGATGCAGTATCCGACATCACCACATGGCTGGAAATTGTCCATCCCTTGTTGGGTACAACGGGGTATGTCAATCTATCAGAGGCCGAGCAGTATACCCCTGAAGACTGGCAAACTTACCCTGTCCTGCCTGTGGTCAGCGACACCGCCCGTGAAATCTACCAAAAAGGGCTTGAAATGGGCAACGACCCGACCCATTTTTCGGTGGTGGGGGATTGCCAAAATGTCGAATGGTTTTTCTTGGGTGTTTTTGATAGGCCCGATGAATACGCACTGGGGCAATTTGATTATCTGCAACCCACGATTGACCACTTTGCCGGATCATGGTCACGCCGCGCCGCAACCGTAGATAATGGCTATAATGTCGCCTCGGTACTTTCGGCAATGTGGGCTGACCCCAAAAAATGCCAAGCGGGTGAAACGCCCCTCGATTGTGAATTTCGCGTGCATCGCCCCTCGATTGTGCTTATCAGCATGGAGACATGGTGGAACGATCAGCCTGCCGATGAATATGAAACCTATCTGCGGCAGATTGTCGAGTTTTGGATTTCCAACGGGGCCGTCCCGATTTTGGCGACCAAAGCGGATAATCTGGAAGGCGATAATGGCATCAATCAAGCCATTGTCCGGGTAGCCAACGATTACGATATACCCCTATGGAATTTCTGGTTGGCTGTCCAACCGCTGCCCCTGCATGGCCTGACGATTGATCATTTCCACCTGACCTTTGCCCGCAATTTCTTTGATGACCCTGACCGCCTGCGGAATGCGTGGCCCGTGCGTAATCTGACGGCCCTGCAAGCAATTGATGTCGTGTGGAAGGGTGTACAGGTGGAGGAATAATGCCGAATTTCAAATCAACGACACGAGGTATGATGAAAAAACAGATTCTATTGTTAATGTTATTGGTGATGGGCATCGTGCTGGCGGCGTGTGCTGAGGAAGCCAAAGATGCCGACCCTGCCGACTCGGTTGAGAAATATCTCAAGGCGATGGTTGAAAAAAACGAGCAAGACTTCAATGCTGTCATCTGTGAGAATTTTCAGGAAACCGCCAAGACCAATTTCGACTCTTTCGGCTCGGTTGACGCATCCCTCAAAGATGTGAAATGTACCGCCAGCGACAAAACGGATGATTCCGCCACTGTGACCTGTACCGGGTTTATCTCAGTCGTCTATCAGGGTGAGAACACCCGTGACCTGCCACAGGAAGGCCCGGTCTACCAGATGGTCAACGACGACGATACGTGGAAAATCTGTGGGATTGAGCAGTAACCCTATGGTTTGGTAGGCGGGACTTGATCCCACTTTTCCGCTACCTGCCGTAGCTTGTCCTCATCGCTGATGTAGTTTTCAAAGTAGCCGCAGGTGATACAGACATAGCTGAGGTAGTCGGTTCCAGAGGTCAAGATACTGGTATGGATATAAAGACCGCCTTCAAATCCCGCGCCTCGTTTTTTTGTATACACGCTGGCCGCACCACATTTGGGGCAGATTCCGTTTTTCATAGAGATAGACCCTCAATAAGTATCGAATGAGGGCAGTATAATGGAACACCGCAAAAATTGGCAATAGTCGCAGGGGCCAGTGAAAATCTGCGGTAAAGGAGTACACCAGCCTTGGCAGAAATGGCACTCGCCGACCTCGAAAAATTTATTGTCGAGGCCAAATCCTATACTTATGTGGGGGACGGCAAAAAATCGCTGTCCTATCGCCCGAATACCATTGACCTCCAATATCACAACCCACCCTTTGCCTATCTCGACAGCTATTTTGGTGGGACGGATTTCATTGGGCAGGAAGTGGTCTATTTTGAGACACGACCTGTCTGGGTTATGAACTATTATGGTTACATCCTGCGCCCCGATTTGATTGAAGCGGCACAAGCAGGTAAAGTTATTAAGGCCAGTTTGAGCCAACTCTATTTGGAGGGGCGGTTTCTGGGTGGGTTTGAATATCCGGTAGATCAATACACTTATACCGATACCAACGAGGGTGATTTTACCCATTTCAAAGGGCTGGAATGGATTACCTATCGCGGCGAACGGGTCTATGAATTGGTCTATCATGGTGGCTTGGTCAAGCCCTAACCGGATTTGACGACGGGGGGTAACTATGTTATCCTCATCAATGGTTAACAAAGAAATAGAGAGTAGGTGCAGGTGCGCCACCCGCCCGGATGCGCGGCGCATGAGATTTGCGATGAACCACAGAGTCGCAAGTTGGCACACATGGGGGAAGCCCGGTGAAAGTCCGGCACTGTCCCGCAACGGTAACGCGAAAGTTTTACAGCAAACGCGAAGTCCGATTACCCGCCTGACCCGAACACTCGTCTGTTGTCACCTTCGTGGAAAAAGGGACTCAGCGCAGCATGGATGATTGGGCAATCGGATTCTAACGACCCCATTCTCTTAATTATGTGACTGATTCCCGCTTCAAAAGGCGGGATTTTTATTTGTCCCCACCCCTTGCCCCTCCCCACCGCGTGGAGAGGGGAAGCAAATTTCCCTCCACGAATGGCAATGGTTAACCAAAAATTTTAACCGTGTCTCACCATCAACGAGGAGGGATTTTATGAGGCACAAGCTGTTTGGTGTTCTGCTTTGTTTGGTATTGGTCGTGGTTGCTCTGCCTAATGGAAACACACAGGTGGCGGCCCAAGACCCCACCAATCTGACTGCGGAATGCGTTGAAACCTACGACCCCGCAGTGGACTATTTCCCCGCGAAAGCTGATTTTGAATATGCACAGGGCGTCACGGTGGAGTATTTCAACAGCTACCGCGTGGTCAATGTGCTGCCCTATGCGGGTGCGGAAGAGCCTTTCGAGTACGTGCTGGTACAATGCGGTACACCTGCGCCCGAAGGTTTTGACGATGCCCAAATTATCGAGACGCCCATTCAAAATATTGTGGCCCTTTCAACAGTCTATCTCCCACACCTGATTACATTGGGGGTGGAAGATTCCCTGCTCGCGGTGGATGAATTTGATTACGTCAATTCACCTGAAGTCCGCACCAAGATTGATGCTGGTGAGATTCAGGAGATCGGCGGGGGTGGGGCGGTCAATATCGAATTGGCACTCGATCTTGAACCCGATGTGGTGCTGACCTATGCCTCCGGTTCGGCGGAGTATGACGCCCATCCAATTTTGCTGGATGCCGGGATACCGGTTGTTGTCACGTCCGAATATCTGGATACCTCAGCACTGGCGCAAGCGGAATGGATTAAATTGACCGCCATGCTCTATAACCGCGAAGCCGAAGCGAATGAATTTTTCGATGGACTGGTTGAACGCTACACCAGTTTAGTTGAATTGGCCGCCACTGTGGAAGAAAAGCCGACGGTCATGGTCAATACACCCTTCAGTGGCACATGGTATGTGGCAGGCGGGGACAGCTATCTGGGTAATTTGCTGGCCGACGCTGGGGCGGATTATCTGTGGGCCGACGACACCTCTGCGCAAACCATCCCGCTGAGTGTTGAGGAGGTCTTGGATAAAGCCAATGACGCTGATTATTGGGTCAATGTGCTGTTTTGGGACAGCCTTGAAACGGGTATCGCCGAAGATGAACGTTTTGTGGAGTTCGCGCCGTTTGAAAATGGTAATGTGTGGGCAGTCAACAAGGCCGTCAATGAATTCGGCGGGAATGATTACTTTGAGACGGGTGTCACCAATCCCGATTTGATTCTGGCGGATATGATCGCCATCTTCCATCCCGAACTACTGCCCGATCACGCGTTCCGGTTCTATCGGCGGTTGGAATAACAAAGAATTGTCCTCCTGCCCCTCTCCATGTAATGGGGAGGGGTTGGGGGGGGGATAAAAACGAGAGGATTAGACATGGCGAATGCGGCACTGGATAAGCAATTAGCCGTCGAAAAATTGACCATGCGGATAGACGCGCAGTCCAAAACATGGCCCAGCATTGGCACACGGCCCATGATCCTGCTGATTCTATTCGGCATCACACTTGGGCTGTTTCTGCTGAATGTCACAACGGGTTCGGTGGACATTCCATTGGGGCAGGTGGTCAAAATCATCGCTGGGATGGACGCCGAAAAACGGACGTGGGAAATCATCGTGATGAAATTCCGCCTCCCCAAAGCGATTACGGCATCATTGGCAGGGGCGGCGTTGGCAGTAGCCGGGTTGCAGATGCAGACCTTGTTCCGCAATCCACTGGCTGACCCGTTTGTACTCGGCATCAATTCCGGTGCGAGTTTGGGGGTGGCACTGGTGGTGCTTTCGGCGGGGTCGGCAGGCATCGGTGCGGCGTTGGTGAATGGCCTCGATTTGCGCGGGGATATTGGCTTGGCGGTAGCGGCGAGTCTGGGGGCGGGGGTGGTGTTGGCGCTGGTGATGGCGGTGGCGCGGCGTGTCCACAGCACCATGACCCTGCTGATTCTTGGCCTGATGTTCAGCTATATCACCGGATCGCTGGTCAGCCTCTTGATGTATTTCGCCATCACTGAACGCATTCAAGCCTTTATCAATTGGGGCTTTGGCAGTTTTAGCACGGTCACATGGGGGCAGATGCAAGTGTTCGCCCCGGTGGTGGTGATCGGCCTACTATTGGCGCTTACATTGGCAAAACAACTCAATGCCCTCTTGCTTGGTGAGGTCTATGCCCGCAGCATGGGCATGAACGTGCGACGGGTGCGGCTCGGTATTATTGTCAGTGGGGCGATGCTGGCGGGGGTCGTCACGGCGTTTTGTGGCCCAATTGCGTTTATCGGGGTCGCCGTTCCGCATCTCACCCGTGCAATTTTAGGCACATCCGACCATCGCGTGACCCTGCCCGCCAATATTTTGATGGGCGCGAGTCTGGCGCTGGTGGCGGATTTTGTGGCGCAGATGCCGGGGAGTCAGACTGTGTTGCCCTTGAATGCAGTGACGGCCTTGATTGGTGCGCCAGTCGTGGCATGGGTCATTTTGCGCCAACGCAATATGCGAGCGGCGTTTGGGGGGTAGGGAGTTTAGCCTATGCCTACGGTCCTGCGATTAAAAGGCTACCGGTTTATGATCTATACCAATGAACCGGCAAACGAGCGCCCTCATGTTCATATCATCAAGGATGATCGAGATGCGAAAATTTGGGTAGATGAGCCGGAATTTGTCAAAGGGGCGGATTTGTTCAAAGCAAAGGAAGTTCGTGAGATAATGGAAATGGTTAAGGAATATCAGAGTTTCTTTCTTGAAAAATGGGAAGAAATTCATGGTGATAAGGAATAGGATTATGAAAAACCCGTTGAAGCCCGTTGCAGTCGAATTTGATGATGATTATCTTTGGGTAACATTGGCAGATCGGCGTGTGATTGGAACCCCCTTATCTGACCTAAGTTGGCTGCAAAACGCGACCCCTGAACAGCGCAATGACTACCAACTATTAGCACACAGCATCCTCTGGGATGGGCTAGATGAAGCGATTGATACCGAAGAAATGCTGCATGGGTATCCTGTCATCCAAGAATCGTAACCCACGCCACATTATCACAAAGTTGAGTAGCCCTAGCCTGAGCAAAGCGGATTTATCCCCGCGTTTTTGATAATCTGAGACAGGCAAGTATGATAAATCCAGTTTTACAAACCCACCACCTTGATATTGGCTATAAACAGGCGCGACGGACGGCAAAGGTCGTTGTGTCCGATATTGATGTGACTTTGCACGCGGGGGAATTGGCGTGTTTGATCGGGCCGAATGGGGCAGGCAAATCCACCCTGATGCGGACGTTGGCCGGAATGCAACCAGCGTTGGCGGGGGACGTGGAATTATTGGGGGAGGCGGTGGGGTCGCTTAATCCGCGTGAGATGGCGCGGCGTTTGGGGATTGTGTTGACCGAACGGCAAGATGTCGGCAAATTGACCGCCTATGAATTGGTGGCATTGGGCCGTTATCCGCACACCGATTGGACGGGACGCTTATCCGAGGACGACGAACGAGCCATCCAAGCGGGGATTGAGGCAGTCGGGGCGGTAGATTTGGCGGCGCGACAGGTCAACGAATTGAGCGATGGTGAGCGGCAAAAGGTCATGATTGCGCGGGCGTTGGCCCAAGAACCTGCCGTGATTGTGCTGGACGAGCCAACTGCCTATCTTGATTTGCCGCGCCGTGTGGAGATTATGGCGACTTTACGTGCATTGGCGCATCAGACGGGGCGGGCCATTTTGCTTTCGACCCACGATTTAGACCTTGCCCTGCGAACGGCGGATACCTTGTGGCTGCTGCCGAAAGGCGGGTCATTGATGATTGGTGCGCCCGAAGATTTGGTGCTGAATGGGGCGTTGGCGAAGGCGTTTCGCAGTGAGGGGGTCGAATTCGATTTGCAGACGGGATCGTTCCGCATGGTGGCCCATCAAATCGGTGAAATTGGATTGTTCGGTGACGGTGTGGTCGCCATTTGGACAGCGCGAGCATTAGAGCGATCAGGTTTTCGTGTAGTGATGAACCCTAAAGATGAAATGAACCAGATCAGAATCACATCTGACGGCCAGCACTGGGTCTACTGTACAAACAGCCGCACGCAAACAGCAGATTCTATCTATGCACTCGTTCAATTGTTGAAAAATACCAACACTGCGTTGTAATTCGTTACCAACTCAAAGCCGACTTTTTGCGCCACCCGCACCGAGGGCAGGTTATTTGTCCACGAATCCCAATAGACCGTCCAATTTCTTTCAGCGGCCTGCTGGACAAAAGCCTGTGCCGCTGCTGTCGCTAGGCCTCGCCGCATGACCGGTTCGTGTGTTGCGATGCCGACGCCACACACCTGTGGACTGACATATTCCGCCGTACACCGACAGACGATTGCCCCGGCTTCATCTAACATGCACACGCCAAAGCCATTTTCCAGAAAACGATCTTGCGATACCCAGCACAATTCAATTTCCTCGACCAAATCAGCTTGACCGGGGCGTTGATTATCAGTCAACAAATCGCGGTCAATCAACCGAACATGAAAACCATTGGGGGTTTCAAACGCAGTTCGGGTCACAGTGGATGGGTGAAGTCGAAAAAGACCGCATGGGTAGGCTTCTTGTCGGAACTCTTGAAATAAGTGAGGGATTATCGGCACTTGCTCATCGCTGGTCAGGCTGATTTTCAGAAGATGGAATGGACTGGCAAGGGGCAGTAGGGTAGTGGTGATGGTTTCCTGCAAACGGGGGTGATTGATATCGCCACTAAGATAAAGACAGTGTGATCTATCCCAAATGAGCGCTGTCTCGCCTGCATCATCCGTCCAAACCATCGCCGGGCTGTTGCCTTCAATCATGGCTTGAACGACAAAATCGAGATGGGGTTGATTAAATAATTCGAGTAATTGAGTGGTGGGATGAGTAAGTTTCATTCTATTCTCCTGTAGGTGAAATGACCTGCCACAACGAGGTCACATTTTCGTCGGTCTGGTCTTTTTTGAGCAGATAAATGGTCATGGCTTCCAGATGATAGATAACGCCAATGATCGCGGTTAAATAACCCAGCAACGGCTTAAACCCATCCACCAGCGTGACCAACATCAGCACAATAATGAGTCCGGCGGTGAGCTTCGCCGTGTAAAGGTGAATGGCAGCAAAACTGCCAAGATAATGATAGGCCGTCAGATTCATCAGGGCGGCGGTGATGACAGGCACAATCAACAAATAGGGATAATCGGAAAAAATCGTGTCGAGGTCATGCCGGATGAGGTAAAGAAAGATGACCATGCCCGGTATCCACACCACAATATCCACGAAAGTATCCAATCGCCTGCCGAAATCTGATTGGATATGTAGCCGCCGCGCCACCTGCCCATCGAGTATGTCAACGCCGGAGTGCAAAACAAACAAGGCCGCAAACAATCCCGGTTGATCGAAAATGGCGGCGATAACAAACAAGGGCAGAAACACGAGCCGGAGTCCAGTGATGATGTTTGCCCAATGGTGTTTCTCGAAAGGCATATTGATGAGACCTCTTTTGTGTGGAATGTAAGGGCGAGGCAGCGGTGTTGGCAATAAGACCCGCTGCTATTGTACCAATAGTTAGAGGCGCAGGATGATAATTCTGGATACAATGGTGGGAGGTTTTTAATGAGCAATAACCATCGGGATGAATGCCCATGAAACGCCGATATGCGCTTGTGTTGACGACAGTTCTCTTATTTGCGATTGTTTTGGCCGCCTGTGATGATAAAGATAATAAGGACGACGTGGAGGCGATTGCCCAACCATCGCTGCTTCCCCCACTGGCCGATTCAACTGACCTTGTGCCGATTACTCCCTTAAACAACAACGCCCTCCAATCACTCGGCGGATTCACGATTGGCCCAGTCGAGGCCGCCTCTTTTGATGCAACCGGGGCGACCTTTGCGGTCAGTCGGGCCGATGGGAGTATTCACCTGTATCAGGCCAGCGGACAGACGGTTGTGGTGATGCAGGGTCACGAAGATCGCGTCGAAGGGTTAGCGATTCGCAATAATGGCACCGTGCTGGCTTCTGGCGGCGATGATGAAACGGTGCGGGTCTGGAACACAGCATCCGGTGAAGAAATCGCCAAACTCGATACCCCAGAAGATTGGGTACGCAGCGTGGCGTTTAACCCCGTCAACGGTGATCTGGCCTTTGCGGGGGGCGATCAACAAGTGACCATCTGGCGTGAAAACACCCCGATTATGTTGAGTGGGCACGAAGCATCAGTGCGAAGTCTGGCCTATTCTAGCGATGGGGCAGTGCTGGCCTCCGGAGACCGTGATTCCCAAATTTGGCTGTGGGACACCAACGGTACCCAGTTGGATTCACTGAATGCCGAGACTGGCGCGATTTTGGCGCTCGTATTCAGCCCAACAGGAACTCAATTGGTCAGCGGCGATTTTGATGGCAATGTGAAGATATGGACGGTGGCGACGGGACGAGTTGAAAACGAAATGCCGTACTACCCCTCCCCTGTCCGTACTGTGATGTATAACGCCGAAGGAACCTTGATCATTGTCGGTTATGAGGACGGTGCAATTGGGTTGTGGGATATGACGGATACCCCGCCAGTGTTTATGCCATCCGCCTCGAACAGTCCAGTCCGGGCAATGGCATGGCAGGGAGGCGAAACAAGCCTGCTGGTCGTGTATGGCGATGGGACGGT
>JAIOHL010000002.1 GCA_019913005.1 Anaerolineae bacterium | reverse complement strand
GGGGTGGGGTTGGATTTCATCAGTTAATCTGTCGCCATTCCAACCAATTTTAGTCAGGCACCCCGTCGCGCCGAATGTTGTTCGTGTCATTACTACCAGATTAGGAAGAATGTAATCAAAATTAAGGCTTTTCGGTTCGTTAACGGTAAGTACAATCTACCCACCAACGGATTCGTTAAGGGGCGATTATGGCAAACGTCGGATACTGGTTGTATGGAGCAGCGATTGTAACGGGTTTTTGCCTGCTCGTCTGGCTCACATGGTATGCCTTACAGCGCCGTGACCAGCCGATTGCCCGCACCTTTGCTGCCTTCACCACGACCCTTGCCCTCTACAGCTTTTGCATCATGACCATTACCTTTAGCGATGACCACGAACTGGCCTATTTTGCGGCCCGTATGCGATTGGTGTCGGCCTCGTTCGTGTACTTATGGTATGGCGCAGTGATTTTAGACTATTTTGGTGGCAATGGCTGGGGATTTTTGCGACGGCACTGGTATTTTTTCATCATCCCGGCGATGACGAGTTATATCAGCCTGTCCTCCAAAGTGGATGAATGGCTGTTCACCGACTGGGAACTTACCCCAAAAGGCCCGATTAACGTTGAAACCCTACATTACCACAATTTCTATTTTGTCTATTTAGCGCAGTATTATGCCGCAGCGCTGGTGGCTTTTGTTATGCTGTTCCGACACGCCACCCGACAACATGGCCTCTATCGGCGGCAGGCCATCGCCAATATGTTGGTCATCATCGTCGCATTTTTATCCGGCACCCAGCGTAATCTTGGCATCTATGCCGAAATCCCCAATCTGTTCCCCATCGGGGTGCTGCTGGTTGCCCTCGTGCTGGCATGGACGATTTTTTCATTACAACTGCTGAATGTACGCCCGATTGCCTATAGCACCATTTTTGAATATATGCACGACGCCGTAGTGGTGGTGGATCAAACCCGCCGGATCGTTGACCTGAATCCGGCAGCCGCCCAATGGCTCAATCCCTCAACCAGCATTGGACGCCCCATCAGGGATATTCTGCCCGATCTCGCGGCGATGCTGGATGCTCCCGACACCAACCCAACGGAAATAGTGTTGACCGTTGACGATCAGCCCCGCTGTTTTGCGGTACGGGTGACGACGCTCTACCATATGCAGCGCTATCCGGCGGGGTATCTGTTGGTGCTGACCGACATCACCACGCGCAAACAGGCCGAACGCGAACGCGAGCAGATGATTGTGGCGCTGGATGCCTATGCCCACACCGTCGCCCACGACCTCAAAAACCCCATTTCATTGGTGCTGGGCTATGCCTCGCTGCTGCATGATGAACTCGACCATCAACAGCCCGAACTGCGCGACCATGCGAGCAAGATTATCGAGGCCAGTCAGAAAAACGTGCAGATTATCAATGAACTGCTCTTATTTGCCAGTGTGCGGCGGCGGCACGATGTTGAAATCCGGCCCATTGAAATGGGGAAAGTCGTACAGGCGGCACTACACCGACTTCAGCCCGAAACTGACTTCCCGCAGGCCCAGATCACCTTACCCGAAGCCTTCCCCACCGCCGTCGGGTATGCTGCATGGGTCGAGGAGGTGTGGGCTAACCTTATCAGCAACGCCCTCAAATATGGCGGCGACCCCCCACAGGTCGAAATCGGCGGCAGGGTCGAGAAAACGCGGGTGCGCTATTGGGTACGGGATAATGGCAAAGGCTTGACCGCCGAAGAAATCCAACACCTGTTTTCGCAGGAGGGCCGCTTGAAAAAACACGCGCATCAATATGGGCACGGGTTTGGTATCGCCATCGTGCGCAACATTGTGGAACGGCTGGGCGGCTCGGTCAACATTGAAAGTGAGGTCGGCACCGGCACAACCTTCTCATTCACCCTGCCCACCCCCGATGCGCGGCCCATTTCTACTCCACCCGCCACACAATCGGTAGCCAGTCAACCCCCTCCAATGTAAGCCGTGAGCGCCCCTCGTCGCCCGTGTCGCCCTCAAACGCGATGCGGATACATTCATAACGCACCCGCGATCCCGCCACCTCGATTTCCTCACATTCCACCCGATCTAGGAAACCGAGCGCAAAAACCGACTTCAGACTTGGCCCCAGCACCGCACAGATAAAACACATCATCATGGCCCCCACCACGATGGTCAGCACCATGCGGGTTCGACGGGGTGTGCGCCTGCGTTTCCACGCATAAATCGGAATCCAGACAAACACTGACCCGACATATAGCCAACTGGTCAGGGCCAGACCCGGCGGTTTTAGCCAGAGCGGGGCGAAAACATTGAGGAGGATCGCGCCAACCATTACCCCCAAAATGAGAACATCGGTGAGCAGACCGCCTAAGCGTGAAGGGGTGGGTGCGGTTTCAAGCGGTGGTGTGGGTTCGGTCATGCCAAATGCCTTTCGATGGATGGATAGACGAAGAAATTTATTGATTCCTTTCCACACTAAACTCCCAAGAGTATGAAATTGAATCACGTGCCTTTGGTGTAATCAGCACCTCCACAGTGTGTTTTCCGCTCTTCCATTCTTGAAAGAGACAGTGGTTAAAAAGGGCCAGTTCATCGGGAGGAGACTCTTTTCCTACAGGCATTAATCTCCAATACGGCGAAATGTAAGCATCTTCCATTTTTTCGTTGTCGATCCAAATTTCAACTAAAGCTCCAATAAAATCATCGTACACGTCTTCCACTGCCGCTGAATAGCGCTGTCGGGTTTCAAAACATACTTCTTCAGTAACAAGCCGATAGCCTTGATTTGTAGAAGTCACACCAACCATCATAAATGGCGAGAAGTTACGCAGCGGATTAATATAATTATCCCCGACACCAAACCCAGTGGGTAAATTGTATAAAATATAATTGGCGCTTGTGGGAACTTCATACCGAACACTATAAACATTGGGATCCGTCCTATCTAAAAGGATCAATTGCGTTCGTCCATTTTTCGGGGATGGACACCGATGCCCAAACAGATGCTGAGAGGCTAGATTAGAGTAAGAGTAGTAAGAAAATAGGGTACCTTTTACTAGATGGACACCGGGCAAAGGGTCAGCGGTAGCAAGCGCATTAAACGGGTCATAACCCTGATACAAAATTCCCCCACAAATGCCTTCGGCAAAACGCGAGGCACTTTCAGGTGGCGCTTTAAAACTTAGTTCTATGTAAAAAGTCCTATCAAATCGGTTTGAGCGATACTGGATGTCAGTCGCTCCGTCAGGATAAGGCACATCTAAATATTCAACGATGTCTTCGAAATTCCATTCCACCATACTGCCGAGCAATCTTAACTGTATCTTATGGGTAAGATCGGGAAAGACCTGCGTGAAGGCTACCACAACCAAACATGGGCCAACGCAACCAAGTAAAATGATCAATGCCATGCAGTTTAAGGTCTGGCGTGTGAAGAGGTGATTGGGTTTCTTGTCCACTGCCTACCCTCCAATTCGATAAAAACCCTGTGGGAAAAGGAGCGTCTATCCCCACTGGTGTTCGAGTTGAACAGCCTAAATCAAGGTTCAATCATTCTTCACCCATGATAGCGCCGCTGGGGTAATTCTCATAGAATGTACCAACGGAAGGGAGAGAACAAAAACCATGAAACTTAGATCGCTGATATTCATGCTCGTCATCGTCATACTGCTTCCTCTTCAACGGGCCGCCAGCCAAGACGATACGTCGCCCGAGTGGATGCTGGCCTTTAACCCCGTCACCAGCCGACTGGTGGTGTTTGAGCCACAGGCCGACACCGCCAATATCATGCTCGATGAGACACTGGCCGAAGGAACCCGCCTGTGGCAGGTCTGGCGCATTGGGCCACACGATTTCCTTGCCCAAACCAGTGACGCTGACCGTGAGACCTATTCCACCCTCTGGCTTTCCGACGACGGCCTGCACGATGTCTCCGCGTTATTTGATTGGACAGGCTGGGAATCCGAACCCGAACCCGTGTTGTTTGAACAAGGTCGGCTGGTGATGATCGCGTCGCGCAATTTCCCATACCCCATTCTGTATATCATGGATTTGCCCAATCAGCAGGTGCAGACCTTTCCGGCGGTGGATTACATTAGCCCGCGCCTTTCATCGGATGGCTCGAAGATACGCTTTGTGGCCCCGCTGCCCGATACCGAAGATCAATGGGAAATTATGGAATACGACCTCGCCAGTGGTGAGGCGACCCCGCTCAATCTGCTGCAACTCACATCCTCCGCTATGCCGCTGGTCAACTCCGACCCGTTTGGCGACGTGTGGCTGCGACGGGGTGTAGAGGGAAATCCACCCGAACTCATTGGGATAGATGGCTCGGTGCGCACCCTAGAGCCGCCCCCCACCGGATCATTGCCCCGGTTCATCAATATTTGGCATGACCGCATCTTGGCTACTGACCTTCTGTGCGAAGCGGACTGTATGGCCTACACCCAGCCGCTCAACGGCACAGAATGGACGACCTACCCCATGCCGATTATGCTCACCGGGATCATCTATGGCTTCGTGGGAGATCGCTTGGTCGTGACCGATGCGGATGAGCGCCTTTACCTTGCCACACCCGATAGCCCACCCCAACCGCTTGGTTATCTCAGCGAAGGCCCGAATTATCGCCTGACACCGGGGTTCACATGGTCGCCCGATTTACGCTTCGTGGTGTTTGGCGATGCCCCAACCTTCCCGACCACCGTCCACGTTTATGCGGTTGAAACCAACCAGATACTTTTATCCGGCGAAACCGAAAGCCCCAACATTGTGGCGACCTATACCACCGGGGGCATTACGTTGGATTTGCGTGAAGAGACCCACTTTTATCGCCACGCCGATGGGCAGACCTTTAATCTACCCCCGCTTGACCAGAGTTTGCGGTATGGCGGGGCACAAGTCCTGCCCGATGGGGGGATCGTGTTTGGCGTGGAGAATCATGATGTGGGCTTGTATCAAATTCGCTATTTTGACCCCCGCACGGACGACGGGCCATCCATGATGCTCGATGGCGTCACCCTGCGCTCAGTCAGCCCAATGCGACAGCCCTAAGCATCCCCCCACCTTAAGCATAGTAAACGCCCTATTGACGCCCCTCTCCATGCAATGGTTCAGACTTCGACACTTCTGGGGGCGAAGGAGATAAAACAACCTCACCCCCACCCCCTCTCCCACGTGAGAGGGGCTTCAATAGGCCAGATTCGCCTCCCCCTCGCCAGATGGAGAGGGGGTCGGGGGGTGAGGTCAACACATCTGAAAATCCCGTGCTGATGCCCTTTCCGAAAGACTGTCGGAGAGTGAACCATGTAATGGGTTGGCGCGGTTTTCACATCAGGGTTTAGGCGGTGGTACAATAATCGCCCTAGATTCGAGCGGTTGTGGGGGAGCCGTCATTTATACAGGGATGAGCAACATGAAAATAAACAAAAAATGGATGAGCAGCCTTTTAGTGCTGGTATTATTCGCCGCGACGCTCCGTTATCAGCCTGCCAAGAGTGCCGATGGCGAGGTGTATCGGGTCACGTTTGAGGCCGATGGACATGCGCTCGTGATTGAACTCCTCGATGACGATTTGGCCCATTTTGAACTGGCCACCTCGCCCGTGCCCGACGGCCCAATCTGGACAACGCCGATGGTGCTCAAAACCGATTACACCGGCCCGTCACAGGTCAATACGCCCAGTGAAAATGTGCTAGAAACGCCGGATATGCGCCTCGAAATTGACCCCGCCGCCCTGTGTGTCACCATCACCGACCTGACCCGTGACCCCGACGTGGTGCTGACGACGGTCTGCCCGATTGCCGATGATTGGGACGGCTTGACCATCGCCCACGCGGGTACTACCGATCTCTATGGACTGGGTGAATTTTTCCCGGTGCGGGGCGACCTCAACGCCAATATGAACGAGGTGCGGCGCGTGGTGGGCAATCGCTTTGGCAATGAGATGGCTGGGTTTGCGGGCGGCAATGTCGGCAATGCCCAATTCCCGATTTTGTATGCGTTGGGGGCGGGTACGGAAAATTATGCCCTGTTTCTCGACAGCATTTATAAACAGGCATGGAATCTGAAAGCCGACCCCTTTACCGTAACGACTACCGATACCAGCCAGCGCTTTTATATCATGACCGGGGCGGATTTGCCGGATTTGCGGCGCGATTACCTCGAATTGACCGGGTTTCCGCCTGTCCCCCCCAAGCAGTTTTTTGGCCTATGGGTCTCCGAATATGGCTATGATAATTGGGACGAATTAATGGGTGTCTTGGATTCGATGCGCCAAGCCCATTTCCCATTGGACGGCTTTGTGCTTGACCTCTTATGGTTCGGCGGCATTGAACAAAACGCCAGTCAAATGGGGTCGCTGGCATGGGATGAGACGAATTTCCCCGACCCGGCGGGTAGGATAGCCGAGTTGCGCGAAACCTATGGTCTGGGGATTATGCCGATTGAAGAATCGTATGTCAGCACGACGGCACGTGGTTATGAAGAAGCCGAAGCTGCTGGCGTCTTGGTGCGCCAATGCGAAGCCGCCGACTGCAACATTGCCTCCCTATCGCAGTGGTGGGGGCAGGGCGGTATGGTGGATTGGACAAATCCCGATGCCGCCGCTTGGTGGCATGATAACCGCCGTCAGCACCTGATTGACGCGGGGGTGAATGGTCACTGGACGGACTTGGGTGAACCGGAAAATTACAGCTACCAGAGTTGGTACTATGGCCTCCCCGATTTGAATCGCCACGCCCATGCCGACGTCCATAACCTCTACAATTTGAAATGGGCCGAGAGCATCTGGGGCGGCTATCAACGCAACAGCCCCGATCAGCGTCCCTTCATTTTGTCGCGCTCTGGCACAGCGGGCATCCAGCGCTATGGGGTCGCCATGTGGTCGGGCGACATCGGCGCGAATGTGATTAGCCTGCAAACCCACCTCAATGTGCAAATGGAGATGTCCCTCAGCGGGGTGGATTATTACGGGGCGGATGTGGGGGGCTTCTTCCGCGATGCCTTTGAAGGCAATATGGACAAAGCAACGCTGTACACCGTCTGGTTGGCAAATGCCGCCTTGTTGGACGTGCCGCTGCGCCCGCATACTATGAATGTCGGCAACGCCTATCAAACCGCGCCGTCGCTGATTGGCGATGCCGCCAGCAACCTTGCCAATGTCCGCCTGCGTTATGCCCTGAGTCCCTATCTCTATACCCTCGCGCATTGGGCCTATCGCAATGGCGACCCGGTGTTTGGCCCGCTGGTCTATTATTTCCAAGACGATCCGACGGTACGGACGCTTGCCCGCCAAAAAATGATCGGGCCAGACATGATGATGGTCAGCAGCCTTGATCCCTCCGCCGAAGCCATCGCCGTTTATCTGCCGGACGGGGGCTGGTACAACTATTACACCCACGAATACATGCCGGATGGGGATCATTGGGTGGCCGCGCCGATCTACGTGAATGGCCTATTCCAAGTGCCGCTCTTTGTGCGTGATGGGGCGATCATCCCCGAAATGTGGGTGGATGAGGCCACGCTCAATATGCTCGGTCAGCGCGAAGACGGCACCACCCGCAACGACCTGATTTTGAATGTTTATGGGCAGGGTGGTGAATTTACCTTAATTGAAGACGATGGCACGACGATGGCCTATCAGGGTGGGGCGGTGCGTGAAACCCCCATCACCTATGCCGCCTGTGATAGCGGGTGGTGTCTGGACATCGGCCCGGCGGTTGGCACGTTTGACGGCGCATCCGATCAGCGACCCGTCGAAGTACACTTTATCGGCCATGATGCTGCGATTGCCGAAGTCGTGGTCAATGATACCGCCATCCCCCCAATCGCCACCGCTGAGGAATTTGCCAGCGCCACACAGGGCTGGATGCTGACCGACGCGGGTGTGCTGGTGGTTAAGGCGGGGGATATGGATGTCCAAAGCGGGATGCACATCGTCATTCGATAACCGCGACCCCCAAAGTCCGGCGGAAAATTGACCTCACCCCAACCCCTCTCCCTTGTGAGAGGGGCTTCAATAGGCCGTCTTCTCCCCCTCGCCTGTTGGAGAGGGGGCCGGGGGGTGAGGTCAACAAATCTGAAAATCCCTTGCTGAAGCCCTTCCCTATGTTTGGGATGGGGTTGGTTTGACCGCATGGCTTAATGATCGTGATCGCCACCGCCGGACGCCTGCTCCTGTTGATGGGCAAGGTAGGCTTTCTTGGCGGCCTCCATCTTTTCATTCAAAATGCTGGCGAAATCATGCGACGCACTGGGCATCTGAATCATGCCCTCCAGTTTGTCATAGATGCCCTTGAGTGCGGTATCGGCGGCTTCGGCACTGGGGGCTTCCAACACATCCCGCATCTTGCCGACAATCGCCTTATCCGCAGCTTTGGCGCAGGCATGGGCCATCTCAAATTTGATGTTACGCAGTTCGGCCAATTTGCCCTCATCATGACCGGGCTGGTCTTTGGCAAGCGCGGTGTGTGAGCCGGGTTCAGATTTGGCTTTTTCGCGGGTACGCTCCTCCAACATTTCGGCGACCCGACGCAGCATATTGACCCCGCGTGGCGTGGCGATGACATTCCGCAGCGAGCTTTTGATGCTG
>JAIOHL010000240.1 GCA_019913005.1 Anaerolineae bacterium | reverse complement strand
GGGATAGGGGGTGGGGTTAATTTTCATCACTCAATCTGTCGCCCGATCGAATATTGCCCATCGTTGCCACACGGTTTATTGGTCGAGGACGTTATAGATGATCGCCAAAACGCTTGCCTTTTATCTGGACATGCCCCAAGTTGAGGTACTGCATCTGCTGCACACCCCACCGCACGACCTGATTCATCACCCCACCTATCTCACCCTTATGTACGACCTCGATTTCGAGTGCCTACGTAATACCCTGCCCTTTGCCAAAACCGTGCTAGAGGCGGGCCTGCCGGTGCTGGTTGCGCGATGGTCGGCGGAATACAATCTGTATGATTTTCCGCTGAATGGGCACATGCTCAGTGATTGGATTGCCGATTTTCTGCAATTTCCGGCGGAGGTCTGGCGGTTGCGGGATGTTCATCGTGGGGTAGCGCCACATTTGATCCATGAGGTCATTCCGGAGATTTTGGAAATGATGGAAGCACTGGGTGATGCCAGTCGCGTGTGGCAGCGGGCCTTTGCGACGATGATGATTCCGCTGGCGGCCTTCCCCCTCCCACAGACCGTGTCTGCAACCTGAATCCGCCTCGCCCACCATAAAACGCCCTCTTGAAGCCCTCCCTATGTTTGGTTCAGACTCCGATACTTTTGGGGACAATGGAGGAAAAACCAACCTCACCCCCAACCCCTCTCCCACGTGAGAGGGGCTTCAATACGCCAGATTCGACTCCCCCTCGCCAAATGGAGAGGGGGTCGGGGGGTGAGGTCAACATGTCTGAGAGTTCCTTGCTGAAGCCCTTGCGGAAAAACTGTCGGCGTATGAAATGTTTGGGTAGAGGGCGGGCGTGGGCTTTTGAACCGCGCTTATTCACCCGAATGCCATCCAAACCATCCCCTTGACCTAGAGTACACTACAGGTTGTACGCTCATTTCATTGGCACGATTTTGAAAGGGGCGAGAGATGTTTACACGACCACTTGGACGCAGTGGTATCCCGGTCAGCGCGGTGGGTTTTGGGTGTTGGCCGATTGGTGGCATGATTTTGGAATCTGGCAAACCCGTGAGTTATGGCGCGGTAGATGACACCGAATCTATCCGGGCCATTCATCGGGCGATTGAACTTGGGGTGACGTTTTTTGATACGGCGGAAGTCTATGGGCGCTCCGAAGATATTCTGGGCGAGGCGTTCGTTGGCAAGCGCGATCAGGTCGTCATTGCCACCAAGTTTGGCCGCAGCTATGACCGCACACGGCACGACATCGGCCCGATTGATGTCAGTTTGGTGAGCCTGCGCAAATCACTGGAGGGCAGTTTGCGCCGCCTGCGTACTGACACGATTGACCTCTATCAGCTTCATGCGTGGGACTGCGCCGCCGAAGATGCCCTTGCCCTCCGTGAGGAATTGGAGGTCTTGGTGCAGGCGGGCAAGATTCGCAGCTATGCGTGGAGCACCGACCAAATAGAGAACGTCCGATTGTTTGCGGAAGGGCCACATTGCACCGCTGTACAGCAGCATTTCAACGTTTTTGAGGGCAATGCGGAGATTTTGGCTTTTTGTGAGGCCCACCACCTCGCCAGCATTAATCGGGGGCCGCTGGCAATGGGCCTTTTGACGGGCAAATATACCCCGCAGTCGCAATTATCTGCCGAGGACGTGCGGGGTGGGGCGCATGGCTGGGTGGCAATGTTCCCCGACGGCAAGCCGAACACAAGCTATCTGAAAAAATTGGAGGCCATCCGCGACATCCTGAGCAGTGGCGGACGCACTTTGGCACAAGGGGCGCTGGCGTGGTTGTGGGCACGTAGCCCAGTCACGATTCCCATTCCCGGTTTTAAGAGCATCCAACAGGCCGAGGAAAATGCGCGTGCAATGGATTTTGGCCCATTAACCGCCGCCCAGATGTCCGAGATCGAGCGTTTGCTGCATAGTGAAGAAGGGGTGTTATCATGAAGATTGGCTTACAACTGCCCAGTTTTGATTGGCCGGGTGGCATCGGGCCGAAATTGGCG
Organism: Anaerolineae bacterium; assembly: GCA_019913005.1. GTDB lineage: Bacteria > Chloroflexota > Anaerolineae > Aggregatilineales > J027 > CFX10. The sequence continues at coordinate 873 of JAIOHL010000240.1, read as the reverse complement.
GAAATCGCCCAACTTGCCGATGAAAGTGGTTTCGCCAGCCTGTGGGTCATGGATCATTTTTTTGGCATCGGTGGGGTGTGGGGTGAACCCGAAGCGCCTATGTTAGAGGGCTATTCCACGCTGGCGTACATGGCGGCGGTCACTAAAAGGCTACGCTTGGGCTTGCTGGTGACGGGTGCGTTTTATCGGCCACCCGGCTTGCTCATCAAAACGGTCTCGACACTGGATGTGCTGTCGGGCGGACGGGCGATCTTGGGTATCGGGGCAGGGTGGTATGAACGCGAGGCGGTGGGTTTGGGTATGGCCTTTCCATCCACCCGCGAACGCTTGGAACGGCTGGAAGAAACGCTGCAAATCGCCAAACACATGTGGGCCGACGACACCACGCCATTTGTGGGGCGCTATTATCATCTCACCGAGCCGATGAATCATCCCCAACCGCTTTCCCAACCCCATCCGCCGATTTTGATTGGGGGCGAAGGCGAAAAACAGACCCTGCGGTTGGTGGCGACCTATGGCGATGCGTGCAATTTCTTCTTAGGCACACCGCTGCCGAATTATCCAGCGGACTATGTGGAAACGTTCCGCAATCGCAAGCAGAACCTACCCCACAAATTGGCCGTCTTGCGCGAACACTGTGAACGGATCGGGCGTGATTATGCCACGATTGAACGTACCGTACTGGGTTCGATCTGCCTCGCGCCGGATGCCATGAGCGCGTCAGAAGTAGTCGAGATATGCCACGAATTGGCCGAGATGGGGTTTCAGCAGGTGATTTTTAACATGCCCAACGATCACACCCTCACCCCGCTGGCGACCTTCGGCACCGACATTATCCCAAAGGTGAGCGCCTTCGCTTGATGGGCCAAAGAC
>JAIOHL010000239.1 GCA_019913005.1 Anaerolineae bacterium | reverse complement strand
ATTTTCAGAAGGGCTATCTCGCCAAGACCTGCCCGGCGATGCTGGCTCTTGAGGATGCCACGATCATCGCGTTTTATCATGGCCTCTCCCACACCCGTTCAGCCGATAGCCCCGTGCGACATTTACCCAACAGTGGATGGATGGCCGATGCCGATTTCTGCTTTATCAACATCCGCGCAACGGGCACGGGTCAGCAGCATGGCAATTTTTTGACCACCGCCCGCCTGCTGCCAATTATTCGCGCCAACGCCATCCATCTCGGCCCGTTCACCGATTACGACCATCATGTGATTTATGCGGTGCGCTCGGTGCGGACGATTGACCAGCGCCTGACGCATCCAACCATCGGCCTCAGCCCTGATGATCAGATGCGTGCATTGGTGCAGGCGGCCCATCTGCTCGGCAAGGCGATTGGCTTTGATCTTGAACCACATATGACCCAGTTCGCCAAGCCCGTCCTGATGCACCCCGAATTATTCCGCTGGGTGCGTGTGCCGGATGGTAAACCGGATGCCCCCCTGCTCGAACCGATGACGGCGATTTTGCAGGAAGGCCATCAGGCGCAATTGGTTGCGGAAGTGCGGGCGCTTGTGGCGGCTGAGATGGAAAAAGCAGGCTTGAAGGACTTAGAATCTAGCCCCTCCGATGACCAACCGACTCGTGACTATACGCAGCATGTGTACTATCGTATCATTCGGGCGGTGATAGACGCAGGTTATTGGACAATCCCCTCCCAGAGTTGGGCAGCGCACGGCCTCCCCGATTATCGCGGCTACTATGGGGACAAAAATTATCCCAAATGGGATTATCGCAGCCCGTCCGGTGACGATTTGTATCACATGGCCTTCCACGCCCTGACCCCGATCAAATTCTATACCGGACTGATACCCAATCGCGCCACCGCCGACGCGCAAGAATATGAACCCGGCATTGCATATTTTTGCGATATTTTCAGCTATTGGCGCGATGAATTTGACTTCGATTTTGTGCGCCAAGACTCCGCCGACCATATCTTTGATTCGCTCTATCATGATGACTTCACGAAACCCGCTTCGGATCGCCCCACCCCCGCGATTCTGGCCCGCTTGAACGCCACCACGCGATCATCCGCCAAACCTTATATCGGCAATCTGGCCGAGCGTATGGGCGACGAATTGGAGAACTACGCCGCGATTGGTTACGATGTCCTTTTGGGGTCGGATATGTTCTACAAAATTGACCGGGGCCTGATTGAAAAATGCTTCCAACTGGCGGATCGGCATATCGCCCTGAATCAAAATCGCCCCACCCGCACCGCCATTACCTTCGCGGTGGACACCCACGACACAGGCAATAAGGGTCTATTGGGCGCATCCATCATAGAAATCGCCGGATTTGCCGGGATGCGTCAGCGGCATTTTATATCCCGATTTTTCGGGGCAGGTTTGGCGCGGCGGCCCAAATATGAGGTCGTCGGGGCGCAGGATTTGTCGCACGGTCTTTTCCCCGCCAACATCCGCGACATCAACCTGACGTGGGTCGGGGATGCCGACTATACCCGCCATTATCACATTCTGGAGGATATTTACGACGCCTGCCGAGTGTGGCTGGACAGCGGCACAATGGTCTGTCGTCATGCCGATGATCGGTTGGCTTGGTGGGCAATCGAGACGGAAAATCGGCTGTTGGTCGCCGCGATTTCATTGGAACACCCCGATCCACAAGCCGTCCACCCCTTTATCATGGATTTAACCGGTGTGCGTTCCGGCCCGCTGCAAGGGGTGGTCTATGATTTTTCGGATGCGCATGGACGGCCCTTCTTCAGCGATTGGGCGGGCATCAACGTGGGCTGGCTGCCCTATCAGGAATTTCGCTTGTGGGTGTTGGAGGGGTAAGGCTTAGTTTGAAAATTGCTAACGGCAGACAACCCCAGTAGACTGATGACATACCCCAGCCGCAACCGACCTTACAAAAGGGTATATGATTCATCGTCCTCAATTTGACTGCTAAAGTCAATGGTCATCGGGCTGTACACAAGGTTGGTTCATGCCCAAGAAATAATCTAGGCGTCCTGATCTTAGCCAAATCGGAGGTTCTTGTTATGCCACTCTTTGGATCCAATACACCGCTCGACATTACTCAACTGGCGGCGCAGCGCGATGTTAAGATGCTGATCAAAGCGCTTCTTTATCAGAAAGGGATGAAGGAACGTTTTTTGCGCAAGACCGAGGAGGATGTCCGCCGCGAGGCAGCCAAAGCGTTGGGTGAGATCGGCGACGCACGGGCCATCCAACCCCTCATCAGTGTACTCAACCATAGCGATTGGCATGTTAGGGACGCGGCAGTTGAGGCGCTGGGCAAGATTGGAGATGCGCGGGCGATCAATCCCCTACTTGCGGCCCTCAATGATAGCCAAGTGTATGTCCGCAATTCGGCATCCGAGGCACTCAAGCGGATGGAGCCGAAACTCGATGACCAACAGCGTGTCCAAGCCGCAATCGCACAAGCGGGAATCGTACCAGAGAGATGGAAGGAAGTGGTTGGTTTTGGCAGTATCGCAGTCAAACCGCTCATCGCATCCCTCAACGATGGCGCTATTAATGTCCGCCAGAAGGTAATCGAAGCATTGGGCCAGATCGGGGATGTGCAAGCCGTCCAACCCTTGATTAAGGCCCTCAACGATAGCCATAGTGATATCCGATATTTCGCGGCGCAGGCGTTAGGCCAGATCGGGGATGTGCGGGCTTTCAATCCCCTAATTGCTGCCCTCAACGATAGTGATAGTTCTGTCCGCAGTTCGGCGGCGCAGGCGCTGAAACCGATGCAGCAGCGACTGGATGAGCAGCAACGGATCCAAGTGGCAATCGCGGGCGAAGCATGGGAAGAAGTGGTCGGCTTTGGCAGTGCTGCCGTCCAACCCCTTATTGCTGCCCTCAACGAAGGCGATACATCATCGGCAGCGAAGGCATTGGCCGAGATCGGCGATGCGCGGGCCGTCGAACCCCTGATCGCCAAACTCGGCGATACGCGACTGGACGGAATCAGGCATGGTGATTGGTTGGTCGGTGAGCGGGTCTCGAAAAGTCTGCAAACGATGAAACTTGATCCGGATTGGCTAACGTCGGAACTGGGCAGTCAGGCCATCGGAAAACTCATCACGGCGCTCACCGAGGCAGGCATCGCTTGGCAAAAAGCGGGAAGAGACTATTTCGATGAGTGGCAACATCCGGTGACTCCCACAACCGATGCATGGCGGATTGTAAAGGGTATAGCCGCCGTCATCCCGAATTTTGGTGCGCGAGCCATTGAATCTGTGGCTACTCTTCTCAACGATAGTAACTGGGTGGTGCGAATGGTGGCAGCCGTGACCCTAGCGCGGGTTGGCGATACGCGAGCCATTGAACCCCTTATCGCTATCCTTGAAGACAGCGATGAAAAGGCACGCGAGCGAGTGTTCGAGGCGCTGGGGTCACTTCAGGAGCAATTGAATGATCAGCAGCGGGCGCAATTCGCAATCGCACGCAAAGCATGGAGAGAGGTGGTCGGCTTTGGCAGTGCTGCCGTCGAACCCCTGATTGCTGCCCTCCTCAACAAAGACTATACACCATCGGCAGCCGAGGCGTTGGGTCAGATCGGCGATGTGCGGGCCGTCGAACCCCTGATCAGTGTACTCAACCATAGCGATTGGACTGTTAGGGACGCGGCAGCCGAGGCGTTGGGTCAGATCGGGGATGCGCGAGCCGTCGAACCCCTGATTGCTGCTCTCCTCAACAAAGACTATACACCATCGGCAGCGAAGGCCTTGGCCCAGATCGGCGATGTGCGGGCCGTCGAACCCCTCATAGCCAAGCTCGGCGATACGCACCTGAACGGAGTGAAAAAGGGTGTTCCGTTGGTTGGTGAAGCAGTCTCAACGAGTCTGCAAACGATGAAACTTGATCCAGATTGGTTAACGTCGGAACAAGGCAGTCAGGCCATCGGCAAACTAATCGCGGCGCTCACCGAGGCAGGCATCGCTGGGCAAAAACAAGAAAGGGACTTTAGCGATATGGGGCTACCCCTAGTGACTCCCTGGCGGATTGTAAAGGGTATAGCAGCCGTCATCCCGAATTTTGGCCCACGAGCGATTGAATCTGTAGCTGCTCTTCTCAACGATAGTAACTGGGTGGTGCGGTTGGTTGCAGCAGTAACCTTGGCGCAGGTTGGCGATACGCGAGCCGTTGAACCCCTCATGGCTATCCTTGAAGACAGCGATGAAAAGGCACGCAAGAGGGTGGTCGAGGCGCTGGAGCCGCTTCAGGAGCAATTGACTGATCAGCAGCGGGCGCAATTGGCAATCGCACGCAAAGCCTAGGCGCACATGGTTGGGCTTGGCAACGGAATATTAAAGCCCCTCCCCAAATCATTAGGGAGGGGTTTGAGGTGGGGATTCTCGCTTTTTGACCCCTAGATAGAACTTACCCTACAGCGATTCCAAAAACGCGATTAACGCCTCACGCTCTTCGGCACTCATCTGGATAAACGCCTGCTGCGAAGCCTGCGCCTCTCCGCCATGCCACAAAATCGCGTCGGTCAAATTGCGTGCCCGCCCATCATGCAGATAATAGGTGTGCCCGTTGACCGTCTCAAACAGTCCAATGCCCCACAGCGGCGGGGTGCGCCATTCGCTGCCTGATGCCAGAAAATCCGCCTGCCCGTCCGCCAAGCCGTCGCCCATATCGTGCAGCAGCAAGTCGGTGTAGGGTCGGATGGTCTGATTGGATAACTGCGGGATGGTCGGGTGCGTGCCCGTCGTCATCTGCGGGATATGGCATGAAGAACACTGCGCCGCCTCAAACAAATCCTCGCCCCACTGCACCGTCGGGTCGTCGGCATTACGTTGGGCTGGAATGGACAGGCTGCTGGAATAAAACACCACCGCCGCCAAATCTTCATCATCCAATTCCGGCGCATTTGCAGCACTATCACACGCGGTCTGCCCCGCCGTACACGGTTGATTGGGGAACACGCTGGTCGTGATGCCCATATCACCATTAAACGCCCCGGCGGTCTGTTGTAAGAGATTGGGTTGATTGGCCTTCCAGCCAAACCGCCCCAGTGTCAGTTGTTGATTGATGGTATCCCACACCAGATTCGGACGGCCCGATATGCCATCGCCATTGGCATCATTTTCATCGGCCAAACTCCAGATCGTCGCCGCATCCACCGCCTCCAATAGGCCGAGGCCGATCATCTGGTTGGCGACACGCGGCGAATAGGTGATGGTGGCATCCATCGGCCCATAGCCCAGATTGGCAATCGCGTAGACGGGTTGGCGCAGGCTGTAGGGTGTGCCATCGGCGAACGTGTCCGTGATTTCGACATAGGTAATCGCCATGTCGCCCTCGCGTGCCGTCCCTGCGATGCTGATGTCCTGCAACTGCCCGCCATACATCGCGTCACCCAGAAAACCACCATTATCGGCCCGTGTCGGCAGGGCGAGGCGAATTAGCAGGCCGCTTTCCGTCTCGCCATTAAATTCCGGCGCACGTCCCCGCCCATCGCCCCCGTGACAGCTTTCGCACGAATTGGCATTAAACACTGGCCCCAGACCGCCTGCATCGTCGAAAGCGAATTCAAATAACTCGTCGCCTTCGTCGAACAACTCAATTTGTGCCTCATCAAAATCGGGAGGATGATTCGTGAACGCCTCCACCGAGACATCTTCAACCGTATTTTCACCACCCAGCGGCAGGCTCGTCTCCATCAAAATCTGTTCGGTGGTGTCATTTTGGGTAGTGGAATTGGCATCCGATGATCGCCCCCTACCCCCGTTATCATCCGCATTTTCGCGCCGATCATCGCGTGGTGGGGGGTTGCCGATGGGTGGTGGAGGTCGGCGTTTGCCGTCGCCGGGGTCTTGCCCAAACACCACTCCCCCGCTAATCAACAACAGGCCCATGACAATCAAGACTATGGGTACTTTCTTAAACATAATCTTACCTTTCCTCTAAACGTCTGTTACTCGTGTGTGGTCGGTATGTTAACAGTAGAGTGAAGGTGTTATGCAGTTGATTAGGAATTGCAAAGATTTTGTAAAAATGAAGCGGGGTATAATGGGTGGGGTTGATTTTTCGATACTCAAATCAGGAATTTTATGGCGTCCCCAAAATTCTATCTGGATTCACATATCCCTAAAGAAGTGGCGATTCAATTACGGGCGAAGAACGTAGATGCTATCCATTGCGCAGAAATCGGCATGGAAGACGCAAGCGATGAGGAACATCTGACCTATGCTGCCGAAAATGGACGTATAATGGTAACATGCGACCCCGGCATTGAATATGAATTGCATTACAAGTGGATTGCTGCGGGCAAACAACACATGGGAATTGCCTTCTTTCGAGGTGAAGATCAATGCAAGTCAATCAGTGTCGTGTTTAATGAACTCATGTTTTTGTGGGAAGCTGCCAATGACGCAAGCGACCTCTATAATCAGTTCTGGAGGAAACAGAGATGACAGCCTTACGCGAAAACACCATTATTCCAATCAACTACATCGAACGCAAACCGGACTCCTCATTCTATCGTGTCGTCGGTAAAGGAGTCACCGTCGAATTTCTGGTTGGTTTCATTGACGATCCAAACTGGACAGTTGAACAAATCTGTGAAGGATGGGGACTCACCCCGGCTGAAGTCCATGCCGCGTGGTCATTCTATTACGACCATAAAGCCGAAATTGATGAGAACCGCCGTCGCAGCCGCGAATTTTATGAGACCCTCCCCGACATCCGTGAACATCTCGAACGCAAGCGCCGCGAACGAGAGGCAAAGAATTCGGGCGAATGAGGCTAGGGTTTTAGTTTCGGAATTTCCTACTACCAAGATTAGGAATATTATGGCGACCCCCAAATTTTACTTGGATTCACATATCACAACTGAAATCGTAAGCCAGTTACGCGACAAGGGGGTGGATATTATCCACTGTTCTGAGGATGGAATGGAAAACGCCTCCGATGAAGAACACCTTGCCCACTGCACTAGGATAGGTCGAGTTATGGTAACATGTGATAAGGGTTACTTCTTCCAATTGCATCTTGCATGGCAGGCTGACGGCAAAGAACATGGGGGCATCGTCTATTTTCGCATGGAAGACCAATGTAAATCCGTCTCCTTCGTCATCCGAGAATTGCTGCTTTTGCATGAGGCAGCAGACTATCCAAATGATCTATACAACGAGGTATGGTGGGCAAAATCATGACAACTGAGCTAGTCATTACCCAATATATCGAACGTAAGCCCCAATCAGAACATTATCGCGTGATAGGCAAAGGCATCACGGTTGAATTCCTTTCGCGGTTAATTGACGACCCCGAATGGCCGATGGAGCGCATTTGTGACGGTTACGGACTAACGCCCGCTGAGGTCTATGCGGCGTGGTCATTTTACTACGACCACAAAGATGAAATTGATGAGCATGTGCGGTTGAATGATGAGGCCATTTCTGCCCTGCCCGACATCCGTGAACATCTCGAACGCAAGCGCCGCGAACGGGAAGCCAAAAATTCGGGCGAATGAAGCGCGGGTTTAACCCCTTGCCAGACACGTAATCCTCTGCTAAAGTTGTGGCTATGTATTTGGAATGGAAAGGAGCAGTGCCATGTTTAGTTGTGAAATCAATCAGCGCCTCCATGTGCATTGCCTTCCTCATAAGCCACTATAGTAGAACCTCGACATTTGAACTTTCAGGTGGTCACAGCAATGCCTTGTGGCCGCTTTTTATTTCCCATCCTCATGAGCGCTGCCCCATCTAATCAATAGGTCAAAGGGAAGCCATATGAAGCTCGATCATGTTGTCATTCGCCCGTTCGAATGGGACGACCTGCCCGTAATGGTGGAGGTCGCCAACCGTTCAATAGAATGTAATCAGGAGGATCAGTACGTAACACTCGAATCGCTGCAAGAGAATTTCAACCGACCCTACTTTTATCCCCTCGTCAACTGTTTTGTCGCCCTCGTGGATGACCAGATTGTTGGCTACAGCACCGCCGAACTTGACCCGCGCAATGGGCAGGGCTGAAATGGCCTCATCATTCAACCGCACATGCTCATCAATTTCATCTTTG
>JAIOHL010000238.1 GCA_019913005.1 Anaerolineae bacterium | reverse complement strand
TCTCTGGTGCGCCGTCACTAATCCATTGACGCAGCAGTTCCATTTGGTGTTTGGTCAGGCTTGCGAAGTGTCCACCCTCCAACGTTTGTACGATCAGGCTGTCATCGGGTGATCCGGGGACAACCACCACACCACTTTCACTGCCCGCCATCAACCCTGCGTAATCCACCACACGCAGTCCTTTGCTGGGCGTCGGCCCATGACATGCGCCGCATTCCTGTTCAAAGAGGGGTTGTAAGATGCTATAGGTTGGCGCACCTGTGAAATCTTGCAACAGCGGCTCGGCCTCAAATTGATACAGCCCAAGAATGGTCGCCATCCCCGGCGCATCAAACCCGGCAAATTCCCATTTATTGCCATGACAAGCACTGTTCGAGCAAAAGCTGGAATTATCCGTACCGCCCGGATTGCTCACGGTATGGCAATTTGAGCAGGTGGCATCCAACGAAAGATGGTGGCGGGTAATCCATGTGGAATCAAGGTGAGTTTGTGGCTCTAGTCCAGTTGCTAGAGGGAGAGTGGGTTCAATTTGATCGGGCGTGACGATTTGAGGAATGGAATGACAAAGGTTACATTCAAGGCGGATGGTCGTACCTGCCGTACTAAAATGTTCGCCATCATGACAGCGGAAACACCCCGGAAAATTGAGATGCCCGATATTGTCAGGATGCGTTTGCCACGAAAGTTCCTGCTCTGGGAAGTTATTCTGTTTATAAATCTCGGTCAGTGCGGTGATGGCGTCAGCGACCTTCGCGCTGCCTTCCGCATAGAAGTCGGAATAGTAATCCCGATAATATTGATCGAGGGTTTCAATGGAGACAACGGCTTCTTCGCTGGTGGCATAGACGCCGGAAAGTAGTTCAACCGCACGCACGCGAATAAATGGGATATCGGTTGAAATATCGCCCTGCGCGAGGGCTTTATCTACGGCGTCCTGCGGGGTGTCAATCAAGTGTGAAATACGATTATGGCAGGTCACACAATCCATCACATGAATTTCGTACTGATCGAGGTTGCTGGTGTCAATCGGCGAGTTGATGGCGTTGTAATCGGTCACTTGACCATCGGGGGTCTCAACCCGCACCCAAGGGATGTCTTGTTCGTCTTTGTCCAGCGCGATATAGGACACTGTATTCTCGACATGCCAGTGAATCCCACGCCCCAGCCCTTCGCGCTCATTGCCACCGCCTGTGTGCATCAGCAGGTAGACAGCATAGGCATCATTGGCGCGGTTATTTTCATAACGCGGGATAATACGCATACTGTCATCCGAAAATTTCTGGGGGAAATGGCACTGTTCACACGTGTCACGGGCCGGACGCATAGAATGGGTACGGATGGGATACTCGTAGCGATCTAAGAGGGTCGCCGCGACCAGACGGGTATGGCCGATCTTGCGGCTGAATTGTACGGCAATCCAATCGCGCCCGATGTGACAATCTACACACAAAACCCGCGCATGGGGTGAAATTTGATAGGTTTTATATTCAGGGGGCATGGTGTGACAGGTGGTTCCACAGAAGGAGGTGGAATTGCTATATTCCCAACCGGGCGGGATGGTGACGAGTGCGCCAATAATGACCACACCCGCACCCATTAAAACATACCCACGAACAAAAAAGGTTTTTTGCAATAGAGACCTGAAAAAATTAAGCACTCTAGACATCGAAACCTCCTACCCCCTAAGACAAAATATTTTGTGATAACTTAATAATTTGAATGGTTAAAAGTATACCCATTTTAAAAGCATCTGCATTAATCCATTGACCGGCACCGATTTTTTCGTTCGTTCACTCATGACACCCATCCTCCCATTGGCCTATTTTGAGGTATATTCCTTATGGATGCCTTTAGCCACTATATTCACTTCACCAAAGATTCACAAACTGAAGTTTCCAGATGTGCCTTTCATGCTTTTGCCGTCTATTGACCATTTTGTAAGCCATCAAGGAGTCGAATTTTCATGTCACTTGAAGCAAACAAAAGACTTGTGCGTCGTTACTTTGAAGACGCTCCATTCAATCCCACCGCCTGCGATGAAATCTTTGCACCCCGCTTCCAATTTCACACGATCATGCACGCAAACGTGACAGCGCAAGTCGTGGAGTCTAGCCCTGAGGGGGAAAAGGCTGCCTATGAACAGCATAAAGCAACCTTCGGGGGCTGGCATTTTGAGATAGAAGAGATGATCGCCGAAGATGATCGGGTCATGGTTCGTTGGACGAGTCACGGCACGCATATAGGTGAGCTAAATGGTCTTCCTCCGACAGGCAGGCAAACGACCAATTCAGGCATTAACATTTTCCGAGTGGCGGATGGCAAGATTGTAGAAGTCTGGGACATCTTTGATCGGCTATGGGCATGGCAACAACTTGGGGTGCTACCTGATCTTAACGAGGCGATTGCTACGACACGCGAAGCCATGTTGTCAGCACGTGCCGACAAATCAAAGTGAGCTTAATAAACCCAGACGCGCTAACCCAGCAAATCCCCCACGACCATGTGCCGAAAGTCGTGGGGTGGGAAATCGGCGGTTTTGATGCCACACTATCAGGGCAGTATGTTACCCGCCGCCAGATAGATTTTGTACCATTCCTCGCGGCTGAGGGTGATATGCGAAGCCTTGCATATAGCCTTCAAACGCTCCGGGTTGGTTGTGCCAACAATGGGCTGCATTCGAGCGGGGTGGCGCAGAATCCATGCAATGGCAATCGCGGTATTGGCAACGCCCTTGTCGGCTGCCATCTCGTTAATGGCCCGGTTGAGTTCCGGGAATTTCTCGTTATCCAAGAAAACCCCTTCAAAGAAGCCATATTGGAATGGAGACCACGCCTGAATGGTGATGTCCTTCAAGCGGCAGTAATCCAAAATGCTGCCGTCGCGGTTGATCGAGGCATCGTTTTCCATGTTTACGTTGATCCCGGCGTTAATCATGCCTGCGTTGGTGATGCTGAATTGGAGTTGGTTGAAGACAAGTTTCTGGGTGACATATTTGGTCAATAGCTCAATCTGCATCGGATTTTGATTGCTGACCCCGAAATATTTGACTTTGCCACTGCCATGCAGCATGTTGAAGGCCTCAGCGACCTCTTCTGGCTCGACCAAAGCGTCGGGTCGGTGCAGGAGAAGGACATCGAGGTATTCGGTTCGCAGACGTTTCAAGCTCCCATTGACCGCTTCTAAAATATGTTCTTTGGAAAAGTCAAAAGACCCTCGACGGATGCCACATTTGCTCTGGAGCATCATTTTTTCGCGCAGGCTGGGGGTCATGTCTATTGCTTCGGCAAACTTGGCTTCCGATTGCCCACCGCCATACACATCGGCATGATCGAAGAAGGTCACACCCTCATCAAGCGCGGTATGTATCAAATGCGCGATTTCGGCGTTGGTCATCGCGGAGATGCGCATACAACCTAACGATATTTCCGACACGTCAAGCTCAGTGTTGGCGACATGAATGCTTTTCATCTTAATTGCTCTCCTATTGGAATGTACCTTTTCACAGTTTTGTACTTTGTCAAAAACGGCTTGGCACGCAAATAGCGATTTATTACCATTTTACCCAACCCTCTCCGCACCTATCCCCAAAAAATTGGGGAATGCTTTGAAAAACACTGGTTAGGTCAATCTTTATTGAAGTATAGACTTGGCCCGGTTGCTTGGGTCAACCGAGATGAGAAATACTGTAGTTTAATAGATTAAGCCACCTATGGGGCGAGCACAGGGTCAGCCCTATCCCCGTAAACTGGGTGCGCCCTTCTGCAATACCCTCTATAATTATCCCTATCATCAGAACTGTAACTTTCCACACCCGGAAAGGCGACTCTATGATTGATTTTGACCGCAGTATCTGCTGCGATTTTCAGACGGCCTCGACCCGCGAATGGGTTATCACCAACGGCATCGGCGGCTATGGCATGGGTACGGTTGGCGGAGTCCTGACCCGTCGCTATCATGGCCTCTTGATTGCGGCACTCAACCCCCCATTGGCCCGAACCCTACTGCTCACCAAACTTGACGAAACGGTCATTTATGACGCCCACACCTATCGCCTGTATTGTAATGAATGGCAACCAGACGATATTGAAAATTATGGCGTGTTGTATCTGGAGCGTTTTCGTTTGGAAGGGTCTATTCCAGTGTGGACATATACCCTTGCCGATGCCCAATTGGAAAAACGGGTGTGGATGCAGTACGGCGCCAACACCACGTATATCCGCTATACCTTGACGCGGGCGAGTATGAATCTGCGGCTTTCGGCCAAGGCATTGGTCAACTATCGAGATCACCATGCCAACACCGTCGGCGCGGACACCCAACTGAACGTGACGCGCATCACCGATGGCATCAGAATTGATGGGCCGAGCGTCGGGCAGCCATTTTATATACGGGCCGATGGCGGCAGCTTTATCCCCGATGAAAACTGGTATCTGAATTTTTACCATGCGATTGAAGCCTATCGCGGGCAGGTGGAATACGACGACAATATGTATGCCGGGGTTTTTGACGTGGTGCTGCAACCCGCTGTGTCCTTCACCATTGTCGCCAGCACCGACCCTGCTGCCTCACTAGATGGCGCAAAGGCTCTTACTGACAGAATGACCCATGACCAAGCACTCCTCACCAGCAGCGGTTGGCAGGATGCCCCAGCGGAAATCTGTCAGTTGGTTCTTGCCGCCGATCAATTTGTCGTAAATCGCCCTTCCCCACATGACCCCGATGGCAAAACGGTCATCGCGGGTTATCCTTGGTTTGAGGATTGGGGGCGTGACACGATGATTAGCCTTGCTGGATTAACCCTAACCACACGCCGTCCAGCCATCGCCCGCAGCATCTTACGTACCTTCGGTGGATTGGTCAGTCAGGGGATGCTGCCCAACCGATTTACCGAACTGGGTGTTGCGCCGGAATACAATACGGCAGATGCCACCCTCTGGTATTTTGAGGCCATCCGCGCCTATTATGCTGCGACCCTAGACCGCGAGTTTCTGGTCGAGATCTTCCCGGTGCTGCAATCCATCATTGCATGGCATCAAAAGGGCACACGCTACCACATCCATCTCGATCCCGATGACGGGCTGATTTATGCCGGGGAAACAGGGGTTCAAGTCACATGGATGGATGCCAAAGTGGACGAGTGGGTGGTCACGCCGCGCATCGGCAAGCCTATTGAAATAAATGCGCTGTGGTATAACGCCCTCTTGTTTATGGCCCGAATCGCTCGATTGTTGGGAGAATCGCCGGATCACTATCACCTGATGGCCGAAAAAGCCGCACAGGGGTTGAAAAATTTCTGGAATCCGCGCACGGGCTACTGTTTTGACGTGCTGGATGGCCCGAATGGTCACGAACACCACCTGCGCCCCAATCAGTTGATTGCGCTGGCCTTGCCGGAATGCCCCTTTACGCCGGAACAGCAAAAGTCCATCGTAGATATATGCGCCCGCCAATTGTATACGCCGCACGGCCTCCGCAGCCTGTCGCCCGATGCACCGGATTATGTGGGGGTATATGGCGGCGATTTACCCACCCGCGATGCGGCCTATCATCAGGGGACGGCGTGGGGCTGGCTCATGGGGCCGTTTATCTTGGCGCATTTACGGGTATATCAAGACCCCGCGCTTGCCAAAAGTTATTTATGGCCGTATCTGCGTCAAATCAACCAGCATGGACTGGGCACCCTTAGCGAAATCGCCGATGGTAATGCCCCTTTTACCCCGCGTGGCTGCATGGCCCAAGCATGGAGTGTCGCCCAAGCGTTGTTGGCATGGGAGGCGATTGCTAAAATGGAGGGTGAGTAGGAGTAATAGACATGGTTGAACGAATCCATCCTGCACCAACGGTCATTGTAACAGCGGACGATTATCTGCAAAACTATGCCCATGATTATTATGAATGGGTAGAAGGGGTGTTGGTTTCATTGTCTCCCATTCATACACGGCATGACAATCTTTCGATTTATCTGCGAAATCTGTTTGACACCTACAATCTGCATTTCCACACCATAGGGGCCATCAAAAATGCGCCGTTCTTGATGGAACTGGACGCGATTAATGTCAAACGCGAACCCGATTTGCAGGTGATTCTGCCCGCCAACATGGTCAATTTCACGCCAACTTCGATGCACGGGCCAGCCGATATTTGTATCGAAATTGTGTCCACCGAGAGCGTCAAGCGCGATCACGGCGAAAAATTCTTTGAATATGAAGCAGGTGGCGTGCAGGAATATTGGATTGTTGATCCCCTGCGTGACGAAAGTCGGTTTTATCGGCGTAACGCGGAGGGTCGTTTTATTCCACAGACGCCGGATGCTGACGGAGACTATCGTACCCCCCTGCTCCCCGGCTTTGTGCTGCATGTGCCGTCGCTGTGGCAGGAAACTTTGCCTAACATGCTCGACATTTTAGCGATGGTGCAAAAGATGGTGGACGCGGCAGATAAAGACAGTGATAGTTAGGTTAACAGAGATGGAACTGGAAGTGTTCCGCTAAATTGAGCACGGTGGATTTGTCCCCCGCTACCTATAATAAAAATCTCTGACGGTTCAACCCTTGCAATGTATTGTGGAGATATAACCTATGAATCCTATTATATGTCTTTTCGGATCAGTAACTATTATTGCGGGTGGTATAATTATACGTGATAAGAAGGTTTCAGTAGGCTACATTAACGTTACAAATAAATTAGCAATTTTAGTTGGATTATCTATAACATTGGCCGGAATAACAACTATAATTAGTGCTTTCCAACCCCCAAATTCAGCAAACATTCTTGTTTTTATCTCAGTAGCTATTGTCACAATTGGTGCATTGATCGCAATTATAGTTAAAGGCTTATTTTGAGTAGGTTGCAACTACCACGCTCTACAAGTGGTCCCATGTTGAGTAACCCGTATTTCAAGCTAGATTCGGTACAGTGGCTTTGCCCAATATTCTGATAGGTCAATCTACCTAGAAATCGCTAAAAGAATGCGAAACACCCCGGTAGGGAGGAGGCCGGGGTGTTGTGAGGAATGCAGCAAAATGTCGTCTTGTCACTATTTTTTCATTAAATTTATTTAAGGTAGATTATAACAATATGAGAATGGCTTGTCAACCAAACCGCGAAAAATTTAATCTTCGCGCTGGACGGCTGCTCCACCCCTACCCTATTTCCCCTTGACGACTTCGTGACTCTGCCCGTCTTATTTCACCATAACCGACGCAAACACCGCATTTAACTGCAACTCGATTTTTTGCGCCGCCTCCTTAAAATTGGGCGATTCGTAAGCATCCCCCACATTAAAAAAGCGCCGATGGTTAATCGAAATGCTGTTGAGTACGCCATCCGCCTCAATGCGTACCGCCACCCCTTCCGGTACCTGTAGCACGACACTACTCAAAATGGCATCCATTTTCACGACGATATGCCCCGCCGACGGCAGGAGTACCTGCGCGGTGCTAAATACGGTCATCAAACGCAAATCAGGCGCATTGACCGCCGTCAAATCCATGTTCGCCCCATCCGCAAAGACATTCAGGCGCATCGTCATGGGTAGATGAATCGAAACACCGAGCGCCCAATTGTTTAATACCCAATTCCATGGAAATAGGAATCGGGTCAAGCCGCGTTCGGGTGAAATTTCGACATCCAGCACATCGCCAATACGCCGCGCCCGCTGACCGATGCCCCCGCCGAATTTACCTTCAATCAGAGCGGTTTGGGCCGGATTACCCCCCAAATTCAGCCGCCCTGCCACATGCACCAATTCTAAGCGGGCCTGCTGTGCGCCATCTGTACCAACGCTGATGGGTTCATCCTCGTCAAAACGTTCCCCGCTGACCCCAATTTGAATCAGGCGTACCCCGACCATCAGCAGGATAATAGACCAGCCTAACCCGCAGAAGTTGACGTTTAGTTCCAGCACGTATAAGACGAGTAGCGCCACGCCGACGATTAAACTAATCAATCCCCATGTCGCCCATTTTGAACGAGTCATGGCCTAATCCTTCCTAATCCAGATCGTCCCACCCTGTCCCAATGATGGCAACATAAATTGACCATTTTCGACCACCGCCGACTGCCCCGAAAAATACTCAACAAAACATGTCCCATCCGCAATCCCGCCGTGCCAGACCGTCATGCCACCTGCCGGACGTGGATGTTGGCTGCGTTGGGCAATGACAATCACCGTGCTGTGTTCATCTTCGCGCTGATAGGCAAACAGGTCGGATTCAGCCGCTAAGATTTGGAAACCCCCACGCTGCAAGGTGACATTTTGGCGACGCAGGCTAATGAGTTTGCGGTAGAACGCAAGCCGGTCATGATTCCAGCGCTTCTCATCCCAAATCATGCAATCACGGGATGGCTCAATTCCGGCACGATCCCGCATCCCGATTTCGTCCCCATAATACACACACGGCACACCCGGAAAGGTCATCTGCAAAATGACCGCCAAGCGCAGCAGATTTTCATTGTGGTGCAGCAGGGAATAGAGGCGGGGAATGTCATGACTCCCAATCAAATTGAACTGTTGCATGGCGATGGCATAGGGAATCACGCCAATCTGGGTCTGCATCGCACCACGCATAGCATCGGTGGAGGTCGGCGCGGCGGATTGAATCGGCTTGTTGAGACCAAACGACCCGCGATTGTAGCCAAGCAGCCAATCTTTCAACGGCTTGGTAAATCCGCGATAATTCATCACCCCATC
Source organism: Anaerolineae bacterium (assembly GCA_019913005.1). Taxonomy (GTDB): domain Bacteria; phylum Chloroflexota; class Anaerolineae; order Aggregatilineales; family J027; genus CFX10. The sequence goes on along the minus strand of JAIOHL010000238.1, from coordinate 2,528 downwards.
CCACTGATCGCCTTGCAATTGGGAAGTGGCGTCATGAAAATTCTCACCCATGAAGTAGGCGTCGGGGTTGGTTTCTTTAATAGCCTGTCGCATTTCCCGCAGGACTTCGCCGTTGAACTGATGTCTTCCGGCCCGTCCCAACATATTGCCGACATCCACCCGCCAGCCGTCTACTGAATAGGGCGGACGCAACCAGCGCCGAAACGGAGCGTTTTCCATGCCATACATACGACGGCGCAGTTCTTGGCTGGTGAAATTCAGTTTGACAAGGCTTTTGTACCCCAACCACCCCATATAATCATCGGGGTAGTGATGGAAGATGAAAAAATCGCGTTCAAGCGAATCGGGGTGAGTAGTGGCCGTCTCGAACCAATAGTGTTTGGGGCCGCAGTGGTTGGGAACCATATCAAAAATATAACGCATCCCCCGCGCCGCCAAGCCCTCCGCCAAACGCAGCAGAGCCGATTCCCCACCCAGCGATGGGTCAACCGTGTCATAATCCGCCACATCATAACGATGGCAGGAATAGGCCTTGAATATTGGGGTAAGATAGAGGGCCGTCACGCCTAAATCCACCAGATAATCCAAACTTTCGGTAATGCCCTGCAAATCGCCCCCATAATACGTCTGCCCATACATCATACCATGTGGTAGCCCTTCGCCCCACCCAATGGTATGTGGACGCCGCCCTCGATATTCAAAATCTTCGGGTTTCGGGTCGTTAGAAGGGTCGCCATTACGAAAGGTGTCGGGGAAGATTTGATAAAACACCGCCTCAAAAAGCCATGCCGGGGCGTGATAATCCGCCAAAATCTGAAAGTCGGCTCGATCCAGCGGCTCATAGTTGGTCAGGCCCATCGCGCCATAATGCCAGACTTCCCCCGCCTGCGTTACGATGACGAAGCGATAATGCACGGTTGGCTCGGTGATATGCAGCTTACCCTGCCACCAACCCACCCCTTTTCTGGGTCTTTCGGCGGCGGTCATCTCGGCAAAATACTGCTCCCCGTCCGGTTCCGTGCGTAAATAGACCGCTTGTACGGGGGCATTGGCGGCAACCCTGAGTTTTACAGTGATCGTCTCGCCAAAAGCGGGATAGGGATTGGAAACATAACGAGCCGACCCGTCGTGATGGATGGAATCGCGCCAGTGAATCGAAGTTGTGAGGTTAACCATACCGTTCGGCGTATTCGGCCTGTAATTTCTCCGGTGATAACATGGGTGAGAATAAATCGGGTGAGGTGACGGTCAGGCCCGCCACAATGGTGCCGAATCGGAGGCATTTTTCGATGGGGTGGCCTTCCATAAAGCCGTATAACACCCCGGCAAAAAAGCTGTCGCCCGCGCCATTGGTATCCACCTGCGGGTAATCCAGCGCTGGGACTTCCAACCACTGACCGTCGGCAGTTAAGGCCGTTGCGCCCTTTTTGCCATGTGTGCAGACGACCAATCGTTTGCCCTGCCCAATCTGCGCCTGCATAAATGAGCCGTAATCGAGTAGCTTGTCGGAACTGAGAAACAAATAATCGGCGGCATCCACAAAATCCTGATGATAGGCCGACTTGCCGTCGTAATCGTGGATATCACACCAGATGGGTTTGCCCTGTGCTTTGATGGTCGGGATGGCAAAACGACAGTAGTTAATGATATTCAAGGCCACCACATCATGTGAGGCAATCAGGTCATCCACACAGGCCCTATCAATGGTCGGCTCAAAGGTGGCGTATGTAACATAAATCGAGACCCGTCCACCATTCGTCTCCATGAGATTGATATGGCGTTCTGTGCCTTTGGGGTCAATCTCGGCGACAAAATTTAATTTCTCAGTGGCGAACACATCGCACACCGCCCTACCCCGCCAATCATCACCAATGAGGGCGTGGAAGGTGACGGTCTGAAAAAGGCGGTTCAGGTTGAGAGCCTTACCCGCGCCTGTCCCACCAACCGTCTCGTGATAACGATGGCTAAATACCGTATTCGGAATCGGTGGGGGCAGTGTCTCCAAATAGACCAATTCATCATAAGTGACACCACCCATCACCAAAATCTTCGCTGGATTCACGGCTCTACCTCTGGCAGATTGTCGCATTCGCCGGATGTGGTCACCACGTCAATGCGGACCCAACCTAAATCACCGATCAAGCGATACCATACGAATCCATCCGAGCCTAACGCTTGACCATCCACCTGACCATCCGTGCCAAAGATCAGGCTGCCACGAATCCCAAAATTGGTACCGGGGCCGCTCCGCAGACGGGCGTTCCCTGAAATCGGTGTGACGAAACACGCCGCTTGAGTCGTGGTGGGGGTCGTAGAGGGCGTGCGGGTGGTCGTTGGCGACTGGGTAGCAGGGCCACTCACATCCGGGGTTGTTCCAGCGGGTGCGGTGGTAGCTTCACTACCCGATGTTTCACTGGTTGCGCCGGGCGTTCCACCCAAGGGGGTACGGGATGGGAGCAGGGTATTGGTCGGTGTCAATGAATATTGCAGTGTCGCCGTAGCTGTCGGTGTAAAGGTCAGGGTGGAGG
>JAIOHL010000028.1 GCA_019913005.1 Anaerolineae bacterium | reverse complement strand
TGCCACCTCCTAACGGCCAAATATAACCCTCCGCCATAACCGATGACACCACTTGACAAATGCATACCGTTTCGCAAGCCGCGCACATACCCCTGTCCCACCTAATCTAAGCTCAATTACCCCTGCGCCATTACTCGCCTAAACGCCTCAATAATTTCCTCCGTTGGGATGTCGAGGGCCGCCTCCCCGATCGTCAGTTCAAACGCCGCATAACCGGGGATAATGCCGTCGCGCAGCCACCCGAATAACCGCATATCCATCGCCTCCCCGACCATTTTGGCCGCTTCCAACAGGGCCTCTTTTTCGCCTTTCAGGTGGATATGGGCCATATTGGTCGGCGGCGGGTTCGGCACAATGACAATACCGGGGATTGTGGCTAATCCATCGCAGATTCCCCGTGCCTTGCCCACATATTCCGGGATGCGTGGCAGGTGCTTTTCGAGGCCCATTTTGCCCGCCAGCACATAGGGATACATGCCGGGGAGGTTGCCGCCATGCCGTCTTTGCCATATTCGGCTCTCCTCAATGAAATCCGCCGGGCCAGCCAGCATCGCGCCCGAAATGCCATTTAATATCTTGTATAGCGACACATACACTGAATCAAACAAGGCGGCGATTTCGGCATAGGGACGGCTGAAATACGGCCCACATTCCCACAGCCGCGCCCCGTCCAAATGGCAATATAGTCCGGCGGCATGGGCGGTTTCGACAATTTGCACCAATTCGTCCCATGTCGGCAATTGACCGCCGATTTCGCGCTGGGGCAGTTCAATCAACAGCCCCCCGCCGGGTTCACTCAGGGTGGGCAGAACGGCTTGTAAATCGGCTAAAGTGAATAGGCCATCCTTTGGGCCGAGGTGGACGGCGTGAAGATGGTGCAGCACACGGTAGGCATCTTTTTCGTGGATGGCAAGGTGGCTGGTGGGATGGTACAAAACGGTGTGGCTGTCGCGGCGATCACACCACATGCGCAGCGCGATTTGCTGTACCATCGTGCCGGATGGAAACCAGACCGCCGATTCCTTGCCGAGCAGGGCGGCGATTTCGGCTTCAAAGGCTTGGATGGTGTCGCCTTTGCCATAATGGTCGGCCTCGGCATCCTCGGGAATCCATTCCGCCAGCGCCAATAATTTTTGTTTGGGGGTGGTGGGGTAATGATAGTTCAGGTAGCGGGTGGGGTTGGGCATGAAAGATATCCTATTTTGAGTGGTCAATAAAAACACGGGGCTAAAGCCGCCGTGCTGAAGTTAGTGTGTATTGCGGTTTGGCTACGCAAGGAGCTTTTGACGGGCCTTAATTTTTAGTATCCGCATGAAATGTTCCAAGCGTGCAAATTCATCCAACTCGACGGATTCCTCAGCAGATAGCGCACCCTCACGATTCAGTTCTAGGAGGTGGCTGGTATGGCGATCTAGGTTCTCGGAGGGATGAAATTCCAAGATTTGTTGGGGTGTTGGGGTCGAAGCCAAAAATTCTAACACCTCGTCAAAGAGGGCTGGTTGAATCGTCTGCATGATACTACCTCAATTGCCAAATGCTTTGTTTCATCTATTGTACCCTGAAAGGCCATGCCGTTCCTCATGTAAACGTTGGCGGGTTTCCTCCAAAGTTGCCATCATTTCTTCCTCGGTTAGCCCGGCGACCTCGACTGCCTTCCCAACCCGTCGCGCCGATTCGCGGAAGCGTCGTACTCGTGCCTCCACATCATCATGGGTAGCTTCGACAAGAGGCGGGGATAGACGCGCAACTTCTTGATCGCCTTCCTTCAAGACCACCAGCGTATCCTGTTTGACCAATGCCAATAATTCTTGGATGCTGAGGGGTGTCTGCTTCAAATCAATCGTTTTGGTGAGCATCGTTGACCATCCTTTATACTGCCCTCTATTGTACACGACCTGTTTGATTATAGAGATAGTAGCGCACGACGGCATAGTATGTGCTGGCAAACCAATGATCGCGCTTCAGCATGGCCCATTCTGGCAGGTTCATAAAATAGGGCGTGGCCTGTCTGCGTAAATCCTCCCAACTGGCAAAGTGGTCGTATTGATAAATCCCATTGTGGTTGATGGTATAGTACCGATTCCAAACATCCCCCGGGATTTCCCTTCCACTTTCTACTTGAGCCATTTTGAGCGGAAGCAGGGTGTATAATATGGCTTTGCGAACCAGCATCCTGAGTTCTGGACTGAGGTGATCGTCAATACTATATGACAGATCTGGGTCAATTTCCTCAAGTGGGGCGACAGATACAGAGTCCCATGCTACAAGGATGTGGTCTAAAAGCCATACCTCACGATCAAAGAACACAGCAGTATCCCCTAATGACAGCTCTTCCCATCGAAAAACAACGGTTTTGCCTCTTGCCGTGATGATGTGAATCTGTTCGGGTGTAATCTCCACCTCTCTTGCACTGGTGCGCCACACTTCCCACAAATTCTTGATTACCATCTCAAATAACATGGAACCCAACATCGGAGCGACACAAATCAGCGAAAATATCCATGTAGCGATGAGATCATTGTTACTAAGTTCGGGATTGATTAGGGCAGCAAAAGGATACGCCACTATCATCACGAGAGGGCTAAAGATAACACAAGCCATGAGGGAGGCAACGGGGTCTGGATAAAGCCGCCTCCCATCATCTCGGAAATGCAGATTGCGCTGTATACCTGTCGTGATAGTGGAAAGCGCGGCCTCCGCTTTGGATATGTCCCATTCAAACTCCCACAGTCGGGCATGGGATATTCTTTCAAGCAGATTAAAAAGCAAGGTCAAATTCGGGAGTTCATGCCATGCAAAAGCCTGCCACAGACGTTCGGAGGCATGTCGGAAAATAAACACTTTACCGCGCCGCGTCTTAAACTCAGGTGCAAGACATGAAAACCCATCCCAAGCCAAATGCTGATCGGCGGTGTGTAATCCGGTTTGGTCAATTGTGAGCGGCCCAAATTGGAGGGTCGCCCCCTGTGCCAGATCTGCCATCAATTTGGGTAGACGCCGCTGGACAAGCTGGTAGTCCAACTCGAATTTAAGGGCATCATAGGCATCGGAGAAGTTGTTGTAGAGGCGGGGTTTGCGAAACCGAATCGCCTCCCCGTTTCGTAAGCGCACCTCAAAATCAAAGTTCTTATTTCGGATGACCACCGCTACAAGGTCATCCCACGCTACTGATTGGGTGCTATCCTGATGGTGTATTACCATTCCGTCGTCCGTTAGATGGACGGTGTGCATTTTTCCAAGTACGAATTCAAGGTGAGGAATAGGCGTATTGGCGATCATCAAATCCATGCTCCGGTATTTGGCACGCTGGCATTAATGATAAACATAATGGCGCACGACGGCATAGTATGTGCTGGCGGCGGTATCGTTCCGACTCATGTAGGCCCATTCTGGCAGGATGATGGAGCTAGGCGTAGACTTGGCCCGCAGATCATCCCAACTGATAAAATCTTCTTCCAATCGAATCCCATTCCAGTCAAGCCGATACTCGTCAATTTGAATCGTCTCGCCATTCTGCGCCCGCGCCAGCACTTTGCCGACTGCCAGACGGAGGAGTGTCTTGCCAATCAGCGCACGGGCTTCCGGGGAGAGATGTTTATCTACGGAATGGCCTGCTTCGTCGTCAAGCGGGTCGGCACTGGTTGAGAAAAATAGAAACGGCAGGATCATGCCCACCAGCCATGTCGTGCCATCAAACCACAGGTTGCTTTCCATATATTGGACATCGTGCCAGCGAAACTCCCGCTCCTGTCCATCGCCCCGCCGAGTTTTGACGTGCTCTGGCGATAATTCGATTTCGCGGGTGCTGTATTTGAAGTCCCGGTTTGCGCTGCGTCGCTCATGAATGTAGGCGTAAAGGCCAAAAGGAGCGATGCAAATGAGGCTTTGACACCATGCTTCAATCATGGCGCGTTCCACCCAATCACGCTTAAAGATGACCAGCAGCGGAACCCCAATGAGTGTCACCCAGCCGAAAATCGTCAGCCACTTTGTCCATCTATAGCTCCGCCGTAGGGCTTGTTTTCGTTGACCATCATCCTTGAACGTCAGGGTATGCCGGATACCGCTATCATGGCCCATATTTCGTTCGGCCTGTGCCACATCCCACTGATTTTCAAAGAGGCGGAGGTGGGTAACTTGCTCCAATAGATTGAAGAGTACCGCGACGTTTGGAATGTCCGACCAAGCAAATGAATGCCACAGGCGGGTCGTATCGTGCTGATAAATTTGGACGGGCGTTGGATTTTGCTTTTTTGTCCCATATACGTGCACATCGTAGGCCAGTGTCGAGAACTTGTCCCATTTCAGATGTTTTTCCCCAACTTGCAAGCCGGATGGGTTGATCTTTAAGTCGCCAAAGTCGAGGGTCGCGCCTGCCGCCAACTGGCCTAATAGGGTGGGGAGCTTGTGCTGGATCAGATAGTATTCAAGTTCGAGAAGCAAATGGTCATGGGCTAGACTCCACTCCACCTTGGATTTCCAGACAGACTTGCTCCGTTCAAAGCTAAACACGCGGCTATTCTTAAGATTGATTTCGTACCTATCCCCATGTTCATAAACGAGCAAGGTGCTTACATCGCCCCAGCGGACAGTCGCCTTTTCATCCTGCTGCCACACCTCAAATCCCCCATCAAATAGGCGCACCGTGAAATTCTCACCCAATACAAAATCGCGCATGGATAACCCAAACGCTGACATTATCAGCTCCCCTCTCGAATGACGAAATAAAGGGCTAATTGTAATACCCTCGCTTAAAGGCCGGTCAGCCCCAAAAAGTGGTGGGTCATGATTGCTTGGGCCATTTGTCACATCAAACACTGTCAAGAGTCGGAGGCGGGTCAGAAAGGGGCATGGTATAGTAAGGTGGTGTGTTGATTGACCCCGCCCTTAACACAACCGGGCAGAAAGTTGGTGCTTATGTCTCCCCTCACCATGCGACCCTATCAAGGCGAAGATGATTTTTGGCGGATTCGCGTCTTTTTGCGAGAGGTGTTCCTGTTGAATCAGCGCTGTGAACGCAGTTGGCAAGTGGCCCGCTGGGATTATTGGCGCTGGCATGTGAATGAGAATATCTTCCATATGCCGCTGGAAAAGGTGATCTATCTGTGGGAAACCGCGAACAGTGACGCCAATAGCAAAAAGATCGTGGCAATGGTAAATCCCGACGCCCCCGAAGAAGCGTTTTTTCAGATACACCCCGCCTATCGCACCCCCGAACTCGAAGCTAATATGATCCAGACCGCCGAGGCCTATCTTTCAGGCAAAACTGAGGATGGGGGCAAAAAATTGCGGATATGGGCACACGCCGATGACCCCTTGCGTCAGTCACTATTGAGCGAACGGGGCTATGTCAAAGGGGATTGGCCGGAAAACGAGTGGTATTGGTCGGACGACCTGCCGATTTTGGATGCCCCTGCGCCGGATGGCTTTGTCATTCGGGCGTTGGGTGATGTTGACGAACTGCCTGCGCGAAGTTGGGCCTCGTGGCGGGCCTTTCATCCCGATGAGCCGGACGAAAAATATGAGGGCTGGACATGGTATCACAATATTCAGCGCATCCCGCAGTATCGGCGCGATCTGGATATTGTCGCCGTCGCCCCGGACAAGACCATCGTCGGTTTTTGTACCCTGTGGCTGGATGATGTGACGCGCACGGCTATGTTTGAACCCGTCGGCGTGATGCCCGAATATCACGGACAGGGTTTGGGCAAGGCGATCATGTGTGAAGGCTTGCGGCGTGTCAAGAAATTAGGCGCGACCCGTGCATCGGTAGGGGGGTTTTCGGTGGAAGCCAATGCGCTCTATCGGCGGGTGACAGGTGGCGGTGAACATCGGCTGCATGAACACTGGGTCAAGACGTGGTAGGCGCGGTCTTCACAGGGAGGATTCCACCCCTTGAAAGACGACCTTGCGTTGATTGAGGGGTGACAATATCCGGTTGCTTGGGCTAAACACCTGCAAGGCCGACGCTCGGCGACCTCGGTATCATGACTCAGTAAATATGCCGATTAGTACAGTAAATCAGTGATAGGTGTCGTGGTGAATTCAGGCCAGTGGAACTATAGTTCATAGTTAACGACCTGCTGATTACACAGGAGATTTTTGGTTATGGATACGCCGGAACTGCCTCCCTCCGATCAGTCGCCATCGCCGGAATCACAGCCGCCGGAATCCGCATCACCAGAGACGAACCAGCCCGAAACGCCAAATTTTCTGACGGCCCAAGCGCCCCCACCGAATCCAAATGCGCCACTCGCCGCCGATGACCCGCTGCGTTATTGGCATTCGACTCAGCAACTGCCCTCCCAACCGATGAGCACTTCGCGGCCCTTTTCTGAGATTTGGAAGGTTTTGTGGACACAGCCGGATGTCATGGCGTATCGGGACGTACTGCGCGAGGACAATACCAGCCTTCAGCGTTCGGTGACATGGGTATTCAGCGCGTGGGGCGTGCAAGCGGTGATCTCGATTGTGTTCGCGCTGTTGTTTGGCGTCAACAATCTCAATAACATGCGGGCTGAGGGATTTTCCGGGAATACAGATACTCAGTTTGACGGCGGGTCGCTATTGTGTCTCGCTGTAGTGTGTATCCCGGTGGCGATGTTGATCGCAATTGCGTTGTACCTGCTCCTCTCAGTCGGTATCCCGCATGTCGCCGCCGTTGCAATGGGAGGCACGGGCACGTATGAGCAGACAGCGTTCCTTTATTCAGGAATCTATGCGCCGACGTTGCTGTTGGGAGCACTCTCAAACTTTGTGCCGCGAATTTTGCTGCTCCAGTGCTTGATATTCCTAGTGTTTATCGTGATTGTCGTTTACAACATCGTGATGCAGGTCATTGCCATCAAAGCTGTCCATGACATTGGGTGGTTTGAATCCGTAGTGGCGGTGTTTTCGCCACTCATACTGCTGATTGGATTTTTCTGCTGCTGTGCGTTACTGTCGGGTGGATCCAATTCTGGAACGTAGGGGGGATTCGCCTTAGACGACGCCTAAGCGGGCACGATAGCAGAGTAAAAAGGGTACGTCGTTGGGCAGGGTGCGGGCGGCGATGTCACGCAGGCGGTCAAGGCCAAAGTCACTTTCGGGGATATTGTTCTTCAGGAGGGTCATGACGCCACCTTGACTGAGAGCCAGCCCTATCAGCCGTTCGGCGCTGCCCATTTCGACATTATGCACGACGATTTCCCAGCAATGGCGGAAGTAGCCACTGGCCTGCATCCGACCCAGATGACCTTCTTTTTCCCAACGCTGCACATTTTTGCCGAGGTGACGTTTTTGTTCGATGGCGTGGCTGCCATCCAGCACCGCTAGAAACGCGGCGTCGGCTTCCCACGCGGGGGTGGCAGGCGGCCAATCGTTGTCATAGGCACAGAAAATCCCACCGGGGCGCAAAATGCGGGCGGTTTCGGCAAATGTGCCATTGGGTTCCATCCAATGCAGCGATTGGGAACACGTCACCAAATCGGCACTGGTGTCGGGCAGACCTGTCGCATGAGAAAACCCGGCGTGATAGCGAATATGGGGGTGGGGCGTCATACCCTCGGCTTGGCGGCGCATATCGTCACTCGGTTCGATACCGATGATTTGCGCGGCGCGTTCGGCCCATGCACGGGTGGAAAGCCCCGTTCCACTGCCCAAATCTACCACACAATTCACTTCCCCTCGCTGTGTGCGGAGAGGGGACTGAGGGGTGAGGTCAGTTGCCACCAAGCGGGTTAGGTAATCCAAAAGAGCGGCAGGCGGCTGGGGGCGATGTTGGTCATACAGCGCCGCGAAACCCGAAAATCGCTCGGCGTTGGCGGTGAAGTCCTGCGAATTGGCTGCGGACATGATTTCTCCAAAATCAAAATAGGGTGAGACGAATAGGTGATAGGTCAAGGGCGGCTAACACGTCGGCATTTAGGGGCAGTTGCTCCAGCGCACGTGGTTCAACCTTAATGGCATCGCCGCCATAGGATTTGCCAACACGCGCGAGATTTTCAAGAATGGAGGGATGGCGCAGCAACAGCCACAGGCTTTCTAAGGGTATTTCGGCATGTGGATAGACGCAGAGGAAGCTGGTTAAGGGGGTCACTCCGGCGAGATTGCGAATGAAACGTGAATTGCGACGACCCAAGTAGGCGAATAGGAAAGGCGGGATAGGGCGATTTTCCATCTTGTACCAGGGGCGGCGCTGAGAGATAAGTGCTTTGGTGGGTAAGCCCTGCGCCTCACCCTTTAATAGATACGTCTGAACAGCGGTTGGGAATTCGGTCAATGGTCGTCCGTCGGGCGCAAATAGTCGAGTGGGGCGACCCTCAGCGGCGAGTTGGGCAAGGGTTTGGTCGGTTAGTTCCTCGGTTGTGACATCGCGGGTACGTCCAATAGCAGGCTTCAGAAATTCGGGGGGTAATTGATGGAAGTCGGTTTGTGCTTGGGTTAAGAAGAAAAACTCATTTGCCCCGGTCGCAACCCCCCGCATCACCCGCACAAAATCTCCGAGAACCACTTGGGTGGATTCAGTTGCGGGTGGACGTGACAGCCCCGTTTGAAGTGCTTCCGACAGCGGGCGTTCTATTGTCCATAAGTCCGGAGTCTGCAACCGAAACCCGCTGTCGACCCAGCCGCATAGATCGGCGTCCACATAGAGACATTTTGCCCATATCACTTGGTCTTGGGGGGGATTGTTGCTCAGGAAAAAAATGATCGGGTTGGTGTCGACTCGGGGGAAAGGTGAGGCATCCCCCGAAAACGTCAAGACGGCCTCAATCCGAAAATGTTGGGCAATCCAACGCCACAAACGGGGAGCAAACACACCTTCACACGTATCGGCGGGCATGATAAACGCCAGACGCCCTGCTTGCGAAAGTAGGTTAAGTGCCTGAATTAGGAAAAACACATGCAAACCTGTTCGACCATCAAGGCCCGTACCCATGACGCGCCAAGCCAGTTGTTGAGTGGCGGCTTTCATCTCCGCAGAGAGGCGATGATGACGAATATACGGAGGATTGCCCACAATAGCCGGGTAGGTGCGAGTGGGTGGGTGGAGGATGAAATCGGCCAAGACAACATTGGCAAGGTCTTGGACGTTTAACCCCTCATCCATGCGGGCTTTTTCTAATGCCGCAGAATCAATTTCATAGCCGAGGAGTTGGCAGTCTTTTCCTAGATGTTTGGCAGCAACAAAAAATGCGCCACCCCCCACCGCAGGATCAAAAATCGAGGGGGGATTGTCTTGCGTTACGTAGCGTACCATCGCGTCCGCAATCCACGCAGGCGTCCAAAACTGGCCTTTTTCGCGCAGTTTTTCACGCGCCGCGCCTGTTACCTGCCCATTGGTCATTGGCTGAGTGTTCCTAACACACGGAGAGCATCGGACGCAAAAGTCGGCCCATTCGATGCTTCCGATACTCAGCAGTTCAAGTCCGCTGTTGACTTGGGCGACCAGCAATTGGCTTTCGAAGCCATCCATGCCTAATATCTCCGTTGGGCAGTCGCTTTTTCGACGGCCTCAATCCATTGGAGCAAATCCCCGGCAGCCGATTCCCAGACCTCAGCTATCGCGGTATAGTAACCCATTAAGGCCAGCGCATTCGTATCCGTTTTTTCGCGGGCTTCGTCGGTAGCAAGATTACGCGCCTCTTGAGCGAGGGCGATCCATGCCTGATACATTTGGAGGAGTTGACCCAGTTTTTCTTCCATAGCCTGCACTTTTCAAGCGAGCACGATCCATCGTTCTAATAATACCAAAGGATGGGGGCATTCGTATACAGGCGATGGGCCAAACCTCCCGATTTTGCAAACTTTCATCATTATTTAATTTGGCGTATGATAATCAGCTATATGATAAGGGGTACTAGCTAGTGAGTTTATAAGTGGTTGTAGTTTGTTATGCCAGACGCCGACATCCTCCAAGACCCCGACCGTCTAGCCAAGCTGCGGTCATTAAATTTGCTTGACCCTAGCGCCGATCCTGCATTTGATCGCCTCACTCGTTTTGCTGCGAAACTGCTCAAAGCCCCGCTTGCGTTGGTGACGTTCCTTGAAGAAGATCGGCAAATTATCAAAGGTCAGGTTGGCCTGCATGAGCCATGGGCAACACGCATGGAGACGCCCTTATCCCACTCCGTATGCCAATATGTCGTCTATAGCCGTCAAGCGTTAGTCGTGCCGGATGCCCGTATTCATGCACTGGCAGGCGTAAATCTAACGGCCTTTGAGGTCATGGCCTACGCGGGAATCCCGCTGATTACCCCGGATGGCTATGCGCTGGGGGCCTTCTGCGTGATGGATCGCCAACCGCGCCATTGGACGCCGGACGAGATTGAAACCCTCACTGAAATCGCCCAATCCGTCATGACCGAAATCGAACTGCGGTCTGAGATTATCGAAAATGTCAAAAGTGCCGCCAGCCTTAGCGCCGCCGATATGGTCTTGACCCGTGAACGCAATTTGCTGCGCACGGTCTTGGATACCATCCCGATTGGCGTGTTTATGAAGGACACCAGTGGGCACTATTTGTTTGTCAATTCGGGTTTTGCGGCCTACGTCAATCATACCCCCGAAGAATTGATCGGAACCGATGTGCGGCAGTTGTATGGGTCGTTGGGGGAGCTATATTATCAGGAAGATATGGAGATTTTGGGGTCGGGGCAGTCGCGCATCGGTGTCGAGGAAACCCATCCCGATTACCGCGACCCTACCCAATTACGCTGGTACTTGACTTCCAAAGTGCCGCTGTTGGATGAAAACTTGCAGACCTACGGTTTGCTGGGTGTGGTGACGGACATCACCGAGCGCAAAAAATCCGAAGAAGCCCTGCTCGCCAGCCAACAGCAGTTGCAGGCGGCTGTCATGAACGCCCCGATTGTGTTTTTTGCGATTGATGCTGAGGGAGTGTTCACCATTAGTGTGGGCAAGGCCTTGGAATTGATTGACATGAAACCGGGGGAACTCGTCGGTAAGTCCGTGTTTGAGGTCTTTGAGAATGACGCAGGCGTGATTGAACGGTTTCGGCGGGTGTTGGGGGGGGAGACGTTTGCGACGCTGGTCGAGACCAGCAATTATCTCTATTTTGACACGACTTATTCGCCTATGCTAGATAAAGATGGCAAGGTGACAGGAGCGATTGCCGTCGGGGTGGATGTCAGCGAGCGCGTCCATGCCGAAGTCGCCCTGCAAGATCGTATCGAGCAACTGAAGACGCTGCGCCGTATCGAAGCCGAACTGAACGCGACCCTCGAAGTCAATCAGGTGCTGCTGTTTGGGCTGGACGTGGCCTCGCGGGTGAGTGGAGCGGAACATGGTTTTATCGGATTGGTCGAAGGCGACACGGTGCGATTGGCAAAGCCACTTGGTCAATACGCGGGTTTTAGCTCATTTCCCATCACACATGGCACCATCCGGCACGTGTTGGATAGCAAACAAGCGCTGTGGCTGCAAGACGTGACCCAATCAACCGATTATGTGGCCGACATTCCCGGCACGGTTGCCATGATTTTGCTCCCGCTGATTCGGCATGGTCGGGTCATCGGGGTCATGGATTTGGAGACCTCGCATACGGGGTTTTTTGACAGCGAGACGTTTGAGTTTCTCAAATTGGTGGCGGCACGTCTGGCGGTGGCGCTGGAAAACGCCCAATTGTATGAGGTCTCGACCCGACAGTTGGCCGAATTGCAGGAATTGTATGGGCGGGTCAGCTATCTTGAACGGCTAAAAACCGATATGATCCGTATCGCCGCCCATGACCTGCGTAATCCGCTGACAGCCATCATGGGTCTGACCGAACTTATTTTAGAAAGCCACGACAGCCTGACACTCGATCATCTTGACTTGATGCGCGACATAGACAAAGCGGCCCGTCAGATGTACAAGATGACGGGTGATATTCTCTCGATTCAGCGCATTGAGCAGAGCGCCGCCGAATTTAGACCGATTGACGTAGTGGGTATCGTGCAGAACGTGTATAACAATTCGCTGATTCACGCGAATCGCAAGCGCCAGACGTTTGAGCTACGAATCCCTAGCACGTCCGTCTTGGTCAAAGGGGATGACGTGCAGCTCCGAGAGGCGATTGACAACTTGGTGAGTAATGCCATCAAATATACCCCGGAGGGTGGCAGGGTCTGTTTGCGGCTCTCGATTGAGGATCCACAGCATATTCGGCTTGAGGTCGAGGATACGGGTTATGGTATCCCCGAAAATCAGCAAGCCCGCCTATTCCAGCCATTTTATCGGGCCAAGACCGCCGAGACGCGCCAAATCGAGGGCACGGGTTTGGGGCTGCACCTCGTCAAAAACATCATTGAGCGGCATTCCGGTCAGTTGACGGTGCAGAGTGTGTATGGCAAGGGCAGCACATTTGCGTTTACATTGAAAGTCTATCGGGATGGCAGCCAGCCCCCCGGCTAAATAGGGCGCAACACTGAGCAGATGGCCCGATTTTCACACGGGGTTAAAGCTCTTTAACTTTTAAAATCGGTAATTCGTCCCCATCCCAAACCCTTC
>JAIOHL010000027.1 GCA_019913005.1 Anaerolineae bacterium | reverse complement strand
GTCGGTGATTGGAACACTCGTTCAAAAGCTGGATAAGACGATTGAGCAACGCAACACGGCGGAAGAAGAGCGCATTAAGGGCTTAGAAGATCAAGCTAATCTCAAGAATGACATGGCAGATTTGGCCCGCCAAATGCAAGGTCAACAAAACGAAATTAGCAAGCTGCATACGCGGGTCATTGAATTGCAAGGTGAATCCGACGCCCGACTGCTGACGATTCAAAACCTCCAAGAGAAAATCGAAAGTGACGATCAAAGCCGCGCCGACCTCGAAAAACAAGTTAAAGAATTGACCGCAACGGTCAATGACCAAAACAAGAGTATTGAGACGCTAAACGAGAGCATCAAGACTCTGACCAAAGAGCGTGACGATTTGCGGATTAGGGCAGAACGGGCGGAAAAGGCCGAAATCGAATTGACCAAACGAGTTACCGCCCTCGAAAAAGCCAGCGAACCGAAGCCGCCGGAAGTTGAACACAACCCGACGCTGGTACTGACCGCGCCGGAAAGTGCGATTGTCCAGAAGCCAGAAGGGAATGACCCGCTGTAATGGCATATTCAGTAGCACAAAAAGCGGCAGCCGTCGCTATCGCCAATCGGCATACAGGAAAACTCAGTAGTCAGGCACTTGCTGAAATTCGACAATTGCGCGGCTTGAAAAAAGTTGCCAAAAACACGGTAGCGTTATGGCTTGAGGAAGCGGCAGGGCTTCCATCGGGTAACGAGCAAAATAGTCTCAAAACTGACCCGAAAAAAAAGACCAAATCTACACCTCTGACCCCTGCCATTATTGAAGCGGCTGAGGGCAAGTTGGATGCTTTGTTAGAACAGATTACCCGACTGGCGATTGCAAAGGTGTTACGGTCACTCACCAGTGAAGAGATGAAGGGTAAAGACGCGGCAACCATCATGGCGATTGCGATTGATAAGATGCGACTCGTTCAAGGGTTGCCCACTCACATACTTGGCACAGTACAGGAAATTGACGAACTCGCTAAAGCAAAAGGTATGGATAGCGGCAAGATTTTGCAATTTATACGCGATGATTTGAAGGCGGTCTAAGTGGTTGTTTCAGAGCGAGAAGTGGCAACCCGCGTAAAGGGCAGATATTTATCCAACGTTCAGGTGTTGACGCCTGAATCTGTTGTGTTGCCCGACATCTGCGAGTGGGCAGCGGAACATTTTTATGTCGAGGAAACCGGACGGCCCATCACGCTTGAACCCGTGCAGCAAGCCGTTCTACGCCTGTTTTTTGAGCAGCGTGAGAACGGGCGCTTTAAATGGCAGACCGGGTTGTATTCCGCCATTAAAAAGTCCGGCAAAACCACCGTCGCGGCACTGGTACAGCAGTGGGCGTGTGAAACTTGGGGACGTTACAAACAAATCTACCATATGGGCAACAAACTCGAACAAGCCAAAGAACGGGCGTTTGAAATCACCCGTAAAAGCATCGAGCTTTCACCCTTCACCGACCAGTGGGACGTGATGGCAACCCGGCTGACTTACCTGCCTACCAAATCCTTTATCAAGCCCTTGCCCGTCAATGCCAAAGGGGAGGCCGGAGCCAACCAATGCCTGACGACATGGACGGAGTTTCATGGCTACATCTACGAAGATGAAGAGCGGTTCTTTGATGAAATGCAGCCCGTGCCGACGCAGCGGTTGAGTTTCCGTTTTATCGAAAGTTATGCCGGGTATGACGGCGAGAGCAACCTCCTGCAAACCCTGTGGGATCGCGCCCTAAAAGAGGGAGTACGGCTCCATGACGAATACCCCATCTATGGACATGAGGAGTCGGGTCTCATCGCCTACATTGACACGGGGACTGAGGCGCGGCGGATGCCGTGGCAGCAGGGCGAAGAAGGCGCACGCTATTACAGCCAACAAGAGGCCGCCGAACGGCCCATCAACTTCCGCCGTCTACATCTCAATCAATGGGTCAGCAGTCAAAACGCCTTTGTGCCGATGGAACTGTGGGACGGCCTTGCGATGGATCCCGAGGAGCGTCAGATGATGGCGACCCTCCCTGTCGTCATTGGGGTCGACGGCGCGGTGTCGAGTGACAGCACCGCCGCTATTGCCGTCACCCTGTACCACGACAAGATCATTGAACTCGAAACCCAAATCTTCCTACCTCCCCCAGACGGCAAGATGGATTATGCGCTAACGCTCAAGCCCGCGCTGGACGCCATGTTCAGACGCTATTCGACCCTCTTCGTCGCCTATGATGAACACCAATTGCATCATTTCATGACGGAACTCGGCAAAACCTATACTGGGATTCCCTTCTATGCCTTCGGGCAAGGGCCAGAGCGCTTGAAGGCGGACACCGCCTTGCTGTACCGCATCAATCAGCGCCGTCTGCGGCATTCCGGCAATGCCGAATTGCGTCAGCATATCCAGAACGCCGACGCCAAAGAGGAACTCAACGGCGCGGCCATTCGCATCGTGAAACGCAAGGCAGGCAAAAAGATTGACGGCGCGGTGGCCCTTAGTATGGCGGCCTATAAAATGAGCGAAATCGCCGGGTCCATAGGTGACGAAACAACGTTCTATGAAGACTTTCACAGTCGGTTGGGATGGTGAGTATGTTGGATGATTTCCTAAACGCCGCCCGCCCCACGATTTATCAGGCGATTTTGAGTGAGGCGTTGGGCCAGCGCATTCCCCAACTCAATGAACCCGGTTGGATTCCGCTGGGCAGTGGCTCCGGCGTGGATACGCTCACCGGTCTGAATCGCCGTGAGATCAACGACCAAGTGCGGTATTACAACCATACCGACCCCGTGATGCACCATCTCATCCACTTGGAAAACTCGTATATCTTCTCACGCGGCGCAAGCGTCAAGGCCAAAGACCCCGACATTGACGCATGGATCCAGCGGTTTTGGAAACACCCCCGCAACCGGGCCAGCCTGACGACGGCAGCGGCCCAGCATGAACTCAATACCGAGTTACAAATTGAAGGGGAGTTATTTTTCATCTTTTACACCTCGACCCTATCAGGACAGGTAACGGTACGCACCTTGTCGCCGTCGCAGATCGCCAAAGTCATCCCGGCAAAGGGTGACAACAAACTCCAACAGTTTTTCCTCACTGACTTCATCGGGTCGGAGAATCGGGTGGAGCGTTACCCCCTGTTGGATTATCGGGTCGCGGATATCCGCAAGGTGCTTTCCCGCCCAGAGTTTGCGGGCGAAAACACCGAAATCGCCGTGATGCACATCATGCGGGATTCGATCAACGGGCGCGGGATTTCCACCAAACGCACCTCGCTGCGCTGGATTAAAGCGCTCACTGGGTTCATGGAAGATCGGGCGGTGCTGACATTGGCGGCTTCGACCTTTGCTTTTAAACAGAAGATCAAAGGCAACCGCCAAGCCGTTGAACTGGCGCAACAGCGCTGGGCCAACTATGCCACCCAACTGAAGTACGACAAGGGCGAGCAAGAACGCCGTCAAGGGGGCAACACGTTTATTGAAAACGAGGCCTCCAATCTTGAACAAATGAAGTTCGACACGATGGCGGGTAATGCCTATCAGGATATGCGGATGTTTCGTCAGCAAGCGGGCATTGGCTCCGGCGTCTTTGAGCATTATATGGGCGACCCCTCCACTGGCAACCTTGCCACCGCGACGGCGATGGAACTGCCGATGCTCAAACAATTTGAATTTGGGCAGCAGTTCTGGGGCGATGTCTTCGGTGAGATTTTCGGTTTTGTGGTCTTGCAAGGCATCCGCTATGGCAAGCTCGGCGGCAAGGCCGAGGTTACTACCGATCCATCCGGCGGGTATCCCATGTGGGTGGTCGAGCCAGTACGCGGGATTGACCTCACGGTGGAGGCAATTTTCCCGCCCATCGTGCAAAAAGACGTGGCGGTACAGGCGAATGCATTGTCGCAGATCGCTAATGCGGAAGCGGCTACCGGGCAGCAAATCCTACCCCCGGAAAAGAAGGCCGAGATTGCCCTTAATTTGTTTGGGGGCGACAAGGACAGCGGCACCTTGATAGAAGACATGAAGGCTAATAACTTTGCCTTGCCCAACCTACCACAGCCACCGACCCCTACTGAGCCTGTCATCGCCTCCACCCGTGAAGCGGAAGTAGGTGAACCGCTGCCCAAGAAGGAAGCCGAGGCCGTCCCGCGCATTACCAAACAAGAGGTGCAGCAGGCCGTCAAAAAGTGGGAAGAAATGCCGTCGCTAGATGACTTATTGACCGAACTGGGTGTGACGATGGAGGACGTCGATGCCTGACCCCATGCAAAACCCCAACGATCGTCGCCGTTATGCCAACGCCCTGCGCCTTGCCAGTGAACGGCGCATGGAGGACATGACGCAGCAGCTTGCCAACGGCACGCTGAGTTTGCAGGACTGGCAGTTGGCGATGCGGGAGGAGCTGCGCCGTTCGGCACTCGAACAATACGTCACGGGCAAAGGCGGCGACCCGGCCAATATCAACCAAGCCGACTATCTGGCGCTTGGGCCGGAACTCAAGAGTCAGTACAGGTATCTGAATAAGTTCGCCGCTGCCATAGACAAGGCAGCCAAAGACGGCAAGCCACTGGATTTTGCGGTGCAGCGGGCCAAGCTCTATGCCCGGAGTACACAAGCCGTCTTCTGGAAAAGCGAAATCCCGGTACAGCTTCCCCAGTACCCCCGCGACGGCAGTACGGCCTGCAAAAGCAATTGTAAGTGCCGTCTGCGGGTTCAGCACCTAGAGGACGCCGTATTGGTCTGGTGGCAACTCTCCCCCGCCGAACATTGCGAAGACTGCTTGGCGCTGGCCCGTAAGTGGAATCCGCTCCGCCTTGAATTAAAGGGCGAGGATGTGCAAGAAAGCGACATCGCGCAGGGGATTGAATTGATGTTATTGGAGTCGCCGGAACTGCGCCCGGTGGCCCGCGAATTGTATGTCATTTTCGATATTGCCCACGAGGATTGGCAATTGGAGGAGTGTCTATGTTAGTCAACTTTCAAGAATCCGGCGGGTCGTTGGACGACCTGATTGAGCGTGTCCGTATGGCATGGCGGGCACTGCAAGGCGAAAGCCCGGAGGTGTGGTCGTATGTCTGTGATGTCTTCCCCGATCACGCCTATGTGAAATATGGGGATTATGCCAATCCCAAATATTGGCGCGTGCCGTACACCAGCGATGACAGCGGCGTGACCTTTGCCCCGCGTGAGCAGTGGGAATCCTACACATTGGACTATGTACCCGTCGCGGCGGAAGACGGCACGGTGGAAGAATCGTTTCGTGGGTTTATCGAAGCGCCGCGCGGTAAGCCCACCGAGGCGGTGATTATCGTCGAGGGGAAATCCACCAATAGACGGCATTACACCAGCGCCGCCCTGCAATCCGGGATTGCTATCTTCAGTGGTCGTCCGATCTTCGCCGATCACCCGACGACAGTGGAGGAAACCCAACGCCCCGAACGCTCGGTGCGCGATGTGGTAGGCCGTTTGGGTCAAGCCTATGTCGGCAAGGACAAAAACGGCAAACCTGCCCTGCGTGCCCCGGTGGTCATGAGTGAAGCCGAGACAGGCCTGCGTACAAAAATCAAAGAGGGCATCATTGGCGACCTATCCATCCACGCAACGGGATCAGGCAAACGTAATGCCGACGGCGAGTTTGTGGTCGAGTCCTTTATTGCCCACCCGCATACCTCAGTGGATTTGGTGACCGTTGGTGCGGCAGGCGGCTATGTAGACCTTGCCGAAAGTGTGCGCGAAGTGCCCGCCGAACCAGAGCCAGATACCCCAGTGGAGGAATCCACCGCCGCGACGGAAATTATCGCCCTGCGTGAATCCAACCAACGGCTGCTCGAACAAAACACCAGCTTGTTCCGAGAAGCCCGCACCTATCAAGGCGCGGCAAAACTACAAACGGTTTTGCGCGACTCGCCACTGCCGCCTGCCAGTAAAAAGCGGGTATGGGAGAGTGCCAAGCCCCTCTTAGAAGCCTATGGCACGCACGGCAGTCAGCAAACCGTTGAGCAACTGACCACCGAACTGACCCGCCTTACCGAGGCCGAGAAGACCTATCTCGCGCAGGTCGCACCGAACGGAGCCGTCACAGGGCTGCAATTGCCCATCGAAGAAAGCAAAACCGCCGAGACGATCTTGACCGAAGCCTTTAAGGACCTCGTACCGGACGACCAATTAACCATCGCCGTGCGCGGGCGCTATCAGGATTAGCCCACGCCGTTCATCATTCGTTTAACGCCAAGCAGGAAGGATTTTTTCATGGCAACCAATGTGAAGTATGACCGGGGCAGCAATGTCCGATTGGAACTGACGGTGGGCGCAAGCCAAACCAAAGGCTCCGTGATTTTGATTAGTCAGATGCCCGTGTTTTTGTTGGAAGCGAGCGACAGCGCCAACAAAGCACCGTGTATCCTGCCGGGTTCGTTCGTCGCAGAACTGGCTGTCACTGGGGCGGACGGCTCTGGTAACTCCGCCGTCGCTATCGGGAATAAGCTGTATAAAGACGGCACGGAAATCAACAAGGACGCCACCAACGGCACGCTGACCGGGTATGCCCTCGGTGCGGTCAATTCAGGCGCAACCGCCACCATCCAAGTGCTGTTGTTCGCTACCGCTTAACGTCGCCGTTTTTAAGTTGTTATCGTGAAATAGTTCCCAAAGGGAGAATGTGTTATGCCAGAATTGATTGATGCCCTCGATTCAATTATCGAGTCGGCATCCAAAGCAGCCGAGGTCAAACCCGCTGCGGTCGCGCCTGCGGCGCTTAAAGAAGGGGCAGGCAATAGTGCCGCGCCGTTGGAGGAACTGGGGAGTTATGAGGGCGACCAGATTGACCCCCAGATTATTTTCGCCGGCGAGGGCCAGCGCCTGAACACCAAGCGTACCATGTCGCCCAAGTATGCCGTGCGCCTCGCCGAGGTTGCCACCGGATACAAGCGGGTCATCAGTGGGCGTGCTTCGCTGGCTCGCTGGTTCACTGAGTCAATGGTCAGTGCCGACTTCCCGGTGCTGCTCGGTGATACCTTAGACCGCTTGGTACTGACGGCCTATGCGACCTATGCACCCACCTACACCGCGTTCATGCGCCGCCGCACGGTGCGGGATTTTCGCAGTGTGGGCAGTGTGCGCCGTCATGGGGGCAGCCGCCTCTCTGAAATCCGGCAAGCAACGGATTACAAATATGATGCCTTGAGCGAATCCAGTTTGACCTATGCGGTCAAAAAATGGGGCAAGCTCTATAAACTGACATGGGAAATGATTCGCAACGACGACACGGACGCCTTTGCGAGTCTGCCCGGCGAGATGGCGGAAGATGCCCGTCAAACCGAAATGTACTACCTCTCCTCGCTGTATGTGGCAAACGCCACCCTGTTCCAAGCCGCACGCGGCGCGGGAATGAACAACAAACTCACAGCGGCGCTGACGATTGCGGCAATCGAAACGGGTGTGAATACGATGGTGGCCTTTGCAGGTGATGGTGATAATCCGCTCAATAACACCCCCATCTATCTCGTTGTGCCGCCTGTGCTGCGTATCAAGGCCTTCCGTGAATTGGGTGTGCTGAATCTGGCAGGTACAGCCGGCACCGTCACCCTCGCCGGAACGACCAACGTGCTGGCGGGCGAACTCACGATTGTGGTGGATCCCATGATTCCGATTCTCGACCCGACCAACGGCAACACCAGTTGGTATTTGTTCTCTGATCCCAATCGGCTGCACGCGGTGGAATATGCGTTCCTTGCGGGCTTGGAAGAACCGCAAATCTTTATGCAATCCCCGAATGCTATCCGCCTCGGCGGTGGTGGCGAGGATGCAATGGACGGGAGCTTTGAAGACGACTCTATCGGCTACAAATCCCGGCATGTGGTGGGTGGCGCACACACCAACGCGACAGGCGGCTGGAAGGGCTGCTTGTGGAGCGACGGCTCGACCTAAGCGCCGTCTGAGTGCATGTGACGTAAGCAGGCCGTCTTCGGGCGGCTTTTGAGAAAGGTTGAATTTCATGGCAGGGTATATCTGTATTAACTGCAATTCGCGGGATGTCACCCGTAGCGGCGACGACTTTTTCTGTGATCGCTGCAAGTTCAAATGGGATGTCGCCCACGAACAGGCCTGCGCGATTTACCTGCGTGGGCAGGGCCGTGAACCTGCGAAGTCTATGGCGGAAATGACAGCGGAAGCATCCGAGGCCCTCATCGAAACGATGGGCGAAGACGGCGCAGCATTGGTCACGCCGAGCGACCCCGGCACGCCACCAGTCGTCAACGAGCAGGAAGCAACCGACTCCAAACCGGAGTCTACCGCAAAAAAGAATAAGGCGGGTTAACCCATGCCGTACTATGCCGAGGTGGACGGCTCGGATGTCCCGGTGGGTGTTTTGAAGTGGTTGCGGATTTATACCGACATCACCGATTTTGACGCCACTACCGAGCCGACCCTTGTGGAGGTGACCAGCACCATTGACCAAGTAGAAGCCGAGGTCAATGGTGTGCTGTCGGCAGAGGGGTATGAAACTGTGCCTGCCACCGGGACGGCGAGTGTGAACTTGCTGCGCGGGTATGTGGAAAAAGAGGTGGCCTATCAGACCTACACGCAGGTGTATGGGGTGAATGAGCTACCACCTGCGGTTAAGGCATGGCATGAAGACTATCGTGCCTTTTTGAGCCGTCTGCGCCGAGGGGAGCAGTATCTACCCGATCAGCAGCCCCAAAGTGAAGATGAACCTATCTTTGGCATCGTGCGCCATCCCGAACGGGATGACACCTTTACTTTTCGCTGGCAGCCACGCGACTGGGACGAACCATGACCAAGATCAACCAAAACGGCGTACAGGCAGATTTTGACGCAACCGAGCAGGTCATTCAGCGGGCGGTGGAGGTGTTTGCCAACCCGGTGGTTAAAACCGGGATCCATGAACAGACGGCCCGCGCCGTGCGGCTCACCAAAGACTTCTATCCACCCAACGGCCCGCGTTATCCGTTTCAGTTCGCCACCGCCAAACAGCGCCGTTACTTCTGGTGGCGGGTGTCGCAGGGTGGTATCGCCGTGCCGTATCGTCGCACCTATAAACTGCTGAAAGCCACGACCATCCAGCCAGAACAACTCTCGGCGCGTGGGTTTGTGCTGTCGGTATCCATTGATCGGCGTATCGCCCCCTATGGGCCGTATGTCATCGCGGATCGGCAACTGCCCGGTCACTTCAATACCGGGTGGCCCAAACTCTTTCGCTATGTAAGAGATCAAGTACCCGGCATGGCAAAACAGGTTGGCGGGGAATACGGACGTACTGCCAAAGGCTACATTATCGAAGGGCAGGTACGGCGATGAGTTTGCCGAATTTCACCCGTCTAGCACTGGAACGCTTTCAACTCTGTAACCGTGAGATTCAGTTGGGGACTGACCCACTCTACCCACTGGCGGATTCAGTCTATATGACGACGCCCAATCTGGTGAAACCCGCCAACACACTGCTGCCCATCGCGTGGGTCGAACCGCAGAAACAGTTGGCCGTCAAAACGTCGGCGGGAGTGGTTGAATTTACGCGCAACTTTGTCCTGTTCACCCTTGTGAAGCCATATGCGCTCAATCGGGACGGCGACAATCGTATGGGATCCGAAACGCCCATCGAGGGCACCGACGTGGAGACAGCAATTTTAAGTTACTACTTGGAGCATCTGCGTTTACATACCAGCACGCAGGATGACTTGGGGTTTCTCAGTGGCGGTGTGGTCATTCGGGAGTCGGAAATCACGACGGTCAGCAAAGACCCCAAGTATCCCGAATTTTGGGCCGTGCTGGTAACGGTGGGCTGCACCTTTAAATATGGCATACCAAATAGTCGCGCCTAGCGACAGGGAGTAATTTCACATGACCGAATTGATGTTGGGCGGCTCGTATCGCTTGACCCTCGCCAAACGGGGCAGTTCAGATGGGTACGCCGCCGGATCACAAGGCACAGCCCTCGCCAATGGCTCTACCTCCCATTCGTGGAGCATTGACGGCTGTCGCTTGAATGAAATGAATAAATCCCAACCCGGCACCCAGACATGGCAGGCCGGAGATAAAGACGTGGGCTACCGCACCTATGGTCGCCAGCGTGTCAATTCAATGAAGTTGACGGGCGACCTGCTGGATCGGGACATTGCAGTAGCGATTGCGGGTACATTGGTGGACGCCACCAGTAACAGCCGTTATCCACAATACAGCCTCGACACGGCCCGCTTTAATGCCCCGGATATGATTGCCATCCTTTCGCAGGAAGCGATGGTGCGCGGGGCGGTGCAAACCAAGTATTTCCACTGGATTTTCCCGTTTGTGCGCGGGGATGTGGCGATCACCAATCCGACCTTCCAACAGAAGGGGAGTATTGAATTTAACTTCGATATTCCTGCCGATGTGGGCCGGAATATTTTCGGACAATTGTTCCCTGCCGCAATGGGTCTACCGGATGACGGCTTGCTGGGACATCACTATATGGAATCCGATTATCCGATTGCCATCACCAGCTTCCGGGGTGACGGCGTTGAAGACACCATCACCACCCAGTATTTGCCTGCGTCCAGCGAAGTGACGGCGGGCGCGGCCTACAACTGGAGCTTCACCAACGGCACCAACACCCAACCCACCAGCGTCAGCACGACGACGGGCGATGTGGTTTATGCCGCCGCACATGCCGCCGCCGCGTGGGTGGTGTTTTTGTACGGCACGCGCTATCGCTTGGCGGCTTAATCACCGCCGTTTAAATCAAAGCTAACGGCGGGCTTACCCCCCGCCTTAACTATGGAGGTTTGATATGCCAAGTTTTGAACTGACCCCCAATGATCCGCGTGTGGGCCGTCGCACGCCTGAAGGCCGCCAGTGGCCGGAGACGGATATTTTGGGCCAACCTGTGAACCGAGGGCAGGGCGGTTTGACCACGCGCTCACTTGGGAAGGGTTACTTTGTGGTCATTCCCCCCGGTATGGACGGCGAGATTCAGGTGGCGCTGGTGGACGAAACGCCAGTATTCCCACCCCTTGCCACGCCGCTTTTTGATGAGGACGATCCCGATGCCGCAGGTTAATGGCAAAGCCAAGATCGGGTTGGATGCTCTGCATACGGATAACGTGGCCGTCTTGGAAGGGCGTGTGATTTTCCGCTTTCGCGCCAACTCCTTCCAGAATCGTAAGGCGGTGGATGCACTGGAAACCGCCTTACGCGAAGTGGTGAGTGATGCCGATGAGTTAGTCCATGTCGGCAACTTCGCCTTTTTGATCGCCATGACCGAGGGCATTGAATTTGGCGACGTGCAAGGTTCACTGGCAGCCTTTCGGGATTGGTGGCAAGGGCGGGATGAACACGACCTGTTGGCCGCGTTTCAGGGTTATCTGGCCCAAGAACTGCGGGTGCTGAATCTATGGGCCGATGCCCACAATGATCGTTTGGAAGACCTACTTCCTTCGGAACGCCGCCCGCGTTTTATGCGCACGAAGGAGGAACTCGCGGCGCTGGATGACCCCGACAGCCCTTTAGCCGTCAGCGGCGGGAATGGCACGAACGCATCATCCAGTGGGCCGAACAGTTCAACCAGCGTGAAGAGTTAAGTGACACGCCGCCGACCAAACCGCCCGGCACCACCGAAGACGGCCAGATGGATTTCTGGTGGCCCGCTGAAGACGACCTTCTGAAGGCGGGTATGGAGTTGTGGCAGCGACGGGGCTGGGGCGGTGAAGGGCCGTATCCCGATGAAGTGGAGCGGTATATGGCCCAACAGCAGTGGTTTTTTTCACTGCATATGTTTAAAGGCGTCATGGATTGGGAGCGGTGGAGTCGTACCGGGCATACCAGCCCCCGCCCACCGCGTGGTTATCCTGACACAGCAAGGCATGAGTGGTTCTGATGAGTGATGATCTAAATCCTGAAATTCGCATCAGTGTCATTGCCGATACCGAACGCGGCCAGCAAAGCGTGGCGGCCATCCAGCGCTTGGTCGCGGGCGCACGCGCTGAGGTGGAGAAGTTTGCCCAAGCGGGTGGGGTGGGCCGCCTAGCCAAAGACGCGGGCATTATTGAGATTGCCAATGACCTCATTGATGAAACCGCCGCGACGTTGCAATCCGCCACGCGCCGGGCTGAAACCTTGCAGCAGGCGATTAGTGCAGTGGGTACGGAATCCTCACAGTTCGATCGTTTGAATGGCCGTCTGCAATCCACCCAAAGCGAAATTGTGGAAGCGGTTGAGTATCTACAACAAATTCCACTGGCCCTACAGGACGGCGCGGCGCAGGCGGCCCAACTCAACAACACCCTAGCGGCGACTTCTGAGACGGCGGCAACGGTTGGGGTTAGAACATCGCGCGGAACAACACCGCGTGCCATCAGTGGCGCGGACAGAATCGGTCAATTTGAACGGCCCTTGATGGGACTCACTGGGGCGGCCAGTTTTTTTGGGTTAGAGCAAGGCAGTATCGCTGCCCAGTCTTTGCGTGGGGTTTCCGAAGTGACTGGGTCTATTGAAGCCTTAGGTCGAATGCGCGAATCTATTGCCGAATTGAGACCGGGCAGTCTGGCTTCGGCTGCTGCGATGGGCACTTTGGGTATCGCGCTCATTGCATTAGGGCCTGCCATCGCGGTGCTGAAAGACAAAGCCAATGAAGTCACCGGGCCATTCCGCGATTTAGCCGATAGCTTTGACCGCGAACGCGAACTGCTGGAATACCGCAAACAAATCTCCGGTCAGACCCAAGATCAAATCGCCTCTGAGATGCGTACCCAAGAGCAACTGGTGGCGATGTATGAGTCTCAAATCGCGTCGGCAAAGACGGCGATCAATCAAACAGATGAAGCGCTAGACAACTTCACTGGGGATATTCCACTCGTTTCGGACGCCATCACCAAGGTCTTTGACATCGCCGGGTATGACGCCGATGTACTGCAAGACAAACTGCCCGAACTGCAAAAGAACCTCGAGACCGCCCGTGAGAAGCTGGCAGCGCTCAATGATCCCCTCATCCAAATTTCGCTCGCCGCACAGCAAGCCCAAGAAGCGTATTTTCAACAATTGGATTTTGAGAAGCAGCGCCTTCAACTCATCGAATCCGGCACACCCGAGCAGTTGGCCCAATTGCGTGAGTCGGCGACGCAGGAACGGCAAGCCATTTACGACACCTTTGCGGGCTTGGGAGATGCCATCGGCGAACAGGTCTTCGCCGCAGCCCGTGAAGCCGGATTGGAAGAAGAACTTTATACCCTTTTCCGCAACTCAGCGGCCTTTACGGGGGATATTCCGACCCAGACGAATGCCTATGTCGAATTGGCGCAGGTCTTAGGTGTTGAATTACCCGAATCCGTTTTTACGACGCTCAACACCTTTAACGAACAAATTGAGCGCATGAAAGAACTGGATGAGGTTCTCAATTTCCTTGACAGTGGGGATATTGAAGAAGCCATTGCGCTACGCGATAAACAGCAGCAGCAGTTGGCCGCCCTAAATGATTCCACCAAAGAGGTGATTAAAAGCGAAGAGGCCCATGCCGTCGCCATTAACGCGCTGGCGGCTGCCAACAATGAAGCCGCCGAAGCCGAAGCCAAACACGCCCAAGCCTTACTGGATGACGCCGCCAAAACTTCGCAATCCATTCAACAACTAGAGTCTGCCCGCGCCCAGCAACTCGAAAAACAGCGCCAAGCCGATGCCGAAGCGGGGGTTATTGCCGGATTTCGTTCCCAGATTGAAGCGGCCAAAGAAGCCGAAGCCATTCAAGCGCGGAATGCCAAAATTACCAGCGTGCAACAGGATGCCCATGCCACCGAACTAACGGCCCTGCAAAAACATGAAGCGGCCAAAGCTAAAACCCAAGCCGACTTTGATTTACAGCAGCGCCGTCGTGAAGAGGACTTGGCCGAAGATTTGCGCCAAGCTGAAGAAGACCGGGATGTGAAGTCCTACCTGCGCATCGAACGGCAGGGTGAGAAGGAACTGAGTCGGGCCAAAGAAGACAACGACCTGCGTTCCAAAGAACAAGAGACGGCTCTACGTGACCAGATTCGTGAGATTCGCCAGAACGCCAATGAGCGTATCCGGGTTGAGCGCGAGAGTGGACAGCGACGGCTGACCCAATCTCAACTACTGGAGCGCAAACTGGCGGATTTCCAAAATGATCTTACCCGGCAGCATCAACTCGACCAGCGCCAGATTGAAGCGCAAGGCTATCAGGAACGCATCACCCAACTGCGCTTGCATATGCAGCAGGTCAGCCAAGAGTTATTGACCGGGTTGGTCATTCCATTGCGCGGCGGCTTAGGCGTGCTCGCAGGCAGCCCGTTGACCCCGCTTCCTGTCGGGGCGGGCAATGCCATCGGTGGGTTACGCACAGGCGGAGCAGGCATCGCCGTCACGGTGGCAATTGGGCAGCAGAATATTGGACGATTTGCCCAAGCCGAAGATATTCAACGGGTGGAACGCCAGAATCGCCAACTCGCACAAACCGTCGTGACGGCTGTCCAGCGTTCACGCGCCAATACGGGAGGGAAATAATATGCCCATCTTACGCCTTACCGATCATCGCCTTGCCGCTGGCATTCGTACCGTCAGTTATATGACCACCAATGAAACCCGTATCCGACTCTTCCCCTTGCAAACCGATCAAGGCACGGGTGCGCCCGCGTGGGCCGGGCCAGATTACAATCTCGGTATGGTCTCACCCCGTTATATGCGCTACCGATCAGATGCCAACTTCAATGAAATTGGTGAAGGCCGTCTCTTTTGGGATCCGGTCTTTGGCTTTTGGACAAATGACATGCTGGCCTATGTCAAGACGACCTTTCCGCACAACGGCTCGGTCACCGTCATGGCCTACGACCATCAAGATACCCCGGTGTATTTTACGGCCATCCTGCTGCACCCCATTGAAGACGAACACATGCAGTGGACACCAACGGGCTGGATGGAAGTCAAGTTGCGGTTTCGTAGAGGGGTGGTGATTACCTAATGCCCTCCGTCGCCTTAACCGCTGGTGAGTTAACCGCCTTTCGTGGCTCAGGTCATGCCACCGATGTATGGCTGAGTGTTGTGCCGTCAACCAGCGTTGCCACCGCGCGGATTAACCAGACGACCTTCACCAACCCCGTCACCCAACTCACGGTTGACACCACCTCAACCGATTGGTTGACCTATGTACGCAAGGGTATGACGGTCTGGATTGGCACGACGGCGGGGGCACGCGATATTGGGGTCTACCGGGTGCGTGAAAACCCCGGCGCAACAACCCTGTATGTGGCGGAAATGAGTACAGGTGATCCGGGGTTGCTGGCGCTGTCCACCTTACGGCCTCTCGCCAACGATGCCTATATCACCATCGTGCATGATTTTAATCTGTGGTCAGTGTTCCCGCGCATATCGGGCGGTGTGTTTTATAAAGACTTCGATGAAACCTACGGCGATGAAAACGAGTTGGGTGGTGAAATCCCCGGCTATATTCTGATGGGTGGACATCGGCGCGGGCGCATGAGTGGCAGCAGTATCAGCTTTGATTTTGAAGCCGATCCGCAGTGGTTTGAGGTCATTGGTACCGCGAGTTGCAGTTGGACATTCCAAAACGGCACCCCGTCCACCGCGACAGGGGTAGGGCCGCATACGGTCAGTTTCCCGGCGGGCGTGCATGAAGTCTCGTGCGTGGCAGTCAGTGACAACGGCGGGCAAGCCAGCGCAACCCGATGGGTGTTTGCCCATGACTTTGCCAGCAACCCACCTTATTCAGTCAAAGTCTTAAGTGACCGTGTGACCAAACAGGGTCGTCGCCTGTCACTGGAAGTCATCGGGGCAGATTTAAATGACACCGCCTTGCAAACAGGCACGATGGTCATGTTTTGGGAGGAACTCTATTTTGAAGGCGGGGCGACACTAGATACTGCCACGACGGATTGTGTAGGGTGGATTGAATCGGTATCGGGCGGGGGCGAATCGGGTGTACCTGTCTACCGGGTCGAAATCATGCAAGCCCTCCACCGTCTGGAGCAGATACGCGGCTTTAGCCAAGTCCTGACGGCTACCGCCAACCCCACCCATTGGCAGGAAGTCAGTCCAACCCTGTGTCATCTCAACTTTTATCTGTTTTATGTGCTGTATTGGCACACGACCTTATTGCAATTATTCGACTACGACGCCCAGAGTTTTGTGGAAGTTACCATGAACACATGGGCGAACGATCCGGGGGATTGGTACACCGCCATCAACCGTCTGGGGTCGTTTGTCAGTGCCGAATGGACACAAGGGTCAGACGGCACGTTATATTTACGCCGCAAGCCGTCGCTGATGAACAACACGGAACGCAATTTGCTGGCTGAACGGGTCACATTGTCGCTCAATAGTACCGCCTGCGATTTGGTGGTCATTCCCGACATGGAACACCGTCAATTTCCCGAAGTCGGTCAGACGCAGGGGTTTGCCTTTCAATACAATGTCATCACGGGCCAGCGCACGGCCCTCAAATCCTACGCCCCCGGTGAAGTGCCGGGGCAGGGTGGACGCACCGAACAAATGCCCGATCAATGGGTCGCCCATCCTGACCACCTAGACCTATTGACCGCCAACTACCATGCAATGGTCAACAATCCTTACCCGCGCATCTCGATTCAATTGACGCGCTCCAATGCCGTCAATGCGCTGCTGACCGCCCCGGCTGAAATGTACTGGGTGGAATTGGACGTGGACGCCGATCACTGGCCTGAAGGGGTCGCTTTTGCCGCGCGGTGTGTGGTGGAGGATATTTCGATAGCGTGGAACGAAGACGGCACCAAAGACGCGGCCTTAAATCTCGTGCCGGAAACCAATGGTAACTATGCCCCCGGTCAAGCCATGCCGACCACGTTGGATGATGAAACCGATCCGACTACCGTGCAATTTCCCCAGATAGATGACATTACAGGCACGCTCGAAATTCCCTATGACAACCTGCTCGGTTTGCCGCCCGTCTCCACGCCTATTGTGACGGAAGAGGAACAAATCACTGGCGTGTTGTTTGCATGGAGTCCCAACGCCGTCGGGGTGGCCTATAACCCGCCTACGCCGTCGTTTCTGCCCTTCTGGTATCCCCCGGCGGGTGAAGCAATTACTTCGCTGGCTTTTGACCGCCGTTCGCCGCGTTTCACGACGGATAAATTACGCGGGGCGCTGAGGATGGGCATTTTGACCGACACGGCCTTTTATTATTGTGCTGATGCGCTGGCGGGCAGCCCGGTGGTGGAACAACAGCAGTTGATGAGTACCTTTTTGCTCCTGCGTGCCGTAAACGGTGTACCCGATGCGTTTGGCGCGTATGGTACGAATGTGGTCGTGGATTTGGGGGATGTGGTCGTAACCTTTGATGCGGGCGGCTATACCGATTACACCGTCACGCAGGGGACAGTCAGCACGGGTGGACATTCGGGCAACGGCTTACTACATGAGATAGACGGCGGGGGCAATCGCGTCAACACCATTGAAATTGATTTGGGTAGTAACTTGACGGTGGATTCGATTTCCATCTGGGTATTTGTCGACAACAACGCGGTGGACGTGGATTTAAATGGCTACAGTGATTTTGTCGGCGGCACAGATACAGGCAATACCTCGAATACCGAAACCGTCACCACCAGCACATGGACCCAAATCACCTACACGGGCCTCAATTGGGTCAACACCCTCGTTTTGCGCATCCATCTGCAAAACGCCAGCTTTGCCGCCGATGACCAACGACTGGACGACATTACGCTGAATGGCGACTTCACCGCTGAGGGCGCGGCGGTGGCTTATTTCGCGGATACGGGCGACACCGTGACGATTACCGCTGTCGGGAGTGGCATCCCGACCACAGGTGGGGCGGATTGGGATGATTTTGACCGTGACTGCTGTATCGCCAGCAACGACAACCATCTCTTTTTCACTACCACCTACACCGGGGCTTTTACCCAGATGGCAACCGTCGACGCTGGATCAGCCACGATTAACCTCGTGCGTATTCCCAAACGCCTCCTCACCAGCACAGCCTATAACAATGACGCGGATGCCCTGCATTTTATCTATGGCATGGACGGCACGGATGGCAGTGGTCGCACGTTGGTGCGGGGGGTGTTTAATCGTGGGGCCAACAGCGTAACCTTAACCGACATTACCCCGGTCGTTTCCGGCACGACCTACTGCCCGGTTGGGCCAGAGAGTTTAGAAACCTACGCCGGGGATTCACGGGTTATGTTGATGATTGGCGTGCCTGTTGCGGGTGGTGCACCGGTACGCCTACATTCGTCCAACGCCGGGGCAACATGGGCCAATGGCGGGCCAGCGGATTTTAGTTTTGTGCGTTGGACAGGCCGCACGCGGGCATGGTTGGCCGGGGATGACGGCATAGGCTTTACGCCAGATCGGGGCATTAGTTTGGATGACCGCGATGGCGACTATGAATTACAACTCGAAACCTTCCCGGTGTTGGGCGCGGAGGCGGTGTGATGGCTGACCTATTCCTGCAACAATTTGAGGATGATTTAACGAAAGCCTTCACCGACACGTTAGAAGAAAACGGGTGGACGGGTAAGTTTAAGGCCAAACTAGGGAATGGTGAAGGGGTGGTCATTGTGCCGCCGTCGGAAGCCAAGTTCCCCGGTGCGCTGTGGGTCTACCGCGAATTACAGGCGGGGCGCAAAGACCGCGTACAGGTCGCCAACACCTATGCCGGGATTCCTTATAACAATGACTGGCCTGAAGTGGATGTTGTGGTCGGCTATCCCCCCGGTGAACGCCAGATTTTGGAAATTATGAAGGTGGACAGGCGCGGGTTGGTGTTGACCAAAGGACTGCTGCCGATTCAATCCGATAACGAGATTCAAAAATACCTCTCACCCGAACGTTGGACACCCTTGAGGATTACGGCGGGCACAGGGCTAGGGCTGAACCTGATTGGCGGCTGGCTGCAATCCAACACATCCCTGATTTATCTGCCCAACACGACCAGTATTTTGGATATGACCAGCCATCGGCCTTCAACTTCCAACATGGCGCGGTATTGCATGGTCTATTATGACCCGGATAGCGATACCTTTGGCG
This sequence comes from Anaerolineae bacterium, assembly GCA_019913005.1. Classification (GTDB taxonomy): domain Bacteria; phylum Chloroflexota; class Anaerolineae; order Aggregatilineales; family J027; genus CFX10. The sequence goes on along the minus strand of JAIOHL010000027.1, from coordinate 6,335 downwards.
CGGTGGACGGCGATGATTTTGACAATGCCGAGCAGGTGGAAATCGAGACGTTTATGCCCACCGCTGTACCCGCCGGAGCGATGGTCTTAGGCCATACGCGGTTGCATCAAGGGCAGACGGGATGGGGTGATTCGGATATTGTGCGGCCTGCCCTGCCGTTTTTCACGCCGCCGGGGATCGTGCCACCGAGTTTAGGCGGTGGGGGTTTTGATCTCACCACCATTCAAGGGTTTCTGTTTTACAACGGCCTGAACACCTACCAAGTTCACTGTGTCGGCGACCAAACGGCGGCTCCAACGGTCAACGATGATGAAACCAGCACACCCCATCCCTTTGGGGTCTTGTCCTTGTGGGTCATGTCGGTGACGGCGGGCGCGGCGGAAAACGCTGTGTATATGTGTGCTGACCCGACAGACGGGGCGGCGGTGTGGTTGCGGTTGGATGGGGCAGGCGGTGGGGGTGGCACTGTCACCAGCGTCAACCTTGCGATGCCCGCTATTTTTTCGGTATCGGGTGTTCCGATCACGACATCAGGTGTCATGTCGGTGACGTTAAATAGTCAGTCGGGCAATGTGGTTTTTGCTTCGCCATCGGGCGGGGGCGCGGGTATCCCCGCTTTTAGAGCGTTGGTCGCGGCGGATATTCCGAATCTAGCAGCCAGCATAATCACGAGTGGACAATTGGCCCTCGCACGCGGTGGATCAAACGCTGACCTGAGTGCGACGGGCGGCACAAGTCAAGTCGTGATGCAAGAAAGCGCCGGGGCTGCTTTTACGGTACGTGCGCTGGCGGCGGCGGATATTCCCAACCTTGCGGCATCCAAGATCACCAGTGGACAACTCGCATTGGCACGAGGTGGGACAGGGGCAGACCTGAGCGCAACGGGTGGCAGTGGTTACGTGGTAAAGCAAGGAAGCGCTGGGGCGACATTCACCGTTGGGGCGATTACGAGTGCTGAAATAGCGACGGCACTCGCTCAACCGCCTACCATCGGCGGCACTACGCCAGCTACAGGTGCTTTTACCTTTCTTCAAGCCACCAACCGTCTCGTGGTCAACGGGACAGCGACCAGTGGAAATAATGCAGCCTCGATTACCGCTGCTGTGACCAATGTTACAGGGGTCAATATCTCACCTGCCGTCACCACCAACGTAGATGCCAATTTGGTAGATATGGTTGGTTCGGTGACACCTACCGCCAACCTCAGTGGGGTGTATGGGGTGCGCTTCACCGCCACAATCGCAGGCTCAAGTAGTTACAACATCTTCTTTTTGGCGGGGATGTCAGGGCAAGTGGGGTTGGGCGCATCTTACGGTGGCACGATTACCTATGCCATTGCAGGCTATTTTGGGGATGTGGTCAAACCCGGCACCGGCACGATTTCCAATCAAATCGGGGTTTATATTCCTGACCAGACCAAAGGAACAAGTAAAGTCGGGTTGCAGATTGACCAAACCACCGGAAACGCGATTTATTGCGGGGGCGCGGGGGCGGTGTATTTCGCCGGGGCAGTGACAGCCAATAGCACGCTGAATGTAACGGGCAAAGTCAGCACGTTGGCTGATTTACAAATCGGCAGTGGCTACGGCTATTACATAGGCGATTCGGCAACCAATGGCAGTTGGCGTATTATGCCATCGGGTGCAAATCTACTGATTCAAAAACGTGAAGCAGGTTCATGGGTCACAAAGGACACCATTTTTGCATAAGGAGCGAAACAATGGCACTCACACAAGGGCAACTGAAGTTCATCATCACGTTAGGCGAACTTTCTAAAATTCTATTGGAGGCCTATCCGGACGGCGTATTGACCAACGTGCAATGGAACGGCACGCCGAATTTTGATACCACGATTACCCAACCCGACATTGACGCCGAGCCGCGATTGGCGGAAATCGGGCTGGAATATGCTGATATTCAGGAAATGGCCTATGTTGTATCGAACATGCAGAACGAACTTGGCTCGCGTGTTCAGCACGCCGCCAAACTAAAGGAATTGGCATGACCAAACCACTGACTGAGATGAATGAACAGGAAGCCAATGCCCAGTTCGCGCAGGACTATGTAGCGCTGATTCAAAAATATGAAGCAGTGGGTTTCCAAGTACAGCACATTGCCCGCCTGCGGCGTTATGTGGTTATGCTGCTAGAAAACTTGGAAGTGCCACCCGAACACATGAACGCCGACGTGGTGTTTGCTGTTATGAAGTTGCCGCCCGTTCCGTTACCCACACCGCCTATCCAGTACCCGCCCAAAACAATGCAGGCGGCGGTCAAGGAATCGGGCAATGGAAATGAATGATTTCCCGACGTGGCAAGATTTACTGTTTGGCGTTGGTTTGATGTTGTTGTTGGTTTTTCCGTTGACATGGTTATTGGCTTAAGGAGGCCACAAATCACATGAAGAACATGAAACTTGAAAAGCTGCCCATCGTCCGGGCGATTGTGGACGTGTTAGACGATCCTGAGAATCTGTTGGCGGGTCTATTGTTTGCCGTCGCTATGTTTGTCGCACAGTGGCAACAAATCGGTGCATCAGCACGCGGCACACTCATGATCGGGTTGGTGGCATCGGGCTTGATGATTATCGCCGGGTTTAGCCCCGCCAAAATCGCGGCGTATTTCGGGCAAAAGTATAGCCATGAAGCGGCACAGGTCGCAGGCAAAGGCATTGACCTATTCGAGGCCATTAGCAAGATTGATATTGATGATCGGGTAGAAACGGCGGCACAACTCGCCCTTGAACGGAAGTTAGCAGGACTGAAACTTGACCCCGAAACGGTTGACCGTATGCAAAGTCTCGTGAATCGGTTGGAGGCAATGTTGGGGCAACCCGGTAGCTTTCCCGATACATTCAAGGGTGGATGAACACCGCCACGCATGGTTACTCGTGGGGTCAGGGAGGATTATCCAAAATTGTACGGGCCGCCGCGTATTGCCACCGTTGAAGTCCTTATCCGCGCGGACAACAACCTTGTCTACAAACTCGTTGGACAAGGCGAATTGACCTTAGCCGAAGTGACCCCGCCGCGCGTGACCCCTATGCGGGTTGCCAATGACGAAGCGGAGATTTACGACCCATTCAGCGGGGCGCGGCTGGCCTATTTGGAAGTCTTGACACGGGTGGAAGTCTTGACCCACGTCAAGCGCCAACAAGCGGGCCGGGTCATGGGTATTCTAGCCGACGGCAAATACGCCGGGTGTTTTGTGCCGCTAGATCGGTTGGAAGAAATCACCACCAAGCCCTTAGCGCCGCTGCATGAAGATGGCGACGGCGAAATAACGGCGCAAGGCCGATGAACACCCTAACCACGACTCGCAGTCGATCTTTGGCCCGCGTTCAATGGTGGACGGGGGTCAAGGTCGGGTTGCTGGTGGTGCTTCTAGGGGCTATCTTGATACTTGCTCCCCTACCCGGCGGGGATGATTGGGCGTCGTTTATGAGCGCATCCCGTCGTTTGGTGGCAGGCGAGCGTTTGTACGGCGTGCCGGACCCCCATTATTATGCCAACCCGCCCTATGTGGCGGCCTTGCTTGCGCCGTTGGCATGGTTGCCCTTGCAGGTGAGTTTTGCCCTCAGTACAGTCCTAACGCTTTTGGCCTCAATGCGTCTCATTCATCTATGGTGCGAAGATGATAGATTGTTCAAAGCGACCCTTACGATGCTTTCCCCACCCATGTTCTATATCCTGCTGCATGGGCAGATTGACGTATTGGTGTTGGCTGGCGTATTGCTCCCCTCACGTTTTTGGATATTGACAGCATTAGCAAAACCGCAGGGGGCGATTGGGCTGGTGATGGGTATTGAGCGTAAGGAATATAGCAAGGCCGTCATGATAAGCGGGGCGGTTTTGGTCGTCTGTTTTCTGTTGTGGGGTAATTGGGTACATGACATGCTGGCTCACAGCGATGACATAGCCGCTTATGGACAAAACTATTGGCAGGGCTTATGGCCTTTCCAAGTGCCGCAGGGGGTGTTTTTTATCTTACAAGGAATGCGGCTAAAGGATAACCGCCTCTTGGTGGCCGCAAGCCCTTTCTGTGTCCCTTACGCCGCGCCGTCTAGTTTTATCGGGGCATGGATCGTTGCCATGAGTTATCTTGACCGCTGGCAAGTGGCGGCCTTGTGGTGTAGCTGGTGGGGGTGTTTACTGCTGAGGGCTTATGGCTCTACTTGGTGATCGAGGGCAAGCGAGCCGGGATGTTGCAAAAGACACGAACGCCTTTTTAATCAGGCGATAGCTCCACCTCAATTGATTTCCATAATGCCCACACTCTACAAATGGCAATAGGTAGCGTTGGGGCCGCTTGCCACATAATGGGCTTTTCTGGACTATTCAGGGCCGCGCTTTGCAGGGGGGCGTCAGGCCTGTAGGAAGTCTGCCATTCCCACCCCTCGGGAACGGGCAAGGCCAGCGCATAATCTATTGATTCTTCCACTGGCAACACATGATGCTCCCATGCCTCAGCTTCTGAACTGATAAATTGCTCCACAAGACTGCCGTCCGGGGCATAGATATTCCAGTAAGTTTCCACCTTGACCACTCGTAGCCCCAACAGAGACTGAACACACTTGCGGAGTTCAATGCCGTCTAGTTGTGTAATGTTTGTCAAATTTATCGCTCCTTTGATTCCCTCTATTTTACCAAAAACCAGCGCCGGGTGACGCTGGTATCGGACGGTTGGCGGCGACTATTGACCCCGTGCATCCTTGCCAATCAGCCACAAGTTATAGGCCGTTTTGTAGTTTTCTTGGTCGGCATAATTGATCCGCGCCGATCCAAGTTCGGGTTCTGACAATGGGCTGAGTCGGATTACCATATCCACAAGTTTACGCAACCGTTCAATCTCCGCCGCTTGTTTCTCAACAAGTTCATTCCACCGAAGCGAGGCATTGGAGCCTTCCTGCTCCAATGCGGTGATTTTTGCCTCTTGTGCCGTGACCACGCCCTGCAATTCCTCTTGGGCGTGGCGGGCGGTGTCTCGATAGGTACGCATGTCTGCAAGATGTTGGCGAGTGGTTTTAAGTGCCTCAATCGCCTCCTCATAGGTTGCGGGTAGTGGTAATCGCTCCATATATTCATGTTCGTCCATGATTCTTTGCTCCTGCGCGTGGTCACGGATGCGCGTCCCCCGATAGATTTACTTTTTCTGTTTACGAAGCTCACGGGCGCGTTGCAGCCCGAAGCTGGTGAATTCCGCACCAAGCCGCATCGGGTGATGCTGTAGTACATAGATACGTACAAGACCCGTGCGCTCCATTTCAATGAGGCCCTTGTGATAACGATTCAGGTCATCGCTTGCCGCGTATTTGTACGGCGAGTAGAGCGTGATGGGATACTCCTTGCCTTCATAGCCCATCAACATGCACTTCAATAGATAACGAATCGTGTCATCTAGCGCTGGTGGCATCGCCCTACCCTCGATTCTCAACGGCATACGCAAGGCCTTTTTCAGTGATCTTGGCGGCGTATCTCACCACCAAGTCGGGAAAGTCGGGATGCTCCTCCAGCGGTATCAACTCAACATAGCCGTCGCGTTGAAGCTGGAAAGCAAACACCATTTCGAGAGCCGTCGCCGGCGTGTAGGGCGACTGCCCCGCTTCGGCTAAATCCGCGATTTTAAACAGCAAGTCACGGCGCATATCGGCGTAGAGCGCGAGAAGGGCTTGGAGTGCGTCGTAGTTAGACATGATGCTCCCCCTCTCCCTGACGCCCACTTGTGAAAGTAGCACGGCTGTTCGTTTCAGGCAATGGCTCGGCGGTAGGGAAATAGAAGCCGTACCACCACTCGTTATCCCATGAGGTCGACACGCACGTGGCACTGACATGCAACCCGCGCCCGATTTGTTTGGAGGACAGGACACAATACTGCCGTCCCTTGTAGGTGAAAAGCGTTCCGGTACGAAATAGGCCAGTCATGACTTACTACTCCGAATATCCCGCAGGGCCTCTAGGCCGTGCTGCAAGGCATTGGTTTGGGCCTCGTTGCCGTCCGTTTCGGCTTGCCGGATGACTTTCCCGGTCTTGCGTTCAATCACCTGCCAGTGCCACAAACACGGCGCGAGGCGCGTGACGACCAAATCGTAGGGCGACAGGGTGTCGCTGTAGGTAAATTGGCTGTTGGGGTTCACGCGGCACCTCCTAGACGACGGCACGGCTGGACAGGCATGGGCATGGCAGCGCGGGCTTTACGGCGAATCACCGGGGTCGCTTTGGGTGGGGCGGCGAGTTGAGCTTCCAGTGCTTCGATTTTCGCCAGTAGGGGTTGCATGAAGGCCGTGAGGTCAAGTTGCACGACGGCAGGGGTTGGCGGCTGCGGTGGGGTCGGCGGGAC
>JAIOHL010000237.1 GCA_019913005.1 Anaerolineae bacterium | reverse complement strand
CGTCAACATCGGTCAGTGAGCCGAGGCCGAGCAACCCAATTAACAAAGCGACCACTAAGGGCCACCATGAACAACCATTCATCTGAAACCCTCCTGAAAAAAAGGCAATCTACGAGTCCCCTTATTCAGTGGGTACGGCGTTTGCATTATCCTCCACGTACAAGTCTAGCATAGTGCGAGATTCGGTTCTGTACGAATGATAGGCGGTGGGCAGACATCCGCACCCCTAAATCGCACATGATCCACCTCACCCCCCTGCCCCCCTCTCCAAACGCTTTTAGAGAGGGGGAGGCGAATCTGGTGTATTGAAGCCCCTCTCACGTGGGAGAGGGGTTGGGGTGAGGTTGGTTTTTCCTTCATTCCCCCCAAATGTGTCGGAGTCTGAACCACTGCGTGGAGAGGGGAGAAGATGGCATAGTGGAGTCGTCTAGTTGATCTGGTGCATTTCGCCATCGTCATCCACGCGCACCAGCATGACATTTTTGGCTTTGCGGCGACGTAGCCGAAAGCGACCACCCAAGACCGCGCCCATCAGAAAAACGCCGAAAAATAGGCCGGAAATCACCGCAAGGCCTAGCGCGGCGTTGGAGCCTTTGGCGGGTGTATAGCTGCTGGCAGTATCTACGACAGGCACATAGCTTTCAATGGAAGGGGCCACAACAGGCTCGTAGATTACTTGATTGGCATAGGTTGTATTCGACACCTGTGCGCGACTGAGGGCAAAATAGGACGGACGGGCGTGATCGGGTTCGGGCGAGGTCGGCTTGGCGGCGACGGCAGCGGCTTGGGTATTGGACACGGTGTCCAGCGCGGCGATTTCATCGGTAATCAGGCGTAACACCAATTCATCCAGATACTCCACGCTGTAATTATTGTTCTCAGTGGAGGCTTCGAGGTCGGTGCGCTGCGTGCCGGGTGCGCCGGATGTGCCGGATTGATAGGTCAGGAAAAGGAAGCGCCCCATCGTGTATTGGGCCAATTGGCGGAAAATGTATTCGCCGTCGGGGGTTAGGCCGCTGGACGCAATCGGGTGAATCTTAATCCCCTCCCACGAAGCCACGACCATCTCTTGGGCATAGTCGAAATCGTTGGCGTAATCGAGATGGGGGGCCGCATCCGCCACCAAGAAAATCAGTTTAATCGTATCATCACCACGCCACTGCAATCCCTGTACGGCGAGGTGCAAGGCTTCATTTAGCGATTCGGGCGTGTCGCCGCCACCGCCGGCCTGTACATTCATCAGTGAAGTCTGGAACTCGGTTACGTTGGAGACAAAATCATAGGACAGGGTCACATAGGCGTCGCCACGATCTCGATACGTCACCAATCCGTAGCGCGTATCTACGTTGCCGGGGATTTGATTGATCTGCTCGGAAATCGCCAGAATATTCGTCTGCAACTGGGCGATCTCATCCGCCATGCTGCCCGTCGAATCCAGCAAAAACAGCACATCTAGCGGAATCGAATCGGCTTGATTGGTGGCGTCCAATTCGACCACCCATTCATGGCCCGCGTTGGGGTCAAGTGAAAATTCGACGGCGGTCTCCTCTTTTTGCACCACGACACGATAGGACTGCTGGGCCTCCCCCTGCCATGCCGATGGGAAAAAGAGGGTTTCGCCAGTGGCATAGGTGCGCGATTCCGTCAGCACGGTCTGACCGCTGTAGACCATCACCCGCGCCCCGATGATCGGGAGGCCCTGTGGGTCGGTCACAGTGATGATTTGCCGCTGGCTGACATCCACATCATGCACCAAGCCGGAATAGGCGGGTAGGAAATTTTGCCGATAACTCAGATGGGCATCCCACGCCGTGTTGTCATCAATTTCGCCCGCATTCAAGGGGCTGACCGGGACGTTAGCCACGCCCCCACCTGACGACCCCGTACCGCCACTGTCCCCCGTCATGGCGACGGCAGTTGGCTCCATCTCTGCGCCTGCGGGGATGGCGACGTCTGGCTCACCTCCATCAATAGAAGCTGGCTCCATCATCGGGATGGGTGTTCCAAGCGACGCCATATCCACACTGCCGATGGTAAATGTCGGCAGTTGAAGTGCGGGCGGGAGATTGACCGACTCCGAACCATCCGACATAGGCACGGAACGATCATCTTTCTTATCTTTGCCATCGCCCCCACAGGCCGCCAACGCGATCGCTAACAGGATTAAGGGTAGACACTGACGCAAAATCTTCATTTTGGGCCTCCAAACCAAATCACCATTTACGCGCAATATTTTAACTCTATATTTCAGACGTATTTTGAAGTGGGGGAGTTCCGTCGGGGGATCAGTGGCGAAATAGTTGGCGGCGGGGCGGTTGTGGGGATTATTAAATTGGTGCTATACTCGCATCATGAACCTATCCTGATTTGATGCCATGATGACCGACCAACCTTCGCTTGAATATGATGTATTTATCTCCTACGCGCGGGCCGATGGGCGCGACGAAGCGGATCGCCTGTATCAAGAATTTGACGGCGCAGGGCTAAAAGCATGGCGGGATGAACGCAGTATTGACCCCTATCAGGACTTCAGTGGTGAAATTGAAATCGCCATCGAGAAATCGCAGTATGTGGTGGTGTGTCTGACGCCCTCCTTGTTGGCGCATTATGATGACCGGACAGGCAAACGCAAAGACAGCTTTGTGCGGCGGGAAATCATCTATGCACAGGGCTGCGAAAAGCCGATTATCCCGCTGGTGTTCCCCGATTTCCCCAAAGGCAAAGTCCCTACGCTGATTAATCACCTGACATGGCTCGATTTTGATCATTTCGCTGAGGGTTTCGCCAAGTTAATGGCCCGATTGCGAAAGGGGGAAAAATATCAGGCGCGGCACAGCGATGACCCCTATTATGATTATCTGGTCGCGCTGCAAAAATCCATTGTGCGCTTTTTGGACAGCACGGTGTTTACCCTGCTGGCCCTGCACACCGCTCCGACTCCCGATGCCGTGAACGCCCCACCCCGCGAGGTCAAGGCACGCAATTTGCCGATGTCATTTGGCGGGTTCGATTTCGCCGCCCTGCCTGTCAAGAAAACGACGGTTGCCACTGTTGAGGAAGCCGTCCAGAATCCCCCTGCGATTTTCAACGACTTTCCCGCCGCGTTTGAGCATTATGGCGGACGGGTGCTGCTGTTGGGTGAACCCGGCGCAGGCAAAACCACGACCCTGATGGCCTACGCCCGCGAAGCCGTCGCTGCCCGTCTGGAAAATGCCGATTTTCCCCTGCCCCTCTTGGCGCGAATTATGTATTGGGATGCCCAACAACAACCGCCGCTGGCTAAGTGGTTAAGTACGATGAGTGGGCTAGATTTCAACGACGAGATTTTGGCAGGCCGCACGCTATTACTGCTCGATGGCTTGGATGAGTTGGGGAGCGAGTTGGAGGATGCCAAAACCAAAGTACCCTTCGACCCCCGCCAGCGTTTTATTGAGGTCGTCAACGCCGTGCCGAGCGGAAATCAAGTGTTGGTGAGTTGCCGTATCAAGGACTATGGCAGCATTGGGGAAAAAGTCGCGCTTAAGGGTGCGGTGACGCTACAACCGCTGGATGATGCCCAATTGACCGAATATCTGCACGATGAGCCTGCCTTATACGCCGCGATTCGGGCCGATGAGGGCTTGCGGGAAATGTCACGCACGCCACTGTTGTTGAGCATTCTCACCTATGCTTATCGGGGGATGGGGGACAAGGCACGGCAGCTTGAAAACTTGAAGGACAGCCCCGGCGAACTAAGGGATAAGATTTGGAATGCGTATATCCGACGGCGTTATAAGCATGAGAAATGCAAGCCCAATGCTGATTTGCCGTTTGGGTTGTGGAAGATGGTTAAGATTCTGCGGTTTGCCGCGATGGTAAGCACGAAAGAATTCGTAGGCAACGCCTTTGATAATTACGATATTGAACGTAAAATCATCGACGATACTGACGCTTTCATTAAGCAAATAACCAGCCTGCACCTAATCACTGTTGAACAACATAGGTATCACTTTGTCCATTTGCTTCTGCGAGACTATCTCGCCCTTGATTCCTTAAAGGACGCTATTAACAGCAGTATTGACTTAACGACGCGGCTATATGCTGCACAGGGTTTGGTCAATGTCAGTGATTCTCGTAGGGTTGACATACTTATCCAAAATTTGAATGATCCAATTCTAATAGTCAGACTTGCCATACTAGATTCCTTGGGTCAGATTGGCGACTCTCGAGCTGTTAGTTCTATTATTCGAGTTCTTCATTTCCCTTACAACGAGGGATTAAGATGGTATATAAATGTAATTTTACGCTTCTTTATAATTATTTTAATACTAATGATTTTACTTAATATATTATTAGAATTAGTACAATTTTCATATAGAATAGAATTACTCATACGATGCATAATGTCACTTATTATACTCTTGTTTACTTGTTTTATAATAATTGTTGGACCTGCTATGAGAAGGCGGATGACCAGATCAAGCGCTATTCGCTCTCTAGCGCAGATTGCCACACCCGAAGCTAGTGCAGGCATTGAGGAATGGAAGCACAAGCGTAAGAAAGGAGAATCGGGGTAAATTCCAGTGATCTACTCGTCAATCATCGTTTGAATCTCTGCCTCTGGGGGTGATCCTGTCCACCAAAAAAGGGCGACCATATCAGCCATCCCTTTTAAGTATCCAATTTTTGGAAGCGCGGATTGGCGAGACGCGAACCCCACCAACGATTCCCCACCCTCGTCACTTCCGTTGAAAAATTATCCCCCCCCGCTGCAACCAGCGACACAACCGTGCTACGCTGGGGACTAGGCTGGGGTGCCTGTACCTTTCGGCGGACAGAGTGGTGCGTATAGTTCACCCGCTGGCATCCCTCAAGTGGCGATTGCTGCGGGCGCTGAGGGCCGCCACTGTGGGAAGGAAGATGCGAAACACCGTCCCGTTGTTCATCTCGCTTTCGACCTCAATGCGCCCCCAGTGATTCTCAATGATGCGTTTGGTGATCGCCAGCCCAAGCCCCACATTGCCGTTTTCACCCGACGTTCTGTTCGCGCGATAGAAGCGGTCAAAGATATGAGGGAGGTCATCGCGGCTAATCCCAATGCCCGTATCGGCGATTTCGATCACGATGTAAGCGGCACTGTCCAACGTTGAGCGGACATAGATTCGACCCTGCGCCGGGGTATAGGTAATGGCGTTCTGCACAATATTCATCAGGGCACGGGTAATCTTGACACTATCCACCAACATGGGTGGCAGATCTGGCTCAAGATCAAGCGAGATGACCTGCTCCTTCTCACTGGCGACGGGTTGCAGGGCATCCACCACCTTTTGCAGCAGTTGGTTGATGGGTGACAGCCTCACATCAAATTGAGTGATGTTGAGATCAAGTCGTACCATATGGATCAAATTGTTGACCACATCGCTCAGATAGGAAACTTGGCGCTCCATCACGGTAAGATAGCGCTGAGACACCTCGGTACGCTCGGTTTGCTTAAGCAGGTACAGGTAATTGGTTATAGTCGAAAGCGGCAAGCGCAGATCGTGGGAAATTTCATCAATCAACTCGCGTAAAACATCGGTCTCCATCAACTCGGCAACATTTTGTTCGAGATGGTGAATCGCCTCCTCGTAATATAGATTTTTGGCGACCAATTCCGAGTTTGATTGCTCAAGCAGCTTGATTTTATGCTCTAATTCCGTTACTAGCTGATTTGAGTATTCCATTGGCATTTCCGCTTGTCGCATGATCCGTGTCCTAATCCCTGAACCATAGGGGTTGCAGGTTGGTGGGACAAAAATCTCTTTGTCCTTTATCCGCTTACCGTCATTGTAAAACGAAAGTTACTGGCGTGGTGGCATTTTTTACGAACTTGATGAACCATGATTTTTCGGTAAACACGGCGAGCGAGGACAGACCATAGGCCGTTTGAGGAGTAACAAACCTCACCCCCGGCCCCCTCTCCACCAACTGGCAAGGCGGTGCATGATGACCAGTTGCAGCATTCCTTCGGCTGGCCCCCAAATGCCACCAACCATTCATTTTTTCCTATTTTCCTACGCCCCCACGTTTCGCGTATAATGAGAATCAGAGCATCTATTGGAGAGAATTCATCATGACTCCTTTGCAAGAAGAAATTATGGAAAAAATCAGCCGTCTCCGTGAGGATCAACTGATGGCGGTCTATGAATTTATCCTCCGCCTTGAAGATGGGATGCAACCACGTTATTACACCCCCTACGAATTGATGCAGCTTTCGGACGAAGAACGCCACCGTATCCTTGATGAGCAGTTGCCCTCCGGGGAAGATGACGACACCGAGAGCTAATTTCCGCTAGATAAACAACGGCGGGCTGTTAAGGAGATAGCGCGAAAAGTCGCCAAACGGCCTATCCATCATCAAAACCGTCATAAACTGCTCGATGTGGTAGCCGCGCCCGACCAAATAGCCCAACGCAGCGGTGGCAATCGTCGGCACTTCGAGGCCAAACGCCCCACCCCGCGCCATCGCCAACTGTTCCCAATGATTCAACACCGCCGGAAAATCGCCGCTGTCCAACAAGGCAAACGGACCATCATAGCCCCTTTCGCCGCGCCCCACATACCCATAGCCGACCACCTGCCCACCGCGCCGATACAGATACACATCGCGGTTGCCCAACAGCCAGCCATGTATCGCTGGACGGGATACTTCCAAAATGGCCTCATCCAACTGCATGATAAGCGGTAGGGCAGCGGTGGCATCATGCGCCTGTTCGATGCTGAGGTCGGTGGGGATCGTCGGGACATCGGTCAACACGTCGGGGGTGCTCATGATGTCATAGATGGGGAAACGCGGGGCTGTCCCAGCTTTGATATAGCGTGATTGGGCACGTACATCCAGCGTGGCATCAATCACCCGCCGCGCAAAATCCGGCCCACTGCTCGGAAAGACCTTCGCCAATAGGTCGCGCCCGATGCCGCCCGACTGCACCCCCGGCAGCACGAAAAATTCGGTCAATTCCAGCACGTCGCCCATGAGGATGGAACGCGCATAGCCCACCAATTGACCGCCTTGCTCGGCGACCCACCATTGATAGTGGTGCGTCGCCAGAAAATCCATCAGCGGCACCACACGCTGCCACCCGGCGATTTCGGCAGGCGTCAGTTCGGGGCTGGGGGCGGGTTGTCCGGTCAAACGGGGTACGAGATCACGCACGCTGGCCCGGAATACATTCAAGACGGCCTGTGTATCAGCGGGGGTGCCCCGGCGGAGGGTGTAATCGGTCATCGTTGGTTTATCCTTGTGGCTACTTTGTTTGATGAACATTCGATTGGTACAGGTTTGGGGTCGATTTGTTACGGATGGGAAGGCCCAAACAGCAAGCAATCCCCATCCCAATTCTTGGAGAGGGGCTTCAAGATCGCGTTTTGCTCCCCCTCCCCAAGCATAGTTCAGACTCCGACACTTTTGGGGATAATGGAGGAAAAACCAACCTCACCCCCAACCCCTCTCCCACGTGAGAGGGGCTTCCATACGCCAGATTCGACTCCCCTCGCCAGATGGAGAGGGGGCCGGGGGGTGAGGTCAACACGTCAGAAAATCCCTTGCTGATGCCCTTTCCGAAAAACTGTCGGAGTGTGAACTACGTAGTGGAGAGGGGGTGAGGATGTATGCTAAAAGTCAAAGAGCATCCGTTGGTGGGTAAAATCTATCTCAGCGATCATCACCAAACACGCCTTTTTCGCCAACCATGCGTGCAACGGCCCGCCGCCAACTTTCCATCTCACGGCCACGCGGCTCATTGGCAAAACGATAGTCATTTTTGCGCACCAGTTCCCTAAGTTCGTCCATGAGATGTTCCCAGATGCCCATCTGCAATTCACGCAGGCGATCAAATTGATCGGGGGCAACGGCGACACGTAGGGCCTCTCGAAAATGGGGCAAACATAATCCCTCTGAGGCTTGAAAGGCTGCGTACAGCCGTGCATCCGCCAACTGCTCAACCAGCACTTTCAAAAAACGCGATTCGGTCTCGGCCACCTTTTCACACACCATGCACGGCGCTTGAGGATTGAGGTTATCGGCCATTGCTGCTCCGCGTGCATCCGTCCGACCCAAGAATCGCCCCGACAAATTGCGACTGACGGCGTTTTGCGATTGCCCCACCTGCCCCATCACTTCATGCAAGGCCGCCTGAAACAGCAGGGCCACCCCCAATTGCTGACCGGGGAAGGTCGTCAACTGCCAGCCGTGCGTGTTACATAAGCCACGCCGCCCCCGAAACCGCGCCATGATTTCCAAATCCAGCACGTTTTCATACAGCAGGCTGTCCATAAAACGAGTGGCATCGCGTGTCACCAATCGGCAAATCGGACAGCCCGACTGCCCCAAACTTTCCATTAAATCCGTATATCCCGCGACAGGCACACCGACCTCCAACCTTGTTGTTAATCATACGGAATTCGGGTAAAGACCAACCCCATCCCAAACCCTTCCCCTAACAAAGGGAAGGGCTTCAATACAGGGGGTACTTCCCTCCCTATGTT
>JAIOHL010000236.1 GCA_019913005.1 Anaerolineae bacterium | reverse complement strand
TATCTTTATTCCCCCTCGCTACGCAGTGGAGAGGGGGCTGGGGGGTGAGGATAGGCTTTTTCGATACCCACTAAGGATTTATTTTCATAAAGGAATACATTTATGGGCATATTAGATTCATTTAGATTAGATGGCAAAGTCGCCCTTGTAACCGGAGCAAGTCGTGGGTTGGGGCAGGCGATGGCGGTAGGATTGGCGGAAGCAGGCGCAAATATCGCTGTGTTGGATCGCACCCCCGATTGCAATGAAACGTGTGATCTGGTCAAGAAAGCCGGACGCAAATTTACCACCATCTCCTGCGATTTATACAGCACCTCGGTCAGCGGGTTGGGCGACGTGGTGAATACCGTAGTCAAGGAACTCGGCAGCATTGATATTCTGGTGAATAACGCGGGGATTATCAAGCGTGCCCCGGCCCTTGAATTTAGCGAGGACGATTGGGATGCCGTGCTGCAAATCAATCTAAAGGCGGTGTTCTTTCTATCGCAAGCCGCCGCCCGCCGCATGGTTCCCAGAGGGCATGGCAAGATTATCAACATCGCCTCCATGCTGTCGTTTCAAGGTGGCATTCTTGTCCCATCCTATACCGCATCGAAAAGCGGGGTGATGGGCATTACACGCGCTCTGGCAAACGAATGGGCCTCGATGGGCATCAACGTCAACGCGATTGCGCCCGGTTATATGTCTACCGACAACACCGCAGCCCTGCGAGCGGATGAAACACGCAATGCCTCAATTTTGGCGCGGATTCCAGCCGGGCGGTGGGGTGAGGCTGATGATTTGCAGGGTGCAGTGGTCTTTTTGGCATCGAAGGCCTCAGATTATTTGACCGGGGCGATTATTCCCGTAGATGGCGGCTGGTTAGCCCGTTAACACGCGACCCCACACCCAGCCCCTACCCCGTAACGGTGAGGGGAGTAAAGCGCCTTTTTGCCGCCCTTCCTCGCTTGCGGGGAAGGGTCAGGGATGGGGTTTGCATTGTCGGGTCATTTTGTGAAAAGTCATAAGAGGAGCAGCACAATGGCGGCGATCTTTCAGGCAGAAGCAGTGCGCGAGACCATTAAACCGGGGCGCACACGCTATTTAACCCACACCAACGACCTCATGATGGTGGTCATGGATTTTTCGGACGGCCCAAGCGCTCAACCCGATCCCCCTCACAGCCATCCTCATGAGCAAATCACCTATGTGGCGTCGGGCGAGTTACTATTCTTTCTGGGGGATACACCCCACCAACTCAAGGCCGGGGATATGATCGCCATTCCGTCGAATGTGCCCCATACCATCCAACTTCTGACGCCAACCGTGCGGTTGATTGATACTTTTAGCCCCATCCGCGAGGATTTTTTGAAGGGATAAATCGTTTATGCAGGTTGATCTTTCCGGCAAGGTCGCTGTGGTCACCGGGGGCACGGGGGTACTTTGCTCGCCGATGTGTGTGGCCCTTGCCGATGCAGGCGCGACAGTGGTGGTACTTGCCCAAAATCAGACCAAGATTGATGCGCTGGTCGAACAGATTCAGGCGAAGGGGGGCAAGGCACTCGGCGTTAGCGCGGATGTCTTGAAAAAAGACTCGCTAGAAACCGCCGCCAAGACCATCCTAGACACCTATGGCAAACTGGATATTTTGGTGAATGGGGCAGGGGGCAACAAACCCGGCGCGACGGCTGTCCCCGGTGAACGCAACTTTTTTGATTTACCGGAAGATGCCCTGCGCTGGGTGTTTGATCTGAATTTCACCAGCACGCTCCTTGCCTCACAGGTGTTTGGGCGCTACATGGCGCAACAGCCGACGGGGGTCATGATTAATTTTTCCTCGATGGCAGTCTACCAAATCCTGACGCGCGTGGTGGCCTACAGCGCGGCAAAAGCAGCCCTTCAGAATTTTACACAGTGGATGGCGGTCTATATGGCACGGGAACACAGCCCCGATATTCGGGTCAACGCGATTGCCCCCGGTTTCTTTTTAGGGGAACAAAATCGCTTCCTGTTGATTGATACCGAGACAGGCAATCTGACCCCGCGTGGGCAACAGATTATTGACCATACGCCGATGCGCCGATTTGGTGACCCAGAGGATTTGTTGGGCACATTGTTGTGGTTGGTCAGCGATGCAGCGCGGTTTGTCACCGGGGTGGTGATTCCGGTAGATGGCGGATGGAGCGCGTTTAGTGGCATATGAGAAAACCCCACCCCCAAACATAAGGAGGGGAGAATTCGCCGCATTAGAGCCGCTTCCCTATTGCGATGGGGACAAGTTACCGAATTTAATAACCTAATCAGCTTTAACAAGAAAAGAACAACCTATGAAAATGACCATGCGGTGGTTGGGCGATACCGACCCGGTGCGTTTGGACTATATCGCCCAAGTGCCCTGTATCAAAGGCATTGTAAGCGCATTGGATGGCATTCCGGTGGGTGAAGTCTGGCCCATTGAGCGCCTAAAGGCCCTCCAAGCAAGAATTGAAGCAGTCGGCCTTAAACTAGAGGTGATTGAAAGTATCCCAATTTCGGAAGCGATCAAATTAGGCTTGCCGGAACGGGACGCCCATATCGAAAATTACTGCCAGAGCATTCGGCACATGGGAGAGGTGGGCATCCCAACCTTATGCTACAACTTCATGCCGGGGTTCGATTGGATGCGCAGTACCCTGCATTATGTCCATCCCGATGGCTCGGCCAGCAGTGCTTATGTCAATGCAGACATCGAGGCGTTTGACATCAGTCAGGGCATTGAAAAGCGCGTCGCGTGGACAAATGCGTTTTCGGGCGAACAATTACAAGCGCTCATTGATCGCTATCAAGTGGTGTCCGAAGATCAGCTTTTCGAAAACTTCGCCTATTTCCTGCGGTGTGTGGTGCCCGTCGCGGAGGCCAGTGGGGTTCATCTCGCCCTGCATCCCGACGATCCCCCATGGCCCATCTGGGGTCTGCCGCGTATCGTGCGCGACCAGCCAACCATCCAGCGCATTTTGGATGTCGTCGTGAGTCCCTATCATGGCCTAACGTTCTGTACTGGCTCATTAGGGGCGACGCTCGACAATAATCTGCCCGCCATGATTCGCGCCTTCGCCGGACGCATCAACTTTTTCCATGCCCGCAATGTCAAGGTCACAGGGTATCACGATTTTTATGAGGTGGCCCATCCCTCAGAATTCGGATCGGTCAATATGGAAGCCGTCATGCAGGCACTGGTAGATATTGGTTTTACTGGCCCCATCCGGCCCGATCATGGTCGCATGATTTGGGGCGAAACGGGCATTATGGGTTACGGCCTGCATGACCGTTCGTTGGGAGTCATGTACCTCTATGGGTTGTATCAAGGAATGATTTATGACCGTCAATATTAAAGATGTAGTGCTGAAAAATCGCCTTGTCGCGGTTATCCGCTTAGACGATCTCGCCAATTTTCAACCCCTTGCCGTGACCCTGTTGGAGGGGGGGGTGAAGATTTTGGAGTTCACCCTTACCAATCTCGACTCACTCAAAGCTGTCGAAGCCTTACGCCAATCCCTGCCGATTTTTGATTCAGGCGAGGCCATCATCGGCATCGGATCGGTGCGGTCACTGGATCATACTCGCCAAGCCATAGACGCCGGGGCGCAATTTCTGGTATCGCCGATTATGCAATTGGAGATGGTGGCCGAATGTCAAAAACGCGGCATTACCAGCGTGTGTGGTGCGTATTCCCCGACTGAAATCGCCACCGCTGCTGCTGCCGGGGCCGATTTTGTCAAAGTGTTTCCCGCCGATACACTGGGGCCAGCCTATTTCAAAGGGGTATTGGCCGCCATGCCGGAACTTCGCCTCATCCCAACAGGCGGGGTGACGCTGGAAAACCTGACACACTATCTCAAGGCCGGATGCGTGGCAGTGGGGGTTGGTGGCGCTCTCATTAATCCCAAGATGATTGCCCTGCGCGATTGGGACAGTCTCCGCCAATTGGCGCTCCAATACGCGGAACTGGCGAACAAGCCATGACGGGGGGAGACTCTTTTTTCTTCCCAAGTTAAGAGAAAAATAAAAATTCCCCGCGCCAAAGCATCAAAGTGTGTTATAATTTTCGTTAGATGTCGCCTTTATGGAAGCGGCAGATAACATAATACTCTAGCATCAAAGTGCCGGAAGCAGCTTACCCACAAGGGAAGTTCTACTTTCGGTTTTTTGCTTTGATACGGCCTCAAAACTCGTCCTCTCGATACTAGGAACGTCAAGTTCCATAAACTCCGCTATCAGCCTGAAATCTAAATATAGACACAATTTGGAGGATAACATGCGTAATAAGTTTGTGATTAAGGGCGTGGTGCGTAATCCAGAAACACGACCTGTCGCAGGTTTACAAGTCAAAGCCTACGATGAACAAGGATTTCTCGTTTCGAGCGCCGTCACCAATGAAAACGGAAACATTGCCCTAGAGTGTGACCAAATACCCAAATCCATCAAGTTGGTATACGACAAGAAAATCGTTAAGACCATTGCCGTTACCCCTACTGTCGAAGACCTTGTAGATTTGGGCATTGTTGACATTAAATTTATTCCCCCTGCCGAATGGCATATCAAAGGCACCATCACTGACAAAATGAGCGGGGAACCTTTGTCTGGGCTGACTGTCCAAGTCTTCGATGTTGACGAAACAGCCCCCGGCGCGACCTATCATGACTGGTTAGGGCAAGCCATTACGGGTAACGATGGGCAGTTCCATATCTGGTTCGACACTCATGCCTTTGAGCGGGATGATGTTTCGAGCAGCCCTCCACTGCCGGATATACAACTCGTCGTCCGGGATAGTCAAAATGTGGTGATTCACGAGACACCGATTGACCAGAATGTTCCCGGCAAGCCCCATTCCTGCCCGCATTTTCTTTCGCACTCTGGCAAGGAATATGAGCTTCAGGTGGATTATGTGACCTGTAAGATTAACAAGGTGGGGCCAGTCCCAATAGCCGACATTACAACCAATGGCTGTGCCACCTTTGCGGGTTTGTCCAATCGGCCATTCGGCGGTCAAACGACCATAAGTGGACGAATCTGGGGAACCTATGTGGATCACTGGGTGCTGTATTGTGGCGAAGGCCTTGTAGATTCTCAAGACCCACGCCTCAACAGCCTGCTGCCGACCTCACCCGAATCCACCCCAATAGGCATCCATTTCCTTGCGACGGGAACCAACAAGGTATGGGATGGCCCGATATTCACGATCCCCGAGAAAATCAAAGTCACGAACGCTCAAGGGCAAGAAGAAGAAAAAACCCTCGAAGGAACTTATACGATTGTCCTTGTGGCGTGGTCAAAAATCGCAGGCTACCCTGTTAACCAGTATCACGCCTATTGGGACACCCAGCCAGTGGTATTCCACAACAAGATTATCACACCGCCCGCCAAAATATCCGCCCCCAAGCCCGGTGCTACCGTGAGCAAGGCTGCCACCGCCAACAAAGTCGCGGTTCAGGGTACTGCCTCTGATGAATTCTTCAATAAGTATGCCTTGTTCTGGATTGGCCCCGCCGTTACCGAAGCCCAGTATTCGCAGTTCTCGGCCTATGACGCCAGTACACCTGTCATCAATGGGAAATTGGCTGATTGGGACATTGCCAGTTTACCCGTCGGCCCCTATTTCTTGAGGCTTGAAATTCATGATCGGTCTATACGCGACGATGGTGCGCGAGCCCAAAGTGATTGGACTTGGAACACCCTGACGATTGTTGATTAAATCTCCTGTGAATCGGCGTCATGATTTTTTCCGATCACTCATGACGCCCTTTCAAGCACGCCTGCCAAGTTCGGCTGAAGCATGGTTGTTCAATGAACACCCTCACACCCACCCCACTTACGTACAAGAGGCCGCTGATTAGCACACACTTGAGGCTTAAGCCGCCGCACTCAATCTAGCGGGAAATGCGGGTCAACCCACCTGAGATATCCCCAGACCAGACATATCCACTGGCCGTTCCTTTGTGCAAATTTTCCCCATGTGACTTAAGTCACAGTGGGCCAATCCGACCTTTGGCAAGATGTAAGTATGGAATTTGAAAATTGAATCTTGCACAAGGAGTGTTTATGAGCAAGTTGCGAACATTTTTGATTATCGTGGTGGTCGCCGCGATTGGTATCTCAGTCGGGCGCACCTTTACCACCAAAACCAATGTCGAGGCGCAGGGGCCGGGTTGGCAAGAAATTGCCGAAGCTCGCGGCCTGACCGAAGATGACCTGCGGGCGGCGGCCATGACCTATACCCCAAGCGGTGTGATGGATGAATACGTCATGTTTGCGTCGGGTGGTCACAGCGGACAGGTGTTGGCTATCGGTGTTCCCTCGATGCGCCTGCTGCGTACTATTAGCGTTTTTACCCCTGAGCCATGGCAAGGCTATGGCTACGGAGCAGGCAATGAAGTGCTCGATCAAGGCAATATTGATGGTCAAGAAATTCGTTGGGGCGATTCGCACCACCCATCGTTGAGCGAAACGAATGGTGAATATGACGGCGAATGGTTATTCATCGGCGATAAGGCCAATGGGCGGGTGGCGGTGATTGACCTCCGTGACTTCGAAACCAAACAAATTGTCACCAATCCCATTTATCTCAACGATCATGGCGGCACATTTGTGACCCCCAACACCGAATACATTGTTGAAGGTGGTCAATATGCCCATCCGTTGGGTGGCGAATATGCCCCAATCGGCGATTATCAAAGCAGCTATCGCGGGATGATTACTTTCTGGAAATTTGACCGCACCACCGGGCGTATTGATGAAAGTGCCTCGTTTGCAATGGAACTACCCCCCTATTGGCAAGACCTGTGCGACGCGGGTAAAGCTGTTTCGGAAGGTTGGGTCTTCTGTAACTCCATCAATACCGAAATGGCGACAGGTGGTATTGAATCGGGTAATCCACCATTTGAAGCGGGTGTCAGCCGAAATACACATGACTATCTGCACGCCATTAACCTAAAGGCTGCCGAAGCGGTGGCCCAAGCAGGCAATACGGTTGACATCAATGGGATGCGTGTCATTCCGCTCGAAACCGTCAACGAAAATGGCCTGCTCTATTTCGTCCCTGAACCCCGCAGCCCGCATGGTGTAGACATTGCCCCGCACGGTGATTTTATGGTGGTAGCGGGCAAACTTGACCCACACGTGAGTGTCTATAGCTTTGCCAAATTGCAGGCAGCGATTGCGGCGGGTACGAGCGAAACCGACCCCTATGGTGTGCCAATTCTGCCAATGGAATCCGTTTTGGAAGCGCAGGTCGAAGTTGGTCTGGGACCACTCCACACCCAGTTTGATAATCAGGGGTATGCCTATACCAGTTTGTTCCTCGATTCAGCCGTAGCGCGGTGGAGTCTTGGTGCGGAGGGCTATCGTCCACAGGATGGCTGGGCACTGCAAGGCCGTATCCCGGTTCAATATAATGTCGGTCACATCGCTGCCGCCGAAGGGGACACTGTTTCACCGGACGGCACCTATCTGGTTGCGCTCAACAAATGGTCAATTGATCGTTTCCTTTCCACTGGCCCCCTACTCCCCCAAAACTTGCAACTTGTGGATATTTCGCAATCGGGTGAAACCATGCAGGTACTGTATGACCTCCCAATCACGGCTGCCGAACCACATTATGCCCAAATCATGAAGGTTGACAAGCTCAAGGCGTGGGATGTCTATCCTGAAGTGGGTTGGAATCCACTGACACAATCCGTAGACCCCAACTCGGTGAAACAGGGCGAAGAGGGTGTGGAACGTGATGGCAATAACGTTACTGTCCGTATGACCGCCGTCCGCAGCCACTTTACGCCAGAACACGTCGAAATCCAACAGGGCGATCATGTCGTCTGGACGATCACCAATGTTGAACGTGCCCGCGATGCCACACACGGCTTCTCGATTCCTTTCTATAACATCAACCTGAGTATTGAACCCGGTGAAACCGTCACCTTCGAGTTTGACGCCATTCGTCCGGGGGTCTTTACATGGTACTGCACTGAGTTCTGCTCGGCGCTGCACCTCGAAATGATGGGGTATTTCAACGTCCAACCCTAGTTGGTTGAAAGGTGTGGGAGGGGGCGCGAACCCTCCCATATCTCTACCCCCCAAGTAATGTCTTGTTTTATGGAGAATAAACCATGACCACCATGACACAATCTTTAAATCCTTCAACCACCAACACTAGGGCCATCTGGCACAAAGTTTTACGAGCCGTTCCATCAGTGCTGCTGATTGTGGCGGCGATCTTGATCCTGCAATCCATGTCGAAACCTTATTGGAATATGCACTTGGATGCGGTGCAATATGAATATCGCGGCGGTCTCGATATTTTGGTCTATGTAGACCGAATGACCGGACGCGACCCTGAATTTGACGAACTGCGCGAACTCAATTCGCTTAATCATTACATTGGGATGCGGAAGCTGGATGATGCCGCCGAATTTGAGCGTTCGATTGCCGAAGTCAGCGTCTATGCTTTTGCGGTGCTGCTGACCCTGACGGCGGTTGGGTCGTTCATTAACTGGCGGGGACGCAAATTCGTCTGGCTGTTGGTCTTGCCGCCCCTATCCTTCCCCTTTGTTTTTCTGGGTGATCTCTATTATTGGCTGCGCGATAGTGGGCAGAATCTTGACCAGAATGCTCCGTTTTCAAGTTCGATTCACCCCTTTACCCCGCCGATCTGGGGCGAGGGCAAGGTGGGCCAATTTGAAACCATCGCCAGCTTCGACACGGGCTGGTACATGATTTTTGCCGCCAGCGTGTGCATCGTTGTGGCGCTGGTGTGGGCATTGATTGTGACTCGGCGAGGACATTCGGCGGTGACAACTCCCCCAACGCCCGAAGGAGCTAAGTAAAATGTCCCGCTGGATAATCGTCGGGATATGCCTGTTCATGGCCCTCACGATGTTTCCGGCATCAGCGCAGGGTGGCGACCATCAACGGCTGATTGTCGCACCCGATGGCCCGTTTGTCACCATTGAGGCCGCGTTGGAGGCCGCCGAGACGGGTGACGTAATCGAGGTGCATGGTGGGGTGTATGCCGCGCCACTCATCATCGAAAAAAGCGTCACCCTGACTGGCATTGGGCAGCCCGTGATTGATGGTCAAGGTGAAGGCAGTTTGGTATATATCCGCGCCACCGATGTCACCCTGCAAGGCTTTGATTTACGCAACAGCGGCAGTGTCCAACATCACCAAGACGCGGGCATCGTGGTTGAGGCACAGCGGGCAACCCTGTTGGAAAACCACATTAGCAATGTCCTATATGGGGTGCTTTTTAATAATGCCGCTGGCAGTGTAGCCCAACGAAACACGATTCGGGGTAAGGGTGAAGACATTGGGCTGCGGGGTGATGGATTTTACATCTGGTATAGCAACGACATCAGCCTGCTGAATAACACCGTCGTCCACACCCGCGATACCCTTGTGTCCTACTCGAATGGTCTGACCATACGCGGGAATCATTTTGAAGACAACCGCTATGGTCTGCATTTTATGTATAACAATGGGGCGCTGGTCGAGGACAATACCTTCGTCAACAACTCGGTGGGTGCGTTTTTGATGTCCTCGCACGACGCGACAGTGCAAAACAACATCTTCGCCTATAACCGAGGATCAAGCGGCTACGGCTTGGCGCTCAAAGATATGGACAACGTGACCGCCACCGATAATTTTTTCGTGGGCAACAATGCCGGGGTCTATCTCGATAACTCACCCTCGCTGGTGGATGTCTATAACACCTTTCGGGGCAATACCTTTGTGTATAACGATGAAGGGGTCACGTCGCTGCCATCGGTGTCCCGTAACATTTTTACCGAAAACAGCTTTTTGGAAAACACCGAACAGGTCAGTATGCGGGGGCGCGAAATCCTCAGCCGCAATCAATGGTCATTCGAGGGACGCGGCAATTATTGGAGCGATTATACGGGCTATGACCGCAATGGCGACGGTGTAGGTGAAGCGACCTATCAAGCCGATCAGGTCTTTGAGAATTTGGTGGACGAATACCCCGTTATCCAGCTTTTTGCTTATGGCCCGGTGGTACAGGCAATTGAATTCAGTGGGTCGGCTTTTCCGGTGCTGCGTCCCCAACCCCGCTTGGTAGATGATGCCCCGTTAATGAATTACCGCTTTCCGCCCTATCTGGAAAAGCAGTCTAACACAATGGCATGGTCAACCCTAGCGGTTTCATTGGGTCTGCTTGGTCTTGCTCTGTTGCCCCTGCTGATGGTTGTCAAGCGGCCCATTCGGAAAAAGTCAGCTTCTTACCCACAGGCGAAGGCATCACGTGTTTCCATTGCACCACACCCACAGGAGTCTGTTCCTATGATTACCGCCGTACATCTCAGTAAACATTATGGCAAACACCGCATTTTGAACGATGTATCTTTTTCCATTCAACCCGGCGAGGCAGTGGCTTTGTGGGGTACGAATGGCGCTGGCAAAACCACGACCCTGCGCTGCCTGTTGGGGACGATCAATTTTCAAGGGCAGTTAATGGTCAACGGCTTGGATGTCAAACGTGAGGGCAAACGGGTGCGGGCCAGCATTGGATATGTTCCCCAAGAAACCGCCTTTTATGATATGACCGTCGGCCAGACCATGCAGTTTTATGCCAAATTGAAAAAAGTCGCCGTGACCGACATCACCCCAATTTTGGAACGGGTGGGTTTGGCGGCGCAGGTGCAAAAACCTGTCAAAAATCTGTCGGGCGGGATGAAACAGCGGTTGGCGTTGGCGGTCAGCCTGTTGGGGAATCCCCCCCTGCTCCTCTTTGATGAACCCACTGCCAACCTCGATACCCAGTCCCGACAGGAATTTTTGCAGCTTGTCCATACGCTAAACCACGACGGCAAAACCATTTTGTTTTCGACCCATCGCCCCGATGAAGTGCTGTCGCTTGCCACCCGTGTGTTGGGGTTACGCGACGGACAGGTGATATTGGATGGTACGCCAGATGCCCTTTTGCAAGAAATCGGCCTTTCCCAATGGCTGCGGATGTGGATTCCACCCCATCACTGGCAGGCCGCCATCGCCCTCCTCAGCACCAGCGGTTTTCGCACCGCTCCCAATGGACATTCGCTGTTTGTGCAGGTCGGCAGTCAATCCAAGATTTCGGCGCTGCGCCTTTTGGAAACAGCCCAAATCCCGGTGGACGATTTTGATGTCGTGGACAGCAGTTTTGTGCCGGAGGTGCAATCATGATGAATTTCAACGCGGTCTGGTTGATCGCTCAAAAAGAACTGCGCGACGCCCTACGTAATCGCTGGTTCTTGCTGTATACCGTGATTTTTGGCGGGTTGGTGCTGGCACTTTCAATGCTCAGTCGGCCCGATGTCGAATTTACCCAACTGGCGGAATATAACCGCACGGTGACAGGCTTGGTCAATCTGGTGCTGCTGTTTGTGCCGCTAATGGCGCTCACATTTGGGGCCTCCAGTATTTCGGGCGAACGCGAGACGGGCGCATTGAAATACCTGTTGGCCCAGCCGATTGACCGGGGCGAAGTGCTGTTTGGTAAGTTTTTGGGGTTGGCCTCGGCTCAACTCAGCACACTATTGCTCGGCTTTGGTGTGGCGGGTGTCATTCTTTCCACACGCGGCGGGAGCGATGGCCTCTCTGGTTATGTGGTGATGACGGGCATGGCATGTTTGCTTAGTCTTGCCATGTTGAGTGTCGGTTTCCTTATCTCGGCACTCGCCCATAAAACCTCGACGGCCCTCGGCGCGGCATTGTTTCTGTGGCTACTGCTGGTGTTCGTTGGCGATCTGGGGCTGATTGGGGCGGCGATTGTCACCCAGATGCCCACCCAGACCACCCTGCTGCTGGCGATGGTCAACCCACTGCAACTGTTTAAGATGGCCTCGATTTTCAGCGCCCTCAGTTCGTTGGAGGTCTTAGGGCCTGCCGGACTGTATGCCTCGGATACGTTCGGGGGGATGTTTATGCCCCTGATGTTGGCAGGATTGGTGTTGTGGATTTTGCTGCCGCTTGGTCTGGCCCAATTTGCTTTTGCACGACAAGGAGACGGCGCATGAACACGCGATTTGTACTGCCCGCCATTTTCGTCATTGCAATCATCGGCCTTGTGGGGTTTGTGGTGGCTACCGTCGTTGGCTCGACCCAATCCAAAGAATCCCATGAATTTCGCATTGTAATTCCAGCCGGGACCGGTGATCGCATCGCCGCCGGGGAAGACCCCGACATTGTGCCGCTGGAAATCCACCTGACGATTGGCGAAAAAGACACCCTTGTGATCGAAAACCGCGACACGGTGGGGCATACGATTGGCGATTTCTGGGTGGGCACGGGCGAAACGGTGCGCCAGAAATTCCAAACACCGGGGGTTTATCTTGGTCTCTGCACCGTTCACCCGGCCCAACAGATTCAAATCATTGTTAGCGACAAAGGATGAACCATGTTTCGTAACCGTAATTTTTCTGAACTGATGCCATTGGCTGGTGCGATGGGTGCGCTGACCTTCGGGCTGGTCTGTTTACTGGTGGGGTTTGCTTCTCTGTACCAATGGATAGACAAAAACGATAATGAAAAATCCAGTGCCGAGGCATCAGCGGGACTGCCTCCCATGTCCGACTATGCGGCGGCCATTGCCACGCTGGATGCCGCCCCGGTTCGCACCGCGCAGCCGCGTGCCGTGAGCCAAGCCTCCGGTTCGACTTCGGGTGATCTAGGCTATGATCCAGCAGTCGTCGCACAGGGGCAGGAATTATTTGTAGCGACCTGTTCGGCCTGTCATGGGGTGGATGCACATGGCGTGGTCGGTTTGGGCAAAGACCTCATCAACAGCGAATTTGTCCACGAGCAGACCGATGCTGACTTGATGAATTTTATCAAGATGGGCCGTCCGATTTGGGATGCGGCCAATACGACGGGGATTGATATGCCCCCCAAAGGCGGCAATCCAGCGCTGACCGATGAGCAGCTTACGCTCATTATCACCTTCATTCGTGCATCGTCGGGCGTTCCAGCCACAGCATCGGGTGGCGATGTGGTCGCGGCACCCACCGAAAGCACTCCGGAAGCGGTGGCCGTTGTGCCAACCACTGAGCTGTCTTCAAGCGTACCTACTGTCGCTCCTACCACTGCTCCGACTGTTGCCCCCGCCGAAGATACCAATGTCAGTGCCTCATTGGTCACCGAGGGCCAAGAATTATTTGTGGCGACCTGCTCGGCCTGTCATGGTGCGGATGCGCATGGGGTGGTCGGATTGGGCAAAGATTTGGTTGTCAGCGAATTTGTGCATGAATTGACCGATGCCGATTTGCTCACCTTTGTCAAAACAGGCCGTCCGATCTGGGATGCCGCCAACACGACGGGGATTGATATGCCCCCCAAAGGCGGTAATCCGGCCCTCACCGATGAACAAATTTTGAGCATTATTGCCTTTATTCGCTCACTGCAAAATCCGGAGGGTGGGTCATGAAACGCTGGGGATTAATGCTTGTTGTGTTGTTGCTAGTGCCTATCCTTGCGGCCTGTGGTCAGACCACCGAAGCCGAAGATCGGTTGGAACAATCCACGCCCTCGCTGCAAGAACAAATCCGAGGGGCGGTCATTGTGCCCCCCCGCCAAATCGAGGATTTTACACTGCCCTCGACAGACGGTGAATTTCGCTTCAGCGATTTACGCGGCAAATTGGTGCTGATCTATTTCGGCTATATGACGTGCCCGGATGTATGCCCCACCAGCGGCGCTCACCTTAAACGGGTCTATGAAGAAATCAATCGCCCCGATGACCTTGCGGTGGTGTTTGTCACGGTTGACCCCGAACGCGACACGCTTGACCGTCTGCGGCCTTACATCAAACTGTTTAATGAGGATTTTGTGGCTTTGCGCGGCGAAGGAGATGCCCTCCAAGAGGTGTTCACTCAATTCGGTGTCGTAGCCATCCGACGGCAGGTGGGTGAATCGGCCTTAAGTTATCTAATGGATCACACCGCCAGCATCTTTTTGGTCAATCAAGAGGGTTTGCTCATCTCCCAATTCATTTTTGGGCTGGGGGCGGACGACATTTTGCACGATGTCGAGCTACTATTAGAGTAACGCTTGGCTTTACAGCGGTTTTCAAGTATGACACGGGGCTAATGACGTTTGACAAGTTATTCGTGCAATCACAATCCCCACCCCCGGCC
>JAIOHL010000235.1 GCA_019913005.1 Anaerolineae bacterium | reverse complement strand
GCTTATCGGCCTTCTCTGTCTCGCCCTCGTGACCGAACGCAACGGTAATCTTTTGGACATTGCCATCCTCCAAAAACTGAACATCCATATGCAAGCCGCCCTGCTCCTATTCGGCCTGCTATTCACCACATGGGGACTCATCGGTCACCTCCGCCTCTCTATGCAATGGAGAGGGAGTCGGAGGATTGAAATCTTCGCCGTCGCCGCCATCACCGTCCTTGCGCTCATCCTCCGGGCGTGGCGCGTGGGCAGCGCGATTCATGGCCTCATTGACGAAGCGCACTTCATCAATGCCATCACCCTATTATGGCAGTATCCCGACGACATCCGCATTTTACAGCCCTTCAGCAACATCCCGGCCTTCCCTTGGGTCTTTCCCTATGCCCAATGGGGTGGTGTCGAAATTTTCGGCAACAATTTGACAGGCCTGCGGGTCATCAGTGTTTTAATCGGCGCGGCCACCGTTCCCGCCGTCTACCTGCTGGCCCGCAGCCTATTCGATAAACCCACCGCCCTAATCGCCGCCCTGATTCTGGCGACCTTCCCACCCCACATCCATTTCAGCCGCGCCGGAATCAACAACATCGCTGACCCGCTGATGGGCACTGCCGCCCTCGGATTTTTGGCCTATGGTCTGCACACGCGCCGCCGCTGGCCTTTTGTCCTTGCGGGCATCACGCTCGGCCTCACCCAATATTTTTACGATGGGGGTCGCCTGCTCTACCCTGCCCTTGCCCTTTTATGGCTGCTTCTCGCCCACATCATCTCGCACACTTCCCAATCCCCCCGCAGCAATGTTGTTACATTGCCCTCTCCATCCACCGAATCGGCAGTGAGTGAGGATGCCTCTCCCCTCTCCATACAACGGGAAGAGGCCGGGGGTGGGGATTCTTCTACTCCCCTCCCAGTGTTTGAAGGCGTGGGGTCAAACACCCAATTCGACGACAATTCCGACGCTACCCCCCCTCCACCAAACCATCGGAAGCAGGGGCCGGGGGGTGAGGGCCATCCTCTCCGCCGTCACCTAATCCTCTTCGCCCTCGCCTTCCTGCTGATCGCCACGCCTGTCTACTACACCCGCTATGGACAGGACAGCGGCTTTTCGTCGCGCAGCCAAGATGTCCGGGCCGGCAACGATTTCTGGCGTACCGTCCTGCTCGGCGACAACGGCGAATTGATCTACCTGCGTCACCTGAGTTACACCTTTTTGATCTATATCTACATGCCGGAGATGAGTTGGTTTTATGGCGGCCACACCCCGCTGATTTTGCGCGTTTTTGTGCCGCTGTTCCTAGTAGGTCTGTTTTGGGCCATCTGGAATTGGCGCAAATCCGGCCCACTGCTGCTGATTTTATGGCTAGGCTTGGTCGCGCTTGGCAACAGCCTCCTCAGCGAGAGTGCCACCTCCGCTCGCTATGTGGTCGTATTCCCGGCGTTGGCCCTGCTGATGGCAGTCGGCCTGCGCCAATCCGTCGCGCTCCTGCTGTCCAACCTCTGGCCCAAACGTGCCCAATTCGCCGTGATTTCCTTGATCGCCATCGCCATCGCTGTGACCCAAACAGGCTATTATTTTGACCGCCATATGGACGCCTATAACAATGGCCGTCTTAGCCTCGATGCCGATGATGTGATGTTCCGTGCTGCCGACCTGCCGCCGAACACCCACATCCACATTGTCTATGACATTGAGATCATGCGCTTTAATCTCGATACCCTAAGCCGCTATTTGCATCGCCCCGACCTTGAGGTGACGCCGATGTATCCTGAACGCTTCACCAGCTTTTATCTGGATGGCCTCCCACGTGATGTCAACCACGCCTTTTTCCTGCCGCCTGACCGTTATGATCTGGTAGCCCTGCTGGTCGCCTATTTTGAACTCGACCCGGCCCAATACAGCCCCTATAACGTCCCGCGTGAATACCAATTTGTGCTCTATTTCGCGCCCGTCGAAAAAAACACCGACCACCCCACCGATGAACTCTGGATGCGCCGCAATAATCAACCGTAGGGGCGACGTCTCAGACTCGCCCTTTCTTTATTCGCCCCCGCCCATCTCATAAGCATTATCAGGAGTATCGCCTGTCTCCGGCACTTCAAATAGATATAGCGACTCTGGCTCCGGCGGAGCTACCCGAATCGCTACATACTGCCCATTCGGTGAAAAATACGCCCAATAATCTGCCCACGTAGAATTGATTTCAGCATCAAGCAAGGTAGTCTGGTTTGCTGCAATGTTGTATTGTTTTAAGCCCCCTTCATCCACAAACAATATTGTCTGGTCATCATCGGCGAAACTTGCCCCAATAGTTTCCCCGTTTGTTGGAATGACAATTCCAGTATCATTCGAGATACTCCACAGAACAAGAATATAGCCTCGGATAGCTGGATTTAGATAAATACCATAGAGAATCAGCTTTGAGGCATCACCGGAAATGTCATAGCTATCCGTCGCCAGAAACTGTTCCGTTCCAAGCGGCATTCCTCCATAGGGGCTTAACCATTTGACCTCAAGTTTGCCCAAGTCATCGAAATGGCTCACATAATGCACACTGCTTTGAAGTCGGTTACTCAACGTAAAAGCGCTACTATCCTCGCTCCATTGAATATAGTAATATTCGAAAATTCCTTGAAAAGTGTTCCAACCTAAGTTCTCTTCTCCCGTCAAGAGCCGATGCTTGCCAGTTACAAGATCAGCAACGCCAAGCGGTGAGCGATTACTAAACTCTGATTGGATTTGCCCAGAATACACGAGATACCGTCCATCGGGCGATGCAAAAACAAATGAAAGGTCATCTCCCACCCAGTAAATTTCAAAGTCTTGAATCTGTTCTGTCGTCAAATCGGGTTGGAGAGGCCAGAACGTACTACGAGTGGTCTGTTTTGTAATGACGGAGTATTGTCGCCAAGTATCATCATTCGGCGTATTTGGGCCATTGATGTTTCGATTAGCAACATTATCATAAGCGGCATCCTGATAGATGAGGTTGAGACTGTCAGGTGCCCATCCGATATTGACAATACTACCACCCCAATAAATCTGATTTTTCTCATGCGGGTCATCTTGGGCCGATACATGCGGAGGCCACATCACCCCTGCCAAAACAATCAAACCAACGATTTTCCATACCCATCGCGTTTTCATAATTTTGTCGCCTACTCCTAATCGCCATAAACCGACCCGCCTAGCATACCTCCCTGCCATGTCCATGACCCATATTTTTGTGTGGCGCTCCCCTGCCATTTCGCCAATATTTCCCTGACACCCACTCTTCAAATCTTCCTGTCCTTTTAATGGACATGTTTTCGTAGCTGGGGAATTCTATTCCTCAGCTACCTACCAACCGCCCCAACACCTCCACCGCCGCTCCAAAATCCCCCAAACTGAACCACACCCACCCCAGCACGACAAAATGGAACGTGACCAACCACCCCGCCGCCGTCCATGCCCATTTGACCATCGGGCGCTCATTCAGCCCCATGTACACCATGCGCGTGCGGTCACTCCATTTTTTGTGGATAAACAAGCCAACCCCGTGCCACAGTCCCCACACGAAAAAATTCACCGTGACGCCATGCCACAGCCCGATCAAAATCATCGTACTGAGATGGGCTGTCAGCACCACCGCGTTGGGATTCGGTTTCGGCTCACGGCGCAGCAGCACCCGCGACACCGGATTAAACACATAATACCGTGCCCAATTGCTCAGGCTCATATGCCAGCTTTGCCAGAACGCCGTCAGATTATTTTTGAGATAGGGCCGATCAAAATTTTCGGGTAAATGGATGCCAAACAGCACCCCCAACCCAATCGCAATATCCGAATACCCACTGAAATCCAACCACAGCCGCAGCGCATAGGCATACAACAAAATCCACAGCGCCCCCGTCGAGCTTGCTTGGTCGGCATTGTGTGAATCGAGCGCGATCAAGGCAAGCCAATCCGCCACCACAAATTTTTTGAGGATGCCGACCCCGATGCGAGTCAAGCCTTCAGTGATGCGTGGCGCGTCCAAGCCCTTCATGCCCACCAGCGCCCGATCATCGCGGATATGCCGTTCGATGCGGTCAATCGGGCCAGCCGTCAGCGCCGGAAAAAACACCACATACGTCAGATGTTCCCGCAGCGAAATATCTTTGGGCAAGCGCCCCGCCTGCACATCGCGCAGCATGTGAATCAGTCGGAACGCGATATACGAAAACCCCAACCACTGCCAATCACTCGCCTTCGCCAGCCCTGTAGATTGATTCGTCACCCCCCGTGCCCATTCCGCCGCCAATTCCGCCAGCGCGTCGGTTTTCAGGATGATAAACATCGCCACAATGACGACTTGCCCCAAGATCACTAGGCGGATTCGTCGGGGCATACCCTGTGTGCGACCAATCCAATCTATCGCCCCCCACACCAACGCAAAAACCCCCAGCCCCGCCAGCACATACACCAGCGCCGGGGGTCGAGAGGGGGTCGGCCTCAAAGCGGGTATCAAATAGCGGGTCAGTGCAATCGTCCCAACGATGACCGCCGTCACGATGAGCGCCACCGCATCTGCTTTGGTAAATTTCGCCTGCCGGGTCAGTGACCACACCACAATCGCCAAACCGAGTGTCAGGGTGGGCAAAATAAAATCCACCCGTCGAATCGGCACGGCGGGTTGCAGCCAATACACCGCGAATACACTGACCGCCATCAGCAGCCACCCACGCATCCGCCCCGGCACAATCGCCGCATATCCAAGCCCTATCGCCCCAAATACCGCCAGTTGTGTTAACGTCATGGTTTCAATTCTCTTATGGATTGCAGGAAAACCAATAAGAGGTGTTTACGGGGACAACAAACTCCCCCTCGCCTATTGGAGAGGGGGTTGGGGGTGAGGTTAATTTTCCGCCCCAATCAAATCACTCACCCGCCAAATCTCCACATCCCAACTGACCCCCACCGCCAAATATTCCCCATCAGGGGAGAACACGACGGCGAAACTTGTGTCTGGTAAATGTCCAATAATGGTCTGTGTTTGTATATCATAAATCACGCTGGGACGATCCATATAAGCCACTGCGACCAATCTTCCATCCGGGCTAAAACTCGCAGAACTTACCCTATCATAGGGTTCGCTAACTGCAAATAGCACCTGCTGGCTTTGAACATCTACCATCACTGGCCCAACATCGTCCGTCGATACAATTGCGTACCGTCCATCGGGGCTGATCGCATGGGACGAGGGGAAGTCGCCTATCGAACTATCGGAACGTTCAACCAGTTGCGCCGTGTAACCGCCCGAAGCGGATAGTTGCCAATCTACCTCTACCGAACTACCGACTGTCCGATACAATTCAGGAAATTCGGTGGTAATTTCGCCTTCCGCCAGCGACCAAATCTGTATATCGTCAAGGTCATACCAACCGCCTGTACCCGTCGCAAGCTGCTGACCATCGGGACTCCAATCGAGATACCAAATCCATTGGTTGCCATGCAAAATTTGTGCCGGAAACTGTTGATTATCAGGCAGAGGAATCGGCAAATCGGCGGGGTTAACTCGCGCAGGCAACCAATCGAGGGTAATACGGGAGGGGGAAGGGCTGTAACCCAAATCTCGTCGCCCCGTGCCATCATACCGTGTTATTCCTAAATGGCGCTGACCAGTGGCTCCGCTGGCTACATGGGCATCGTCAAATATCAACACCCATTGGCTATCGGCGCTCCATTCGACCTCACCCGTTTCTTGGGAAAAAAAGCTGTCCGCGTCGGGCCGTACCCGAACAAGATCGCCCGTCTCGCGGTTTTGGATGATTGCACTATCATAGACATACGCAACTAATCGTTCATCTGGGCTTAGGCTTGGTGGTGACGACCACCACATACGTGAAATAGTGATTTCTTCGACAGGTTGTAGCCTAGTGGAAAAATTATATACGAATAAAGTTTGCTGCTGTTTTTCGGGGTCGTATGGGCCAGTCACATAAGCCCGACTTGCACCCCACCAACCCCATACAGGAAAGTGCCGTTCAATAGGTGGCATCAACGTCGTCCGTGCGCCCGTGTTAGCGTCCACATGATAGACAGTATTTGAAAGCGTCTGGAGCAACAGATGTTGACCATCAGGTGACCAACCAAGCTGTACCGAGATGACAGGTGATTCGTATTCACGTTGAGGTAATCGTGCCGGAAACCCCAGCCATTGTAGATCAATCTCATCGTCCGAAAGGTGCAGCAATCCGACATCTTGGGCCACAAGGACGGCGCTTGAACCTGTTGGACTCCAAATTAAACGGGGCGGATTTGTGCCGCTAGAGTCATCCGGTAATTGCAGGCGAATAATACGCCGTACCCCACTTAGGACATTTTCGATGACCACCCCTGTCCGTGTCTGATAGGCCACCTCACCCGCGCTCGAAACCGCTGGCCCTGTATAGACGTTTGGATAGATAACCCCGCTCAGACGACGCACCGAAAATATTTGAGTGGCAACATCCAGCACATAGATAGTGGTCACATCGTTGGGTCGGACGTAGGTGGCGTAATCTAAAATCACCTTGTCCCCAGCGGCCTGCCAGCGCATGGTGATTTCCCGTCGCAACTCCATATCGAAACGGGCGGAATTATCAAAGGGGATAGCTTCGTGTACTTGGGCGATAATCGCATTCACAGCGGGGTCAATCAAGCGTAGATGCACCTCAATAGTGCCCATACTGTAGTCTGGACTACCCGTGTTAGGGTCTACCGCATATTGGGTATAGGTCGCTGCCATCATCAGTAAATCGGCGACGGGCGACCACGCCATTGAGATACCCGCATCCAACCTTGCCAAATCATCCAACAAGGTGAGGTGTTGGCGACCATCTACACTGATGATATGGGCCTGCTCACTCGGCGTTGAGCCAATCATGCCAAACACCGAACGAGAGGTAAAAGCGAACCATTGTCCCGACGGCGACCAACCCGGCCCGCCCACATCAACAGTATAGGCATCAGGCGCTCTCTGGACTAAGCCTTCGCCTAAGATGTGCTTGTCTGTACCATCCGCTTTTTCGATTACCCAATAGCGGGCGGCAGAATCAAAATAATACAGATACGGCGCATCGGAATCCTCACTCCCCGCCTGCCCATTCACCACCGACGGTCTGTTGGTCGCGGCTTGCATCGCCCCCACCACCACGAGCACTATCACGACCACCGCCACCCATCGTTTTTTCAATTCCATACCGCACCCCTAATCGCCATAAACCGACGCCCCTAGCATACCTCCCCGCCGCGTCCATGTCCCATATTTTCATGGGGCGCTCCCCTGCCATCTGCCTGATATTTCCCTGACACTGGAATTTTGATTCTGATTCCCTCTGCTGCTGGATGATTCATGTTTGTTCGACCCCACCCCCGGCCCCTACCCCGTAAACGGTGAGGGGAGAAGGCCCTATATTGACGCCCTTCCTCGCTTGCGGGGAAGGGTTGGGGATGGGGTTACGTCAGATGAATACTTCACGCATACGATAGCGGATTTTTGCCTCACACAAAGGACACCATTCGGCAAACGGCGCAGGTTGGTTATAATCGCTCCTATTTACTCCGACCACCAACGGAATGACGGCGATATGAGTGGCAACCTGAGCAACAGCGTATTTATTAGCTATCGGCGTAATGTCAGCGGGACATTGGCTCTGGCGGTCTATCAAGATTTGCACTCAAATGGAATTGATGCCTTCTACGACATCATCAGTTTGGGCGCTGGCCCAATTGATCCATACATCCTCCGTCAAATTGCGGCGCGGCCCTACTTTGTGCCGATTTTGACGCCCGGCACACTTGAACGATGCAAAGAACACGATGATTGGGTATTACGCGAAATTGAAGAGGCGCTACGGTTGAACAGGGTTGTTTTATGCCTGCACAGTCCCGAATTTGATTTCAAGGACACAGACAAGTACCTGCCACCAGCGGTTGCAGAAAAATTCCATGCCTATAACGCGATTAGGGTTCCTTATGAGAATGACACGATGGACTATTTCATAAGCACGATGCTGCGTTTGAGAACACAGTATTTGAAACCGATTGACCTCCCACTCACCCCCACACCAACCAGTGATCTTTCCATCATCAAACACAAACAAGCACTGGCACAGGCACAACCAATGGTCACACCCGCCCAGCTTTCAGCACAGGCGTATTTTGAAAGGGCTTATGAGAGATATGAAGATGGCGATTTTGAGGGTGCTATCGCTGATTACACACATGCAATATATCTCGATCCTCAAAACGCGATAATTTACAACAATCGGGGGATAGTACGCTACTACAAAGGTGATAAAGCGGGTGCCCTCGATGATTATAATTTAGCTCTTCGATTCGATTCCCAATCAGCCGAAACATACTACAACAGGGGAATCTTGCGTCAATCTGTGAGTGATCTTGAAGGTTCTATAGAGGATTATAGCCTTGCTCTTCGACTTAATCCTCAGTATACCAATGTCTACTTCAATCGCGGAGTGGCACGTCAGGTAAAAGGTGACACCGAGGGTGCTATCGCCGACTTCAATCAGGCGATTCAACTCAACCCCCAACATATAGACGCTTTTAATAATCGCGGAGTGGCACGTCAGGCAAAAGGTGACACCGAGGGTGCTATCGCCGACTTCGATCAGGTAATTCGACTCAATCCCCGCTTCGCTGATGCCTACAATAACAGGGGCGCAGTACGTGAAGCCATGAGTGACATTGATGGTGCCATCACTGACTACTCAGAGGCAATACAACTTAATCCGAACCATGCGAACGCATTTTTCAATCGAGGGAATGCACTATTGAAGAAAGGCGATCTTGAAGGGGCTATCGGCGACTACTCAGAAGCAATACGACTTGCTCCAGATTATGCGAACGCATTTTTCAACCGAGGGAATACCCATTCAACTATTGGCAACCACGATAGAGCAATCGAAGACTACTCCCAACTGCTCCATCTCAGTCCTCGATTCTCCGTTGGATACAACAATCGTGGGAATGTACGGAAAGATCAAGGGGATATCGAAGGTGCTATCGCTGACTATACCCTAGCGATCCAGTTTGATCCCCAATACGCCGTAGCCTATCGTAATCGTGGACGTGCTTACTATGACAAAGGTTATGTTGACGAGGCAATCTCGGACTACTCGGCTGCTATTCGACTCGATTCTCACAACTCAGTTGCCTTTCAGAATCGCGGAGTGTGCTACTTGGAAAAAGGAGAAATGAAAAGGGCAGCGGCGGATTTTCGGCGCGTATTGGAACTGTGCCCCGATCACCACGATGCCCAGATGATGCACGAGATCATCAAGAAGCATGGATAGGCGTTCGACACGCACAATCTCTTCGCAAATGCCCCTTTCGGTTATAATCACTCCTATTTACTACGACCACCACAGGGATAATGGGAGCCAATGAGTGGGAATACTGTATTTATCAGCTATCGGCGCAGCGTCAGTGCGATTTGGGCACGCGCCGTCGCGCAGCACCTCCGCGACCATCAAATCGAGTCTTTTTATTACACAGGCCATGCCGATGTACGCCAGATCGAACCCGCCGTCCTACAACAGATCGCGGCGTGCCCCTATTTTGTGCTGATTTTGACACCGGGCACACTCAAAAACTGCCACTATCCGGGGGTGCTGGTCATGCGCGAAATCGAGGAGGCGGTGCGGCTGAAACGGGCCATTATACGATTGCAGACGCCGGAGTTTGATGAAGATGACATTGATAAATATCTGCCCACCCACCTTGCCGAGCAATTCAAAGCCTATCCCACGTTTGAAATCCCCTACCTCGCCTTTCCGACAGCCATGCAAGCGATTTGCACCCACCTTACGCCGATTGATGTGCCCACCACCCCGACGAGTGAGGCGATGAACGTGCAGGAAAATCAATCGCCCGTTACCGCTGTGCAGTTGGCGGCGCAGGGCTATTTTGAGCGGGCATGGAAAAAAGATGACACCAAAGATTACGCCGGGGCGGTCAGCAATTGTTCCGAAGCCATCCGCCTGTATCCGGATTTTGCTGAGGCCTATACTGGTCGGGCCAGCGCCTATTTTCACCAACAGACCTACACTGGTATGATGGCGGACTGTGAAGAAGCGGTGCGGCTCGATCCTCATTCGGACGAGGCCCGCAGCAATCTTGGACTGGCGCGTTTACACCAGCGAGATTTTGCCGGGGCGATTGCGGATTGCACCCACGCCATCGAAATGAATTCGTTGCTGGCGGAGGCGTATGTCAATCGCAGCCTCACCTACCTGTCCACCTATGATCTTGAGCAGGCGCTGACCGACTGTACCCAAGCCATTTACCTCAACCCCTTGTCGGCGTATGGGTATAATGCGCGAGGATGTGTCCGGCTACTTCAGAAGGAATATACGGCGAGCCTAGCGGATTTCAGCCACGCCATTTCGCTCGATCCACAGTTGGCAGTGTTCTATTACAATCGCGGCTTAGCTCGTTTTCATCAGCGGGACTATCAGGGGGCGGTCGAGGATCATACCCAAGCCATCCAGCTTGACCCGCAGTTGGTGATGGCCTATCTTGAGCGCGGGGTGCTACGTGAGGACAAGGCGGATTTTGAGGAGGCCCTTGCCCAAGCCACTCAGGGGGTACAGCGCAACCCCTTTGATGCCAACGCCTATGAACTGCGTGGATGCACCCGCTATTTCAGCGGCAATTATCGCGGGGCGGTGGATGACCTCACACGGGCGATTGAGATTGACCCCACCTTCGCCGATGCCTATATCTGGCGGGCCAGAGCGTATATTAAGCTCAAGAAGATGCGCAAAATGATGGCCGATTATTGGCATGTCTTGGTGAACCACCCCAACCACCCCCGCGCCGACGAAATCCGCACATTCGTGATGGAGTATCGGGACACACCGGGGTGTTGGTTTGGCGGCAAGTTTATTCGCATTACGTGGTAGGGGCAGGCCAGAAACCCCATCCCCAACCCTTCCCCGCC
>JAIOHL010000026.1 GCA_019913005.1 Anaerolineae bacterium | reverse complement strand
CCAAAGCATTAGGGAGGGGAGCAAAGCCTGTATTTGAAACGCTTCCCTACGGTTTTGGGAAGTGTTTGGGATGGAGTTCTTCATTTGAGCCTCATTTATGGGGCTTTTTTCCCTCCAATAGCCAGATGGTTTGACCGTCTGGCGTCCGCTTATCCAGAACTTAGGCTATAATCGTTGTCTTTATCCCTATTGTTCAAATAGGCCCGCAGCATTCCGGGCAAAGGAGGCAGGCATATGAACATACCCCGCTTGTTCACTGTATATTCGTTTGCAAGAATGCGAGGTCTAGATGAATGTTTTCGACAATTTGATCGAGTACGCGGACGCTGCCCAGTATGACGAGGAAAACAGCACGTTTGAACCCGATGGGCCGTTTTTTGTGGACTTGATCCGGCAATATGGACAACCTGTGCTGGAATTGGCGTGTGGAACGGGTCGCCTAACCATTCCCATCGCGCAGCAGGGTTTCTCCATCACCGGGTTGGATGTGGTATCCGGTATGTTGAGCCTTGCCAAACACAAGGCGGCTGATCTGCCAATTGAGTGGATCGAGGCCGACGCCCGACGTTTTCATTTGGGTAAGCAGTTTAAGGTTATCTTGGCGGGGGGCTTTTTTCAACATTTGTTAGAGCGGGCCGATCAAGAGGCGGTACTTGCCCATGTGCGTGCCCATCTCGCCCCGGACGGCGTGTTTGCCTTCAATGTCTTTTTCCCCCATGCCGACAGCCTTGAAGCGTCCGATGTGGAGCAGGAATGGTTTAGCTATGTCAATCCACAGGGGCAAACCGTCACGGTGTCCGGCACCGATCATTATGATTCGATTCGACAGGTGCGTACCGAAACGGCTATGCGACGTTGGACAGAGGTGAATGGTCAGCGGCATGAACTCATTGCCCCCCTGCAACAACGCCTGTTTTTTCCACAGGAATTGGAGGCGCTGCTGCATTACAATGGCTTCACCATCCTTGAGCGGTACGGCGACTATGATCGTCAGCCACTCGCTGAGGAACACCGTTTGATGATTTTTGTCTGCCAAGCGAGACGTTAAGCCGAAATCTAGCAGCACCAACCTCATCCCCCAATTGCCGATTTGGACAGGCGGGTGAGGTTGATTTTTTGGGGTGCATTGCCAGAGACTATTGCGCCAATGGATACATCAGCATCCGATTGTTGCCAGTGTCGGTCACATACAAATTGCCCGCCGCATCAAAGACTAATCCCTGTGGTAGATTGAGATTATCGGCGCTTGGTGAGCCAGAATTCCCGCTGCCATCATTATTGATGACCGCGCTTGTCAGGCTGCCAAATTGACCCAAACCGCCATCGGCAGTGGTATCCCCATCATTGGCAAAATATAACACACGGTGATGCATCGAATCGGCTACCCACAGGCCACCGCCCACATCAAACGTAATGCTCTTGGGGTGTGACAGGTTATCGGCATTGGGGGTACCAATTTGCCCCGCGCCATCGTTCGTTTCGACGTTCATACCAAAGTCGCCGTACTGTCCATACACGCGGTCAGCCACTGTATCCCCGTCGTCGCTAAACACAAGGATACGGTTGTTGTCCCGATCTGCCACCACCAACTCGCCACTTGACCCAATCGCCAAGCCGCGTGGGAAATTCAGGTTCTCGGCGGTGGGGGTACCCAGGCGGCCCGTGCCATCGTTGTTGCGCACGCCCGAATTCATATTTCCGTACTGCCCATAAACTCGATCCGCCACTGTGTCACCGTCGTTCGCAAAAAATAGCACACGGTGATTGGTGGCATCGCTGACATAGACACCGCCATTGGCATCTACCGCCACGCCCAAGATGTACGTACCGAAATTTTCCGGGCCGGGTTCGCCAAAATTGCCCGCGCTGTCGTTCTGGGTCATGTTGACGCCAAAACTGCCATACTGCCCATACACACGGTCAGCGGTGTCGTCGCCATCGGGGGCATAGTAGAGCAGGCGATGATTGTCGCGGTCACACACATAGAGGCCGCCCGCCGCATCCAACGCGATGCCGGTTGGATTCATCATGTTATTGGGACTGGGAGCGCCAGAATCCCCCGCGCCGTTGTGGTTGGCGATATGGGCGGTGAAATCACCATTTTGCCCGATGACCCGGTCAGCAAGGCTGTCGCCGTCGTTGGCATAATACAAGACACGGTGATTGTTGCGGTCTGCCAGATACACCCCGCCGGACGCATCCACCGCTATCCCCAACGGATAATTGAGGGTATCACGGCCCGCATCCCCCGACCAATTGGCGGCACTGCCTGTAAAATCGGTCTGTCCATAGACGCGGACGGCGGTGCTGGCAAGGGGGGCTTGGGCTTGGGTGCGACTTGGGCCAAAGGTGACTGCGAGCATCATAAGTAGACCAGCGCAAACCATTGTTCTCGGAAACGATTGAACCATGCGAGACAACATAGGGCCTCCTGATAACTGGTTAATATATAGACCATTTCAGCATACCAACACTGACCGCTGTCCTGTAACTATCAAAAGTGAGGGAGTCAAACTAACAATAGTTAGAAGAGGCTGGTTAGATCGGCCTATGTTGTTTCGGGGCGGGCTGGCCCTATACTGATACTCAATCGTTGCACTGTCGAAGCACAAAGGACACCGACCATGACCCATCTGTATCTCATCCGCCACGCCGACTATACCTATGAACTCGACGGTGATCGCAAGCGCGATTTGGGCCTGTCTGCTGATGGCAAAGCCCAAGCCGAGCGCCTGCGGGATCGTCTACTCAAATCGGGTGAATTGAAGCCAGATGTGTATATTTGCAGCCCGGAACGGGGCGCACGTGAGACCGCCGAGATGCTGCGGCCTGCTCTCGGTGAGCCGACGTTGTTTGACCCCGACATTGAAGAATGGCGTAGTGAGGACGGCACGATGGACACGGATGAATTTATGGGGCTGTGGAAACAAACCCCGCGTGTCCTAAAGCCATTTCTGCGTTTTATGCCCGGTCACGAAACCGCTATCGAATTTATGGCCCGCGCCGAATCCGCCTTTAGCCGGATTGTCCACGAACACGAAGGCAAAAATATCCTCCTGATTACGCATGGCGGAGTCATCCAAACCTCATTCTCGTATTTTTTTGGCTATGGCTTGGCGACGATGGCCCGCGCCGGGGCATATGCCAAAAACACCTCGATTACGCATTGGTACAAATCTGAGGATATTTGGATTTTGGAACGCTCCAACGACTATTCGCATCTGAACACATTGGGTGACCGATCTTAGCTCCAGATCGAGTCTTGTGCCGACAAGTTTATTGGTTATACCAAAACCCCCGATATTCCATCATAAAGGAGAAAACCTCGCACAGGGCTGCCCGAATGTGATTGGGGTGGAATGGTTTGCGGATAAAACTATCAGGTGGACGCAGGCCGCTCTCATACAGGACACTTGCGAAATGCTCTGGATCAGCCGCGCTTAAGAAAATGAACGGAACTTGACCCGTGCGTGGGTGGCGGCGCAGTTCCGCAAAAACCAGATGCCCCCATAATCCCACGTGGGCAATGTCGCTGATAATGACGTCGG
Source organism: Anaerolineae bacterium (assembly GCA_019913005.1). GTDB lineage: Bacteria > Chloroflexota > Anaerolineae > Aggregatilineales > J027 > CFX10. The sequence goes on along the minus strand of JAIOHL010000026.1, from coordinate 7,954 downwards.
GCTGGTGGGCCAATGCTTGTGGCATGACCTCAAGCCCGTTGTCCACCTCAATAATCCGTGTCGGCTGATAGAACATACCCAATAAGTCCACGACATCAGAGCGCAGTGTTTCATCACTCTCAAGATACAAGATGGTGAACGGACGGGGGTAATCATATCGAAGGTCACTCATGGTTGTTTCACCTCACACCACGCCGGATAGACCTCGCAATTGACCGGGAATCAGCAATGGGCCACATGCCCTGCTGGAAGATTCGATTGGCGATTAATCTATCCCTCTACCAATCCGGCGACGTATCATCAGCGCGTTCGCGGGTCACTTGACGGAGCAATGAGCCATCCACCGCGATAATCCACAAATCGAAGTTGCCATTATCTGAATCCGACTGGAATAGGATAAACCGATCATCGGGGGAAAAGACGGGTTCGTCATCTGTGCCGGGGCGGTCAGTTAGGCGCGTCACCTCACGGGTGGGCAGCGTCAACAGGTAGATTTCAACATTGCCCGCCTCGTCACGGTCAGAGGCAAAGACAATCTGCGTCCCGTTGGCGGCCCAATCCGGTGCGCCATTGGTCGTGCCTTCTTCGGAAAACACGATGTGTTCATCGGTGGACAAATCTACGGCGACCAATTTGCGACCATCGTCGGCAGAAAAGACCAGCTTGGTCATATCAGGCGACCACGCCGGGGCACGATCATCGGTGTCGTTGTCAGTGACTTGAGTCGTTTCGTCGGTGGCGGGGTCAAAGATGTAGATTTCGTAATCGCCATCGCGGTTGGAGGCATAAGCGAGTTTGTCCCCGATTGGCGACCATGCCGGGTCAACGTCATCGGCGCGGCCTGTCACGGCGGGGCGCATGTCTTGGGTTGTTTTATCCAGCCAGAAAATATCATGGTTGCCATTGACCTCGCGCACGATTGCGATGCGGTTGCCGTCGCCGGAGATGCTCGGCTGCAAGTCGTCGGTGTCGTTGTTGGTGATGGGGTCGGCGGATGCCTGTGTAAAGCGTGCATCCGGATTGATGCTCACTATTTCCGCGTCACCGTCACGATTGGTCACAAAAACCACCCGATCCCGTCCGAGTGGGCCGGGCAGACCATCGGGGTTGTTGAGAATCGGAGTACGGTTGGCGAGTGGCCCACCGTTGTTATTGGGCGGCGCAGGGGTGGTTGGCACGGGCGTGATGGTGGGTGTCGGCGTGGCCGTCCAGACCGTCGCAGTGAGGGTTTGGGCTTGGGCGACCTGCGCGGTGGCGGCGGCGTTGACCCCGGCCTCAAAGGTGAGGGTCTGGCCTGCAATCGCCCCAAAATCGGTGGTGGCGGTGGCCGAAGCGGTGGCAGTCGCAGGGCTGGTGGAGGATGCGCTAGGCTCATCGGTGGGGTTTTCGGCGACGGCGGGTGATGTGGCGGTGGACTGACCACCTGAACGATCTTTTTCGCCATCATCCCCATTGAACAGAGCAAACAGGCCAATGAACGCCAACGCCGCGATGACAACACCGGCCACGATGAGTCCCTTGCGGCGTCCGGGTGGTTCACCAAGCCATGTCGCGCCGGAACTTATGAGGGTGGTGGGTTTGTCGGGTTGGGTCATGGGGCCGGGGGAAATCGTCGGCGGCATACCTCCGGCAGGTGCTTGGGACGGCTCGAAGGCTGCTCCGCCGGATAACGAGGGCAGGGGCGTAAAGGCAATTTCATTAATCGAGATGGGCAGAGGGGTGACAAAAAAGCTGGTGGCTTGGCCGGGGGTCATGTTGACAATAGCACTGGTAAAGGCAGCGGCAAAATCACTGACGGTTTCAAACCGATCAGCGGGCGACTTCGCCAATGCTTGTGAAATGATCGGGGTCAACGATTCTGACAGACCTACCCGGCGCAGATGGGGCGGGGTCGGGGGTTCGTTGAGATGTTTGTGCATCAGCGCAAAGGGCGTCTGGCCCTCAAATGGCAGATCGCCTGTCAGCAGCACATAGGCCATGACCCCCATTGCGTATTGGTCGGATTTGGCGGTGGCTTCCTCCCCCATCCACTGTTCGGGCGACATATAGGCGGGTGTGCCGATTTGCACATTGCTGCCCGTCAAAGCGGAGGTGGCGTTAACCAGACGGGCGATGCCAAAATCCACCAAAAAAGGCGTGCCGTGTGCATCGAACATAACATTATTGGATTTGATGTCACGATGAACGACGCCTTTGCTGTGGGCAAAATCGAGTGCCGAGGCCAGTTTGGTCAGCATATCAGCGGTTTCACGCAGATTGGGCAGGGGGTCGTCATTTTGGGCGCGATGGGTCAGCCGTTCGGCCAATGATCCGCCGGGGAGCAGGCGCATCACGACATAGCTGATGCCCTGTTCGACGCCGTAATCATAAATCGGCACGATATGGGGGTGTTCCAGACGGGCGGCGGTTTCGGCCTCACGGGTGAAGCGCCCGACCATCTCGGGGTTGGCGGCGAAGGTGGGCGGTAAAATTTTGATGGCGACCTCACGTTTGAGTGAAGCCTGCCAGCCGAGATAGACCGCGCCCATCCCCCCTGCACCGAGCAACCGTCGCAATTCATATTGACCGAATTTCTGATTGGAGAGGTTGGGCAGTCCGAGCATAGCCATTTGTTCCAGTACATGTCATAGATGAAAAGTGTTTTCATCATATACCGGAGCAGGGCGGTGGTCAAATGGCGGTATAATGGATTGCAGGAGGTAAAACCATGACCGACATATCCATCGCGCCCCACCTCGTCGAAAAATTGCGGCGTATAGCGGAGATTGAACATCGCCCAGTCGAGGCCGTGTTGGAAAGCCTGATTGAACAGTATCCGCTGATTGCGCCCGATACCGAGGAGGCCGATAGCGACGTGCCCCCTTTGGGTACATTGGCTAGATTGGCGTATGAAGCGCGAAAGAATAGTTTCCATTCAGGGCGGCATGACACAACAGCACGGAGCCGCGAGATTTTGCAGAACGAATTTGCCGACTATTTATTAAGGCGGATGGATGATGGCGCTTGATCGAATACTGATTGACAGCAGCTATCTATTTGCGCTGTTCGACCAAGATAACAAACGTCATAAGAGTAGGATCATATGAAAGTTAGCGGCGACAAAATTGGTTTCCTAGTCTTTGGCTTGGTTCTCTGTTTGGGGTGGTATGGGCTTACTAGTGGTCAGAATACACTTTGTGGCAGTATAGCGCTGGTCCTGTGCTTGAATGCGTTGTTCATCGGCGTTATCGCTCTAATTTATAAATTCTTCCGAGCATAATCGAACCTGCGCGGACTCACGTAAGTGCATCATGGCGATGGGATAATTTCAATGACAACAATGCAGACCTTAACTGAAAAACTGGCTTATCTACGGGAACACGAAGATTTCAGTATTCTGTATAAGCGCAAAAAACCGCTCAAAAAAGATGGGCAGGTTTTGCATGGTGGTTACTTTTTGAAAGATTCTCAAGGGCGATGGGTGGTCTTTAACAAAGCTCTAGGCAATGAACATCTGATGTGGACGTGGCAACATCAATATCAAGTTGGGCCACGCCTAACCGAATCTCAAGTCAGTGATTTTGAGCGACAATATCAAATAACCCTCCCCGACGACTATCGGCGATTTCTGTTGGAAGTAGGGCATGGTGGAGCCGGGCCGGGATATGGACTTTATACCCTTGAAGAAGGCCTATATTACGCTTCGGAGGAAGATATTCCCCCTTCCGATATTTTGCAGCGCCCTTTCCCATTTACCGAACATGCCTGCAAGTATGATAGGACATTGAGCGCCGAAGAAAATCTGAAAATCACCGCGCCTGTCTATGGAGGGTTTCTCCCGTTTGCCTATGGCGGCTGTACAGACTATTATGTGCTGATCCTGAATGGGCCGGAACGAGGCAACATTTGGATGGAAAGTTATGGTAGTGATGGGGGTATTTGGCCTTTGACCTACGAATTTTGCGGGATTGTTGGGGATAATAGGCACATAGGTTTTTATGAGTGGTATAACCTCTGGCTGGATCGTCAAATCGCGGATTTGCATGAGCGCATCATGGCAATGGGGTAATGGTGAAATAAGGGTTCATCCCCGATTGATATAAAAGGTTGCTCAAATGAGGTTGCTTTGAAGAAGCCTAACCCAAATCTTGATCCGAACCAAAGTAGAAATAATTATGTTCCGGGTCTATGGCAAATCGAATGCGGTTCAAAAATCCTTCCAAACCAATAAAGTTAGGATGCGGCCATATTTCCCCATCAGCCAATTCAGGTACAAACACCGAAGCCTCTATCGTAATGCCTGTGCCACGCCCCGCTTCAAGAGTGGCGGGAATTCGCCAAATATGTCCTCGATATTTCTGCCCTCGGATGTTAAGAAAATCGTGGGCAGCGAGACTGGGGTCATATTGACCCGCCAGCACTTGAAATTCAGCAGGATTCAGAACAGACCAAGGCGCTCCGGTGTCCAAGATGGCAGAGGTTATAATCAGATTATCGTAGGTAATCGTCACCACAATTTTGGCGTAGGTCTCGTCTTCCCAAAAATCCCCATAAAACATCCTACCTTGTACAAACTCATTTGGGCCTAGCGGAAGTTCTGGCATTAGGGTATCCGTGTGATAATGTCAATTGTAGAGGCTTGTTCACCAAGCGCGTCAACCAATGCTTGTCTTGTCGCAGCTTGCCCCATAAATTCGCCATTTTTCATGGCAACCCACCGTCCTCTAAAGTCTCTGGCGTTTTTGTTCAACCACCGCATCGAAAGCTCAAGACCCGGTTTGGCAGGCACATCTGTTGAGAGGATTTTGGGCGGAGCAAGAACTCTGGCCGCTGCTGATAATTCACGGTCATCAGGAAATAGCTGGTGGCCCATTTCGGCAAGGCGATAGGCCAGACGGAGTAACTCCAATTGGAGGGCGACATGAATGGCCTGCATAAGTTCGGCGGGGGTGTGTTCTGACCAGTTGATGCGCTCTAGGACGGCTTGAAATGAGACGCTATCCAGGTGACCTTCAAGGGCGGCCTGCAAATCACCTTCAAGATTGGGTGTATCAGTGCTGGTTTGGGTTCGATGGGTCATAAGGCCTCCATATTGCCACAATACTTGCCTATTATAACAGACTGGCCTATTGGGTAATACCAGATTCAGCTTAAGACAGACCCCATCCCCAACCCTTCCCCTAACAAAGGGAAGGGCTTCAATAGGCCTTTTACTCCCCTCCATAGGTTTGGTTCAGACTCCGACACTTTTGGGGGCAAAGGAGGAAAAACCAACCTCACCCCAACCCCTCTCCCACGTGAGAGGGGCTTCAATACGGGGTTTCCGCCTCCCCCTCGCCAGATGGAGAGGGGGCAGGGGGGTGAGGTCAACCATGTGAAAATCCTTAGCCATGCCCTTTCCAATAAACTCTCGGAGACTGAACGGGAGGGTAGTGGGTAATTACTGATAGCGCAGGATGTCACTGACCGTTTTACGAGAGGCGACCAGCGACGGCCATATCGAAGCGAATCCGGCAATCAGCACGACACCAACAAAACCTGTCAAAAGCACCGTCGGCGGGAATTGGTAGGTGACGTAATCAAAGGGCAGGATTTGATTGAGGCCGTATCCCAAACCAAAACTGACCGGGGCGGCGACCAACCACGCCAGCACCCCTACCGTGATGCCTTCGACCATAAATTGACTGACGATCGTGGACGACCCCGCGCCAACGGAGCGCATCACGCCGATTTCGCGCTGGCGCTCATAAACTGCCATCGAAAGGGCCGCCACCAAGCCAATCGCCCCCACGAGATCCATAATGCCGGATGTAGCGTTGAAAATGACGCCAAAAATGCTGATCTGTTGGGTTTGATTGTTGGCGAATTCGACCTGATTAGTGAGATTGCCTTGTATGCCGTTTTCGCTGAGGTAGGTGCCCAGCGGCTGCATAATCTTATCAATGGCTTTGGCGTCGGTGGGGTGGCCTTTGAGCACGACAAAAAAACGCCCGGCCTGTGGTTGACCTTCCGCATTGACATATCCCGCCAGCGTCGCCAGATCACGCCAATCCATATACAGTTCATCAAACGGATAATCATTGATACCGATGATGTCCATGTCGAGCGTGCGGCTGCCATAAATCAACGTGACCGAATCGCCGACCCCCTTGTGGATGGAATCCGCTAAGGTGCGCGATACAATGACGCCCTTACGATTGGCGTCGTTTTGCCAACCGTCGCCGTCGGTCAGATCAAAATTGATGGCGGGATGGGCGGTATCGAGGCCGAGCGTTTCGACTTGGCTGGTACCTTCGGTAAACTGATTGGTGCTCTTGTAGCCGTCCATTTGGATAGACATGCCGTTGCCAAAATAGACGGCCTCGACCTCCGGGAATTCGTCCATAATCAGGGCCTCTATCGCGGCGGGGTCTTGTGGCTTCAGCGTGGTGATGCCAATTTCATAGGCCGCCGCACCCATCACATCGTCAATGACGGTTTGCAGCGATGAGACGACGGCGGTGGTGCCCATGAAGGCCGCGACAGCCAACAGTAGCGCCAAGCCAGTCAAGGTCAGGCGTCCGCGTTTTTGCCAAATATTGCTGAGGGCCTGTATCACGGTGCGGGGCAGGGGCAGACGGCCAATCCAATGGCTCATACGGGTGCGACCCCATTGTGACCCCAACCCCAAATCGGTCATGGCTTCGAGGATGGTTACGCGCGTGCCATTGAGGACAGGGAGGAGTGCAGCAAGGACAGGCACGAGCAACCCCATGACGATACCGATCAAGATGGCAGAGGTGGAAATCTGTATGCCGTCCACATAGGTCATGGCAGACGTATCCAACACTTGGGCCAGATAGCCGCCGAGGGGTGCGCCGATCAACACGCCAAAAAAGGTGCCAATGATGCCATAGACCAGCGCCATACCCGTATAAATGAAGATATTGTCGCGTACCGTCGCCCCCAGCGATTTCATGACCCCAATCTGTTTGCGCTGTTCCACGACGACGGAATTGATGACGTTGGTCACCAAAAATCCGGAGACCACCATCGCCATGACCCCCAACGCGCCAAACACCTGCGTGACCTGCGTCACCACATCCAACAGGAAATTATTGTTGGGGTCGTCAAAGAAATTGAACACGGCGACATAGGGCGTTTCGCTGGCGAGAAACGATTGTAGGGCGGGGGCACCGTCTTTGGCGGCCTTGACACTGGTATAACGCACATGCAGACCCGTTATGCCGGGGCTATCAAGGATATGTTGCGCGTCTTCATAATTGGCATAGATGGAATCGGCTTGGTCAATTTGATCTTCCAGAAAGGGTGAGATGGTGAAATAGGGGTGCAGCACAAAACCGACCACCGTCCATTCTTCAGTGGCAAGTGCGGGATCGTTGGAACGAAAACGCAGGGTATCGCCAATTTCAATGTCATAATTATCGGCAAAGCGCTGTTCGACGGCGATTTCATGGACACCCGGATTCGGATAGCGGCCTTTGGTGGTGCGCGAAACGGGTTCCAAATGGGCCTCACCAAAACGCTCGGTGAAACTGAGCATAAACCCCGGTGTAAAATCGTCGGGGTGAGCGGTGCTGGATTCTTGCCAATAGACGGGGTAAACCGCTTGACCTTCGGCATCTACCACGTTGGGCAACTGCTTGATCTGCTCCAAATAGGCCAAATTTTGATCACGGGTGACGGTGCCGCTGCTGACGGCCAAATACACATGATTGTGGGAAATCTGCGACGATTTGAGGTCACTTTGTAATTGAGCGGCGATGATGTTCGACATGGTGAGCATCACCGTTACGCCGAAAACGCCAACCATAATGCTGAGAACAACCAGCGCGGTGCGTCCTTTGCGGGAGAGGATGTCATGATAAATTTTGCGGGTGCGTGTCTGAACCATTGCTGCCTCGGTATTGATTGAACTAGCACATGGCGTGGTGAATGCCCCCTGAATTCAACACTCTATACGTGGTGGTGGGGG
>JAIOHL010000234.1 GCA_019913005.1 Anaerolineae bacterium | reverse complement strand
GAATTATCATATCCGGTAATTCGACCCCACCCCCGGCCCCTCCCCAAGCATAGGGAGGGGAGTAAAGATCGGATTTCAAGCCCTTCCCTATGTTTGGGGAAGGGTTTGGGATGGGGTTCTTCAGGCCGGTGAATTACCGATACCCGCAGGCCCACGTCACCAACTCCACATCATCTTCGGGGGCGAGTTGGCTCAAATCGTCGCACACGGTTTTGAGGAACTTTTTCACGTAGAAGCGTTCACCCGTTGCCAAATCCCACTGCCAGATGGTGAAATCTCTCATGTACCACTGAGCAACGGCCTGCACAATGGTATCGTTGGCCGTCATGCGAACAGCATCAATCGCTCCGCCGTAATGGGTCCCGGCGAAAACCGCGAGTGTATGGTTTGGCTGATGAATCGGGCCAGCATCGAGATTTTGCAAGTCCCATATAAAGACCTGCCATGTTCGGATGATGAGATAGCGGCGGGAAGCACTAAAGGTCGCCAGCGGATTGAAGGCCGTGAGCGTGATGGGGGCGAGTTGCAGGGCGCTGCCATCATCCCGGTTGTACATGAACAACAGGCTGGCCTCGCCGACGGGTTCATCATAGGCAAACACGAGAATGTGATGCCCGCCATCAAAGGTCACAAAGCGCGGTGTGCGCGGGGTGGGGGGCAGGGCAAAAAAGCGCACTTCTTGACCGGTGTAGAGGTCATACGCAGCCACGCCATCGCGGTCAGCATCTATCGGGACACCGAGCAATTGATGGTTCACCAAGTCCCATTCAAGGCGGTGACTGAACCGACCTGACACTGTGAAATTGCGGCCCGTCTCATCACTAAAAGGGGTTAACCGAGCTTGGCTGTTGGTCAGCAGATGCCATAACCATGCCCCAGAAAGCGATTCGATCAGCAGGCGATTATCGTTGGCGGGTGACCAAATCAGATCCGTGTATCGCTGCCCCTTCGTCTCAATCGTGCCCACCCGCCGATTCTCGACCACATCCCACGCCGCTGTTTGCTGTTCACCCCATACACCGATGGAAGCAATCATATAGCGGCAGTCGGATGACCACCCGCGCACCTCGAATTGTGGCGTATTTAAGCCCGTTTCAAGCATTTGCACGGTTTCGCCTGTGTTGTTGCTCACCAGCGATAATTCGGCATCAGGGGCATCGTATCGCACCAAAATTTCCTGACCCGCGAATGGGCCATCGGGAAATAGGCAGGTATAAAGCGTTTCAGGTGATGGCTTGGCGCTGACGGGGTGATGAATTTGGAGCAGGGGGATTGCCAGCATAACCACTAAACACCATTGAATCAAGCGTCGCATGAATATTTCTCCTTATGTTATAGACTATCGGTAGCCGCACGCCCACGTCACCATTTCAACATCATCTTCGGGGGCGAGTTGGCTCAAATCATCACAGACGGTTTCCAGATACTTCTTGGCATAGAATCGTTCTCCTGTCGCCAAATCCCACTGCCAAATGGTGAAATCGAGACCATACCAAAATCCGACAGCCTGTACTATGGTTTCTTCAGCAGTCATACGCAACCCTGTGGTGATCGCATAATATCCTCCTTGAATCGGTAAGGTGTAGTTTGGCATATGACGCGAATTATTATCAAGATTTAGGTAATCCCATACATAGACCTCCGTTATGCAAATCACAAGGTAACGCCCTGAAGAACTGAAAGTCGCTAAAGGTCTTGCACCTGACAAAACAGTTGGGGAAAGTTGCAGAGCGGTCCCGTCAGTCCGATTGAACACTATCAACTGACTATTATTGTAGGAGACATAGGCGAGCAAATACCCACCATTATCAAATAAAAGAAACTTCACTTTGTGGGTAGTTGGTGCAAGTGCATAAAAAGCAACTTCTTGCCCCGTGCCAATATCATAAGCTGCTACACCATCACGCTCTGCATCAACAGGCACGGCTAGTAATTGATTACGAGTCAAATCCCAGACTACTCGCTGCTGCCAAGGATATGCTGTTGCGAAGTAGCTGTTATCACGAAAATTACCACCGTAACTTGTGCTTTGGGTACGCAAATAGGTCCGTGAGTTGGTGGGGAGATGCCACAACCACGCACCCGATAGAGATTCAATCAGCAGACGATCATCATTCGTGGGTGCCCATACCAGATCAAGATAGGCCTGTCCCTTCGTTTCAATCGTGCCCACACGCCGATTTTCGACCACATCCCACCCGACGGTGGATTGTTCACCCCACACCCCCAACGTGGCAATCAGGTAGCGGCAGTCGCGTGACCACCCGCGCACCTCGAATTGTGGCGTATTTAAGCCAGTTTCAAGCATTTGCACGGTTTCGCCCGTGTTGTTGCTCACCAGCGATAATTCGGCATCCGGCGCATTATATCGCACCACAATTTCCTGTCCGGCGTATGGGCCATCGGGGAATAGGCACGTATAGAGGGTTCGGGAGGGTTCAGCATGGGCCAAATTTGGAGATGGCAGGATGGGCAAAGCGCATAAAATAGCCAAAATTGGGATTAACAGACGGCGCATAACGATTTTCCTTTGTCACATAGGCGGTTAAACAATGGGCTTAAGCCCAATTGTTCGTTTCTTACTAGGATAGCGCCATTTGATGCCATTTTGCTTGACGCAGAGTGGGCCATTGGCTGAAAATTGGCTCAAATTTGCCTCAAAATCACCTGACGTTTGCCTGACAATCCCCATCGCAAGCCAGCCAAAGTCAGACCATCGCGTTATACTACTCTTTTTGTCATACAATTTGTATACTATTGGAGGAAATGGCATGACGCTTGGTAAGACACTGATGCCCGTTCTTCTCATCGCCGCAATTCTGCTCCCCGTTTCTCAACCGACTCGCACAGCCATCGCCCAAGACGATTACTGGCCGACCAACGGCTGGCGTACTTCGACACCGGAAGAACAGGGCCTCGATTCGGCTCAACTGATGGATGTATTAAAGATCATGGAGGAGGGTGAAAAGACCTCGACCATCAACAGCGTCCTTGTCATCCGGCATGGCTACATCGTGCTCGATGCCTCGGTAGCGCCGTTCAGAACTGATGCGCCACATCAGCTTTACTCGGTCACCAAGAGTTTTATGGCGACGTTGGTCGGCATTGCGATTGACAAAGGCTATATCGAAGGGGTGGATCAATCCATCTGGGATTTTTTTGACGCCTCATCCACCGCCGCGATGGATGAACGCAAACAGAGTATCGTGCTGGAAAATCTTCTGACCATGACCTCGGGCCTGAATGTGCAGAATATCAGTAACGATATGTATGCACTTGGGCCGGACGATCCCTCATGGATACAGTTTGTCCTCGATCAAGAGATGGTTGCCGAGCCGGGCACCCAGTTTGATTACTCCGACAGTGTGGCCCAACTGACTTCCGCGATTATCAGTCAGGCGACGGGCAGGAGTGCCGCTGATTTCGCGCAAGAGCATCTCTTTGCTCCGCTTGGCATCACCAACACTACATGGTCAGCCGATCCGCAGGGTGTTTCGATTGGGGGTGATGCTTTTAATGCGACCCCTTATGACATGGCAAAGTTGGGGTATCTCTATCTGCACGGTGGCGAGTGGGATGGTCAACAGATTGTTTCATCCGACTGGGTGACGACGGCGACAACTCTGTATGAATGTTCAGATTGCCCGTCTTATGGCTACTATTGGTGGCTGCCCGATCCCGCGAATCTTGCACCGGGAATACCGAATTATTATTGGGCGGGCGGCTATGCAGGCCAAAATATCATCGTCTTTCCCGATAAGGATTTGATTATTGTTTTCACGGGCGGGGCATTTACCGATGATGACAACAGCCAGATCATTGAAAGTATCATCCCGGCTCTGCAATCCGATGAACCCTTGCCCGCCAACCCGGAGGCCGTCGCCGCACTCACCGCCACAATTGAACGCCTTGCCCATCCGACGCCTGAGCCTGTTCCCGCCGCGCCCGCCATTGCCGAGTCGGTGAGTGGTGTCACGTATACACTGCGTGATAATCCGATGGGCTGGACGACGCTGGCCCTTGAGTTTGGTGAGACCGAGGCACTTTTGCATCTGGATGGGCAGGACGGGCCGCTCGAGTTAGCGGTTGGGCTGGATGGCGTATACCGCTTGAACACCGTCATGCGACCCCCGACCGTTCGGCCTCTCCGCTTTGATTATTGGGCGCTCCCCCGAATACCCGAATCCACCTTTGCCGCTAAAGGATTTTGGGTAGGCGACTCTGGGTTCACCATTGTGATGCGCGATACCGTTGGGGTCGAAAGTTGGTTGCTAGGTTTCAATTTTAAGGAAAACGGACTCGAAATCATTGTCTCGGAATTATTGCAGACGTATAGTGGCCGAGTGCGGGGTATTCCCCCAGAATAGCATTCGAGGCAACCCGACGGATGTTGTTGTTGGCGAATTCCCAAGCAAGACTTGCCACCGTTTTGGATTCAACCTAAATTCAGCACGGTGGCTTTAGCCCCGTGTCCAAAAACCGGTTCGCCAACAGCATGACGGATTCTGATGAACCAGTGATCTGTGAAGAATTGCACAAACGTGCTAAAATTACCCGCTTGTGGGTCAACTTCATATAGGAGGGCATCTTTATGAATACCGTTTCGCCTGAATCCGTCGGAGTTAACGCCAAACGCCTCAAATTTATGGACAGTGCCATGCAGCGCTATGTGGATGAAGGCAAGGTTGCCGGAATCGTTACTGTGTTGTCGCGGCGGGGGCAGGTGTTCCATGTTGGGTGCTATGGCATGGCGGATCGAGAAAATGCCATCCCGATGCAGACCGACACCATTTTCCGTATCTGGTCGGTCACCAAAGCCATTACCGCCGTCGCCGTTCTTATGTTATATGAAGAGGGCGAGTTCGTTCTGAATCAGGACATTGCCGAGTACATCCCGTCGTTCAAAAACACGCAGGTCTACACGGGCATGGACGGCGCTCAACCGAAATTGGTGGACAAGGAACGCCCGATCACCATCCGCCAACTGCTGACCCATTCCGCCGGGATACCGTTTGGCTTCTCCGCCAACATGACCTTTCCCGAACAGGCCATGCAGAAATATATGACGACCCTCAAACAGCCGGGCACTGAATTAAAAGAACTGGTGGATAAATTCGCCGAGATGCCGCTGGTGGCCCAACCGAATACCCTCTGGCACTATGGCATGGGGTTCGAATTGCTGGCCCGGCTGGTCGAAATTGTATCGGGGCAATGTTATCAGAATTTTCTGCGTGACCGGATATTTGAGCCACTGGGCATGGTGGATACCAATTACGTCCACAAAAAGAAAGATTCGCCGCGCATGAGTGCCCTCTATCGCCCCCGCGAGGACGGCACAATTGAGCGCTGTCAGCCGCCCGAAGATGAGGTGTATGTCACGCGCAATGGTCGTGTGCCCCCCGGCTATTGGACACCCGGCGGCGCGGGCTTGGATGCGACCCCTGCCGACTTGCTGCGATTTGCCCACATGCTCTATCATCGCGGCACCGTGGACGGCGTGCGGATTCTCGCCCCCACCACCGTCGAATTGATGACCTCCAACCATCTGCCCCCCGCGCTGATCCCCTATAGTTTCTCGGGGGCACAGCCCATGTATGGTTATGGTCACGGCTTGGGGGTGCATACCTTGATGGATCACGGGTTGGCAGGGTTGCCGTGTGCCAATGGCGAATTTTGGAAAGATGGTGGGGCGGGCACGCTGTTTTGGGTTGACCCCAAGCACGACCTTGTGGGCCTTGTGATGTATCAACTCCACAACTTCTGGATTCACCCCATTTATGGCAAGGCACGGGCGATGGCATATCAGGCGTTGGAGTAGACTACCCACATTTGTGGTACATTGGACACCAAATCCAAAAGGGGAAAACCAAAGAGGACATTAGCTTCATGCAGGCATATGCGGGGCGACTACATCAAGAACTCATTAACATCATGGAAATTCTGATTGATGATCGCCCCAAAGCCGAGAAACAAGAAACCTATCTGAAGCTAAAGGGTCTCAAATTTCGTTTATATACCCCACATGCGTTATTTCAGATTGATCGGATTATTTATAGTTATATCATAGACCTCGCCCTCGATTTCTATGAATTTAATGATCTGGACGTCCTCCGACACATCCGCAGTGAACTGCTAGGCGAAGAACCCTATTGGATGACGTATGCGCTGCAATACGACTTCACCGCTCCGTTACAAGACCGTTTTGCGGAACTCTATTCGCTGTCAGATCAATTATGGCAGGGTATCAAGGCAAATATGCACCAATTGGAGACCATCGAAAATGTCTGGCCCGCTTATCAAGATATTCGTAGTCGCCTCTTCGAATTGGTATTCAGGCAACTTGTGCCCGCTTCCATTGGCGAATTATTGGTAGCGCACTTTGGGAATTTGCTCCTGCACTTTCCAATGACGAACACAAATGCAATAGATATTGTCGCTCAAAAGGGTCACAGATTTTCGAGAATACTTTCACCTAAACAATTACTTGTTCAGAAAGCGACAATGAGTGACCAAGTAACCAAACTTTTTAACCAGATTACCGGGCAAGAAGTCCTTTTTGTGGATATTTCGAATGCCGCAGGGCTGCAAGGGCTTCTGTTAAACGTCCGCTAGAATTCCAGCATCAGTTTTGGGTTCATCCTCATTTCGGAGGGCCATTGCATATCAGGCGTTGGAGTAACGGAACGACCCTTCTTTGACACGGCGGCGGCGTGGGAATAAGATTAGCGGGTATACAAACCTCTATCAGCGCCAAAGATGTTTCTAAGGAGAATAAGATGCGTGGGTTTCTGATTCTAGCCCTGCTAGTCGTCACCATTGGCCTCCCAACCAGCGATTACGCACACGCCGACGAACTGATCAGTTCATGGCGCAATCTGGTCGAAGAGGACTTTGAATCTGGCGAGATGTCACAGCTCATCCAGTCTTTTTCCAGCGATACACCGACCATTGTCGAGGAGGGTAGCCAGACCTATTTGAGTCTCAGGAACGAAAATGAAGTTGGTGCAATTGGCATTGGTTTGGGCACACACGGGCTTGATTATCAGTTCGAGGCGCGGTTACACCTAGATGCAAACAACGATGATGGCTGGTTCGTGCTGAGTGTCCAACCAAACGATGGCAGGAATTGCGTCCGTTACCAATCCTTGATTCAACCCGATATGCCCGTCCGCAGCAGCCTGTACTACCCACAGGTGCTCGGTAGCTGTAGCACTGTCAGCACTACCGATGGCCCATCCGATATGATAATTCAGGCGGGTCAGTGGTTTGATTGGCGCATGGAGATCGCGGGTGATACGGTACGGGTATTCATCAACGGAGACGTCATTCACACGTTCGATCGGGATCGGAGTGAGTATCGTTATTTTCTGATTCAATACCTCGGCGCAGTGGGCGTAGATAATCTCATCATTCGGGAGCGTGTTGCCGAAATTGCCTATACGCCACCCCCGCCAAGCGAGTGGGCCAGCCGTTTGAATGCTTATGTCGGGGTGCGTTTGCGCTTACCCGCCGATTTTGTGCGAGGGTCAAGTCAGGCCGCAGCTTATCATAACGGCGCGACGAGTGTGACTATCGAAGGCTTTACATGGCGTGACCAAGCCTATCCAATTGAAGAGGCATGTTTTGTCCTCCAACCCTCCACGTATCCCGGCGGTGCGGTGACTGAAGTGGGCGACGATTACTGTATTTTTGCTCCTATGCCCGGCCTTGAATGGGCCTATGACGACATCGCGGTTATTATTCCGCCTGCCGAGGCCGTTGGACAGATGGTTGGTGGCACACCCCTCGGCGAGTTTATGATTATACAGGCGAATCGCCCCATCATTACCGAAATCGCTCGGAGTATAGAATTTCCAGCGACCCCCAGCGCAGTGGAATATCTGGAATCGGCCTTGTGGGAATTTGAGAATATCTATGTGTATCTGGATCGCGCTGATTGGTCAGCCATCTCCGCCGAAGCGCGGGCGATGGTCGGCGCAGACAGCACCACTGAAGATGCTCTTGAGGCACTGTGGTATGTGGTAGATCAGTATGCTGCGGCGGGGGACGACCATATCTCACTTATCAGTGCGGAGTTTTCTGAGGAGCGGCAGGAGAACGAACGGTTGGGGCGCGGTTGGGACGCGATAGAAACGGACGAGGGCCTGCTCATCTACATTGTTTATCCCGATTCACCCGCCGAACGTGCCGGGATTCAAGCAGGCGATACTATCGTGCGCATCAATGGACTCACGATTGACGAAGCCTTTGCCGGGTATGAGGCTGACACCTTTGACCCATCCGGCGACCTCACCCTTGCATTTCAGCGTCCCGGCCAACCTGAATTGATTGAACAGGTCATCCTTGAGGAATCGTACAGTACCTATCTGCCTGTCACAGGGCGTTGGCTCACGGGTGGCATTGGCTATCTTGAAACTTTTAGTATAACGAGTTCTGCTCCCAACGAGGACAAATGGCTCTATGTGACAAGTGCTCACAATCAAATCGCTGAGATTGATGCCGAGGGCGTGTGTGGGTGGATTGTAGATGTGCGGCGCAACGCTGGCGGGGACGCGATAGTGCTACCGCTGGCCTTTGCCCCATTATTGGGTGACGGACGATTATTCGGATTTTTAGAAGCCTCCAGCAATGAGGTGGACTGGTATGACTATCACGACGGGGTGGTGGATTTGGGGGCACAAATCTCTGGGCAAACCCAAATGCGTTACAACTATTTTCCGTATGTAGTTGAACATATCAACATGCCCGTTGCGGTACTCGTCAGTAATTTCACTGCCAGCGGGGGCGAATACACCGCCCAAATTTTTTTGACCAGACCGGATGCCACCACACGCATTTTTGGCGAAACGACGGCGGGAAATCTGGCAGACAGCGTTGAACCTTTGACCCTATGGGACGGCTCGGTTTTTTACATCACCGACGCGACCAGCGTGGGTATAGATGGACGACCCTTCCCGGAACAGATACTCCCGGATGTTGAAATGAATATTGAATGGACAACCTATGGCACGGACGACGACCCTATGATACAGGCGGCCCAAATGTGGCTGACGGAGCAACCGGAGTGCCAATAGCAATGCTTGGGAGAGGCCCAATTCTCTCCCCGAAAACACAACTGATACCAAATTCGGCTGAATGATGGGTGTTTTGCTCCAACAATGGGTTTAAACCCATTGTTCCAAAAATTCATTAATCACCCCGAATTCCGTATGACTAGGTTTCCAATGAAGGCCGTCGAATGAATAGTTTGATGGGTGGCGCAGTGATACACGCAATCCCGACCAGCACCAACACCAAACCGAGCAGGTGATAGCGTGTAAAAGGTTCATGCAGCAGCAGGGCCGACAACACCACGGTACTAATCGGCATGATGCCTGTAAAAACGCCTGCCACGCCGGTTGGCACTTTGGAAATGCCGCTAAACCAAAAATAATAGGCGATGACGGTCACAAAAATGCCGTAGTAAGCCAAAATGCCATAATTGCTGAGGGCCACCGCTGCAAAATCAAAATATGTCGCTTGATAGAGGCCGAGGGGCAAACATAGCCCCCATGCAAAAAGCGTGACCAATAGCGCGTTTGAAAGCGGCGGCACATGATCGGCCCCCATCTTGCGAAAGATCGTGAACAGCGCCTCACAGATCACGGCCCCAATCGCCAATAGAACGCCGAACAGCGCCCCGGACGGTTGGTTTTCATCATCTCCGGGTGCCAACAAACTGACCAGCATAATGCCTGCAACCGAGACGACCACCCCCAGCCATTCCCGCCCCGATAGCCGTTCGCGCAGTAGTCCCAACCCCAAGATCGCAATGACCGCTGGGCCTGTGCTGTAAATGAGGCCGCTTTGCATCGCGGTGATATATCGCAGGCCGAACAGCATCAATACATTAAAGAGAAAGACGCCCGTCAGTGCCTGCAAAAAAATTGCCCCCATCGCTGAACGACTGGGCAACTGAAAATTACCTTGCCTTCGAATCAAGATCACCAGCAGCGGCAGCCCGATCATAAAACGAATCAACAGCGCCAAAAAGGTCGGAAATGTCGAAATGACCTGCTTACCGACCACCACCGAGCTTCCTACAATCACCATCGCGCTCGTCAATTCGACATAAGCACGGCCAGACTTTGCTTCCCTACCCATGATCGCTCCTCCTGTTTATAAGCAACAGGATACGCGACTTGACGACGGCGGTCTTGAACAATATTATCCTGTTATATGGCAAGCATTCGGGAGGGATTCTTGTCTTGAAGCCCTTCCCATATTGCGAT
>JAIOHL010000233.1 GCA_019913005.1 Anaerolineae bacterium | reverse complement strand
GTTCACCCGAATCTGTATCAATCTTTAAGACAAACGCAGGCCTCATTGGCGACACATTAGGCAATGTGACCCTTAACCCCTCGGTGCTGCAAATCCATGTGACGGGTGCATCCACCCCCAGCAGTTTGATTTTCTGAATCGGCGGCAAGTCCAACCCAGACGCCTTGCCCAGCGACTGTATCATCACTTCGCCATCATCCGGCCAGCCCAACACAATTGCATATAGCGTATCGCCTTTGGTCGTAAACCGAATATCGCGGGCCGTGAACGCAGGCCGATGGGCATCCTGAAATTGACCGCCAACAATCTGGGTCGGGCCTTCGCCAAAAACTCTGAAGGGGCGGGTTCCATAAATCGCCTCGCCGTTCACCGCCAACCAGCGGCCAAAATCACGCAGATAACCCGCCTCAATTTCGGGAATTGTGCCATCACTGCGCGGCCCGATATTCAACAGCAGGTTGCCATTTTTGCTGACAATATCAATCAGGTCGTGCAGCAAGCTGGCAAACGTTTTGTAATCGTGGTCGGCGATGTGGCACCACGAATTTTTGGACATGGAGGTGCAAGCCTGCCACGTTTCGGGGAGGATGTCACTCGGTTGGCCGCGCTCCATATCAAAAACCGCCGTGCCCTCCGGGAAGCTGTCCTGTTTATAATTGATAACCCCCTCAATCCCCTGATTATAATAATAGGCGGCGAAGCGTTGCAGATAGGGCGCAAAAACAATCTGCCGAATCCACCAATCGAAATAGACAAGCTGCGGTTGATATTTATCCACCAGTTCACAGGAGCGTCTCAGCCAATCCTCCAAAAATTTGGCATCGGGGCGGGGCTGCCAATCGTTGCTGTCAAACAATTCCGGTTGATCGAAATTCGGGCCGGGGTGGGCCGGGCCATAAAAATCGGCATAAGTCGGGTCTTGCACGTCCGAATCAAACTGCCCACCCCCGTTCATAAACCACCAGTGTTCGGCACGATGGCTCGATAGGCCAAAAGTGAGTCCCTGTGCCCGAACAGCGGCGGCCAGTTCGCCAATCACATCCCGTTTTGGCCCCATCTTGGCGGCTGTCCAGAGCGATGAAGCGCAGTCGTACATCGCAAACCCGTCATGATGCTCGGCGACGGGCACGACATATTTGGCCCCGGCCTCCTTCAACAAACTGGCCCATTCCGCCGGATCAAATTTTTCCGCACGAAACTGGGGGATAAAATCTTTATAACCAAAGCGGGTTTGCTCACCATACGTTTGGCGGTGATGTTCAAAGGCACGACTGCCTTGCAGGTACATATTACGCGAATACCACTCGTTGTCGAAGGCCGGCACCGAGAAAATCCCCCAATGGATAAAAATGCCAAATTTGGCGTCTTGATACCATGTGGGGATGGTAAAGTTCGCCAGTGATTCCCATGTTGGCTCGAAGGCCCCATTCATAGATGTCATGATAGATACGTTTCCTTTGGTCTTTTAACCCTGCTCAACGAGAATATAGACCCCATACGCTTCAAGTTGCACCGAGCCAGTGAGGGTCGCATTAGTCAGTAAATTGCGGAAAGTCCGAGTCCCTAAATCAACCGTCGCGGCTTGGTTGTTATGATTCAGGACAAAAATCAGGGCGCGGTCATCCTTGTGGCGCAAGCTGAACTCCATCCCATCTACGGGCGGGAAGGGTGATTTAAGGCCGTGTTCCTTGAGGAGTTGTCCGTAGAAAGTGTCGAGGAAGGCCGCTTCTGGCTGTGTCCCAATATAATACGCCTGTCCTTTGCCATAACGATTCTTGGTGACAACGGGCATCCCGGCATAAAAATCCTCACCATAAGTGGCAAGAACTTCGGCGGTCTCGACTTCCAAATGGAGAATATCGGCCAGATGCTCACACGAGTATTCACCACTGCCATCGCGCATGATAATCCGATTGGTCTGGCCCTCAAACAAGGCGTCAAATTCCTCGACCCAGAGTCCCAAAATCGAAGCCAGCGGGCCGGGGTAGCCATTTTCAAAGGCAAGATCGGTTTCATCCACAATCCCGCTGAAACAGGTCGCCACCAATGTGCCACCGTTTGCCACAAACGCCTCGATGTTCTTGGCAAATTCGGCTTTGACCATATACAGCATCGGCGCGACGATAATGTCATAACGACTCAGGTCGGAATCGGCGAACACAATATCTACCGGGATGTTTTGGCGATAAAAGGGCAGGTAATGTTGGGTCACGGTCTGATAATAGCGTTTTTCGCGCACTGGCCCAATCGCATCATCCAGCGCGTGCCAGTTGTCCCAGTCAAACACCACGCCGACTTTGGCATCCACCCGTGCGCCGATAATGGCATCCCCTAATTTTTGTAGTTCCGCCCCCAATTGGCTGACCTCACGGAAAACGCGGGTATCGGAACGGCCTGCATGTTCAATCACCGCGCCATGCAGTTTCTCACAACCGCCCCGTCCGCGCCGCCATTGGAAATACAGCACGGAATCGGCGCCATGTGCCACCGCCAGATAGCTCCATAAACGCAGCACACCGGGCCGCTTGAGCGCATTGACCCACGCCCAATTTTGGCTGCTGGGGGTCTGTTCCATCAGCAAAAACGGCTGCCCATCCTTGAGACCGCGCATGGTATCGTGCAGCAGGGCGATTTCGCCGCCAGCTTGATTGCCGCTGGGGTAACAATCCCACGCAATCACATCCATTTCTTTGGCAAAGCGCCGATAGTCCAATGGCTTATACGCCCCCATCAAATTGGTGGTGATCGGAATATCGGGGGTGATGGCACGGATCATATCACGTTCGTTGCGATAACATCCCAATGAACTTTCCGTCATGAAGCGGAAATAGTCCACATTCAGGCCATGTGTGAGTGTTTCGCCCCCCCGCAGTGGCGGCATAATCTGTGACCAATCCGTATAGGTATGGCTCCAAAACGGCGTCCACCAACGATGATTGAGTTCATCCAAGCTGCCATATTTGGCTTGCAGCCACACCCGAAATTTGCTGGCACATGTCTCGCATAGGCATTGGCCTGCATATTCGTTACTGATGTGCCACAAAATCAGGGCCGGGTGGTGTTGGTAACGTTCGGCAAGGGCGCGTGCCATATTCCCACTAAAATACCGATATTCCGCCGAGTTGGGGCAATAATTGACCCGTCCGCCATGTGGATTGCGTTGGCCGCGTTCATCCGAGCGCAGCATTTGGGGATAGGCTTGCGACATCCATTGAGGTTGGGCAGCACTGGGGGTCGCTAAAATGGCCTTGATGCCGTGTGTGTGTAGGCCATCCAAAATTTCATCGAGCCACTCAAAGGTGAAAATATGCTCGGCGGGTTGCAGCGAGACCCAGCTAAAAACACCCACCGTCGCAACCGTGATCCCGGCTTGCTGCATCAGGCGGAAATCTTCTTGCCAGACCTCTCGCGGCCATTGTTCGGGGTTGTAATCGCCGCCGTGCCACAGGAAAGGTGCCTTGCTGGAAACGGGAAGATAAGCAGCACTCGAAGACATAATGTCCCTCTCAAAAAATGAGTGAATTGAGAACCCCGCTGGTGTGATCCAGCAAGGTTACAAAGTCTGTGTTGCTCAATTTTCGACGCAAAAAATTGAGACAGCCCTCAAATATCTCCCAATCTTTGAGAAAGCATTGTATTCAATTCTACCGCGAACAGATTATTGGGGAAAATGGAATTTATCCTAAACAGCCCTTAATTACTGCCGTCCTGATTGGCGAGTGCCGTCAATCGGGCTAAATCGAGGATGAGGATTTTGCGGGGGATCACACGCAGAATGCCTTCCGTCTCAAAGCGCTTTAATGTCCGGCACACCACTTCGCGCCCCGTGCCAAGCACCGCCGCCAATTCTTGCTGCGAAAAATTGCGCGAAATACAGTGGCCTTCCAAACTTGGATAGCGATCCTGCCGCAGCAGAAACAAAGCTAAACGGGCGCTGACATCGTGAAAAACCAGATCATATACCAGATTGCTCATGGTCAAAAATTGGTCGGAGAGCAGGCCCAAAAACGCGAGGGCCAACTCTGCATTCACCCGCAGCAGATGGCACAGCTTATCGCTGGGTAAATAGAAACCTACCCCTTTGACCGTCGCTTCAGCGTTGCAGGCCGCAACAGGTCTACCATTCAATACCTCGACCCCAAACGCGCCGCCCACTTGGACGATCACCAATATTTGAATCTTGGCGCCTGCCTGCCGATAGAGCTTGACCTGACCGGATTGAAGGCAGTAGACACCGGAGGGCATTTCGCCTTGCTGATAAAACACTTGATGGCGATCAAAAACCATCGGTTGCGCAATCGCAGCAAGCGCGGCAAGGGTCGGCGCAGAAAGCTGGTCAAAACATTCAATGTGGCGTATATCTTCGATTGAGACCTGCATAAGTGCTGCACCGCCTCTCCAAATTGGCTCGATGAAAGGAGTTTATCAAACCCCTGTCCCGGCTGATATGACCAAAGTCACCCTATTCCTTTGCACAGGGCAGCATGGTATCTAAACGCTCCGGGTGAACCAGATGGATAAGTCCTTTCTCAATTAGGATTAGCCCTTGTTGCTCAAGGTGCAAGAGGTGGCGCGAAACTACCTCGCGCACCGTCCCGACCAATTCCGCCAACTGCTCATGCGTCAAGCGCACCATCGGATAGGGGTCATGTGGCACGGCATAGTTGAGCAAGGCATCATTCAGGCGACCCGCCACCCGCCATGCCCCCAGTTTTTCGCTTAGGCACGACAACAGCGTAATGTACTCGCCATAGATTTCAAGCAGTACCCGCGCCAACGCCGGATCACGGTCAACCAACTGGGTGACAGCGTTGGCCGGTAAGATAAACAGGGTCACATCGGTATGGGCCTGTGCGCTGGCGGGGTTCATAGGCCGCGTAAACAACGGGCATGACCCAAAACAGCGTTTTTTGTCCACCAGACACAGCGCCTGTATCCGCCCCAACGATGACTGTTTCATCACCTTGACTTGGCCCTCAAAAATGAACCACATCCCTTCGGTTGGCTCATCCTCAATGAAGATCAGTTCGCCGGGGGCATAGGTCTGAGGCATCATGAGACCCGCAAGTTTTTCCAAGCTAGTCTGCGGTAGACGGCTTAATGCTTTAATCGTCTCCAAATCGGCTATGGATACACTCATACAATAGCCTCCCGAAAACTATAGCGATTCTCACCTGTATATCCAGCTAGGTTCAGCACGGGGGCTGATTCTCTTTAACGTTTAAAAAGGAGGAAATCGTCCCCATCCCAAAC
>JAIOHL010000025.1 GCA_019913005.1 Anaerolineae bacterium | reverse complement strand
GCAGTGGAGAGGGGGTTGGGGGGTGAGGATAGATTCTATACTCGGCTTAACGGGTTTTTGGGAGGTGGCATCTCACCCAATCGGCAGGATCGTTTTTTTGAGACACAGCCCTTAAATTTCGTACATCGCACCCCACCATCGCCGTTGTAGTACACACCCCAGAATCGTACCGTCACGCTGAATAGGAGTCACGATGGGCACTGCCTTGTTGCAGTACACCGCCAGTATTGTGCAGCCTAACAGCAGGGCCAGCGCTTTAGGGACTTAGAACAGCAGGTTTTTACCAGCATCCAACAATTTTTGCATCGTCCTTTCAATCATCAGGAGACACACATGGACATCACATTTATGGCAAAACAGATTGGCCTACCCGTTGAAGAAGTACAGGAATTGCTGGTGCTTCCACCCGCCGACATCTACGCCTCCAATTTTTATCGCACCTTAGTTGAATCACTGGATTACCATACCCTGAGTGCGGCGATGCCAGAGGTGCGGGCGGCCTATGACCAGTATCTGCCGGCTGTCGTGGATCGGCTGCGCAGCGACTGTCAGTACATGGGCCGACCCATGACTTCCTCGACGCTCAGTAATTGGGTGCTTGGTTTTTTGCATGAACCAGCCCATCTCGGCAAGATGGTCGAACTCCACTCCAGAGTACCGATGCAGGTGTTGGAATACAGCCTACCGGAGATTTTGTCCATTCTGGATACGCTTGGCAGTGCGGGCGAGGAATGGAAACGGGCGATTGTGGTGATGTCGCTGCCCTTGTTCGCGTCGGCATAGCTGACCCAACGGCTCAGGTCGGCGGCTATCAAGGCGAATACCTTCGTAGGGGATGGCCCTGTGCCATCCCGCATTATAAATCAGGGCGGGCACGGCGACCCGCCCCTACGAAATTCACCCTATCCGGCATATTTTTGGAAAACCGTATCATTCGGTGGGCCAAAACAGCCCAATTTCGCTGAAACCCGCCTCTGTGATACGAACTCAACCAAAGTTTCGCGTGCTACGGGTTCCCCAATAATCCTCCCATTTGGCGGGGCGATGCGTGACAATCCTCCTATCCCATCTGTCCCCGCCGTGTTTATAATCCCCTCTATATTCGGTCTATAGAAATAGGAGCCACCCTCATGCGTTATCGTTATACATTGGCGGATGTGTTTACTACCCGGATATTTGGCGGCAATCAACTGGCGGTGTTTCCCCATGCCGAGGGGCTAAATGACACCCAAATGCAGCAGATTGCCCGTGAATTGAATTTGTCGGAAACCGTATTTGTCTTCCCACCCAAAAATCCCAAAAATACGCGGCGGGTGCGGATTTTTACCCCCGGTATGGAACTGCCCTTCGCCGGACACCCCACCGTCGGCACGGCGATGGTGCTGGCAGCCCTTAAAGAAATCAAATTAAAAGGCGACGAGACGGCGATTATCCTCGAAGAAGAGGTCGGCCCCGTGTTGGTCACCATTTGCGTTGAGGAAGGCAAACCGACCTTCGCGCAGTTGACGGCGGCCAAACTGCCTGAATTTGGCCCGGAAGCACCGGCCCCGGCTGAATTGGCGGCGATGCTGTCGCTGCAAGAATCGGACATTGCACATGGTGAATTTGCGCCGGAGGTCGTGTCGTGCGGCGTGCCATTTG
The DNA here is from genome assembly GCA_019913005.1 of Anaerolineae bacterium. Classification (GTDB taxonomy): domain Bacteria; phylum Chloroflexota; class Anaerolineae; order Aggregatilineales; family J027; genus CFX10. The sequence continues at coordinate 554 of JAIOHL010000025.1, read as the reverse complement.
TGTATATCCCGCTGCAAAGCCATGAGGCCGTCGCCAAAGCCAGCCTACGCCGCGATCATTGGGAACGGCTGCTCGCCAATTTCCACGCACCGCATGTGTACGTGATGCACATCGAACCAGTCGAGCATGACGAAGCCGCCCTGCATGAGTCGCCGATTTATGATAAGAAAATCCTCGGTGGGCATGTCCATGCGCGGATGTTTGCCCCGGCGATGGGTATTGTGGAAGACCCCGCGACGGGTGCTGCTGCTGCTTCATTGGGGGGCTATCTGGCCGCGCGGCACTGTTTGACCGACGGCACGCTGACTTGGACAATTGATCAGGGTGCGGAAATGGGACGCCCCAGCCGGATTGAGATTGAGGTAGACAAACACTCCGATCATATCACGGCGGTGCGGGTTGGTGGCGCGGCGGTGATTGTCGGAGGCGGGGAGTTGGAGGTCTAGGCCGGCGTTCGGGTGAATATAACCCCATCCCAAACCCTTCCCCTAACAAAGGGAAGGGCTTCAATGCGGCCTTTACTCTCCTCCCTATGCTTGGGGAGGGGCCGGGGG
>JAIOHL010000232.1 GCA_019913005.1 Anaerolineae bacterium | reverse complement strand
TTTTCATTGATTGCGAGTCCCCACCCCAAACCCCTCCCCACTGAGTGGAGAGGGGCTTCACTAGGCCATTTTCCTCCCCATCGCTACTCGGGGGAGAGGGGGTCAGGGGGTGAGGATGGTTTTCTTTGGCTCATCTGATGGACTGGCAATCAAGGCATATTTTTATAATAGATACTGTTTCGCGGGCAGCGGGTTCGGTTGGGTGTCGCAACGATTGGCGGTTGGGTGGGTTATTTTAGGCAATAACCAACACAGGAGCAGACCATAGATGAACAGCCCGCAATCCAAAGCCGAAATCGTCATCGCCCTTGAAGCCAGCCGTGACTTTGTGACCGACACGCTGGCAAAAATGTCCGACGATCAATTTTATAGCGCCGCCGGGCCGGGGTGGTGTGCGGCGGATTATCTGAAACACTTGATTCTGAGCGTTAAACCAACGGCGCGGGTCTTTGAATTTCCGCCCGAAAAATTGGGCGAACGTTTTGGCAAGGCGGATCGCCCCTCGTTGACCTATAGCCAACTGGTCGAAAAATATCAGGCGGCGTTGGCGATGGGGATACGCGCCGAAGATTATCCAAAGGTTGTGCCCGTTAATTACAACATTCCCGACGACGTGCAAGAAGAACGCGCCTATCTGGTGCAGACATGGCAGGAAGCCAATAATCGTTTGGTGGCAGCCCTCACCACATGGTCGGAATCCAATCTTGACCGCTACCTGATTCCACACCCCGCCCTCAGCGATACCACCGCCCGCGAAATGGCCTTTTTCACCATCCATCACAATCGGCTGCATGGCTTGGATATTCAAAAGGCTGGGGGACTCAGTTAATAACCTGTCATCGTCTTTTTGGAATGCGTGATTTGGAGCTACAATAAGGGGTACGAATCCTCTTATACGGCATTCGGGTGGATTGTGACCGCTGAACCTCACCCCCCAACCTCGCGCTACTTGCGGTTCGCACTCCGACAATTTCTCGGAAAGGGCATTGACACGGATGTTTTTGGGCGTTTTTACCTCACCCCCAACCCCTCTCCCACGTGAGAGGGGCTTCCATACGCCAGATGCGACTCCCCCTCGCCTATTGGAGAGGGGGCACGGGGGTGAGGTAAACTTTCCGCAAAATTGTTGGTGTACAGACTGCTTGCAGCGTAGGGGAGCGCACAGTAGTCCTCTAGAGCTTTTTCTCGTTTACGGGAAGGGGTTTGGGGTGGGGATGAACTGTAATTTGACACCCTCGAAAACCTTCACCCAAACGCCGTAGCACACCAGAAAGGCGATCTATGAAATTAGCACGCCGAACCACTACTCCGTTTTTGTTCCTGATTCTCGTCATGGGCCTGCTGTGGATGCCACACCCGCCCTCTTTTGGACAAGCCCCACCCACCAAAGCCCCTCACCTCGCCTATGGGGACACGTTAACCGTCAACTTGCCTGCCCGCGTCTGGCTGGATGTATCACAGGGGGATACGTTTACGGTCAGTATCACAGGGGGCCAAATGGGAATGCAGACGCTGCAAAACACGCCAACGCATGAACTACCCCTCTTGAGTTCAAAGGAAGGGGCGGGGATGGTGGCCTACGTCTATCAGGTTGAACCGCCCGGCCCGTACCTATGGCAGATTTCCGGTAGTGGGACGGCAACCCTCACCCTCGAACGCGGTGATACGATTGACGTGGATCGCGGGCCAATCGCCATCGGGGACACGGTGACGGGCACGGCCTCCGAAGGGGTTGCCGATGTCTATTCGATTGATCTACCCCCCGATACCGCCATGACCGTACATCTCATCGGGCCATGTGATGTCTTTCAAAACCTCTATCTGTCCGGACTTTGGGCTGCCAACCGCCTGAATCTGGATGATACCGAGCACGTCACCCAGTATTACGTGATTCCGGCGGAGTTGGCGGGTACGCATCAAATCTTGGTGCAATGTGGCACCAATGAATACACCTTGAGCGTGGTGGCCGGGAACGATCTATGGCTGGACAAGGGCACACTCACGACGGATGCGCCGATTTCAGCCATCAGTACGCCGAATTATTATGACCGCTACACCTTAGATATGCAGCAGGGTGAACTCATCACCGTATGGATTAAGCTGGCCTCTGACGCAAGTTTTCGCATGGAAGCCTATGATGCAACAGGCGGTTACATGTGGCGCGGTGAGAACAAACGAACCGATGAGGGGTATTACCGCCACTATTGGGCCAACCGCGAAGGGCCATATGTGCTCTATATCCAGACCGATGTAGACTATACCCTTTGGACCACCACCGGGATTGATGTTGGAGATGTCCAGACGGTGCGGATTGGCGAATCGGTGGTCATGTCGGAATCCATTGAGACATGGTTGGTGGATGTCCCCAACGAGGCGTGGGTTACGCTGGAAACCCAAGACCTTGAGGGCGGCGGCCCAGTGGAAGTGGAATTGGTAGATGGAGCCGGGCGAAGCATCACCTCGACGGTGAGGTTCCGCGATACCGATGTCTATCACCTTGCCTTTTACCTGACTGGGCCGGGTCCCTACCGCGTGAATCGTCGCGCCCCAGTTTCCGGCAATTTCAGCGTGACCGTTTCTGAAGGCGAGCACCTCCGCCTTAATCGGGGTGAAATCGAAGTGGGGCAGCGCGTCGAAGGTACGGCGGAATACGACCAGACGCTGCATTATACCCTATCGGAAACCCCGCCCGGTCAGATGATCGTTGTGACAGTAGGCGGAGTAAGCTCTTTTTCGGTAACTGATGCCAAAGGGGAGTTTGTCGAGCAGGTCTATACCAATTATTACACCCGCACCGAACCAGCCAACCAATTGATTATCTATGCGGCGTTTCAATTCGACGGCCTATGCCCATGCTCGATTGACCTGCTGGCCGAAGATCCCGACTACACCCTCGAAGTCGCGCTTGCTCCAGAAGGGGCTTTCCCGGAGGCACAACCCCTCATCTTGGGTGAGGCCGTCAGTGTGGATATGGGCGAGGCGTGGATTGTGCCCTATACGTTTGAGGCCACCAGCGATGGTGATCTGACCATCCGCCTTGATTATGACGCGACCCAGACTGACGCCAGCGCCCTCTTGATTGAAGTCCAAGCCAACGGCGAGTATTACCCGTTCCGACTGGACTATGACGAGACGCTGACGCTGACCGGGTACGATTTCATCGAACAGCATTACCGTTTGGATTTCCCCGGCGAATACACCCTGCGGATTCGGAATCTGTATGGGCCATATACGCTGACGGTGGAGTTGCAGTAAACCCCGCAAAACCCCTTTTGCTCCCCCTCGCCGCGTCGGAGAGGGGGTCGGGGGGTGAGGTTTCCCAAAATCCGTCTTTGGTTGGAGTGGGTGGGGCAGAGGTGTGTGTTAGGATAAACTCCGTACCAAACACGTGATGAGGAATGCTTATGAAAAACCTGAATCGAATTGGCGCACTGCTTTTAATAATGGGG
>JAIOHL010000231.1 GCA_019913005.1 Anaerolineae bacterium | reverse complement strand
AATGAAATCGAACACTTGATTATGCGCCGTGAGAAGCCAAGCCCATTCTTGGAGTTTGCTGGTTCCACGACCGCCACACCACCCAATAAACGGATTTAACATGCCCAAGACGTAGAGGAAGGTCGAGAAGGCAAAGCCGCCAGTTGCGCCCCCAATTGTGCCTCCTACGACTTCTTTGTCCGCATGAAGGAAGGCATACTCCATAAATCGGCCTGTGGGATCATACCGATCAATCGGGTTATTGGCAGCATACCCATAGCGATTCAACTCAATCGGATTGCGATAACTAATCGGATAGGTATCCCGACTTACAAAACGGCCCACATTGGGGTCATAATATCGCGCCCGCAGGCTGTACAATCCCGTCAGGCTGTCGAACTGCTGTCCGGTATAGCGGTAGTTGTTGAGCGTGCTGCCTGTCTGGTTAACCATCTCCCCAAAGGCGGTGTAATCGTAGGTGTCGGTGATATCGCCTGTGCCATTCAGTAGCGCACGGGTCGAGCCTTGCCCATCGGACAGGTAGTAGCTGGTCACACCGCTGCGGGTCTGGCCCAGCAGTTGGGTCTCGGCAAGGGTGTAACTCGCCAATTCCGTGCCCGTGCCATTGGTTTCGCGCACCACATCACCATACGCCGAGAGTTCATCCCATAGATAGTTGGTGGTATCCGAACCGACGGTCTGGCGCACCCGTTGTCCAGTGGGGTCATAGGTGTAGGCGGCGGCACTGCTGCCCGGTACTTGGGCGGTGATCAGGCGATCTAGGGCATCGTAGGTATAGGTCGTGACATCGCTGTCCGTCGTGGTGGTGACATCGCTGCCCGTCGTGGTGGTGGCGAGATTGCCCAAAACAAAAGGCCGCCTAAATCATCCCTTTGGGAATCTAGACGGCCTAATTAAGCAAACTCAGACGTTGTAATTCTTACTCAACTCATATGTTCTGGCATAGCACTGAACTTAGTGTCTCTAGTTTTATCGGTAGAAAATTGCCTCTCGTCCACCTAACTATCCTTGAGATGAGGAAATTTCCTTTCTATAAGGCGTTTGATAAAATCTTCGGGAATAGTAGAATAAGCCAATCCCATTCCATATAAGAAAGCATCTATTGCTTCACGGGAATCACTAGCAAAAATAACTTTCTCTCCCCCGTACACTCTCCATTCTCCTGCTTCCTCTACTATACTAACATGCCAAAGAAAACGATTTATGAGGGTTATACCTTGCTCTATTGAGCCGATGTGAGATTCAAGATAAGGTAGCTTGATCATATGATTTCCTTATCGTAAATTAGGCAGTTCCGGACGAAAGTTTACGATTCCAGCGCCTGTCATTATGTCGTTTATAGGTAGGCTGTCGGGGGGTGTCCCGTTTTGGGCGTACCGATAAATCCATCTATTATAAGGATTAGGATCGTACAAAGAATGTACAGGATTCCCAACCTTTTCCCTTGGTATTTCAAAGCTCATCCATCCTACGGTTGAAGACCCCCAATGATCCGGGTTATTATATAGGGTTAGAGAATGTTCTTCTTTTGTCAGGGTACTTGCCTCTGTTGGTGTCAGGTCTGTGAAATATTGACCATTTCCATATGTAGCATCCCCCTTATCCTTATCTGAAGCCCAAATTACGCCGGATCTAACGATTTCTGGGACTATGTCTGCCTTTGTGTAATGATATAAGGTTATTTTATCATCGATTGCAGAAGTCACCGCTGCCATACTAGCAATGATCCCTGAAACGACTCCAACAGCTAGAGTATAGCCAGCGGAAATGAAAGCCCCTGTTTCTGTAGCACTCAAACCAAGCGGAAATTGAGTTACAACCGGCCCTGCTACATCCGCTGCCATCGCAACTGCTCCAAAGCCAGCGATTTTATAGGTGTCAGGTTTTTTACCCTCATTCAACTCAAACATTTTGTCGGTGATATATTTCGCCGTTTGAGACAAAAAGCAGAAGGAATCGCTAATGGTCGGAGCAAAACTTGACTGTGGAGCTTGACTCCCAGAACCTTCACTGCCTGCCGAAACCGCTATACTATATCCCGCTACCCCAATCGTAATGATGGGTGGCGCAAAGCCCCAGATGAACCCCGTTTCAAAACCACCTACCGCAGCATTGAACACAAGTTTTCCGGGGTCGACGTGCTTAGACCATTCTTTGGCTTCCTCCCCACACATGCCCGATGCGGCCCCGAAATAGATAACAAAAGAAGTGAGTAGGCCAGTGGTAAAGCCAGTTACTCCTGAAATTCCTGCGCGTTCTTCATTAAACCTAAAGAGTTCAACGGCTAGTTCAGTTAAGCTAGATAGACCACTAGGATCATATTTATTGACGGGGTTATTACCCACATACCCATAGCGATTGAGTTCAATGGGGTTGCGATAGTTAATCGGATACGTATCCCGGCTTACGAAACGGCCTGCATTGGGGTCATAATATCGCGCCCGCAGGCTGTACAATCCCGTCAGGCTATCGAACTGCTGCCCGGTGTAGAGGTAGCTGTTGAGGGTACTGCCTGTCTGGTTATACATCTCCCCAAAGGCAGTGTAAGCGTAGGTGTCGGTGAGGTCGCCGGTGCCATTCAGCAGCGCACGGGTCGAGCCTTGCCCATCGGACAGGTAGTAACTGGTCACGCCGCTGCGGGTCTGGCCCAGAATTTGGCTACCCGCTAAGGTATAACTCGCCAGTTCCGTGCCCGTGCCATTGGTTTCGCGCACCACATCACCATAGGCCGAGAGTTCATCCCACAGATAATTCGTTGTATCCGAACCGACGGTCTGGCGCACCCGCTGTCCGTTGGGGTCATAGGTGTAGGCGGCGGCACTGCTACCCGGTACTTGGGCGGTGATCAGGCGATCCAGCGCATCGTAGGTGTAGGTCGTGACATCGCTGCCCGTCGTGGTGGTGGCGAGATTACCGCGTCCATCATAGGCATAGGTCGTGGTTGTGCCACCTGTGACGGATTGGGTCATCTGGTCAAGGGCATTGTAGCTGTAGGTGGTCGCCTGCCCATTGACGGTCTGGCTGGTGCGGTTGCCCACAGCATCATAGGTATAGCTACTGCTGAGGGTGCTGCCGCCGTCATGGATGGTTTCGTTGGTCAGCCGATACTGGTTGTCATAACCCCATGTGGTGTAGTCGCCGCCGAGTTCATCCACGCGGGTGCGATTGCCCACCGTATCGAGGGTGTAATTGTAGGCGGCCAGCGTCGTCATGCCGTCCTGATAGGTCAGGCTGGTCAGGCGGTCACGGTCATCATAGCCATAATCTTTGACCACGCCGTTCGGGTAGGTCAGCGTATCGGGCAGACCGACATTGGTGTAGGTCAGGTTGGTTTGACCCATCGGGGCGGTGACCTGCGTCAGTTGGTCGTTGCCATTGTACTGATAGCTGGTCGTGCCGCTGGGGGTGGTCATGGAGGCGCGGTTGCCGTTGGGGTCGTAGGTGTAGGAGACCGTGCCGTTGGGCGTGGTGACGCTGGTGACGCGATCCTGGGCGTCGTAGGCGTAATCGCTGGTCCATGTGGTGACACTGTTACGCTGCTCGGTGATGAGGTCGCGCATCCCGGTCAGGGTGTAATCGAAATGGTAGACAAACTCACCCGCGTAAGAGGCGGTATCCAGCCGATCCATCCCGTCATAGGTGAAGGAATGCAGGCTGGCATCGGGCTGGCGATGGGACAGTTGGTTGCCCACACCGTCGTAGGTGAATGCATCATAGGACACCCCATCGGCCCAATTTTTGCGTGTCACCCGTCCGAGCAGGTCATATTCAAGGCGAACGAAGTGCCCAACGGCATTAGCAAGGCATTCTGGTGAGGCTATATGCCAAGCTCATATGGTTAAGTTATAATTCTATTAAAATATTATATATTATATGAAATGAATAAATAACTAAATAAATTTGTTAATCTATTACGTCATATTCCACAATATATGCCCCAAAAGAATCGGGACCAAAAATAAGGTTCTTTTGCTTTAGTTCTTCTAACACTGAGTAAACAAGTGCATCTAGGGAGAACTCATATTTAGGCAACTCTGACAAAACAGGATCTTCGATCTTTGTCATTTCTATGAACCATTTAAGCCAATTGATAAACCAATTTACATTAACAGAATTAATATTTGGAGCGTCCCACTCAATAGGCTCTTTGTTATCATTATGAATTAATCTGCATCCATAACCATGGATGTAGTAGAACCATTCATTGTTTTGGCCCCAATTACCTCTAAAAGGCACGTCTTTACTTTGCTCAAGCAGATCTAAAATTTCCTTGACTTGTTTGCTGCCTTGAGCCGTAGGCAAGATATATGGTTTTAAATCATTCAGAGCTGCCAGTACAATCTTTTGGCGCTCAATATATGCTTTTAGAAGGGAAAAAATTTCTGATTGTAGCTTGTTTAGAATTACCACTTGACTTGACTCCACTCCATAGCAGGAAAATCTAAGTTTGAATCTGCAAGGTCAAGCTGAACAAAAGCACCAATTGGCCTTTCTGCAAGACGAGATGCTACAAAACGGGTATGCCCATCTAAGAGAGCGTCATAACCCACACCATGCGCTATAGGAACTGGAGGGAATGGAGTCCCCTTGCAGAGCAAAGAGGCATATTTTACTACTACAGGCTTATCAACCCAATCTTGAATAGGTTTGACTGGCAACCCCATTAAAGTATCCCCTAAAGATGAACCATACACAACTTGTGCCACACTACGTCCTCCTATGCGTTCCCGCATTTTTTCTTCGCTGCATTCATCATTCTCATCGTCGTCATCATCGTTATTATTTCCTCCTCTGTTACCGTTCGCTAAAGCATCTACGAAAGCTGTCATATTTTGGAGAACAGTTTGTTGCACAGCAGCATCAGCAATATCGCTTGCTATGCCTTGGGCCTTTTCTTTGGCCGCAGCAGACTCTTGCTGTAAACGATTGTACCAATCTGACGCATTTCCAGCCGCCTGAATTCGGTCAATTGTCGTTTGTGTCCAATTTACAAAATCGCTATATTGTCCTGTGTATAGAATATAGTCCGTAGCTGACACTAACATGGGCTGGTTTATCGCAACCCAACTCAGAGTTATGGGCAAAAGCGGCGTCAAAACCACCCAAGCAATGGTTCTAGCAAGTACAGCTTGCAGCGCAGAACCTATCGCATTCACAACACCAGCAACCACAGTACCGAGCTTTTCCCTTATAGACGTATTGTCGAAAAAGATAGTATATCCTGTGGGGTCATCAAAGGTAGAAGGGTTGTTAGCTGCATAGACATAGCGATTGAGTTCAATTGGGTTGTTGTAATTAGCTGAATAGGTATCTTGGCTGAGAAAACGTCCTGCGCTAGGGTTGTAATAACGCGCTCTTAGGCTATACATTCCTGTCAAATTGTCAAACTGTTGACCTGTATAGAGATAAGAATTATCTGTCGCTCCTGTGGAATTATATACTTCACCAAAAGCCGTATAACCGTAGGTATCTGTTACAATCCCTGAACCGTTCGCCAAAGCACGCACACTACGTTGCCCATCGTAGAGGTAATAGCTAGTGATATTGTTTTGCCGTTGTGAAAGCAAGCGCGTGTTAGCTAAGACATAGCTGGTCAAAGGCGTACCGCTACCATCGCTCTCCAACACGACATCGCCATAAGGTGAGAGTCCATCCCACAGATAATTCGTGACCTCTGTACCAACGGTCTCGCGGACTCGATGACCCTCTGCATCGTAGACATAGGCAAGGTTGGTGGTATCTGGCAGGGTGACACTGGCAAGGCGGTCACGGGCATCATAGTTGAAGGTCGTGATATTCGCCCCATCGGTGATTTGATGGAGGTTGCCACGTCCATCGTAACCATAGATGACGCTTCCGGCACTCGTCATCTGGTCAAGGTTGTTGTAGGTATAGGTCGTGACTTGCCCATTGACGGTTTGCTCGGTGCGATTGCCCACCGGGTCATATTCATAGGCCGCACTGTAAACGGGCGTGCCACTGATAAACCGCTGCTCACTGGTCAAGCGATAAGCCGCGTCATAGCCCCAAGTGAGCGATGTACCATTACCCTCAACCACACCTGTGCGATTGCCCACCGCATCCAACGTATAGGCATAGGACGCCAGCGGGAATTGTGGGTCACTGTACTGGGCGATATTGGTTAGGCGGTTGCGATTATCATAGGTGTGGTCGGCAAAGATGCCGTTTGGATAGGCAATACGGGTGAGCGAATTGACCGCATTGTAGGTTAATGTCGTGGTCTGGGTTTGAGGGTCGGTCACGCTGGTTAGGCGGAAAGCATCGTCGTAGCCATAGGTGGTCGTTCCGGCAGGCGTGGTCATCGAGGCGCGATTACCCACTGGGTCATAGGTATAGCTGATGGATTGCCCACCTGCCATACTCATGCCCGTAGTACGGCCCTGCGCGTCAAAGGCATAGGTCTTGGTCGAGAGGGTTGTTGAACCCTGCTGTTCTATGACCCCATAACGTAGCCCGTTGGCCTGATAATCGTAATCGTAGGTGATGCCATCAAAATAAATTGCATGATCGAGCCAACCGCGATTGGTGTAGTTAAAGGTGTTGACGTTGGTATCAGTCAGGCGGTGGCTGGTTAGATTGCCCATCGCGTCATAACCATATTGCTCATACGAGCCATCGGGCCATGTCTTGCGATAGAGACGATTTAACTCATCGTAAGTCATGGTGATGGTGTGGCTATTGGCATCCGTGATGGTTCGCAGATTGCCCGCCAAATCGTAGGTATAGCTGGTGGTGGCAGGCAGCGCATTGGTAACACTTTCCAGACGGCCCGCGTTATCATAACCATAGGTGGTCGTGCGGCCCATTTCGTCAATGCGGCTTGTTACACGACCCGCATCATCATAGACATTTTCAGTGAATGGACGTGTGCCAGTGCCAAAAGGTGCAGGGCCAGTCGGAGCAGGATAGGTTGTCCGTGTTAACTGCCCCTGTGCATCGTACTCAAAGTTGGTGGTGTAGCCATTAGCATTGGTGACAGCAGTAAGTTGACTCGCTTGGTCATAATCATAGTTGGTAATGTTTGCAAGCGGGTCAGTAATCAGGTCTATTTGCCCATTATCCAAATAGGTGTAAGTTGTACGGGAATTGATACCTGTTGGATCAACAATCACCGCCGTTTGCCGCCCCGCATTGTCATACTCATAAGCTGTCGTTAGGGCATCGCCGGTATTGGGGGCGACAGTCGTGGTGAGCATACGCCCAACATTGTCGTAGGTGTAGTCCACGATACGGCCCGTTTCATCAAGGCGTCGTGTTACCCGTCCTGCCCCATCATATCGTTGCTCAACGATACTGTTGTCAGGGTTATAGGTAAAGCGTATCCGTCCGCGCACATCATATTCGTAACGGGTGGTATAGGTATTGGCATTGGTCACGCTATCGAGTTGGTTGGCGGCATTGTAGACATAATCAGTGTAATGACCCAGCGCATCGGTGACACGGGTTGGGCGACCCACCGGGTCATAGGTGTAGACCGTCGAATGGCCCAAGGGGTCTTGTTCACGTTCCAGTCGCCCCACCCCATCATAGAAGTAAAAGGTTGTTGCAGCACTGGAAGTATTTGCCGCCACCGTTATGGAGGTAGGATGTCCGGCTAAATCATAGCCGTACAGGGTAAGATGACCTATGGCGTCCTGTACACGAGTAACATTCCCCCGCCAGTCGTATTCAATAATGGCAGTAGTTTGGTCCGGATAGGTAACGGTTGTGACCAGATTCAGGGCGTTATAGACATATTCGGTACGGCGGTTCAGTGGGTCAACAATGGCAGTGCGGTTGCCATTCTGGTCATATTCAAAACGAGTAATGTACCCCACTTGGTCTTGTTCGCGTTCCAACTGTCCCAAAGCATCATAATCGTAGCTAATCATTTCGCTTTCGGCGTTGGTGACACGCAGCGTGCGCCCAAAGAGGTCATAGGTGTAGGTGGTCGTTTCCCCCTCAGCGTTGGTTTCGCTGACCTTCTGCCCGTAGGCATTGTAGGTATAACTCGTGGTTTCACCGTCACCGTTGGTATAGCTGGTCGGATTACCCTGCAAGTTCCATGTATAGCCACCAATCGGTGTGTTTGGCCCATTGAGATTATCCGTCGCTGTAATGGGATTGAAGCGGTTGTCATATTGGATGTTCGACACTTGCCCCAACGCATCGGTGAGCGTGGTCGGGCCGCCGTACTGGTTGTAGGCAATCGTAATGACCTGCTGACCGAGGGCATTGGTCACCGCCGTGCGATGCCCTTGATCGTTATAGTCGTAGGAGGTCGTCTGGCCTAAATGGTTGGTCTCGGCCCGAAGGTTGTGGTTGGCATCATAGGTGTAATGGGTCGTCTGGTTGAGTGGATTGGTTTCCTCCAAGACATAACCCAGCGCATCATAGTGAATCTGCACCACACCGTTATCCGGGTTGGTGATGGTCGTGGTGTTGGTAGCAAGATCATAGGCGTAGTTGGTTGGGTTGCCGCCCGCATCGGTCACGGTTTCCAAACGTCCCGCATTCGCCGGGTCAGTGTAGTAGGTCATGCTCGCGGCGGTGTTGCCACGCGGGTCATGGGCGGTGAGGAAATAGTGGGCTAGATCATCTTGAACCTGACCATAGGTGTACTCCACCTCAATCGGGGTGGATCCCACCGTCGGCAGGGTCACGCGGGTGAGGTCACCAACGGCATCGTAGGTGTAGCCATAGACATTCCCCGCTGGATCAATAATCTGGGTAATGCGGCCCTGTGCATCGCGCTGGAACAGGACACTTAACGACCCGGCATTGCTGGAAATGCCATTTGCCGTGAAGGTCAGCACATTGTCATTGAGATCACGGATGGAGTGTAATGTCCCATCCCGATCCAGCGTAAACACCCGCCCATAGGGATCGGTGTAGGTGTAGGTTTGTGGTTCGAATGGCCCTTCCAAGAAGCAGATGTAGCCCGTTTCCCCACCGGAGACCAAGAGGCAATCCGGCACGGTCAAACTGCCATACACGCCGGGTTCGGGCGTGTAGTGGGGTTGGGAGAACACCAGACCCATTGGCTGCGGCGTGAAGTAGAAGGTGGTGCGGCGTCCATCCGGCATGGTCAAAGTGACATTTTGATGCCCGTCCACTTCCAGCCGGGGGTTGCCAATCGCCAGCGACCAGCCATACC
>JAIOHL010000230.1 GCA_019913005.1 Anaerolineae bacterium | reverse complement strand
CAAAGGGAAGGGCTTCAATAATAGGCCTTCTCCCCTCCCTATGTTTGGAGGCGTGGGCCGGGAGTGGGGTTGAACGACCAGCGTTTATCTGAATCTAGTACGATTTGTTAAGGACACCCCCATGAACCCTATCCTCAAGCGCGGCCTGACCCTCGGCTTTATCCTCATAATCGGACTGCTTGCCATCACCCCCCTGCCCCGTTCCGTCCATTCGCAAAATCCTGCCCCGCAGCGCATCGAATCGGATGACCCTATCGTGACCCGTGCGGGAAATTGGACATCGCAAACAGCAAACCAAGCCAGTGGTGGCAGTTATCTGTATTCCAGCGGCGCGGATGACGATGTGTTGACCCTGCAATTTTCCGGCCCATCCATCGAAGTGATTTTTGTCGCTGGGCCATCACTCGGCACGCTGGCGATTAATGTGGACGACATTGTGCTACGGACGGTCATCACCACCGCTGACCAGACGGCCTATCAGCAGTCCTCGCGGATTGATTACCTGAGCGACGAGACCCATACCTTGAAGGTGTATGCACAGGCGGGCGGGGTTGTGGGGGTTGATGCGTTTGTGACCCTCCTCCCGTTAGCAGACGATGTTGGCGTGAGCGCGGGTGTATCCCGATCCGCCTGCGATAGCATTACACGGGTACAACGGGCTTCGGAGTCTTCGGCTGGCGTGGAGGCAAATTATGATTCACGATTAGGCCTACACCCAATTTCAAATGATGGGCGTTATGTTGTTTTTGAAACATTAGCATCCAATTTGGTAGCAAACGATACAAATAATACGTCGGATGTATTTGTGCGAGATCGGGTGACCTGTACGACGACGCGAGCCTCGGTTGCCAGCGATGGAACACAGGCCAATAGCGGTTCTTTTTTGGGAGCGCCTTCTATTTCTGGCGATGGGCGCTATGTGGTTTTTACATCGGCGGCTAGTAACCTTGTGCCTAACGATACCAATGGTGTGGATGATGTCTTTCTGCGGGACCGACAAACGAATTCTACAACGCGGGTCAGTTTGAGCAGCACGGGGCAACAACTGATTAATGCCAGTGATGATGCAATGATTTCTGGCAATGGACGTTACGTTGTGTTTCTTTACGGCGGTAGCGATGCGGTCAGTGGTGATAACAATGCCGAGCAAGACGTGTTTGTCCGTGATTTGCAATTGAACACCACTGTTCGAGTCTCAATCACTAATAGTGGCAATGAAAATGACGATTTTTCCTTCAATCCGTTTATTTCGGAAACAGGGCAGTTCGTGACTTTTAGCAGCGGAGGAACCACACTAGTTGCTGGTGATACTAACGCTGCCCCAGATGTTTTTGTGCGTGATAGGGTCAATAACACGACTATTCGCGCCTCGGTTGCCGATGACGAGAGTGAGGGCAATGGACAGTCGGGTGATTATAGTCCGATTACGCCAGATGGTCGGTATGTCACGTTTAGTTCAAATGCCAGTAATTTGGTGGCGGACGATAATAACGGGTTTGATGATGTATTCGTGCGTGATTTGGTTGCAGCTACAACGATGCGGGTGTCATTGAGTTCAAGTGGTGGGCAGAGTAATGGAAACTCGTTTGGGCCAAGCATAAGCGATGATGGGACACTGGTAGCATTTTCGTCGAGCGCAAACAATTTAGTTTCTGGCGATACGAATCAGCGCGATGACATATTCGTACGAAACCTAAGTAGTCAGACAACGATTGCCACTTCCCGTACGTTTGATGGCTTACTTGCACAAGGTGTCACCACAGATGGACGGATGAGCACGAATGGACGCTACATTGTATTAATTCACTCGAACAATCTAGCCAACCTACCGATGCAGTTGCCGATTTATCATGCCTATGTCAATGATTTGTTGTTACTTTATGCCCCGGCGAACCTCACTGCAACAGCCGTGTCGGATGGGCAGATTGCCTTGACATGGACAGACACCCAGACCGACGAAACGGAGTATCGCCTAGAACGCTCACCGGATGGCACAAACAATTGGGTGGAAATCGGCATCGCCCCCGCCAACACGACCACCTATACCAATGTCAGCCTGATTTGTGGCACAACCTATCATTATCGGGTGCGGGCTTATCGCAGTGGGGATGGCGTCTTTTCGGCCTATTCCGACGTGGCGACGGCAACGACCCATGCCTGTCCGCCCGCCGCTCCCACCAATCTGATGGGAGCAACCCTGTCCCAAACGAGTATCCAGTTGGCTTGGACGGATAACGCCAGCGATGAAACGAATTTCGGCATCGAGCGTTCCCCCAACGGCACATCCGGTTGGTCACAGATCGGCTCGACTGTCACCAATGTCAACAGCTTCACCGATACCGTCTATCTGGCGTGCGGGACGCCCTATTATTACCGTGTGCGGGCTTATCGCAGCGGGGATGGCGTCTTCTCCGGCTATTCCAATGGGGTGACGGTCACAACCCACACGTGTTTTGTCACCGCTCCTACCAATCTGACGGTGACAACCCTGTCCCAAACGAGTATTCGGCTGAATTGGGCGTATAACGCCAGCGATGAAACCCATTATGGGATTGAACGGTCACCTGATGGCACAACGGGTTGGTCGCAGATCGGGTCGAGTGTCATCTTTGCCACTTTCACCGACACCGTTTATCTGGCGTGCGGAACGACCTATTATTACCGGGTGCGGGCTTATCGCAGTGGGGATGGCATCTTTTCCGAATATTCCAACATCGCCACGGCCAATACCGCCCCCTGTCGACCCGACGCTTTGGCAATGGTCAACCCGGCCACTCGTGGGGCCTATCTCCTGCGCAGCCACAACAATCCGCCCATGTTAGGGGATGATGTCCGATTTGGGACGGGTTTCAACTTTGCAGGCGGTCAATATGTTGCTGGGGATTGGAATGGGGATGGAATAGACACGCTGGCGATGTATTTCAACGGCGTGTTTTTCTTCACCAATGATTATCAAACGGCTAACTACTTGGGTAGAGTCTGGTTTGGCTTGGGCGGGCAACCTGTGGTGGGTCGGTTCGATGCCAACGTGAACCACGACTGCCTCGGCGTCACAGATTCTGGCACTTGGATCAACGGCGATACCTTTTTTGCCCTCTATTTCACCTGCGCTCTCAGCGGGCCAAACCCACCCGTGAGTTTCCAATGGTTGAGTATCGTCCTGCCCAATTCACAAGGCTTTAACGGGGCGTTCCAATTTGTGGCCGGGGATTTTAATGGCGATGGGGTAGATTCGGTGGCCGTCCGGCGGGGTAATTTCATCGCATGGACAAATGTGCCGCCCACCACATTGCTTTCCGAGTTCAATCTCGCTCAATACGTCGGCGCACCGGGCACAGGCGATGAAGGCAAGGTCGTGGCGGGTGATTGGGATATGAACACCATAGATTCGTTCGGGCTGGTCTATCAAAATGGCACCTTCTATCGGCGCAATGATGTCGAATGGAATACGGGGGTCTACATTTTGCAGACCTTCACGCCATCCATCGGCACGCCTTTTGATGTGGCAAGTTGGCGGCCCAATTAAATAACCCCGGCAGGGTGATAACGACAGTCTTGTCGTCGGTGATTGGGATGGCAACGGGCTAGATTCGTTTGGTCTGTTCTATCAAAATGGCGAATTGTTCTATCGCAATGACCTTGATTTCAACACGGGCGTGCATCTCAATCAGTCCGTCGGCACTCCCTTTGGCAATATAGGCGTGCAGGTTGCCACGTGGCGGTAGAATTTAACCTCACCCCCCTGCTCCCGTCTCCATCTGGCGAGGGGGCGTCGAATCTGGCCTATTTCAGCCCCTCTCACGTGGGAGAGGGGTTTGGGGTGAGGTTGGTTTTTGTCTCCGCTGCCCCAAAAAGTGTCGGAGGGCAAAAATCCATCAGGTACTTTGTGGATGCCATGACGAGTTGGTGATGCAGTGGTGACGAGTTGGTGACGGCGTGTCCCTATACTGAAAAGTATCGTAGGTATACTTTCGGGGGAATTACGCACCATGTCAACCTTTCGTTGGTCACATCTCAGTTGGTTGTTGCTCTTATGTAGTTTTGTAGTCAATGGCGTGATGGGAACACACGCCCAAACCTCAACCCCACAGATTATTGAATCCGACGCGCCAGAAGTGGGCGTGAGTGGACACTGGCAAAACCAAGCCACGAACCAAGCCAGTGGCGGCGGGTATCGCTATTCGAGCGGGGCGGAGTCGGATGCCCTCACCCTAGTATTTGAAGGGACAACGCTTGAAGTCGTCTATGTCGCTGGCCCGCGTCTGGGCACACTCGCCATTGAAGTAGATGGCACGGTTTTACGGACGGTCATCACCACCGCCGAGCAAACGGCGTATGCGCAATTGGCCCGCATTGATTATCTCAGCAACGATAGCCATACGCTCAAGGTCTATGCCCAAGAGGGCGGCGTCGTGGCGATTGATGCTTTTGTTATCCCCACCCCTAGCCCCTCCCCACCGAGTGGAGAGGGGAATAGTTCTGGTGAGACCCGCGCGACCACCTGCGCCCCAGTGAGCACCATCATGCGGGCATCGGTGACGGAGACGGGCGCACAATCCACTGGCGATTCGTTCCATGTCAGCCTTTCCAGCGACGGGCGCTTTGTCACGTTTGATTCAACCGCGCCACTGGCAGCAGGCGATGGGGATACGCTTTCGGACATCTATGTGTATGATCGTCAGACGTGCGCCGTCCAGTTTGTCTCCATCAGTTCGGCCAATCAAAAAGGCAACGGCCATTCGTTCAACCCGGCCATTTCCGCCGACGGACGGTATGTCACCTTCGACTCACTTGCCACCAATCTGGTGCAATTCGACAACAATGGCCTCAGCGACATCTTTGTGCATGACCGACAAACCGCCACGACCACGCGCGTCTCCGTTGCGACGGGCGGCACACAGGCCACCGGGGGTGGATCGCTGAACCCGACCATTTCGGCAGATGGGCGTTTCGTCGCCTTCGAATCGAGCGCTACCAATCTGGTCGGCGGCGACTCCAATGGTCTCAGCGACATCTTTGTGCATGACCGGAATACCACCAGCACCACGCGCGTCTCGGTGGCGACGGGCGGCACACAGGCCACTGGGGGCATTTCGAATTTCCCGGCTATTTCCGGCAACGGGCGTTTTGTCACCTTCCACTCTGGTGCCACCAATCTGGTCGGCGGCGATACCAACGGCCTCGACGACATCTTTGTGCATGACCGCAATGCTGGCACTACCGCCCGCGTATCGGTTGCGACGGGCGGCACCCAACAACTTGGCGGCGGCGCGGATTTCCCGGTGATCTCAAGTGATGGGCGCTATGTCGCTTTCCAATCGTTTGCCACCAATCTGGTCGCGGGGGACACGAATGGCGTCCCTGACGTGTTTGTGCATGACCGCAACACCATCATCACCACGCGCGTCTCGGTGGCGACGGGCGGCACCCAGTCCAGCGGCGGCGGGTCATTTGTCCCCGGCGGCATTTCGGCGGATGGGCGCTATGTGGCCTTTGAGTCCGATGCGACCAATCTCGTCGCAGGCGACACCAACGCGCGGCGCGACATTTTTGTCCATGACCGTCAAATCACCACCACGACCCGCGTCTCCATCGCCGCGAACGGCACACAGGGGAATGGTGGTTCGGAGAATTCCGCACTATCCAGCGATGGGCGTTATGTCGCCTTCGATTCGGACGCCAGCACGCTGGTAGCGGGGGATACCAACGCCCGCTTCGACATTTTTGGGACGCCGCGTGTACGGCCCGGTGGCGATAGCCTTGCCCTCTTTAACCCAACGTTCCAATTTGTGGCACTGCTCAATACCGTCGCTGACAACCCACCCGCCAGCGCATACACAGCGTTTTCGGCCTATGCCCCGGTCACAGGTGGCACATGGGTGACGGGCGATTGGAATGCCGATGGGCTGGATACACTCGGCCTCTATCGGGACGGCGCGTTTTACTTCACCAACAAATCCGGCGAATCCCAATCGGCTGATTGGCGTGGTCTGTGGATTGGTATCCTCGGCCCAGTGGTCTCAGGACGGTTCAGCAATGCCAGTGCCAATGACTGCGTGGGCGCGGTGGATAGTGCGCTGCAAAGTGGCGTGACCGTCTTTGCCCTCTATTTCACTTGCGACATGTCTGGCACAACCCTGACCCCCGCCCTGACCTTCCAATGGCTCTCCGCTCCCCTGCCCAATCCGACCTTTACCGGGACGTTCCAGTTCTCGGCAGGCGATTTTAATGGCGACGGCTTGGATTCGGTGGCGGTGCGGCGCAATGAGTTTATCGCCTTTGGCAATGTTGCCCCCGCCGCTGGCCCAGCGATCTATGACCTCGCCCAATACATCGGCGTCCCCGGCACAGGTGACAATGGCTCGTTTGTCGTCGGCGACTGGGACGGCAACGGACTAGATTCCTTTGGCCTGTTCTATCAAAACGGTGAGTTGTTCTATCGCAACGACCTCGATTTTAACAGCGGGGTGTATCTCAACCAGTCGGTTGGCACACCCTTTGGCAATATAGGTGTGCAAGCCGCCACGTGGCGGTAAAACTCAACCTCACCCCCTGCCCCCTCTCCATCTGGCGAGGGGGAGTCCAAAAACGCTGTATTGAAGCCCTTCCCTTTGTTAGGGGAAGGGTTGGGGATGGGGTCTGTCCTTAGTCGAATCATACCAGATTCGGGTGATTGATGGGGGAAAAACCGGGTCAGTCTGAGCCTGACCCCTACCAACCCCGCTACCACGCCATTTCGTAGGGGTTGGGCTAAGACCAACCCTTTACCCGAATCTGGTATCAGGTATCAATTAGCCGGAATCACGACACCTTTCACTCCACTCCTACCTTTTCGCGGTAGGGGGGTGAGTAGGTGTTGATGCCCCCTTAACATATCACTCAACCTTAATGCCGTCCCTTGACTTTCAACCGATGAGAGGCGAGGGACGCTCCCGCTTTTGTCTATCAAGATAGTTTTTTTGGAGGCGTTATCATGGATCAGCCAAGACCACTTCGTTTATCATCCCTCCGTCAAAAAATCGCTTGCGGGGTTTTGACATGCCTGCTCATTGTACTTTGCGGCCCTCAAGCCCATGCCCAATCCAGCCAGACGATTGAATCGGATGACCCACAGGTACAGACGTCTGGCACATGGACAGTACAGCAGGCAGGGGCGGCATCCAATGGCAGTTATCGCTATTCCAGCGGCGCGGAGGCGGACGTGCTCACCCTGCAATTTTCCGGCCCAGCCATCGAGGTGTTGTATGTGGCTGGCCCTTCACTGGGTACAATGGCGATTGAGGTGGACGGCACGGTACTCCGGACAGTCATCACCACCGCCGACCAAACCGCCTATGGGCAATCCGCTCGTGTGGATTATCTAAGCAACGAGCCGCACACGCTTCGGGTTTATGCTCAGGAGGGCGGCATCGTGGCGGTGGATGCTTTTATTATCCCCACCCCTAGCC
>JAIOHL010000229.1 GCA_019913005.1 Anaerolineae bacterium | reverse complement strand
GGGTTAAACTGCTCTGTTGCAAGGTCTCGGTTCAAAAGCAGGGTTGGTCTTAGCCCAACCCCTACAGAATCGCATCGTAACGCCATTTGGTAGGGGCAGGGCTAAGACCTGCCCAAATCTGAATCGCACCACGACCCGCCTAATCTGGAACTTCGCAACCGAGCAGGTTAAACGGACATCCATTTCCCGAATTGGGTATATCACTTGGGCACGGCGCCATCCTGCTGCCAAGCCGAAATCGCCTGATTATGCCCTCCGCCTGCAAGCTGGTCGGGCAGTTCGTCCCGCGCAAAATAGCGATAGGCGTTGGCCTCGTCCGACGGGGTGTGTTCGCCACCCGTAATGCGACACTTAAACACGACCAGAATGCCATTGCCACGCGGGTCGTCTTGGAAGAAATAGACATCCAACAGACCGTCAATCTCGACTTCCAGCCCGATTTCTTCCAACACCTCCCGGACGACGGTCTGCCGGGGGTTTTCGTCCGCCTCCACATAACCAGCGGGTAAATTCCAATCCCCCTTAAACGGTTGACCCGTGCGCTCCAACAAGAGCAACTTGCCATCTTTTTCAATGATCGCGCCGGCCCCGACCTTTAGCTGCTGATAATGAATTCTGCGACACGCGGGGCAAAAGTCACGCGGACGATTTTCATGCACCTGCACTTCAAGACGTGTGCCGCAGTTGGGACAATATTTCGTTTTCGGCGATAACATGCGATGGATTCCTAGCGACTTGCCGGACAAAGTAAAAGCATTATATCACAGTGAAATCACCCCAGAACGCCAACATACCAGCGCGGGGGACGCTGGTCGGTCTGGCATTGGGAATTTCGTGATGATGGATCGGTGAACCGTCGCTCCAACACTACCACTTGATATGGATAAGCGTATAATCAGCCGTGCCGCCATAATCACGGGCGGGTATCTTTTCGTCATAATGAACGGTGAAGTGGGTGCCGCGTGGCAAGAAACGCCGCCCATAGCCATACAATACCCCGTAGCTCATGTCATCGGGATAGACGACGCTGTGGAAGGTCTTGAAGTGTGTATTGCTGACCTTCTCAATCCAAATCTTGCCGACATCCGCGCCGCGATGCAAAAATTGATATGCCCCGTCCCACACGCCTAATACCTGTTCAAGCGTCGGGTGTTCACCCAATTCTGGTGGCATCGGCACGGTTTCGCCAATGCGCATCCCGATAGCGGTCAGATTGAGGCTAACACTGGGCAGAGCAGCCAATTCGTTGATTGCATTCATCATAGCGATGAGCGGATGCCACGCATGTGGGTCAAGGTCAACGAGTCCATGCTGCTTGAAGACAGGCGCGGTTTCTTCACCCATCATGTTGTCTACATAGGAGTTCAGCAGCAAACCGATCACTTCGGCGTCGGGTGAGCAGGTTAGTTTTCGCATATAGGATATCCCCTTTGACATATGCTTCATCCAGCGAACAAACGCACGCAGAAGCATTCGGCTCATTGTCCCAATTTATAAAAGGAGGCCTTAAAAACGCATTAAAATGATGTATAGAACAACGCTTTTGGGGAAAATTCAGGTGAAAAATGCTCGTGGGGGGCGTCGTCGCATCAAGCCTAACCCTTCCCCGCCCGCAAGGAAGGCCTTGAATATGCTCTTTTCTCCCTTGCTCTACTCGGAAGCGTAGGGCCGGGGGGTTGGTTGGATTTCTGTGTGTCACCAGAGAATGAATTCCCCGGCTACCTCTACAAAGTCGGTTGATGCAATTTAACGAATCAATACGGACATGTTTCGTAGGGGATGGCCCTGTGCCATCCCAAAGACGGGCGCACACTGGGTACACCCCTACGCAATTCACCTTGTTTTGTTAATCTGCATCATTAGACTTCGCCTCGATAGCCGCCGACTTGAATCGGTGGGCAATAAATCTAAAACCTTTTACCAGTGAATATGGATGATGGTATAGGGCGTCGTTCCGCCATAATCCCGTGCCGGCAAATCGCTATCATAACGCACGGTGAAGTGGGTTCCCGGTGGCAAAAAGCGCCGCCCATAGGCATACAGCACGCCGTAGCTGAGGTCATCGGGATAAACGACACTGTGGAAGGTCTTAAAATGCTTGTCGCTGACCTTCTCAAGCCAAATCTTGCCGACATCCGCGCTACGATGCAAAAACTGATAGGTGGCATCCCACGCCATGAGCACCTTCTCAAGCGACGGATGTGGGCCTAGTTCCGGCGGCATCGGTACACCTTCACCAATTTTCATGCCGATAGCGGTCAGGTTGAGACTGAGACCGGGTAGGGCGGCCAATTCGTTCAGGGCAGATAACAGTGGCGGCAGTGGATACCACGTGTGTGGATCGAGATTGATCAAACCATGTTTCTTAAAGACCGGCGCACTTTCATCCGCCATCATGTTGTCTACATACGAGTTGAGCATTAGTCCAACGACTTCGGCTTTGGGATCACATGTTAAGCTACGCATTCCGCTAATCCTCTTTCAAACGTGCCTGAGACGATGGGGCGGCGACGCAGCACAAAATACTGAGTTACTTTTAATGTAGAAGAAACTCCCTCAAAATCGCATTAAAAAGTGTCAGAACTAAAAAACTTGCAGGGGGATGATGCAGTGCCCCGACAGTGGGGGATTACAAGGGGAGTAATACGGAATTGGGGTAATTCATATC
>JAIOHL010000228.1 GCA_019913005.1 Anaerolineae bacterium | reverse complement strand
GCAATTGACAGAGCGGATGGCTGAGGCCGATTCGATGACCGCACGCATCGCCATCTTGGAAACATGGCTTATAAAGCGGCTGGCACGGGGGATGGAATGTGACCCGCTAATTCCGGCCTCGCTGGATGTGCTGCGTACATCGGGGGGTAGTCTGCCAATTCCGATCCTTGCGGAGTCGTTTGCCATCAGTCAGCGCCATTTGGAGCGCTTGTATCAGCGTCAAGTGGGCATGTCACCAAAAAAATACGCGCAACTGCTGCGGGTGGAGACGGCCCGGCTTGCTCTCAAAGACATGCGCCTACCTACAACGACCCATCTGGCGGTTGAACTCGGCTTTTATGACCAATCGCACTTTATCCGCGAATTTCAGGCGGTCATCGGCATGACCCCCTATCGTTATCTGCGCCGCAGTCAGGCACGATGAATCGCGGATTTGGGCACGTCTGCCGATCACCACAACCCGCGCTTGAATCGAATGGACACCAAAATCTGGCTTTCGGCGAGTGGGGGCATCAATATCACCATTTCCACTTGGTCATCAATGCGGAGATAGACGCCGGGTGACTGCGTGTTAAACGCATGGCCCTTCGACTTCAGAATCATGTTCAAGCTGTACAACAAATGCAGGGGATCATCAAAAGCGTCATCTGTGGTGTCAAATTTGCCATCACTACGCCGCAATACGATTTTGCTTGGCCCGGTGATAATGACTTCGTTTACGCTGTTGTCGAGAAAAAAGCCCGTCAGCCACATCGGAATCGAGAGGGCCTGCCGTTTCGACATGATATTGTCCACCAAGCGCCGCAGCATGAAATCTTCGATCCCTTTGCCCGCTTCGGCTGCACATTCAGTCAACACCCGTTCCACATCGGCAGAGGTCAGTGATTTACCCATCGGCGCGAGGCGGATGCCTTCCATACGCAGACGCCGGATAGATTCCTTCATCAGAGGTTCATAGTTAACAGAATTTAACATTAAGCGACCTATCCCTCGTGTCTTCAAATCAATGCTCTCTCACATTATCGGCCCAAATGGATGAGCCGTAAATCCCCCAATTGAACCAAAAAGCCCTCTTTTGTGTCAATTGTTCAATTAATAGCTCCATCCTACTAACAAATTAAGCCTACAATGAGTGACGAAGCGCAAATCTTCGCTAGGGTCGTCTGGGATTTCCAACCGGAGGGCAGACACCTAGAAGACAGCGAGTAGCGATGCGTCATCTCCCCTACCCTTGAAAACATCATTTAAGTGGGACAGGACAACAAGCACATGCGTAGAAGCCTACTTTTTGCATTGGTCATATTGGGGATTTTGGTCATTCGGCCCGCCCCTACTCCGCAGGCACAAGCTCAAAATAATGGAACGATGTGGGTGGACGGCTGTGATACCAAAATCATAGACACCCTCGCCGCCACCACCGATGTGATTGATTATCGCGCCGCCTGTGATTTTTATCGGGAATGCGACCCTGTTGGCGATGGCGACCCCGTCTGTCAGATCGAGACGTTTGTGCGGATGGTGGATCAATGCCCCGCCGACGATCAGCAGTGTCATGATGGGGCGATCTTGATGTCCGCCGCGATCTTGGCCTTTGATTTTCCGAGAGGTGAATGGATAGACTGGGTTCCGCCACAGACGGTGATTGACGGTGTGCCGCAAGCCCTGACCGCCTTTTGGAGTGGCGACGATGCCGCAGCCTTAGCCGCCTATCAACTCACCGCCCCCGACGATTTCTTTTTTGATGCCATGCTGCCCCTCAGCCGGGCCGTGTTGTATCAACGCCTCGGTCAGCCTGATGAGGCTCTCGCGGAATACCAGACCATCTTCGGCTGGTATTTTGAGCAACCATTGGCGAGTTATGCCCGCAGTCAGCTATATGCCGACTTGGGCCGATTGGACGAAGCCTCGTTTGATGTGGCAGAACTGGCGACCATCTCAAGCGATGACGCCCCCCTCCAAAATTTTGTCGCGGCGGTGACGGCCCAGTATCCGCTTGATGAATCCAAAACCCAAGAGTGGTTGGTCTACTCCGTCAACACATCCAGTGAGTATGTGGTGGTGGCCGTGCATGACCGTTCGTTAACCGCGCCCCGCCCCATCCGTTTGGCAGTCTATGACGACCTCGATCTGATCCTGACCATCGGCCTCAAAAATTGGCGAGCCAGCGATCTGGATGCCGCGCACGAATTGGTACAGGTCTTGTATAGATCGGATGACCCGACCACCTTCACCTTAATCTATCCCAGCTACGACGATAATTATGGCTCGATGACCCTGACCGAAATCGCGCCAAATGTGTATCAGGGCTTTGAGGAAATCGGCTTTTTTGAGGGCTATAGCTCATGGACGTTTATGCTTGCCCCCGCCGATGCCCCCGACCCTCGTTTGGCACTCAGTGATCGCCGCCACTGCGAAAATGGCATCCTGTCGCGCCTAGACATCGGTTCGGTGGTGACAGGCGTGGATTATTCTGATCGCTTCCCCCTGCTGATAGCCGATACCCCCGGCGGCACTGTCATCGGCGATATCAAAGTCCCCTACGAAGGTTATATCACGGTCATCGGCGGGCCGGAATGCGTCGGCAGTGTGACGTGGTGGGAAGGGATTCATAGCAATGGCACACGGGGTTGGTTTGCCGAGCATGTCGAGGATATGTATTACGCCCAATCTGTGACCATGCGGCCCGATACTCCATTTTGTGCGGGTCAACTGCCTGCCCTATCGCCCCGCCTGACGGTTGGCACATCCGCTATCGTCTTGCCGGATTTAGGTGCCAATAACCTGCGGCGTGAACCCTCCGTTGAGGCCGAATCCGTTGGTGCGATTCCGCCGGATACCACATTTGAGGTCATCGGTGG
Organism: Anaerolineae bacterium; assembly: GCA_019913005.1. Lineage (GTDB taxonomy): Bacteria > Chloroflexota > Anaerolineae > Aggregatilineales > J027 > CFX10. Next base: position 1,915 of record JAIOHL010000228.1, on the reverse strand, counting down.
CCCGGTCTGTGTGGACGATACCGTTTGGTGGTATGCCGATTACGAGGGTGTGCAGGGCTGGACGGCGGAGGGCCAAGCCCCCGATTATTGGGTCGCGCCCATAGTAGAATAGTCCATCTGAGCTTGTTGACCACACATTAATGATGCACCAGAATCAGGAGTTTGCGCCATGCCCAGAGGCCTTCCAGTTGTGTTCGTCTTGTTAGCGATTTTGGCAATTCGACCTGCTCCTCCGACACCCCTATACGCCCAATCGGATGAATTGCCCGATGATGGCTGTGAGGAACAGGTGATTGCTCGTTTGGAAACCACCACCAACCTAATCAATTATCGGACGGCCTGTGATGTATTTAAGCAATGTGTCGCATCCGATCAGGCGTCGTTAACTTGTCAGGTTCGCGCATTCAAGGGGATGCTCGATCAATGTCCGGCAGACGATGGGCATTGTCACGACGGGGCAATTCTATTTGCCGCCGCGCTAGTAGCCTATGACCATCTGTTTAGTGGGGAACGCCCTCCTGAAACGGTAATCGAGAGTATCCCGCTGGCCCTAGAAGCCTATTGGCAAGGGGATGACGCCGGGGCACTGGCAGCTTATCAATTAACCCCACACTCCGAGTATTGGGACAATGTGGCGCTGCCCCTCAGCCGTGCGGTGTTGTATCAACGGCTCAAGCAGACAGAGATGGCGCTTGCCGAATATGACACGGCGTTTGAGGTCGTGTTTGACGATCCGCTCATTTATTACGCCCGCAGCCAATTGTACGCCGAGTTGGAGCGCTTAGATGAAGCGGCGGTGGACATCATCGCGCTGGCGGCCCATCCATTCGACGACCCAGCGGTTCTCGATTGGGTAGCGGCCCTACAAACACAGTTTCCACTTTCCGAACCGGGCATGAGCGAATGGTTGTATTATCCGGTCAATGGCTACGGTTATGGCCCCGGCGGGAGCGCGGCAGATCTCTCCATCCAACCGCCCCACCCTGTCCAAGTTGGGGTGCTGGAGGAGTCCGGTATCATTGTGGCAATTGGCCTCAAATATTGGACAGTCGAGGCCTTTGAGGTGCCGGATACGATTGCCCAAATTCTGCGCTTGAGCGAGGACGGCAGCGGATATTCATTGAACTACCCAGAAGTTGGTGAAAACTACGGCACACTAACGCTGACCCCAATAGACGGCGGTTACGCGGGGAAGGAGGCTCTTTCGCTTTTTGAGGGCGGCGTGACATGGGAATTTATGCTTGTCCCCGCTGATGCCCCTGACCCTCGCCTCGCCCTTGATGCCAGCACCCGATTTTGCGAAGGGGGCGTGCGATCAAGATTGGGGATTGGTGCAGTCGTGACCAGCATCTCTTTCAGTGGTTTTCGGCCCCTGTTGTTCACCGATACACCAGCGGGGGCAGTGGTCGCCCAAATTGAGACCTACAACTCGGCCTATGCCACGATTGTGGATGGGCCGGAATGCGTCGGTAGTGTCGTCTGGTGGGAAGGCATCCATTCCGATGGTACACGCGGCTGGTTCGCCGAAAATGAAGAGACGCTGTATGTCGCTGCCCCCGTTACCATGGAACCTGATACGCCGTTTTGTGCGGGTCAACCGCCTGTCTTGTCACCCCGGCTGACGGTTGGCACATCGGCTATCGTGCTGCCGGATTTAGGTGCCAATAACCTGCGACGTGAACCCTCCATTGAGGCCGAATCCGTTGGCACGATTCCGCCGGATACCACGTTTGAGATCATCGGTGGCCCGGTCTGTGTGGACGATACCGTTTGGTGGTATGCCGATTACGAGGGCGTGCAGGGCTGGACAGCCGAGGGCCAAGCCCCCGATTATTGGGTAGCGCCTGTGGAGTGATACCAAATTCGGGTGAATGCTGTCTGTTTAACCCCACCCCTGACCCCTCCCCAAACATAG
>JAIOHL010000227.1 GCA_019913005.1 Anaerolineae bacterium | reverse complement strand
AATGAAATCGAACACTTGATTATGCGCCGTGAGAAGCCAAGCCCATTCTTGGAGTTTGCTGGTTCCACGACCGCCACACCACCCAATAAACGGATTTAACATGCCCAAGACGTAGAGGAAGGTCGAGAAGGCAAAGCCGCCTGTTGCGCCCCCAATTGTGCCTCCTACGACTTCTTTGTCCGCATGAAGGAAGGCATACTCCATAAATCGGCCACTGGGGTCAGAGCGATTAATCGGATTATTAGCGGTATACCCATACCTATTCAATTCAATCGGGTTCTGGTAATTAATCGGATACGTATCCCGGCTGACGAAACGACCCACACTGGGGTCATAATACCGCGCTCGTAGACTGTACAATCCCGTCAGGCTGTCGAATTGCTGTCCGGTGTAGAGATAGGAATTGGTCGTTGTTCCAGTCTGACCATAGAGTTGACCATAAGCCAGATAGTTGTAGGTATCGGTGATGTCCCCAGTCGCATTGGTCAAAGCGCGAGTGCTGCCCTGCCCATCCTGCACGTAATAACTGGCAGCCCCACCTCGCACCTGTGCAATCAACTGCTGATTAGCAAGGGTATAGTTGGCTAATTCCGTCCCTGTGCCATTGGTTTCGCGCACGACATCCCCATAGGCTGAAAGTTCATCCCACAGGTAATGGGTCGTGTCAGAACCAAGCGTCTGTCGCACGCGATAGCCATTGTGGTCATAGGTGTAGGCGGCGGCACTGCTGCCCGGTACTTGGGCGGTGATCAGGCGATCCAGCGCATCGTAGGTGTAGGTCGTGACATCGCTGCCCGTCGTGGTGGTGGCGAGGTTGCCGCGTCCATCATAGGCATAGGTCGTGACATCACTACCCGTCGTGGTGGCGGCGAGATTACTAAAAACAAAAGGCCACCGAAATCATCCTTTTGGAGATTTAGGCGACCTATCAAAGCGTATTAGAGGTTACAACTCTCTTTTCTAACACCCACTCAGCCTTATGTTGAATGGGTATTAGAGATTGTGGACAAGATTATTGGGAATAGTCCCGAAATTCTTTCTCAGAAGTTTTGTTTTTGATTATAAATCTCTCATTGTCTCCCAATCAGGAATTCCATACCACCAGTCTTTTCCAAGTTCATCCTTTTCGAAATGGACAATGGCTTCAACTTCAAGTTCTTCTTCGGTATATAATATTACTCTTAAACCGGGAGCCAAGATATCGAGAAAATGTTTATTAATATCTGTATTAATCCAGATCATTTTCCCATCCAAACTTCTTGCACTGAAATCCACATGTATTCTATGCATCTTATTAAGACCGCTTTTGCTGATTAGGGTTGGGCATCTTGCGAAGAAATGCAATACTCAAAGCTACCGATAGATCCTCAGGCAAGTATGTATACATATTACCATTTTTATAAGCTGTAAGAGTAGAATGATATGGGTTCCAAGCAACTTCGGTAGGCGTGATAGTAATGAGATATCCAAGTGTTGCCCCTGCAGCCATAATCTCAATATCTCTTGCATAACTGAGCGTAGGATTTGGAAAACCAACACTGGCAAGGGTTGTTAACAAAACACCGGGTTTATATTGTACAGAAATGCCCCAAAGATTAAGGCTTCTATGCTGACCGTAACCATCCCGAAGACTTTTAGGAGCGGCTAGTCCCGCACGTATAACACAGTCAGGATCACAACCATTACCATTATCATCCTCATCATCATCTGGCGTAGGTGCAGGCTCAGGGTCTTCTCCCGGTTGTGGCGGATTATACGGATCATTAGTTGGGTCGTTCCCTGTGGTTGGGCCACCACTTTGCGGTGGGGTGCTAGTAGAACCATCACTCCCCGGTGTGGGCGCGGGACCCGTTGTAGGTCCAGTTGATGGGTATCCGGGAGGCGTAAATGGCGGCTGTGGTGTCGGATTTGGCTGAGGTTGGGGGCCAGTCGGTGGATAAAGTGGTGGAACAAGCAATGGGCCAACTAAGCCTATTACAATCAATATAGGTAGGATGGCGATTTTTATGAGATACTCCGCAAATATGCCAAGCCCTATTATCATGGCTAACGTTATGCCAGCTTTAGCCAATATACCAACAACTATCTGAAATGGCGTCGCCCCGGCTGCCGTCTCAGCAGTTGTAGCTATGGCTGGTACAACATGGTCAGCAAAATTTATGATGTTATTTGCTGGAGAATAAATTCGAAGAGCCGGAGCTTCAACTTCTTTACCAGTCTCTTGATACCGACCGCCTGACTCCAACATGGCTTGTAGTCCTGTTGGGTCATATCCATTGATGGGATTATTAGCTGTATATCCATAGCGATTCAACTCAATCGGATTTTGGTAGTCAATTGGGTAGGTATCCCGGCTGACAAAACGCCCTACGCCGGGGTCATAATACCGCGCTCGCAGGCTGTACAATCCCATTAGGCTGTCGAACTGCTGTCCGGTGTAGAGGTAATTGTTGAGGGTGCCGCCTGTCTGGTTATATATCTCCCCAAAGGCGGTGTAAGCGTAGGTGTCGGTGAGGTCGCCAGTCCCATTCAGCAGCGCACGGGTCGAGCCTTGCCCATCGGAGAGGTAGTAGCTGGTCACACCGCTGCGGGTCTGGCCCAGAATTTGGCTACCCGCTAAGGTGTAACTCGCCAGTTCGGTGCCCGTGCCATTCGTCTCGCGTACTACATCGCCATACGCCGAGAGTTCATCCCACAGATAGTTCGTGGTATCCGAACCGACGGTCTGGCGCACCCGCTGTCCAGTGGGGTCATAGGTGTAGGCGGCGGCGCTGCTGCCCGGTACTTGGGCGGTAATCAGGCGATCCAGCGCATCGTAGGTGTAGGTCGTGACATCGCTGCCCGTCGTGGTGGTGGCGAGATTACCCAACCCGTTGATTGATTACATTGTCAGGAGAACAAATCTCAAATTCTAGTCCGGTATACGAAAACTTGGTTCAGAAGGGGCTTGATTATCTAGAGAAATAAAACCAGCAATGATCTCAACATGTTTTTCATTGCCAACTATATAAAGTTTATGATCGTAAATATTTGTAACATCTCTCCAATCCGTTTTATTATGCAAAGTTTCAAGGCATTTTTCTGAAGTTTCTTCCCTAAAATTGGAGCCAGTCCAATAAAATGGACCCGAAAAATAAAGGACACTTAGTAGTATTACATATAAAGGCTTCTCATGAGGATGAGACAATCTTATAGCCATACGACCATGACCTATCTCATAGAACCATATCTTGCATGTATGACTCAGATCCTCAAGAAGCAAAATATTCTCTTTTGGCATATTGAATCCCCAAGCTCTTTAGGTGTGTATGGGGATAAACAAGCATTATCCCCATACATAATTATACGTCACATTGAACACAATTCCTGATGGGCAGTCAAACTAATCGCGGGAGCAGAACCTATGTAGCCATCATAAAAAGTAGTATGGGCACATAAATAAGGATCGCCTCGAATTTGACTTAACTCATATGCTGTCAGATTTGTAGGATTAGCTACCCCCCAATCAGCGAATATCTCATAGGTTGCACCTATAAATGGTAGTTCATCTAAAGTACCTGTCAGATTAAAGTGAATATGCTTTATTTCTCCACTTCTGACCTTTGCAAGAACTATAGGGAATGTTGATAGCCACGCTTCACGTGAAACATTCTCGGCAATGCCCGCAGCAGGCCAATCCTTATAATAGTATGCTTTGGCTTTTGTGCCAGCTAAATACGAAGCATTTATCGCAGCAGTAAAATTTTGAAGTGCAAAACCATCACCGTAAACATTGCCCATACCCAATGTGATATGTTTGTCCTCTGGCTCAGTTGCATACTCCACTGCTTCGAGGGCTGCGATAATCCCTTGCGCTACACCAATGGCTACACTCGCACCTACGGAGATTTTTGCTCCCGCTGCACCAACCTCGGCTTCAACAGCAAATTCACCTGTTGCACTGCCCAAACTACCTGCTTTTCCCGGCAACGTTAAAATCCCACCATAACCCGCGATTTTATAGGCGTCTGGTTTCTTACCCTGATTCAAATCAAAAATTTTATCGGTAAGGGATTTTGCCATTTGAGGCAAAAAGCAGAAAGAGTCCCGAGTTTCAGGAGCCGGAGATTCGCTGGAACTTGGGTTGCTGGAATCACTAGGGCCACCATAGCCTCCGGAGCCTTGGTCACCCGGTTCCACTATAATGTCTTGCCCCATTCTCGCAATTGAGATAATCGGTGGAGCATAGCCCCAAATGAACCCATTGGTAAAACCATTCACCGCAGCCGCGAACACAAGTTTTCCGGGGTCAACCCGTTTAGACCATTCTTTGGCTTCTTCTCCACATAATCCCGATGAAGCTCCAATGTAGATTATAGCTGAGACAAAAAAACCAGTAGTTAGGCCACTTATTCCTGAAACCCATCCGCGTTCCTCATTAGCCTCAAAGAGTTTAGCACTATAGCCGGCAAGGCCTTCATCCAAACCAGTGGGGTCAACTTTATTGATCGGATTGTTACTCACATATCCGTAGCGATTTAATTGGTTTGGATTGCGATAGTTAATCGGGTAGGTATCCCGACTGACGAAACGCCCTACATTCGGGTCATAATACCGCGCTCGGAGGTCATACAAGCCTGTCGCGCTATCAAACTGTTGACCTGTATACAGATAGGGGTTGGTCGTCGTTCCAGTCTGGTTGTAAAGCTGACCATAAGCCAGATAGTTGTAGGTATCGGTGATGTCCCCCGTCGCATTGGTCAAGGCGCGAGTGCTGCCCTGCCCATCCTGCAAGTAGTAACTGGCAGCCCCACCCCGTACCTGTGCAATCAATTGCTGATTAGCAAGGGTGTAGTTGGCTAACTCTGTCCCTGTGCCATTGGTCTCCCGCACAACATCCCCATAGGCTGAAAATTCATCCCAGAGGTAATTCGTCGTGTCAGAGCCAAGCGTCTGGCGCACACGGTAGCCATTAGGGTCATAGGTATAAGCACTGTCCGCACCAGCAGGCATATCTACCGTCGTCAAGCGGTCTAGGGCATCCCATGAATAGGTCGTGACATCGCTGCCCATCGTGGTGGTGGCGAGATTGCCGCGTCCATCATAGGCATAGGTCGTGGTTGTGCCGCCTGTAACGGATTGGGTCATCTGGTCAAGGGCATTGTAGCTGGAGGTGGTCGCCTGCCCATTGACGGTCTGGCTGGTGCGGTTGCCCACATCGTCATAGGCATAGCTGCTGCTGATGGTATTGCCGCCATCATGGATGGTTTCGTTGGTCAGGCGATACTGGTTGTCATAACCCCATGTGGTGTAGTCGCCGCCGAGTTCATCCACGCGGGTGCGATTGCCCACCGTATCAAGGGTGTAATTGTAGGCGGCCAGCGTCGTCATGCCGTCCTGATAGGTCAGGCTGGTCAGGCGGTCACGGTCATCATAGCCATAATCTTTGACCACGCCGTTCGGGTAGGTCAGGGTATCGGGCAGACCGATAGTGGTATAGGTCAGGTTGGTTTGACCCATCGGGGCGGTGACCTGCGTCAGTTGGTCGTTGCCATTGTAGAGATAGCTGGTCGTCCCGCTGGGGGTGGTCATGGCAGCGCGGTTGCCATTGGGGTCGTAGGTGTAGGCGACCGTGCCGTTGGGTGTGGTGACGCTGGTGACGCGATCCTGTGCGTCGTAGGCGTAATCGCTCGTCCATGTCGTGCTGCCGCTGCGCTGCTCGGTGATGAGGCCGCGCATCCCGGTCAGGGTGTAATCGAAATTGTAGACAAATTCACCCGCATAAGAGGCGGTGTCCAGCCGATCCATCCCATCATAGGTGAAGGAATGCAGGCTGTTGTCGGGTTGGCGATGGAAGCAAAAATCCCCAAAGGTTACCGGGGATTTACAGGATGGCAGATATTGTTATGAGCAATCTAACAGATATATCTTAACGAGTCCAACGATTATAGAGTGCTTTCCACCTTATATTGTTAATCTCGTCTGTGAGAATAAGAATATCAAATCGTAGGGACTCCATTTCACTAATAATACTATCGATCTTATACTGATCACACTCTGCCGGTTTATCTGAACACTCTTGCCTTAAGCCCTCCAATTCCGAGGCAAGCTCTAATGTTTGGGCATATTTCTTATCTATTTCATCATATTTCTTGTCTATATCCTTCTCTGGCCCATCACCAGAGAAATCATTATAGATTTTTTCAAATGTTGGATATGTTAATACTAACACAATCGCAAATAACATCATAAAATTGAGAGCCTGAAGTTTGCTTGACATACCTATCTACCTATTCCTTGTAGTGTATTTTCATTTGCACTAATGAGTATTGTCATCTCGATTATTATGCCTTCCTGAGTATGTTTTTTCTCTCGTGTAGTAGCTAGCGTATCTCTTTGAGCATCTACCTGCGGTTGCAAATTATTTTTAACGTCGCAGTCTGCTACCGATTTTTCTATTTCACACTTGTAGGTTGCATCATTAAGTAAGATGGAGATTTGTGACAGTATATAGTCTTGTTCAGCTTCTACAGCCTTGAGCCTTTCAAGCTCCGCTTCAGCCTCTGTTTTTTTTCTCTCCCATTCTTTAACCTGTCTACGGTTTTCCTCCTGTCGCTTCTCTGTACTATCAGTGTAGAGCATATCTATAATGAAAGTGACAACTTTACGGACAATAACCCCTATTAGTGCTATAAATCCTACAAGGCCAAATATCCATGCTAATGCTATACCTATATCTGTTTTTGCAAATGCGACTATAACGCTTACTGCTACTTTAGCATAATCTAAAATAGTCTCGATTATGCCAAAGCCACTTGGGTCACCAAAACTGATTGGATTATTGGCGGTATATCCGTAGCGATTTAGCTCGGTAGGGTTCTGGAAATTGTAAGGATTCACATCTTGACTTGCAAAACGGGCAGTGATTGGCGCATAGTACCGCGCCCGCAGGCTATATAATCCAATTGAATCGTCATACTGTTGACCCCCATACAGATAGGAGTTAACTGTCGCTCCGGTTTGACTGTAAATCTCACCAAATGCAGTATAACTATAAGTATCTGTCACCACACCAGATGTATTGGTCAAAGCACGGGTACTCCCCTGTCCATCTTGTAAGTAGTAACTCAACATCCCGCCGCGATTCTGGGAAACAAGATGGTCATTTCCTAGTACATAACTGGCGAGAGTTGTGCCAGTTCCGTCTGTTTCCAAAATCACATCCCCATAGGTAGATAACTCGTCCCACAGATAATTGGTCACCTGCCCATTGGCAGTCTGCTGAACTCGTCGTCCACCAGCATCATAAACATAATTGACAGTTCCATTCGGGGTTACGGCGTTGACCAGTCGGTCTTGAGCATCCCAAGTGTAGGTTGTGGTGTTGCTACCTTCCACCATTTGCTCAAGATTACCGCGTGTATCGTAGGCATACGTTGTAGTCACGCCACCAGTAATGGATTGTGTCAGTTGATCGAGGTTGTTATAGGTAGAGGTGGTCGTAACACCATTTACAGTTTCGCTTAGGCGATTACCCGCTGGGTCATATTGATAAGCGGCACTGTAGTCTAAGACTCCCGCACTGGCATACCGTTCCTCGCTGGAGAGTCGGTAGTAATCATCGTAATCCCATAGATAGTAACTACCACCCAATTCATCAACACGGAGGCGGTTGCCAGCGTTGTCAAGGGTGTAGTGGTAAGAACCGAGCGTTTGTGAGCCGTTCTGCTGCAAAATATCAGTGAGATGGTAGACAGCATCGTAGGTATAGGTGGTGTTGACTCCATTGGGATAAGCCATGCCCGTCAGTACGCCTACTTCGTCGTAGGTGTAGGTTGTCACCCCACTGCCACCATCCACCGTTGCCAACAAATTCGCGTCGTTGTAGGTGTATTGAGTTGTTCCGGCAGGTGTCGTCATTGAAAGACGGTTGCCCGCACGGTCATAAGTGTAACCAACGACGCGAGTATCGGGGAACTGAATCTGCGTGACACGGCTCTGTGCATCATAATCGTAATTGGTGACGCCGCGAGCATCCGTGATGGTATCGCGCCAGCCAGACGGTGTATAGGTGTAGCTATAGGTCTGCGTGCCGTAGGTCGCCTGTGTCAAGCGATTCATGGCATTGTATTGGAAGTTGTGGGTCACTTCATCCGATGTGCCAACAGCCAAAACATGTTGGGTTAGGTTGCCTACCGCATCATAGCCAAAAGTCTCATAGGTATTATCAGGCCATGTTTTACGTGTTTGTTGATTCAGAGCATCATATTGGAAGCTGGTCACATTGCCACGAGCATCGGTAATGGAAGTCAAACTTCCCACTGCATCATAGGTATAACTGGCTGTTGGCAAATTTGGTGCTTGATGAATTGGGCTGCGGACCGATAACAGACGTCCAACATCATCGTATGCATAGGTTGTGATCAAACCATTCTGGTCGGTGCGTGAAGCTACCCGTCCGGCATCATCATAAGTTATAGATGACTAAGTACCATTTTCATAAACTTTTAGCCTCAACTGTCCACGCACATTATAGAAGTAAAAGGTGTCATACCCATTAGCATCTTGCATAGATGTCCGCTGATTTGCAGCGTTATAGGTGTAAGTTGTGATATTCCCCATCGGTCTATTTATTTGAACGAGCCGCCCAACCGGGTCATAGGTGTAGGTTGTATCGCGCCCTAAGGGGTCAGTTTCACGAATTAATCGTCCAGCACCGTCATATACATAAAAAGTCGTTGCTGCGACAGAAGTCCCTTCAGCAACCGTACCAGCTGTTAGCTGACCAACAAGGTCATAGGCATAACGGATGGTAATTCCAGTCTGATCGGTTTCAGCAATCACATTGCCACGCCAATCGTATTCGTAGGTGGTGGTGGTCAGGTTGGCATATGTGATGGTGGCAACTTGGTTCAATACGTTATAGCTATATTCAGTACGGTGGTTCAGTGAGTCCACGATGGCGGTGCGGTTGCCGTTGGGGTCATATTCAAAAGAAGTCGTATGGCCCAGCGGATCGGTGACGGTTCGCATCCGCCCTAACGCATCGTAGATGTAACTGGTCGTCTCGTTTTCGGCGTTGGTGACACTCAGCGTGCGTCCAAACAGGTCATAGGTATACGAGGTCGTTTCCCCTTCGGCGTTGGTTTCGCTGACCTTCTGCCCATAGGCATTGTAGGTATAGCTGGTGGTCTCCCCATCGCCGTTGGTGTAGCTGGTCGGATTGCCCTGCAAGTTCCATTGGTAGCCGCCAAACGTACCAAGGGTATCTGTCATATTAGAGAAGTTGAAGCGGGCATCATATTGGACATTCCACACCTGCCCCAAGGCGTCGGTAAGGGTCGTTGGGCCACCGTACTGATTGTAGGCAATTGTAATCACCGGCTGACCGAGGGCATTGGTCACCGAAGTGCGATGCCCTTGATCGTTATAGTCGTAGGAGGTCGTTTGGCCTAAATGGTTGGTCTCGGCCCGCAGGTTGTGGCTTTCATCATAGGTGTAATGGGTCGTCTGGTTGAGCGGATTGGTCTCTTCCAAGACATAACCCATCGCATCATAGTGAATCTGTACCACGCCGTTATCCGGGTTGGTGATGGTCGTGGTGTTGGTGGCAAGGTCGTAGGCATAGCTCGTTGGGTTGCCGCCCGCATCCGTTACCCGCTGCAACCGCCCATAATTGGCCTGATCCTGCGGATCCGTGTAATAGACCATCGTCGCGGCGGTGTTGCCACGTGGGTCATGGGCGGTGAGGAAATAGTGGGCTAGATTATCTTGAACCTGACCATAGGTGTACTCCACCTCAATCGGGGTGGATCCCACCGTCGGCAAAGTCACTTGGGTGAGGTCACCAAACGAATCGTAGGTGTAGCCATAGACATTCCCCGCTGGATCAATAATCTGGGTAATGCGACCTTGGGCATCGCGTTGGAACAACACACTCAGCGACCCAGCATTGCTCGAAATACCGTTTTCCGTGAAGGTCAGCACATTGTCATTGAGGTCACGGATGGCGTGCAGTGTGCCGTCCGCACCGAGTGTAAACACCCGCCCATAGGGATCGGTGTAGGTGTAGGTTTGCGGCTGGAATGGGCCTTCAAGGAAGCAGATGTACCCTGTTTCCCCACCGGAGACCAAGAGGCAATCCGGCACGGTCAAACTGCCATACACGCCGGGTTCGGGGGTATAGCGGGGTTGGGAGAACACCAGACCCATTGGCTGCGGCGTGAAGTAGAAGGTGGTGCGGCGTCCATCCGGCATGGTCAAAGTGACATTTTGATGCCCGTCCACTTCCAGCCGGGGGTTGCCAATCGCCAGCGACCAGCCATACC
>JAIOHL010000226.1 GCA_019913005.1 Anaerolineae bacterium | reverse complement strand
GGGTAGGGGGTGGGGAGAATCGAACTAACCCTTTACCGCGCCGACAGTCAAGCCGCCGACGATAAAGCGCTGTAAGGCCAAATACAGTACGACAATCGGAATGGCCGCGATGAGTGACCCCGCCGCGAACACGCCCCAATCCGTTGAAAATTCGCCGCCTTCCACAAAACTGAACATGCCCACCATGAGCGTCCAGTTATCGCGGTCAGTCAGGATGATACGGGCCAACAAGAAGTCATTAAATGGCCCCACAAATCCGAGCAACCCCACCACCGCTAAAATCGGCCTCACCAGTGGGAAGATCAGATACCAGAACGTCTGCATATGCGTCGCGCCGTCTACTTGGGCCGATTCATCAATATCGCGCGGGATGGTGTCAAAATAGCCTTTCATCAGCCAGATGTTGGTCGCCATACCCCCGCCGATATACACCATAATCAAGCCGCCATAGGTGTTGATGCCCAACGGTGGAATATATTTGCCGATTTGCACCAGCATCAAGTAGATAGCGACCATCGCCAGCAGCGACGGGAACACCTGCACCAAAAAAATCAGCAGCAGGACATTGCGCCGTCCAGTAAACCGAAAGCGTGAAAAGGCATAGGCCGAAAGTGAAGTCACGGTCAAAATCAGGATGGTGGTGATGGAGGAGACAAAAATCGAGTTGCCAATCCACCGCCAGAACGGGATTTGCGGATCGTCAAACAGCCGCCGGAAGTTGACCAGCACATCGCTGATTGAATCGGCATTTTTGGGAATGAGGGTCTGCGTGCTCATCGAACCGGTTGGGTTAAATGACGCCGAGATAATCCAGATCACCGGAAACAGCGCGAAAAAGAGAGCACAGGCGATCACGAAAATGCGGGCCAGATTGCCGATAAGACTCCCGCGTGTTGGTGATGATTTGGTGCCCAAGAACGACAGCCATTTGGCGATTTGAGTGACAGTGCTGGTATCGGGGGTTGTGTTGGTTGTGGTATCGCTAGACATTTTCGCCAATCTCCTCCCAACGGCGGGTCAAACGGAACTGGGCCAGTGTCAATAGGGCTACAATAAAAAAGATGACCACTGCGATGGCGGACGCTAACCCAAAGTCGCGTGTGCCTCCGCTGGCAAAGGCGTAACGATAGGTATACGTGATGAGGTTGTCGGTGTGACCCACCGGCGGTACATTTGCACCTCTCATGGGTGGCCCGCCTCCATTCAGCGCTTCCAGTAGCAGGTAGTTATTGAAATTAAAGATAAACGACGCAATCAGCAGTGGCCCCAATGAAACCAAAATCAGGGGGAGGGTAAGGTCGCGGAACTGCCGCCAACTGCTGGCCCCGTCCACCCGCGCTGCTTCATAAATGCTAGAAGGGATGGACTGCATCGCCCCGCTGGAAATCAGCATGAAATAGGGGTAGGCAAACCATAGATTCACCACCAAAATGGCGATCTTGGCCCATGTCGGGTCGGTGAAAAAGGGTGGTGTCCAGCCAAACAGATCATCCAGTGTTTTGGGGATGATCCCACTGACTTCGGTGATTTGACTTGCGCCTTGGAGCATCCCGCGCCAGATCAAAATACTAATCATGCCGGGGATGGCCCAAGGAATCAGCAGCAGGGAACGTACCACACGCATACCGCGCCACTTGACATCCAGCATAATCGCCATGAACAAGCCCATTGCAAATGAGGTCAAGACCCCACCAAACGCATAGCCGATTGTCCACAGAAACACACGCAGCAGCGGCCCTTCCGTCAGCGAACTACTGAAGATTTCCTTAAAATTATCAAAGCCGATCACGACCCAGTAGCCAATCGGGGCGCGGGAGCCATCTGCGGCCACAAAATCACCCGTGTCGTCGTTGGCCTTATATTCAATGCCCGCCTGTTTATCGGTCAGGACATTGCGGCCTTCATCAAAAACCCAGCGCTGCTGAAAGTTCCCGGCTTCACTGCGATTGAGAATGCCAATGGGGTTGTCGCTGGTGCCAAATTCCATTTCCTGCAACTCGGCCAGCGCCCTAAACCGATCTCCCCCAGTCAATAGCGTGTAGCCGTCAATCGTCGTGGGTATACCATCATCGTCATATGGCCCACTGCCGGATTCGTTGGGCGTGACTTCCTGCAAATCCTCGCCGGGGGCGGTCAAAAAGGTGTTGCCTTCTTGATCAGTCAACCACAGTGCATAGTCACCCGCCTCGTTGCGGAACGGCACCCAACTGTAATTGACCACACCTTCGGGCAAAAATTTACGATCCGCGATGAGGTCGAGGGCCTCTGTTTTGGTATAGCGATGACCGTCGCTGTAATTGGTGAAGGAGACATAAACCGTGTACAGCAGCGGATAGAAGGCCACCAGTATCAGCAGGGCAATCGCTGGGGACATCCAGCGCATCGGCCACAGGCCCGGCACCAGATTGATGATATTGACAATAACCGTCGTCAGGATGATAGCGATGGCGAGAAACCAATTGCCATCGTTACCAATGGCGAGTGCTAAGAGTAGGGCAAAAACATCTACAATGCCTAAAAGAACCACTCTTATCAAATATTTTAAGGTTGAAGAAAGGGCTGGCAGCCCTTTTCGACTGCCAGCTTCTGCTACTGTACTCATGCGTAGCTCACTATTCTATCTATTATTTAGCTGCCTACCGTGACGGTAAGCACGTTGGTGGCGCTGTCGAAGGAGAAGGTGACAGGCGTGTTGTCGGCAGGAACATTGAAGGGGATGTTGGCGCCATCGCGGGCGGCATCCGCACCATAGTTCACTTCCCACGTCTGATTAATGGCAGCCTTCACTTCATAGTCGCCAGCAGGCAGTTTGTCAGTGGTCATCTCATAAATGCCATCGGCGTCGGCGTCTTGCAGCCATGACAGCAAGCAGTCCGGTGCCCAATCGCCGGGGCAGCCCAACGCGGCCTGATAGCTGCCGGGGGCCGAGACGATCAAAGAATTCACGCTGTCTGTTACCCAGTGACTCACGGGGTCATACAGGAACACAACGGTGGTGGCTTCGGCAAGGCTGAACGTGATGTTGTCGCCGCCGGGGATCGCACCCGCGCCGTAGTTCTCGTCCCATGTGCCATTGAGGGCGACTTTATATTCATAATCGCCGGGTTGCAGTTCAAACGAGGCTGCCCAAACGCCGTCATCTTCACCAACGGCCATCAGGGTGTTTTCGCATTCGGGTGCCCAATCATTGGCGCAGCCCAGTTGGGCTTGGAACGTACCGGGCAGACCGACGATTTCGCCTGTCGCGCTGGTGGTTTCACCATCGGTGGTCGGGACGCCAGCATTGGCAATCAGTTCACGGATTTGAGCGCTGGCTTCAGTAAAGGCTAACGGGCCATCTTGTTCTTGGCGGATGGTCAATTGTAGGGCGGTTTGCCATGAACCCCACACTGAGGTCATTTCGGGGATGGAGGGTTGTGGCACGCCAGCTAGACCCGCTTGTTGGAAGGCGACCAAATCGGGGTCGTTCAGGGTTTCCAGCAAGGGGATGAAGGCCGGGGGACGCGGATCGGCATCATACATCGCCTTCATGGGTTCTTCGGCGGTCATGAAGTCTAGCAAGAAGGCTTCCGCCAACAGTTGATTTTCGCTGAATGCGCTAATCATGAAGCCCTGTCCACCAATGAAGGGTGCGCCGGGGCCGCCGGGGCCAGCCGGAATGTCGCTGATGGCATAGGGGACGCCCGATTCACGGATACGCGGCAGTGCCCAAGGGCCAGTGATGAACATGGCGGCTTCACCCGTTTCAAACAGGGTGTGGATTTGGTCGTAGTTCATTTCGGGCACGAAGTAACCAGCGGCGGCCATTTCTTGAATCCAAGAGGCGGCGGCCAGAGCGCCTTCGCTGTCCAAACCGACATCACCAGCGTTATAGTTGCCGTTTTCGTCGAGGCCAAACACATAACCACCAAAAGCGCTGATAATCGGATAGGAATGATAAGCGTCTTCGTCACGCATCATAAACCCATAGGAGGACGTACCGGAGGAAACCAGTTCTTCGGTAATCGCCTGCACATCATCAAAGGTCGCGGGGGCGTCCGGCACGAGTTCGGGGTTACGGAAGAGGGCCACGTTTTCTACCGCATAGGGTACACCATACAGTTCGCCATTATAGGTGAACAGTTTCTTGGAGGCTTCGGTATAGAGGTCGGCTTTGTCGCCCAAATTAATTGGTACAACCGCGCCATTCAACACCAATTCGCCAATCCAGTCGTGGGCGGCGATGATGATGTCTGGGCCAGTGCCAACCGCGCCAGCAACAGGCAGTTGAGCGCGAATTTCGCCCATTGCCACTTCTTGCACGGTCACTTCAATGCCATATTCTTCAGTAAATTGTGCAGCCAGTTCTGTTAATGGGGGGGTGCGGGTGGAGTCAGCCCAAATCAAGAGGCTTTCGTCTTGCGCTTTGGCGGGTTTGACACTGGCGGTGTTCGTATGGGGTACCAGCGTCACGACCACTACTACCAACAGCAATAGTGATGTTAATACACGCTTCATTTCCTAAAAACTCCCTCTTTTGTAGCTAAACAAAATGATTCGAGACTAAGGATTTGAGTTTTACTCGCGGAATTATCCTCCTACTTTTTTTGACTGTCGTTTTCGATAATGCGGTTCCGCAGGGCGGCTCGCATTCGCAAAAAAAAATCTATCAGGCGTTGTTGGTCGCGTTCTCCCAACACACCCATCCGGTCTTCAATGGAATGTTCATGAGCAGCATAGGCTTGGTTACGAAGCGCCAACCCCATGGGGGTCAGGGCGACATGTTGAGCGCGGCGGTCAGAAGGGTCATCTACGCGATGGACCCACCCGGCGTCTTCCATTTGGTCAATAAGGCGGGTAATGGTACTGCGGGCTACCAAGAGACGATCACTGAGGGTAATGAGGCGCTGCCCATAATTGGCATCTAACAATACGAGCACGCGATATTGTGATGGGGTCAAGCCAAATGGCTCCAAAACATCGCGGTCCCCAGCGTCTATCACCACGTACAAGTCATGAATCAGGCGATAGAGCCGATGCGCATTGCTTGGAATGTGATCCAAATCAAAATCATCAAATGACATGATGTTTTAAACTCTAGCGAAATCGTAAAGTCTAAAAAAGAACCATCCGAAAAATGTAAATTTTTGTTGCAACTCGAATTGTTGCATTTGCAACAATACTATAACGCCCCCGCCAAAAGTTTGCAAGTATTGCTTGAGAAAATTTCTCAAAGATCCAAACCACTTGGCGAAACCTATCTGCCTGTGCCAACGTATCAATTTTTGACAGGCCAATCCATCTATCAAAAAGAGGAAACAAAACGAGTGGCCGAGCAAAAAATACCCTTCGCAGCCCATCCCACCTTTTCACCTCGCTGGTCTAGCGCTAATCGTGAACCCCGCCTAAGCCTATTCTGGCGAATATCCCTTGTCTGGGTCGCGGTGACAATCGTCTGGTTCTGTATTCGCCTAGCGGTCAATGAGGCGTTTGGGTCGGATTACAGCCGCTCCTCGCATATCATCCGGGCCGTACTTACCTCACTGGTGATTATTCCGCTGATTCTATTTGCCCGCCGTTTCCTTGATCGTCGCTCATGGAAAGGGCTTACGCTCTCCCCTTTGCAGATGGGCTGGCGACCTTTGTTCATGGGGATGATCTGTTGGTTAATTCCCGCTTTCATCGGTTTGGGGATATGTTTGGCATTTGGCTGGACATCCATCACCGCCAGTGAGCCGATTGGTAACATCCTGCTGCTTACGCTTGGCCTGATCTTCTTGGTGTTTATCTATGAAGCCCTACCGGAAGAGTTGATATTTCGGGGCTACTTTTATCGTAATCTTGCTGCCAAATTTCCGCGCTGGTTAGCGGTATTAATTCAGGCCCTCCTCTTTGTGTTGTGGGGACTCGCCAATGGTGGCCCTATTTCATCGGACAGAAGCCTGTTGTTTTTCATAGCGGCGCTCATTTTGGGCGTGTTCCGGGTTATGACGGGTTCGGTCTGGGCCAGTATTGGTTTTCATCTCGCCTTCCAAACAGTCGCCCAGCTATTTGGCTCTGTGGGCGATCAGTTCGACATCACCCATTCGCAACCCCTCACCCTATTTGCCTTTGGAATCCTGCCGTTTGCATTTAGCCCCATCCTCCTCAAGCGCTTTTACAACACCACTCCGGATTGGCAGGGGCGTGAACCGGATGATTTGTAGCAGACCGTTTGCCCGATAAAAAATACCCACCTCAGACTTTGGGGGTGGGTATTTTGGGGTTACTGGCAGTTGTATTCCGAATCCAACCAAGCAAGGGCGGCTTGGATTACCGGGTCGCTCTCCGTGCCATAGTTGGCCCAATCAATGGATACAAATTCGTCTGGCGCAACCGGGCCATCATAGATGTTGCCGTTGCGATCCATCGCAAATACTTGAGCCAAGTTCAAAAACGCCCCATCGCTCAATTCGATGCCATTGTTGCCAGTCGTCAATCCTGCGGAAGGTTCACCAAATCGTCGTGTATTGGGCCGTCCAACAAATGCGACCAAAACCATCTCACCAGCACTGGCTGTGAATGAACTCGTCAAAACTGCAACGGGCAGGTTGGGCATGGGGTCGAGTGGATAGAAGGTGTTCTCAATCGGAATGCCATTGACCAGAGCCTGACCATCTTGATAGACCCAAGTTGCTTTATTGCCTTTGTTATCAACAAATCCTCCCACTTCGCCTTCGCCCAAAATCGGCCCAACGCCCACCATCATCGGCCAGCTATTTCCGCCAGAGTTTTGACGCAAATCCACAATCCATCCACAGGCGGGTGGCTCATTGGCATTGCGAATGGCATGTTTGGCATCATTCGGGAATAACTCGTAGTGATTCTGGCCGATTAACTCAAACCATGCCGTATACCCCACGCTTTCACCAAAACGTTGGCTTTGGGGCGGGCGATAGACATCCACCACGGCGGGGGCAAAGTATACCTCAAAAACGTCGTTATTCCTTTGAATCGTGAACGTCGCGGGGTGATTCACTTCTACATTGGCAAAAGCGCTTTCATTCGATTCCTTCAATGGCTCACCATCAATTGCCAACACGACATCCCCTTGCTGTATACCTGCGGATGCCGCTGGGCTATCGGGAAAAACTGCGATGACGATGTTGCCATCGGCTACCACAATTAACCCGATGGTTTCACCTTGACCTGCCTCGACCATGTCCGACAGTTCAGCCGTCAACAAACTGCTGTGGTGATCGCCAAGTTGGTCTATTACATACCGGATGGCGGGATAGGTTTCTTGGGTCGTGGTCGCACCATCAATCATGGCAAAGGCGTCGGCCCGCAACGCCTCCCAATCGTCAATACGATCCGTATAGATCGAATTTTGCTGAATGTAATCAAGGGCGATTTCGAGATATTCTTGTGGGGTTTGGCCCGTATCTTCTTGGGCACGGACAGGCGCGATGATTACGCCGACGAGACTCACTACCAGCAAAAAACCACACACTTGGCTACGCATGATTTCCTCTCTTGGGTATAGTTGACTCTCACACAACCTAAAAACCCAGTGTGATGAACAGCGATACCCCCCAAAATTGCGGGGGTCACTATCGGGGGGCAAGGGCATGACGTTTGAACCCACGCTTGAAATCATTCAACGTATCTGGCACGCCCATCATTTGGGGCAGGTGGAAGCCATCGCCAAACCCAAACGTGGCTGGGCCAATAAGGTGCTGTTTGTGAACGATTCACACGTTATCCGCTTTGATGTGATAATCAGCGAGGGCATATCCCGTTGGGAAAGTGAACGTATCGCCTACGATCTGCTCCGCGCCGATGGCATCCCCGTGCCGACCATCGTTGCGCTCGATACCTCGAAATCCATCGTCCCCTATTATTATCTGATCGTGAACCGCCTTCCCGGAACACCGATAGTTGATAGCTGGCCGGATTTGGATGACCGACAGCGTAAACAGCTAGCGCATCGGGCTGGGGAGATTTTGGCGATCATTCATGGGCACACCTTCGCACGTTATGGCAGTTTATGGGATTTAGCGACGGGTGGGCATGACACATGGGCCGGGCATGTTCATCAGTATTATGCCGAATACCACACCCTCGCGGTTCAACATCATGCCTTATCGCCTGACCAACTCACCCGGCTTGAAAAAATCGTAGATAAATTCGACCCCCTAATGCGCGATGTACACCGCCCAGCCTTTGTTCATTGGGACTATCATTTTGAGAATATTTTGCAGCAGGACGGCGAGATTACCGGAATTTTGGATTTTGAATGGGCCATCGCGGGTGATCCGGCATGGGACTTTAAACAGGATTTGCAGTGGTCTGAAACCTGCCCCGGCAGCAATGTGCCTTTATATGCGGGGTATCAAACCATCCGTCCCTTGCCGGGGTATCATCAGCAGCGGGCCACCTTTTATTCTCTACTCAGCCATTTGGATGCCGTCGCGCTTGCCAAAGCCAATGGGGTTCAGCGTGAATATGAAGCAGGATTGCCCTACTTTTTCCGACAGCTTGAGTGGCTCGAAGCAAACTTGTGACATTTGTCACAATGACAATCGAACAGATGTGCTATATAATCAAAAATGTGATTCTCATTCAAAAATGAACCGAGGGGAAAACGTATGAACAGTCTTGTCACTCGATTTTCAGATGTGCTGCACATGACCCACGCCCTGCGATCCCAAATGTTCGATCTCCTCACCGACACCGATTTGACTTATGCGCTACCGAATAATATGACGCTGGGAGCGCTCTGCCGCGAGATGGGTGAGGTGCAGGTCGCCTATATCAATTCGTTCAAGACCTTCAAGCTGGATTTTAGCTATCGCCACCCTGATAAAACGGTTGAAACCAATCTGGCCCAATTGAAAGCATGGTTCGCCAATCTGGACGCCGAACTGGACACGACCTTAGCCGCGTTAAGTGAGGCTGATTTGCAGAAACCCGTTGATCGTGGTGGCTGGAAACCACCCGCCGAGGTCAATTTCCACACCTACCGCGAAGCCCTGCTTATTTTTTATGCAAAGGCCGACGTTTATCTGAAAGCCATGCAGAAGCCGCTGCCGGAACAATGGCAGGCATGGATTGGATAGATGGTAAATGGGGGGTAGGTGGGAGGAACGCCTACCCCCCATTTGGATGATGTTTAGCCCATAATTCTGTTCATGCGACCTCACCCCCCGACCCCCTCTCCGATAAGCGAGGGGGAGTCGAATCTGGTGTATCGAAGCCCCTTTCCACGTGGGAGAGGGGTTGGGGTGAGGTCAAGTATCTATTGAATCCTAATGCCCGCCTGACATTTGAGTCGTTTCGGGCATGGTGGGATTGCCGACCTTGATAATCCCCAACGCGCCGCGTCCGGTGTACGCAAAACTGTGTGTCACAAAGGGATAGAAACCTTCGTCGGGAATCCGCATTTCAACCGTGTAGCCACCGCCGGGGGGAATAGTGACCGTCTGCATCCCAACCTGCTTATTGAGTGGGTTGCCATCGGCATAGGCCGCTTCAAAAATCGCCCCGATCACATGGAAGGCGCTCCACACCGTCGGCCCACAATTGCACACATGCAACCGGATCAATTCGCCGGGGTCGGCTACCAGCGGATTGGCTTGATATTGATTGAGATAGCCGTTAAAGACCACCATATCGGGTGTGCCAGCCGTCATTTTTTGGGTGTTGCCGCGCCGCACCCCATCCGCTTCGGGATCGCCAAGATACCACTCACTTTGCACCAAGACATATTCGCGGGCGGGTTCGGGCCAGCCATCTTTGGGCTGAACGACAATCGCACCGTGCATCCCGTTGCCGATATGCGCCAACACCGGGGGCGTGCCGCAGTGATACATAAACACGCCGGGGAAATTGGGTGTCCAGTCGAAGGCGTGAGTTTCACCGGGGTTAACGGCCTGATAATACTTCTCCCATGCCAACTGTGCCGCGTGAAAGTCAATGCTATGCTGCATGTGGTCGTCGGGATTGGTCATGCTAAATTTGACCAGTTCGCCCTCTTTGACATGCAGATGTGGGCCGGGGCCTGTGCCATTAAACGACCACAATTCATAGGCCACCCCGGGGGCGATTTCTCGAATGTTATGGGGGGTTTCGAGAGTAATTTCCTGTGAGACGGGGGGCAGTTCCGCGCCCATCATATTAGCTGGATACGTGCCTGCTTGGGCATAGGCTTTTTTTGGATCCCCGACGATGTTTGCCAACACCTGATCGGTATGCCCTTGTAAACTCATCAGTGCGGCGGCTCCAACCGCTCCGGCTGTGCCTTTCAAAAATCCGCGTCGTGTCGTGTTCATGATGTGATCTGCTCCTTGTGACGACTTATATACACTAAGAATACTACCGCTCAAAAACAAAAAATGTGACCCAAGTCACACTTCCAATCGTTCTACCACACATCCTTTTGATTAACGGTCACTGCCGTGTCATCCCATACAAGTGATACCAGATTCGGGTGATTGATGGATGAAAAACTGGGTCAGGCTGAGAGGGTGTCTAAAAAGGTAGAGTAGAGCTAGACTAGGGGGTATGGAAACACGAACAACCTACCCCAGTGATCTCTCAGATCGGGCATGGGCGATTCTAGAACCCTTGATTCCAAGTGTCAAGCCAGGGG
>JAIOHL010000225.1 GCA_019913005.1 Anaerolineae bacterium | reverse complement strand
CCCGATTGACAGGATGAATGCCAGACTTACCAAGATGAAGCGTCGTTGTCGCATGTCCAGACCTCCCATGAGCAAAGCGTTAAACCGATGAATTCCCTCACCCCCAAACCCCCTCGCCCAATGCTCTGGTAGAAGGGGAGTTGATGTTGAGACGTGGGGCAGGCGCATTCTTTTTCAGAGCACACCCCTTCATTCGCCACATGATACCAGACAATACGATCTCGTACTCATGCGATACCTAGTCGTAAAGTCGGCTCAGGGCTTGGTCGGGTAGGCGGAGCGTAAGGCCGCCTCAAATTCATCAGGGCGCTGTGTGCCGATCAGCAAAGGGCGTTCGTCGGTTAATTGCAGCATGACCCCTTTGTTGCCGCGCACATTGAAGGCACGACCCTTACGACCCCGCCGGATGCCCCAACCCCCGTAATCGCGGATAGGGCGATAGGTTACAGCTTCAAACGTGGCGATTTTGTCGAATGGGTAGGCTTGCACCCGCCGATGGAAAGGAATCATTCGGACGCGGACACCCTCGCGGTACACTTCGGTGACGAGGCGCAACTTCCACAGCAGCCACATGAGTCCACCCAATACGCCCATGACAAAGATGCCAATCAACACGGGGGCCGGGTCGGAGCGATCTGAGCCGTCTATGGTTTCGCCAAACACCCAAATGCGAATAAGCGGGACAAGGATGAGGACAAATTCAATGACAAAGAAAAAGACCATCAGCGCCCAAAGGGGTTTTTGTTGGAAGCGCTGTTCCTCGTGAAAGAGGGGTTCTGAGTAGAAAGTTGATTCAGGTTGAGTAGACATACCATCACACTCCATTTCATCATATTTATGATAATCCGAATGGGTGGTTAAGGGCACTCCCAATAATGGGTGAGTTGAGTGTGAAAAATCTATGAAATTTAGGGGCAGGCGGCGCTATCGAACAAAAATTTAGCTATAATCTAGAAAAGGTTAAGGTTAAGTTTGAATACTAGCATTTTCCCAGAATTGAGCACCCTGATGTCGAAACAATTTAAGGCTCGTAATATCCGCGATTTTAGTCAGCGCCTTGACCCCTGGATTCGAAACCGCCTGTCTGAGCAGGTCGTTTGCCGAGGGACGATCAAACATCTGCAAACCGTCCGAGGCGTAGACTTCTTTGAATTGACGGATGGGGAACAATCTATCCGGTGTTTTGTGGGGCGCGATGTGAGAAGTCCGTCTGCCCAAATGTTGCAAAACGACATGGCGCTGGATGTGGCGGGGCATGTGACGATGTATGCCAAAAAGACGTTGCTGCAAATCGAAGCGTCAGCATTACGATCAGTGCCCAATCTTCATGCGCCAACGGACATCAAAGTGCTGCGCCCGTCGGAATTGACCTCCAAGATCAAGACGTGGATTGAAAAGGTGGCCGCCCCCTACGAATTTCAGGTGAGTGGGACGGTCTATAATGTGCGGCCTTTCAAGAAATACACCATTTTTGACTTAGGCGACGCCGAAAGCTCGATTCATTGCATCCAGTTTCATGATGTGAATGGGCAGTCCATCACCAAAGACGCGGAGATCACCGTCAGCGCGAAATTGGAAGTGTATGACGATGCGCGACTGCAATTGAAGGTGATGTCCGGAGGGCCGTCGGGTGAGGGGGCGTTGATCCGACAATTGAAGGCGGAGGGGTTATGGCCCAAACGCGCCAAGCCCATGCCAGAGACGATTGGCAAAATTGGCGTGGTGACAGGCGACGCCACCCAAGCCTATCGAGATTTCACCACAATTTATGGCCGCGAAAAAGGTCAAGCCGAGGTGGTGTTGGAGTCGGTGCGCGTGCAGGGTGAGGCGGCAGTGCCGGAAATTGTGCGGGCGGTGAATCGGCTTAAACAGAAGCAGGGCGTGGATGTGATCTTGATTACACGCGGGGGTGGCGATGCCGACGATATTGCCGAGGTATTTGATGATTACCGGCTGGCAGAGGCCATTTGTCATTCGCCGATTTTTGTAATGACGGCGATTGGACATGCTGCGAATCAGACATTCGCGGACGAAGTAGCGGACGAGAGTGTGGCCTCGCCGAGTGACGCGGCGCACGTCTTGGCAAGGATTCCGGCGGTGGCACATGCCAAAAAAGCGTGGGGGATTTTTCGGTAGACCCGTCGCCTGATCGGACTAAGGAATCAGCAGGATGGGAAAGTGGACAGTGAAGGTTGTGCCTTTGTCAACTTCGCTTTCCACATCAATCCTGCCGTCGTACAAATCCACGATTTCCTTGACGATGCTTAGGCCCAGCCCTGTGCCGGGGAGGTTGGATTGACCCGCCAGCACACCGCGATAGAACCGCTCAAAGAGGTGGGGGATGTCCTCTGGCAAAACGCCCATGCCTGTGTCCTCTACCCGCAGCAGCACCTCAGGCTTATCCAAATCGGCACTGAGGAAGACTTTGACCTGCCCCGCCGAGGTGTAGTTGACCGCGTTGGCAACCAGATTGGTCATGACCTGCGACATCTGGTTGTAGTCACCCAAAAAGGGGGGTAGGTTATCCGAGGTCGTCAGTTCTAGGTGGATACCCTTGAGTTCGGCGCGGGGGCGATGAGCCTCCACGACCTGACGGGCAACATTGCCCAAATTAATCGGGGTAAAAGTGATTTTGGCCTTGCCCATCTCCAAACGGGAAATTTGTAGAATATTTTCGACAAGGTTGGTGAGGCGGACGACCTGTTCGCGCAATGCCCCGATGTAATAATCGTGCTTTTCGGGGCTGGCATGTTCCAAGAGATAAATGTGCATTCCTAAATTGGTGACGGGGGTACGGAGTTCGTGCGAGACATCCGATACAAATTTGGATTTGAGTTGATCGAGCACCTGCAAGCGGGCATTGGCCTCCTGTAATTCGGCGGTGCGCTGGGCAACCCGATTGGCGAGGGTTTCGGTGACAGTGGCGCGGTAGAGGGCGTTGGCAATGACCTCACTGATGACTTCGAGCAGGTGGAGTTCTTCATCATGAAAGGTGCCGCGCGAGCCGAGCATTAGGACGCCAAAGGTTTTCTCCTCGGCAATCAGTGGTGCGGCGGCAACGGTGCGCATTCCTTCGAAAAGCTCCGGGTAGAGGAATCTATCGAGATGATTGGGCACATCGTTCACCACGACTAACTTGGATTGGAGCACCACACGCCCCATAAAGGTATTCTTGAGCGGCAGGAGATAATCCTTCGCGTTGCGCCACTGCCGCAAGGTGGCCTCCACAAACAATTCCTCTTCATTAGGCGCGACGGTGGCAAGAACAGCCCCATCAAAATGCAGCAAATCCACCACTTCATTGAGGGCCAAGCTCAAAATGCTGGCCCGATTGGGCGCACGCCGCAGGGCCGCCGCAACTTTGACAATCGCCTCAAGTTCGCGTTCACGGCGTTTTTGCTGGGTAATATCGGAGGCCGACCCGATGAATTTCACCATGCGATTTTCGGCCTCATCCCAAATGGGCGTGATGTAGTTTTGCACCCACACGACCTCACCCGAATTGGTGTAGATACGAAACTCGACTGGGCCAATGGCGCGGTTTTGGCTGAGGGCGCGGCCTTGTTCGATCACAAAGGCAAGGTCATCCGGGTGGATATTGGTAAAGGGTTCGGTGTGCGTTTTCCCAATCATGTCTTCCACCGGATAGCCTGTCAGACGGGTATAGGCGTCGGTGATCCATTCGCAAAATAGGCGACCATCGGGTTCGACGCGGAAGCAGTAGGAATAGTCGTAACTGAGTTCGGAAACAATGCGGAATCGTTCGCGGCTTTCCAGCAGAGCCTGTTCGACCTGTATTCGGTCAATGGCGGTTGCCAGCAAATTGGCGATGGTCTGCATAAAATTGACATCTTCGGGGGTGAATTTGTGGGGATAGGTGGTGTGGGCGGAAAGCACGCCAAAAGGATAATCCCCACCGGGAATGACGACGGCTATACTGCTAATCAAGCCATATCTTTGCGCGTCAACTCCATAAGGGACTTGCGGATCAATGCGACGGTCATCCACGATCACGGGGCGCTTGGCGTGAAGGGTATGACCCGAAAGTGAATTGATAGGGCGGGGTTCGCCGATCATCCGGTCGGGAAAGCCGGTCTGGGCGCGGATGATGAGGCGGTCACCGGGGCGATCCCATTCAAAGAGGAGGGCGTGATGGAGTTCTAGGCCTTCGCACACAAAGTCGCTGGCGAGGGCTAATAGCTCCGGCAGGCTGCGGTCTTCGAGGGCACGTTGACCCAACCCCGCGATGACGGCCTGTTGACGGGCGCGGCGTTCTAGCTCGATTTCGGCTTTGCGGCGCTCGGTGATGTCGTAAAACATGGTGATAATGCTGGGTATGCCGTTCAGTTCGATGGGTTCAAATGAGGCCAAGACGTGGACGGGTGTGCCAGATTTATGCCGCATGACATGCTCTTGAAAATGAATCGCCCCATCGGCACTTAAGCGTGCCATCATTGCATCGCGTTCGGCGGTATCGAACCACAATTCCAGATCAATGGTGCGCTGGCCGATCAATTCTTCACGGGTGTAGCCGAGGGTGTGTTGGAGCGATTCGTTACAGTCAAAAATCTCCCCGTCTTTAAAGGACGTGACCGCAATGGCAATCGGGCTAGAATGAAAGACGGTAGAGAAGCGCGTTTGGGATTCGCGCAGGGCCTCCTCCGCCTCTTTGCGGCTGGTGACATCACGCCCAATCGCAATGACCTCGGTGGTCTGGCCCGTGTTTTCGTCGGTAACGGCACGGGCGAGCACTTCAAACCAGCGATATTCGCCATTGTGGTGTCGCATTCGGCACAGCAGCGATTGAGTGGTCTCAGGTGATGCGATGAGCGCTTTGAGTGCAGCGATAGCAAGGGGTTGATCGTTGGGATGGACAATCTCGATGGCGGCCTGCCCCAACAGATCTTCGGCCCGATAACCCAAAAGATTTTCCACCGAGGGCGACAGATAGACCCAATTGCCCTCGACAGACTTGCGATAAATGAGGTCGCTGGCGTGGTCGGCCAAGAGACGGTACTGCTGTTCGCTGGTACGGAGGGCGGCTTCGTTTTTCTTTTGGTCGGTGATGTCAATCAGGATCGTGACCACCCCGGTGCATTCACCATCGGCCCGCATGACAGGGGCTTTGATGCGCCATATGTAGCGGGTCTCCATGTCTACTAGACGACGCATTTCCATATATTCTTCAATTATTTTGCCGGAACGAATCACGGCTTGATCGGCCTCATAATTGCTCTGGGCGATCTGCTGTTCGTAGTAGATGTCGAAGATGGATTTGTGCAGTATTTGGTCACGGGTAAGGCCCATGCCCTCGATATAGGGTTTGTTAAATCCCATAAAGATGCCGTTTTGGTCACGGTAATAGATGGGGTGGGGGATGGCATCCATCAGTGTTTGCATCAATTGAAGCTGGTCTTGAAGGGCGGCTTCGGCTTGTTTGCGGGCAGTGATGTCGAGGCCAGTCAACAAGACGGCCCGCTGCCCCTCAAAGTCAATCAAGCCAGCCGTCACGTCCATCCAAAGGACCCGGTCTTCTTTGAAGATGACTTTCAATTCATAGTGGGTTGGGGCGGGCAGGGCGTTTTTGCGACGATGCCACAATTCACGGGCGCTATCCAGATGCTCAGGATGGACAAGATTCCACATATTGAGGTGGTGGATTTCGTCATGGGTATAGCCACTTAGTTCAAGGGCGGCGTTGTTAACATAGAGGATGCGTGCGCCGTTGTGGATAAGGATGGCGGCGGCGGTGGTTTCGGTCAGAGTACGGAATTTCACTTCGCTGTCGAGTAGCAGTTGGTCGGATAATTTATGGGCCGTAATATCTTGGAGCGTGCCAATCATGTACATCGGCTTCTGGTCGGCGTCATATAAAAGGGAGGCTTTGACATTGCACCAGACGAGACTGCCATCTTTGCGGATGAATCGCACTTCAATCGAACTTGACCCAATCCGCAGCACATCCTCAAAATTTTGTAGGGCGAGGGGGAGGTCATCGGGATGCAGGTGGGTGGCATAATGAAGGCCTTCGAGTTCGCTTGGCAGATAGCCCAAAATGCGATAAATAGCGGGATTGTGCAGGATAGATTTGCCATCCAGTCCAACCAATGATATGCCGATGGGGATGTTCTCAAAAATCCCTTGCAGACGACTCTGGCTGAACATCAATTCTGATCTGACCAGTTGCAATTCAGCCCGTGTCATATGCTCACGATAGGCCAGCCGCAGCACCCGTTCAAGCATGGCAGGCGTAAGATCGGCAGGGGTCAGAAAATCCAGCACGTTCATGTTTAGCTGTGCGGTGGGGTCAGTTATGCCGTCTACAAAAGCCAATAGGGAAGCGCTTGGGAAGGCTGCCTCCAATGAACCGAGCAACTCTAGGTCATTGCCCTGTGGGATTCGCAGGTCGGCGATCACAATTGGCGCAGTCGAATTCAGGATGAGCGGCAGCATCTCCCACGTATAGGCTTCCCAATTGAGGGTGCGTCCATTATGCAGAGTGGTCAGGGTGTTGACACACATGGGGGTGAGGGTTGGGTCGGGTGTGATGACGAGAATATGGATCGGGGAGATGGTCATGCTGGGTACTCCGTTGGAGTCCTTTCAGATAAAGGCGGTCATCCAAGTAGTAACGATTATTTATGATAACATTGCGAACACTTGTATGATATGAATTTTACACGAATTTTATAGGGGGATGACAGTAGCAACAACGGGTTGCGCTTGACAAGGTACTGCAAAAGGCCATCCTCGGCTTGTTTTGACTAAGGGGAGAGACAAATTCTTGGAGGCGGTTGCCGAGAAACAGCGCGTCAGTACAATGGGGCGATAGAACAAATTGAAACTTAAGGAGGGATAGGTATGCGACTCCCCAATTATTGGGCAAAAGAAACCTTTACGGGTACGGATGGGCGCGGACGGCAGCAGTCGTTTGTGGCATGGGGCTGGTCATTTAACAACATGGATGAAGCCCGCCAAGAGGCTCGGAATCGCGCCAGCCGCATTTTCAATTATATGGTGCAGGGGATTCGACCAGACCGCTATCCCTATTTGGAGACACCGCTACGTGAAGAGGTGGTGCGGTCACTGGATGCGGGCAAGGGGCAAGTCGGCGTCATTACCCGAAATCGCTATGGGGCGCTGGTGATGAATGCGTCCTCGGTGCTGTTTGCCGATATTGATTTCCCCGAAACAAAATCAAGCGGGGGAGGGGGCGGCCTCAAAAAGCTGTTCGGCAAGAAGTCAGACGCACCGGTGATGGACGCGGCCACCATGACCCTAAACGGGGTGAAAAATTGGGCAGTGGCAAATCCGGGGCGATCTTTTCGCATCTATCGCACCAAGGCCGGGTTGCGGTTGCTGTTTACCGACAAATTGTACGACCCCAAGTCGGATGAGACGACCCAGTTATTGCTGGCGTTGGGGTCGGACCCGATGTATCGACTGCTGACGAATAAACAGGAGAGTTTTCGGGCACGCTTGACGCCGAAGCCGTGGCGCTGTGACTGTCCCACACCGCCGGGTCGCTTCCCCTTTGAGGATGCGGGGGCCGAACAACGCTATCGTCAATGGCAAGAAGACTATAATGAGCGGATCAAGCCGTATAAGACCTGTGAATTAGTGGATTTGGTGGGGCGGGATGCGGCGATTGAGGAGATTGCCCTGCTGGTCTCGGTGCATGACAACTATACGTCACGCGGCGGGGACGCAGGCTTGGCGTAATTACGAGAGTTCGCTTCAATCCGGATTGGTTAGGAGGATGGGCGGATCACTGGCCCATCCCAACCATGAAGCAGGCAGGTAGTTCCCGATTAACCCCAAAAATGGGCAATTAAATCAAGGTGGGTGGATTCCCCTGTGCCAAGCTGGTGGTTGAGGTCGCGCCAATAGGCCATAATCGCGGCGGCGTCGGGCATGGGGTTGGCATGTCCGGCGGGTTCGATGACCGACACTTCATAGCCCAATCCGATCAGCGCGTTCAAATAATCGGTGGGGTTGGCGTTGGCATTGGTTTGGATGGCATGAGGGTGAAATTCGGTCAATAGGACGGGGTGATGCTGGCGCAGAATGTTTAGCATCCCCTTCAGTGCAATCGGCTCGTGGCCTTCAATGTCCATTTTGATGACATCAATTTTCGGTTCAGCAGCCAGCAGATCATCCAAGCGGATGCCCTGACTATATTCGACCCATTGGCTGGCAGCGGTGGGAATGGCGACACGGCCATTGGAGCGGGTGTGCTGCAATTCAAGGAGGGTGGAGTCGGCGGTGATGGCGCAAGGGTAGAGGGTGACATGACGGAAATGGTTCTGAAGCAGGCTGCGATAGACGAGTTGGACGTTGGCCCAATTCGGCTCGATGGCGATGACTTTGCCGTGTGGGGTGAGGCTGGC
This sequence comes from Anaerolineae bacterium, assembly GCA_019913005.1. Classification (GTDB taxonomy): domain Bacteria; phylum Chloroflexota; class Anaerolineae; order Aggregatilineales; family J027; genus CFX10. The sequence goes on along the minus strand of JAIOHL010000225.1, from coordinate 7,916 downwards.
GGCTAGGAGGGTGAACCACCCCATATTCGCGCCGATGTCCACCAACACCGAGTCGGGCTTGAGTTCGCGCTGCAAAATTGCGGTGACATGCGGTTCGTAGGCTTGCGTGGCGATAATGGGCTGGCCGATGAGTTCATCATTGACGTCTACCCAGATGTCAAAGCCGTGTGGGGTGTGGACGAGTTGGGGTTGGATTTCATGATGGGCGCGAAACTCGGCGGAGTTGAGAAAGGTCTCCACAAGGGCATTTTTGCTCATGCCGGGTTGGATGTCGCGTCGCCACAGTTCCCAATCGGCGGCGGTGGGGGTACGGCCCAAAATCAAGCGAAAGGCGTAATAAATATCGGCGGGGTCGGCTTGCGGTCGGTTGAGGCGCGATAGCAGGCGGGTCAGCAGGTCAATCAGCGTGAGTCGGACTTGGGATTTGAGGGGCATAGGGTCGCCTCGATTTTTTTCGGGTGTCAGTTCGTCCAAATTTGATGATGGGTAGTGTAGAGCGAATGGGGAGGTTTGGGAAGGTCGCCGAACGGTGATTCAAATCCCCGGCTAGGACAACAATGTCCACGAGATGTGAACAGGGGTGGCTGAACAGTTGTGTGTAGGTGGTGAGCTTGGTTTATCAGTAGATATCAATGTATCTGCAATCAACAAAACAGTCAGTGCTCCCACGAGCTAGGATGCTTGGTCTACATCTGAATATCCCAGACTTGTGCCGTTCCATCGGCGCTACCAGTCACCAGCAGTCTATTATCAAGCGAACAGGCAACATCCAAAATGATGTGTGAGTGGGCATGAATTTTGGATTCTAGTTTTCCTGTTGCAACATTCCAAATAAAAATTATCCGGTCTTCGCCAACACCCACCAAATAGTGTGTGTCATAAAGGAACACGATACTTCTAATCGGCCCACCTTTAACCGGAAGCACTTGAACGGGTTTGCCTGTGTCCACCTCAAAGACCTCAATACCCCTACGGCTGACCGCAGCATAAGCTCCGTCACTTGAACATGCTATGTCATCTGGGTATTTGGGTGGCAGTGAAGAACGACTTGGTATGTCTGAAGAATGACGATAAATCAGTTGGCCTGCCTGAATATCCCAAAGACTGAGTTGCTCCGGCATCACCATCAAGAACCGATCATTATCTGGCAAAAAGGCTACTTTAGCCCCATACATGTTTTGTAGATCAAGAAGATTCTCGCCAGATTGTGTATCCCACAACTTGACTATTCCCACCCCAAGACATGCGACGAGATAATGACTGTCAGGTGACAATGCACTATGCAGAACAGGGGCGTCTTCCGCAAAAACCTGTAACTCTTCGCCAGTTTCCAAGTTAAATATCCATGTGGCGTGAACGGTACGGTAGCGCGTTTCACCCCAACTACTCGCAAAGCCGTGGATGCCATCTAAGAAAAAGCCCACCTTTTTTAGAGGCGCTTTCGCCCTCCCGCGACTATTGTACCGCCGAAGCTCCTTTGCTGTTTCTAAGTCCCAAAGCCTGATCGTTCCATCGCTACCCCCAGTCATCACCTGCGTGTTATCGGGAGAAAGGGCTACTGACTGAACCCAGCCTTCATGCTTCGGCACTATGTTTGAACTACTTAAAGAAAGAGTTCCCATGTGAGCCTCAATACGCTAATCCGAACGGTGCTATTTGCTGCTCTAATCCGAGATGCCAGATTTAGCGACGATTTTAGTCGGGGTGAGGCGGATCAGCCATTCCCCGGCGACGGCGTTGCGCTTGCCATAGGCCTCGGCGACCTCATCCCCCATGTAACGGCGGGCAAGGGCGGTTGTCCAACGCAGCATCTCGGTGGGGTCGGGGGTTTCTTGGACTTGGGCGACCCCTTCAATGATGACAAAGGCGTAAGGCGGGGTGTCATCATCCACACACAGGCTGACACGCGGATCGGCTTTCAGATTGGCGGCCTTCACGGTGGTATACCATGTCGTGAAAATCAGGTCGTCGCCATCCACAATAAACCAAATGGGGGCAATGTGGGGTCTGCCATCGGGTCGGACGCTTGCCAATTTACCCGTGCGCGGCTTGGACATCAAAAACGCCAATGCCTCCGCCTTTGTCAAATCTTTCATGGGGTCGTGCCTTTCAAATAGCTACGCCGGAACATGCGATGGCTTCTCAGTGACACTATCCCCATCTGACGGCGGGATATGGATGGTGATTTCTAAGGAAAAACCTTCACCCAGCGCGGCGATATACTTTCGCAAAGTGGTCAATGTATAGGCATCGTAACCACGTTTTTCGATTCGGGCGACCTGTGCCTGTGATACTCCTAAGCGTTCAGCGACTTGGGCTTGCGTTAACCCGGCAGCTTGGCGGGCTTGCACCAATTGTAGCCAGAGTTCCTTTTTGGCCGCTTCGGCTTCGTAAATCGCTTGAAATTCTGGGTCAGCCATTTGCTGTGCCCAATATTCCTCGTAAAGGCGTTGACCAATTGGCACTGTCTTGTCTGTCATGTTACTCCTCACCTTTCTCATCCTCGCGCTCCAAGAAATCAAGATGACGTCGGTGTGCCGTTTCTATTTCACGGGTCGGAGTCTTTTGGGTTTTCTTTTGAAAGCCATGTAAAAAGACAATGCGGCGGCCCGTATAGAAAAAATAGATGACGCGATAGATGTTCGTTTTGCTTTCTTCACGTAACTCCCAAAGGTCGCCATCGAGATGTTTCACCAGTGGCGCCCTTGCTTGTACGTTGCGAACGCGAAGTTGTTCCATTGACCAGCGGAATCTCGCGCGAGTTTTTGAGTCTAGGGTACCTAAGAACTCAATGACAGGACTAGACCCGCTGGCATCGGTATAGAATTCGAGCTTCCATTCTTTTTCGTCTGTCATTATACGAATTTTAGTATATTAAGCTGCTAAAGTAAATACGGCTAGGGTTTTACATTCGTCACCGAGCCATCATCGGCCTGTTTTGCCATGAGCGCATATTTTCGCATCACGCCGCTGGTGTAATGGGGGGCGGGGGCTTGCCATGCCGCACGGCGTTGGGCGAGTTCGGCCTCACTGAGTTCAACATTGAGGGTACGGGCGTCAATGTCCACCGCGACAATATCGCCCTCTTGCAGCAAGCCAATTGGCCCGCCGACCATCGCTTCAGGGGCGACGTGTCCGATACACAGGCCGCGTGTCGCACCAGAGAACCGCCCATCGGTCATGAGCAGCACATCCCGACTGTGGCCCTGACCTGTCAGCGCGGCGGTCACCAATAACATTTCGCGCATCCCCGGCCCACCGACAGGCCCTTCGTAGCGAATGACGACCACATCACCGGGTTTGATCTTTTGGGCCTGCACTGCTTCAAAGGCATCTTCTTCACGCTCAAAAATACGGGCGGGGCCGCGATGTTGACGGGGTTCATCACCCTTGAGTTTAATCACCGCACCGTTGGGACAGAGATTGCCTTTCAGGATATGCAGGCCGCCATTGGCACTAATCGGATTGCTGAGAGGGCGGATGACCTGTTGGCCGGGGGTCTCGACGGCTTGGCTGGCTTCTTCGGCAAGGCTGCGACCCGTGACGGTGAGGCTGCTGCCATCAATATAACCGCCTTCGAGCAGGCGTTGGGCGATTAGGCGAATCCCACCGGCCTTATGCACATCCACCGCCGTATACTTACCAGTCGGTTTGAGGTCGGCAATGAGGGGTGTGTGTTTGCTGATGGCTTCGATGTCGTCAATGGTAAACGGAATCCCGGCCTCACGCGCATAGGCCAGATGATGCAGCACGCCGTTGGTAGAGCCGCCAGTCGCTGCCACCGATGCAATGGCGTTTTCAAGGGCTTGACGGGTGATAATTTGTGAGGGGCGGATGTCGTTTTCAATCATATACAGGATCAATTCACCGGCCTTGCGTGCCACATCATCTTTCGCGGCGTCCATCGCAGGTACATCGGCGAAACCCATTGGACAAATGCCCAAAATTTCGGAGGCGGTTGCCATTGTGTTGGCAGTAAACTGACCCCCGCACGCCCCCGGCCCCGGACAGGCCAGTGATTCAATAGCGTGGAATTCCTCAGCCGTGATTTTGCCGCTGGCATATGCGCCGATGGCCTCAAATACGTCCTGCACGGTGAGATCACGCCCGTTATAATGACCGGGGGCAATCGAGCCGCCATAGAGCATCAGGGAGGGCAGGTCGAGGCGGATGAGGGCCATAATCGTGCCGGGGATGGTTTTGTCGCAGGCCGCCAGCGCAATCAGGCCGTCCAGATAATTGGCGCGTGCCACCAGTTCAATCGAGTCGGCAATCAGTTCGCGGCTGATGAGCGAGGCTTTCATGCCCTCCGTGCCCATCGTGATGCCGTCCGAAATGCTGACAGTGTTAAATTCCAGCGGTGTCCCCCCGGCGGCGCGAATGGCGGCTTTCATGGCTTCGGCAAGGCGGCGCAGATGAAAATTGCACGGGCCGATTTCCGTCCATGTATTGGCAATGCCAATGAGCGGCTTGGCAAGGTCATCATCGGTCAGGCCAATGGCTTTCAGCATGGAACGGGCGGCGGCACGGTCATCGCCAGCGACAAGGGTACGGCTGCGGGTATTCAGGGCGGGTTTGGTGGCAAGCGTGGACATCTGGAAGAACTCCTAAATATTCGTTAAGCGCAATTTTAAGGAAGTGGGGTCAACTATAGCGCGTTCGTTGGGATCGGCCAATTGGTCAATATGTAGTATCCCATCTCCATCAAAATTGAGGGATTGACAAAACCATACCATAGGGTATTCTATACCATACCGTATGGTATGGTTAGGTGAATGAAATGGCACGGAAAACCAAAACGAATTGGCTGGTAGAGGCGTTCAATGTATTGGCCGAAAAAAGCTTTGCGGGGCTGACGATTGATGAACTCACAACGCGCTTGGGTGTCACCAAAGGGTCGTTCTATCACCATTTCAAAGATTACGAGGACTTCAAGATCGCCCTGTTGGATTTTTATGAGCAGCAGGGGACGTTGCAAATCATCCGATTGGCCGAGGAGTCGGGATCACCACAGGCCAAGTTGACCCGCCTATTTGACATCATCACTGCTGAAGACTTGCCATTGGAAGTGCCGATTCGGGTCTGGGCACACTCGGATGGGCTGGTGCGTGAGTATCAGGCGCGGGTAGATGCACAGCGCGTGGATTATATGCGTGGATTATGCCGTCAAATTTTACAAAATGAGGGCCGGGCGCTGTTTGTGGCCCAATTGTTTTATGCGGTGCTGATCGGGGGCGAGGATATGATTCCGCCGCTGCCCCAAAGCACCCTGCGCCAGATGTTTGATGAAATCAGCGAACAATATCAATTGAAACATTGAAACAAGGAGGCAGTCCATGAAGATTCCCAATTACGTTCGGCAAATCCCCGAAATCAAAGAGGTGCTGCTTGGGGCAGATGTGGTGGACATCAAAACCATTGAAAGCGATGCGACCATGCGCGAATTTGTGGTTCATGCGCTGGAATATCAACCCGCATGGGTGTCATTTTTGTACGGGGTGAGGTTCTTTTTTGTGCGATTACTCGGCATGAAACAAAGTGGTATTCCACGTGTCTATCACAAAAAGCCGGAAGATCTGCCGATGCAACCCGGCAAGATGGCCTCGTTTTTTAAGGTCGAGGTCGCGGAGGAAGATCGGATGTGGGTGGCGGGGATTAGTGAGTCGCATTTGACGGCGCGGTTGGGGGTGGTGGTTGAGCCAATCGAGGGGAAACACAAACGGTTTTATGTCCTCACGATTGTGCATTATAACCGCTGGACAGGGCCTGTGTATTTTAATGTGATTCGGCCTTTCCATCATCTGGTGGTGCGGCAGATGATGAAGGCCGGGGCGGCGTAAATTCGTCCACTTTTCGGAATAATGTGCCGCATGAAGTTGGGGCGGGTTGCCGTGCCCGCCCATTTTTTGGGATGGCACAGGGCCATCCCCTACGAAAGTATTCGAAAGAGATTACGGGTTGACAGTGGGCAGGTTGGTGCAGTTGCCCTCTTCGTCTACCACGTCCGAGCGCACCCATGTGCCATCAATCAAGCGCCACCATGTTTGATTGCCGTCCTGCGCCTGACCATCGGCTTCGCGGGTCTCACCGGGGCGGAGTGTGCCACGTGCGACATAATCGGTGCCGGGGCCGCCGCGCAAATTCACCTGATTGCGTGAACTGATGACACAGCCAACCACCGTGAGGGGCGTGGGTGAGGCAAAACCAACTACATCGCCGACATTTTCATCAAATACCGACACATTGGCAAAGGGGTCAACGTCTGGCCCGGTCAGGAATAGGCGGACTTCTTCGCCGCCTGTGCCAATGACGATCACACTACCGTTGGGGCTAAAGGCAATGCTGTTGACGCGATCCAAATCTTCACTGGCTTTATATTTCAGGCTGCCGTCAGCCAATTCGTAAATCTGGAAATCGCCAAAAAAGCTGCCCGTTGCCAAAAGCGTGCCGTCAGGACTGATGGCGACTGAATCCGCGCCACCGCCCAGACCACCGGGCAGGGCTTTGGCAATGCGCCCATTGCTGAGATCAACGATTTCAACCCCGTCGCTGCCACTGTGTGCCAAAACCAAGTTCTTGCCATCGGGCATAATGGTCATGTCGTTGTAGGACGAGGCCTCGGCGGTAATCAATAGGGTCAACGATTTGCTGTTCAAATCCCACACATAAATGGCTTGGCTGGCGCGGCCATACACAAAGTTGCCATCTGGTGAAAAGACCAACTGCTGAAAATAGGGACGATCTGTACCCTCGCTGGTGACTTCGGTCAAGCGCGAACGGGCTACGACATCATACAGATAGAGATTTTCATAATCGGCAATTGCTAGTTTGGTTGAATCGGGGCTGAAGGCGATGCCATTGACATTGGAATTGCCGACCTCGATTTGGAATTGGAAGTCGCCCGACTGCGGATTATAGAATTTGATCTTGCCGCTGGAATCGCTGGCTGTGACCATATATTTTCCGTCGGGGCTGAAGGCGACCATTGACGGTTCTTCAAAGGTGACACCGGTAATTTCGGCAACGGTTTCGCCTGTTGAAATATCCCACAGACGCAGGGTGTCATCGCTGCTGGTGGTGGCGACATGCAATCCGTCGGGGCTAAAGGCGACCTGATTCACTTCGCGGGTATGCCCATTCAAAATCTTCCAGCTTTCAAAATTGAACGACGAACCACCCGGACCACCGGGGGTATTGGTGGGGATGAACCCCGCCCCGCGCATAATCGCTTCACGGGTACGGGCCGATTGGGTCAGACTGGTGTTGACGCTATCCGTAGTGGTTTTGGCGGCCCCCACCGCGAAGTAGATACCTGCGCCAACCGGAATGACGATAGACGCAATGACGATCAGCAGAATCACACAGCCGAGACCACCGCCACCGGATTTTGATTTGGCCTTGCCGGGGGTGTAGGTGTAGGCGCCGCCCGAGACAAAAACCTGTGGCTGCTGCACGGGGGGACGCTGTTGCTGGGTATAGGGTTGGCCCGTTGTGTACTGTCCAAAGACGTTGGGTGGGGTTTGTGGCGGTGTTTGTGACTGGGCTGGCGGCGGTTGATTAGCCTTAAAATCGGAGCGCTCTTCGCTGATGATTTCTTCGACTTCTTGACTGCCGAACAAGCCCTTTTTACGGGTAATCTTGCGGTGGGTGCGGGCAAAACTGTCGTCAACGTCAACTTTGGTGTTGCAGGCAGGACAAACGGCTTTTTTGTCCTTCAGATCCCCGACATATTTTATATCCATTAAATAGCCGCAGGTCGGGCAATTCATAGTTTTGGGTGCAGGATTTGACCCGGATTGATCGCTCATAATAACTTTACCTATGGGTATGGCTCACGCAAAAACTGGATGTTCCTACGTTAGCAGAAATTGGGGGTGCGATGCAAGTATACACACCAAAAAATGGGGGTTTTGATG
>JAIOHL010000224.1 GCA_019913005.1 Anaerolineae bacterium | reverse complement strand
GTTCTGGAACAGGACGAGTATGCCTATCTGCCTTTTTTTGACGGGCTGCCGTTGTTTATGAAGGCTATTCCCAACGCGGCGGATGCGTATACGCTGTGGGAGCTTTTTCCCGATGGCACAACCCGTAAGGTCTACGAACCCGTGTCGGCGCTCATGGGCTTGCAGGCGATTTCTAGCGATGGGGAGTGGGCAGCGTTTTATGGGCATTACGAGACCCGCAACACGGTGCTCCTGTTAAAACTTGATTGGACTCGTGCCTACCAACTGCACGACGCCTATGTGCTTGACTGGTTGCCCCCCATTGACCGCGCATGGTCGCCTGTCGGGTTGCTGGTCATAGGGAGCGTGCTGATGTTAGGGGGCGTCATTCGTAGGAGAGGGAAACGAAAATCATGAGACGAGTGCTGCGATGGACGGCGGTGCTGTTTGGCATCGGCTTAATCGGCATGGCGGTGCTGCTTGAGACGATCCGCCATTCCCATGAGGCCGACCCGGTGATGTTGGTTACTGACAAAGTTAACCATAAACCGAATACTGAGGCTCTATACCTGATGGTTGCGGGTTCAGAGATTCACCATCGGATTTCTCCACCATATTACGATTTTCGCGTCCTTCAATGGTGGCGGAACCAGCAATGGGTTTACCTTTTGGCGAACCGCAACTCTGAAGACCTAAATAGCGAAAGTGGCATTATATGGCGGATCCAACGTGATAATCTACGCGCCGACCCAATAACGTATGCTGTGGGGGTAATCGGTTCAGTTGCAACACCTGACGGCAAATGGTTGTTGTATCTATCTCAGAATCAGACCGGACGTAACCTGTTTCGGGTAGGGACTGAATCTGGCAGTCAACCCTATAATCTGACCCTCGATGTTGGGGATGCGGAATTATCCCTCATGCAACCCGAGATTTCTGAAAATGGACGATGGGTTTATTTTAGCGTGCAACAGAAGGACTCTGTGGACGTTTACCGCGTCTCGATTAACGGAGGTACCCCACAAAACTTGACCGCCACTATTGAGGGAAGTGCTTCTTGGGTAGGGGAAGGCCCTGATTGGCTCTTATTCAAGTCTGATGACATGGTGTATATCACCGACTTAGATGGGAGCCATCCTCGAACCCTATCAGCCGATTGGAAGCCGAATGAGGAAGTTGAGTTGGCCTGGTGGTGGGCACAACAAAATCTAGTGATCGTGCGAACTCACTCCCAAGACAAATATGAGTTATGGGCCTATGAAATGCCCTCGGCGGCACTGGGTTGGAGCTATGAAGGGCTGAGTCCGCTTGCGCATCCTTCATCTTTTGGGTCACTCATGACCATTGATGGCTATGGGTCACTCGTTTATTTGGGAAGCGATGGCCGCCAAGCGCCGCAGGTCATTCAATTTGCAGGCGGTCAAATGGGATTCAATCACGATACAATCACTTATTTGAGAAACATCCTTGCCAGCGACCACAGCGCGACCGATTTTTTTGAACTTTGGCAGCTTTTACCTGATGGGACGACTCGGAAAATCTATCAACCTGTAACACGCGAGGCCGTGTTTGAAGGCGTATCTTTGGATGGGCGGTGGGTAGCAATTTATGATTATGAGGTCAATTCAAATCAACCCCACAATATCATTTTGAACACTGAGGACGGGAAGATTTATCGGCGCGAGGAGTGGGTAAATGTCATCAGTTGGCTGCCTCCGATTGACCGCGCATGGTCGCCAGCGGGATTGCTCATCATCGGGGGTGGGGCGCTGGTGGGTTCGATTCGAGCGGGAGGAAGACGCAAAGTATGAAACGGGTGCTGCGATGGACGGCGGTGCTGTTTGGGATTGGCTTAATCGGCATGGCGGGGATGCTGGCTTATGTGCGCTCCACCCGTGATCCGAGACCGATACTGCTGTTTTCTGCAAGCGAGGATGGTCGCTATTTTCACCAGAATGTCTATGCTTACGGGATTGGGTCAGCGATTCGTCGGCAAATCATCCCAACCTATTTAGGTTTTAATCCGGTAGCGTGGTCGCCAGACGGAGAATGGTTTTATCTCATAGGTAGCCGCACTTCGCTGGAATATGATTCATTTGCGGGTGAGGCTTGGCGTCTGAGTCGTGATGGGCGTCGGATTCAGCGGCTTGCGAATGTAATGGTTCAAGGTGGCGTCCTGCACTGGACACCCGACGGACAATGGATAGTGACCGATTATTGGTCGGAACAGGGCATGAATATTGGAGTGTACCGTATTAGCCCAGATGGTCGCGTGGTCGCGGACCTAACTCCTAATTTTGATCGCTATGCAACCGAGACGCATATTTCGTTGGACGGCCAGTGGATTTATTTCGTTGGCACAACCCCTGATTACCAAAAGCGGGACATATATCGGATGCCTATTGCTGGCGGTGCGCCGGAAACTTTGACCGAAGACTTGGATAATTTCGCCTATGTCTTGGTATGGCCTGATATGGGGGAATCGGTAATCGCTGTTACCAAAACTGAGAGCGGAGATTGGCGGCTCAATAAACTGAATTCGGAAACACACCAATGGTTGCCCTTCTATGAAGCGATTTCGACGCGCGAACCACCGCTTGGACGAATGATTCGGGCTGCAAACCATTTTGTCTTGGTAATGCCAGACGCTGTGGTGGGCATAGATGCAGGCAGTGGAGAGGAAACTTGGAGGTATGAAGGTACGAAAAGTGCTTGGTTCACCTTTGATTCCAAATGGTTGATACTGCAATTTGCTGAATCCAAACTGGCACGACTCCACCCTGATGGTTTGGCATATTCTGAACTAGATGATTTGCCAGTGGGGTTCGACTTTATGGGCGCATTTCCGAATTCCCAATCTATCCTGTTGGAGTCTTTTGATGTTGAAACGGGGCAATACTCCCTATACGAGTTTGAAATCGAGAAAAGTCGGCTTAAGCGATTGTGGACTGATGATGAATGGGTAAGTGTTGAGGATTGGTCTCCAGATGGGAAATGGTTTGTAATCCATGCTTCGGATGACCATCTTATCGCTTTGCATATTGCATCCCGTACCGTCCTAAAGATACACCTCGATATACCACCAACGAATATCTTGGCCTTGCTGCCCCCCATTGACCGCGCATGGTCGCCTGTCGGGTTGCTGGTCATAGGGAGCGTGCTGATGTTAGGGGGCGTCATTCGTAGGGGAGGGAGACGAAAAACATGAAACGGGTAGTACAAGTCACCGTGCTGGTGCTCGGCATCCTGCTGGTCGTGGTCAGCGCGGAACTGACCCGCCGACGGGATCGCCATGACAACACGGGTATTTTGTTGATGACCGCCAATGATAACGGGCGCGATTCGGTGTATTTGGTTGGGGCGAACAGCGGCAACAGTGCATGGCGGAGAATTGGGCCGGAATATTCATCTTTTACGCCCAAAGGCACCTCCCCCGACGGCGAATGGGTCTATTTGATGGAGAGCAACTATAACAACCCCTTCAACATCCCGTATGCCGAACTGATGCGGGTGCGCATGAACGGCACCCAACCGCAGCGCTTGGTGGGGGTCAACGTTCCCGGCCCGCTATTTTGGTCGGGGGGGTGGATTTATTATCAAGTTTACGACGCAACCCTTGCCCAAAGCGAGATTTACCGTGCCCGCCCGGATGGTCGCCAGATCGAAAATCTGACGGCGAATTTTCAGTGGTCGGCCAGCGTCGGGCAATATTCCCCGCCCGTGATTGACCCCAATGGCGAATGGATTGTGTTCTATGCCAGTGATGGGACGGGCCTCAACGCGATTTTACGGCTGGATTTGGCAAGCGGTCAATTTACCGAGATCATCCCCCAGACCATCCTCTACATGGTGTTGGTTGGCGCGACGGAAGATGGGGCGTGGGTCTTGGTGCAGATGAATGATGTGCTCTATCGGCTGCGACCCGATGGCAGTGACATGACGCCGATATTCCGTACCACCGGTGGCTATGTGACGCTGTGGACAGAGGCGCAGTTGGCGCTAATCACCGTCTATCCGCTGGATGGTTCGTTATGGCTGTATGCCGTCGGGCTGATGGATGGACGGGTCTATTGGAAACTGCCGAATGTCTATGTGGACAACCAGCCCACCAGCCCACCGCTACTGCTCCTACGGGATACGGGAAATTGGCTGTATCAAGCCGAGGCCGATGGCACACCGCCGCGCCGATTGTTGCAGCTTCCCGTCAATACCTTGACAGTCTGGCAGTCGCCACAGGGCCGTTGGTTATTGCTCTCCCATAACCTCTATGATGATGCCACGCCCAATTCGGTCACCTATATCCTGTCCATTCTGCGGCCATCCGATGGCGCGATCATCGAACTCCGGCGCTCATTCAACTATTCTTCAGTGGTAGGGTGGGCCGAGGATGAAAGCGCGGTGTTTGTGGAGGGTTTTGACAATGGGATGCGCGACTTATGGCGGATTGACCTGCCCAGCGGCGACAAAACCCTGCTGCTGCATGACGAGCGCTATAGTTATTTTTTGGGGGTAGTGGGTGAGCGCCAATGGGGTGCGTGGGCTTGTGTGCCC